>CAIKEH010000010.1 GCA_903826405.1 uncultured bacterium
CTGAGTAGTATTTGAGTCCAGTTACTGCTGCTAAAATCGCAGTTATAAACATTGTAAAGCCCAAAATCAACTCAAGTGCTAGAAAAATGATTTCGGTCGGTGATGAGGTTCTTAAAAGCACAATACAATTATTTTTTAATAAGGTAAATCTACCCACTCTGCCATTTTAGGAATTGTCCCTTTCCTCATCATTATGATGTTTTTTCCCCAAGGGTTTATGATATAAGTCCCGATCTCAAGTCAATTCAGAGGCATAAAGCATTTGAGCCAATCCCTTATAATTTATTGATTCAGAAAGCTTCAGTGGCTTCACAATCATTCCGACCGTATAATTACGGAAAGAAATTGAGTATTTTCACGCTTCCGAAATAGGCTGATACTCAGTAACATTGCATCGTAAAACCCTATAGGGCCCCCTTCAAAACCCAGGTAAAATCTATTCCATGAAGCAAGAAGGATCCGATGACATCATCAGAGTCGCGATTGCTGACGATCATATGCTTTTTCGGGCAGGCGTCAAGACCGCACTTTCCATGAAAAAGGATATTCGGATGGTGGCCGAAGCGGATAACGGCATGCAACTGCTTAATCTTCTGAAGCATATAACGCCCGATGTGGTCCTGTTGGATATTCAAATGCCTATCATGGATGGTATCGCCACTCTGCCCGAGATCAAAAAATTATACCCAGAGATCAAAGTGGTCATGCTGACCATGCATAATGATCATTCCATGATCTCCAAACTCATGGAGTTAGGCGCCAATGCCTACCTGACCAAGAACTCCGATTCCGAAGTGATATATGAAGCCGTCAAGACCGTGCATGAGCAGGAATATTTTTTCAATCAATTGACCAACAAGGCATTGATCGACGGACTGCGTCTCAAAAGGCAAGCAGAAGCGATCACACCCACAGAGGCCAAATTGTCTGACAAGGAGGTTACCATACTTCGACTCATGTGCGAGGAAAAAAGTACCAAGGAGATCGCGGACATGGTTGATCTGAGCCCTAGAACTGTAGAAGCTATCAGGGACAAACTCAAGACAAAAACAGGTGCCAAGTCCATGGCGGGTCTGGTTATGTATGCGGTCAAGTCCGGCATCATCACACAGTAATTTACACTCTGATCTCTATGGCATCAGGTCCGAAACCTCGATGTCGGGTTTTCCGTTTTTCCTGAAACGGTTTCCATCCCCGTAAACTTTATTCCATTTATTCCTTCCCAGGATTTCCATCCCTTGGTGGTTTTAGGGCGTGATTTCTGAAGTTGAACTGTTTTCAATTTCATCATGTCCATTCATTTCCCTTGAATCGTCAAAGTCGTCAACTTTTTCTCATGACATTTGTTTAATGATCATGGTTCCCAATACATTGCCCGAGGTGAACATTTTCTGGTTCCGTCGTGACCTTCGTCTGGACGATAATGCCGGTTTGTACAGGGCTTTGTCTGCAGGAAAGCCGGTGGTGCCCATTTTCGTTTTTGACAAGAACATACTTGACCTTCTGGAGGATCGCAAAGATCCAAGGGTGGAATTCATACACCAAGCAGTAACCTCATTATCCCAGCAGTTATCAGAGTGGGGTGCGGCCATAGAAGTCCATCACGGACGGCCAACGGAAATATTTGCTCAATTGAACAGTACATATTCCATAGGCGCCGTTTATGCTAACCACGATTCGGATCCCTATGCCATCGAAAGGGATCTTGCCATAAATAAAGAATTGGAAGCGCAGGGAATCCGGTTCATCACCTTCAAAGATCATGTGGTTTTAGAAGGCTCCGAAGTGGTCAAAGATGACGGTAACCCATATACTGTCTTCACTCCCTATAGCCGTAAATGGAAAACTCTTTTGAAGTCTTCTGACCTTGATCCATACCCTTCAATGCATCAGGTCAAGGCATATTACAAGCAGGATCAACCTCCTATTCCATCCCTGCAAAAGATGGGATTCAAGGCCGTTGGTATGGAATTTCCCAAGAAGGAGGTACAGGACGACCTAATCAGGAAATATGGGGAATTACGGGACTATCCGGCGCTGCCTGCCACATCCCGACTTGGAGTTCACCTTCGTTTTGGTACCATCAGCATCCGAGCGTTATGCAGGAGGGTCATGACTTTGAGTGAAACCTATTTGAATGAACTGATCTGGCGTGAATTCTACCATATGATCTTATTCCAATTTCCCAGGGTGGGTAAGGGGTATTGCTTTAAATCCGATTACGAAAATATCAAGTGGCGGAACAATGAGGAGGAATTCGAACGTTGGATGAATGGAACGACCGGATATCCCATAGTGGATGCCGGCATGCGGGAACTCCTTGAATCCGGTCACATGCATAATCGGGTCCGCATGATCACGGCTAGTTTTTTGACCAAGCATCTGCTTATCGACTGGAGATGGGGAGAGGCTCATTTCGCCCGTAAACTGCTTGATTTCGACCTCGCATCCAATAATGGTGGATGGCAGTGGGCGGCAGGTTGTGGTTGTGATGCGGCTCCCTACTTCAGGGTATTCAATCCCTATCTACAAACAGATAAATTCGATCCGGAAAGGCGATACATAAATCGTTGGGTATCTGATGTAGGAAATTCATCCTATCCTCAGCCGATCGTGGAGCATGCTTTTGCCAGAGCACGTTGTCTCGAGACATATGCATCGGCTTTGAAAAAAAGTTGATGTTCAGAGGAATACCTCGAAGGAGCCGGATGCGGGTTCCGGGTGCAATCGGGAAGAAACCATGAGCAATTGCCAGACTGCTGCCTTGCCCCCGGTTCCCAAGTCGAGGCTATGATCATTCACATAAAGGTCGATGTGTTGCCTCATCACGGCCTCATCCATTTCCTGTGCATTCTCCCGCACAAAATCAGGTAGTTCCGGCAGTGCTGCGAAAGCAAATTCCAGGCTTCGTCGGATGATCCGGTCCACTTTTTTAGCCAGATCATTACCAAGGGATCTTCGGATGATGATGCCTCCGAGCGGGATGGGCTGCTTCATTTTTTCTTCCCAAATGGCACCGAGGTCGGAAATTTTGAACAGTCCCTTGGATGCGTAAGTGAATCTGTTTTCATGGATGATGACTCCTGCATCCGCTTCGCCGTTCAATACCGCATCTTCGATCTTGTCAAAAGGAATGAATCTCTTGTGGTGAACATCGGGATAGGCCATCGTGAATAACAGGTGGGCGGTAGTGTGAATGCCGGGAAGAACCACATCGCTTTTGCTCAATTCTTCTTCACTCAATGCTTTTCTGGAGACCAACAAGGGGCCGACGCCTTTTCCAAGTGCACCACCTGAATTCAATACGATATAATCGCGGAGAACCAACGGCAATACACCATAGCTGATCTTCGTGATGTCCAATTCACCGGATCTGGCAAGTCGGTTGAGTGTCTCTACATCTTCAAGCCGGTAGTCAAAAACAATTCCTTCCGTATCCACTTTATTATTGATCAAAGCATCAAATATGAAAGTGTCGTTTGGGCAAGGTGAGAAACCAATGGTCAGTGTCATGGAGTAGGAGTGTCTGTGAAGATTTGTACCAATTGAGTGAGCGTGTCGTTCAGAATTCGTACGGCCCCTACGAGATCCCAGTTCTTCATGTCCCGTTCCCCAACGAAATTAGATACCGAGCGAATCTGCAAAAAGGGGACGCCTTTTTCCAGACAAACATAATGAAATGGGGCTCCTTCCATGGATTCAATCACCGGGGTGTATTTCTCCGCGATCAACTGGTTCTTTTTCGGATCGGTGGTGATCTCGTTGACCGTTATTCCTTTGACTGCCTTAAGACCGGACATCTCCAAGAGGTCAGGGTATTTATTGTGCAGCAGGCCCCCGCTATAGGGAAATTTATCAGGGGAAGCAAAACCCATGTCCACGATATTCTTCAGTGATCCACCTTCCACTACACCCATATCGCCCACAGCATCATCGAGTATGGCGAAGATCGACCCGGGTGGATGGATCGAATGGAAGGAACCTCCGATCCCTGCCTGAATGGCCAGATCGGGTTTGTGGGTAGAAAGCCTTGACGCAAGTGCATAAGTAGCTTCCATGATCCCAACTCCCGTATAAAGAATCTCGATATGATCGTCCGGACCCCCAAGCTCCTTGTTGTTCACTAACTGTTCGAATGGGGCGATCTCCAGTTCCATGGCGGCAACGATCAGGATTTTCATAATGCAAATTTGCATAAAAAGTGCTGTATATGAATCCCGAAACCCGAAATGATGAAGGTTTGGCTACAAATGATGGACTGAGTACCTTATGCCTTTGTACAAAGGCAGCATATATCTATCATTTTGAAAGGTGCATTCGTCGTATAATCCTAACTTTGCATTCTACCAAAAGGCTTATATATCAGATGGTCTTCCTCACCCGGGTCGAACATTTTAATGCTGCCCACAAACTGTACAACCCTTCCTGGTCCAGGGAGCGTAATGAAGAGGTGTTCGGGAAGTGCGCCAACGAAAATTGGCACGGCCACAATTTTGAACTTTTCGTTACAGTGAAAGGGGTGCCCAATCCCGAAACAGGATTCGTCGTTGATGCCAAATACCTGAGTACCATCATACGAGAGCGCGTGATCGATAAACTCGACCACCAAAACCTTAATGTGGATGTTGATTTCATGCAGGGTAAAATAGCATCCATAGAGAACCTGATCCTGGGCATATGGCACGAGTTGAAACATCATATTCCATCCGGAGCTGAACTGCATGGGATCAAATTGGTGGAAACACCCAGGATCTACGTCGAATATTTCGGTTAAGGTTGAACTTTTCACCGGCCTGGTCGTTATCATCATCGACCTGCTGCTGATTGACCGTGAGAACGATACCTCCGAAAGGGACAAAAAATCATCTTCAATGGGGAAAAAGATTGCAGTTTCCAGGCATGAACATTTCAATGCGGCGCATAGACTGAACAACCCATTATGGGATGAAGAGAAGAACAAGGCCGTGTTCGGCAAGTGCAATCTCCCGAATTTTCACGGGCACAATTATGAATTGATCGTCAGGGTCTCTGGCGAAGTTGATGAAGAGACGGGTTATGTGATCGATATGAAGGTGCTTTCTGATCTCGTTCGACGCCATATTCTTGACCGATTTGACCACAAGAACCTGAACCTGGATCTGCCCGAATTCCTTAACCTGAATCCGAGTGCGGAGAACATCGCGATAGTCATCTACGATATGATCAGGCCTTACATCAATGAGTCACTAGAATTGAAGGTCACTCTTTATGAAACACCCAGAAATTTCGTGGAATACCCCGCTTAGTGAAAGTAAAATCGACACTTCAAGTGATTTTGACGGTCGTTGACAGATCAAGCATTACGACACATAAAATAAAGCAACCCCGCATATGGCATACAGGAAGCATGAACATTTTGACGAACAAGTGACCGCAGGTCTCATTGACCATTACCGTAATACACTTTCCTTGTTGGGAGAGGACATAGAAAGGGAAGGGATCATCAAAACTCCGGAGCGAGTTGCCAAATCGATGCAGTACTTGACCCAAGGTTACCAGATCGATGCCCGCGACATAATCAATTCCGCCAAATTCCATGAGGAAGTGAGTGAGATGATCATTGTCAAGGACATCGAGCTGTACAGTCTTTGTGAACATCACATGCTCCCTTTTTATGGGAAAGCCCATGTCGCTTACATTCCTAACGGATGGATAACGGGGTTGAGCAAGATCGCAAGAGTGGTTGATGTTTATGCGCGTCGCTTGCAAGTTCAGGAACGCCTCACCACCCAGATCCTAAATGCCATCAAGGAAACGCTGAATCCATTGGGAGTGGCTGTGGTCATCGAGGCCTCTCACCTATGCATGATGATGAGGGGCGTTCAAAAACAGAATTCCGTCACCACCACTTCAGCATTCTGGGGAGAGTTTGAGAAAAATGAATCCAGGAGTGAATTCATCAGGCTGATCGGTTCACGACTCCATTGAATCATTTTCCATCATCACTGAGGACTCAGTTGCTTCGGTTGTTCCATTTGACCTATTTTTGCGGGCCAAGAATCATTCTATGAAGCACGCATTTGTTTTCCCTGGACAGGGTTCCCAGTTTCCTGGAATGGGGAAGTTCCATTTTGAGGATAGCGCATTTGCCCGGAAATTATTCGAGCAGGCCAACGATCTGCTCGGCTTTCGCTTGTCTGATATCATGTTCCAGGGTTCGGATGAGGACCTGAAGAGGACCAATGTCACTCAACCTGCCGTTTTCCTGCATTCAGTGATCGCATTCAAAAGTGTAGAAGGGGTCATGCCTATGATGGTCGCTGGACATTCCCTGGGAGAGTTCTCCGCTTTGGTGGCCAGTGGCACGCTCAGTTTCGAAGATGCTTTACAACTCGTTAGCATACGCGCACAAGCCATGCAAAAAGCATGTGATCTTCAGCCATCAACGATGGCTGCTGTTCTCGCATTGGCTGATGAGAAAGTTGAGGAGATCTGTGCAGCTGTCACTAGCGAAACTGGTGAAGTGGTGGTACCGGCCAATTACAATTGTCCGGGCCAGTTGGTCATCAGCGGTAGTATAAAGGGGGTCGAGTTGGCTTGTGAGAGGATGAAAGCCGCAGGTGCTAAACGTGCGCTTGTCCTGCCAGTGGGTGGTGCTTTCCATTCTCCACTAATGTTGCCTGCAAAACAGGAATTGGCAAAAGCGATCGATCGGACCCGATTCCATAATCCTTCCTGCGCCATTTACCAGAATGTAGTGGCAAAAGCAGTAACCGACCCCGATCAGATCAAGCAGAACCTGATGGATCAATTGACAGGAGCTGTTCGTTGGACACAAAGTGTCCAATCGATGATCCATGATGGCGCCAATCATTTCATAGAGGCGGGGCCCGGCAAGGTTCTGCAGGGTTTGATCATGAAGATCGATAAAAGTGTCAGCGCGGAAAGTGTGAACTAAAGTTCCAGTGAGCAGTTTATCCATCCCGCGTCGAACGCCGTGTCGAATTTCCTGTAAAAATTGAGCGCTGGCTCATTCCAATCAAGTACCTGCCAGATGATCCTTTTGAATCCTCGTTGTCTTGCGGTCTCGATCAGTGCTTCGAACAGCAATTTACCTGCGCCATAACCTCGCATCGAGTCAGTGACATTGAGGTCCTCCAGATACATCACTTGTCCCTTCCAAGTGCTATAGCGTATATACCATAACGCAAATCCGATGATGATTTCTTTCCCTGGATCAAGGGGTGCATCCGTGCAAGCGACCAACGCCCACCATACAGGATGTTCACCGAACCCACTTTCTTCGAAATGTTGCTCTGTCACCGTCACTTCATTGGGGGCTTTTTCATAAACCGCCAGTTCTCTGACCAATTCCATGAGACGTGGACAATCTTTGCGAACGGCTTGCCGTATCCTTATTTCCATATCGTTTCAAATTCCTGAAATCATTCGACGATTCAGATTGGCAATAAATGACATTAATGTAAGGGTATGTTTATTGGATATCCCTCATTATTTGGTGGCTGAACCAAATCCTGGTCCCTTTACGAAACGACCTGGGCGGGCGTCGGTGGGTTCTCCATTTTTGAATACTTGCTTCCCGTTGACCCACACATCCGATACACCGGTGGAGTATTGATGTGGCTTTTCAAAAGTGGAATGGTCCTGAATTGTAGCGGGGTCGAAAATCACCACATCAGCGAAATAGCCTGCTTTGAGCATGCCTCTGTTCTTTAGTCTCAGATGTTCTGCGGGAAGGTTGGCCAATTTACGGATCGCCTCCTGCAGGGTACATACTTTTTCATCACGAACATATTTACCCAAAAATCTGGCGAAGTTGCCATATGCGCGTGGATGTGCATTGGATTTCAGGAAAACTCCTTCCGTGGTATAAGAGCCTTCATCGCTTCCGAAACTCACCCAGGGAAGTCCTGCTTGTTTGCGTACATTGTCTTCGTTCATGAGGAAATAGGCAACACCCACTCTTGTACTGTCCTGGATGATGAGGTCCATGGCACAATCTTCTGCGCTCTGATTCCGGATCTTGGCTACATCAGCGATCGTTTTCCCAGTGTATTTTTTGAGGGAGTCCTGTTTGAAGCCGAGAAGCAGTACATGTTCCGGACCACCTGCGCCACTGTAAAGATTTTCCCAATCTTGCGGGTTGCTGTTCATCGCTATTTTCATTTTGGCCCTCCACTTGGGATCCATCAATCTTTCCCTGAGCTTTCCAAAGCCACCGTCCTGAAGGGTTGGTGGAAATGCAGATGTCAGTCCGGTGGCGCCTGCCACGTACGTATACATGTCCGCATCTATCTGAAGGCCTTCTTTACGAGCTTTTTCCACTATGTTGATGACTGAATCCAGTTTGTTCCAGTTGCTTTTTCCTGCAGCCTTGAGATGGTGGATCTCAGCAGGCAATCCCGCTTCCCGAGCGATCGTGATGAGTTCGTTCACAGCCTGTGTAAACTGGTTAGCTTCACTGCGCATGTGACTGCTGTAAGTGCCTCCGTATTTGGCGGCTTCTTTGCAGAGTGCTATCAATTCATCTGTGGTCGCGAAATTGTCAGGTGGATAAATGAGTGCGCAGGTTACGCCCAATGCACCTTGCTGCATAGCTTGTGCCACAAGTTGTTTCATGCTGTCCAATTGCACTGGAGTCGGTGCTTTGTTCTCTTCTCCAATAACGTTCATGCGAATGGTTCCGGCGCCAACGAAAGAGGCGATGTTGGGTGCGATGCCCTTCTTTTCCAGGAAATTCATGTATTCACCAAGTGAATGCCATTCCACCTTGTATCGAAAATCCCCTTGACCTTGCTCGGCCTGTAGCCTCATTTTCTCCGTCAATGGAGCGGGACTTGATTCACAGAAAATCTCAAGCGTTACTCCTTGGCGAATATCGCTCTGCCCTCGTCCGTCGATGATAAGTGATTCCTCGGAATGTCCCATCATGTTGATGAATCCGGGTGTGACTGCCTTGCCTTTTGCATCGATACGTTCCGTGGCAGAAGCCGAGGAGAGGTCACCGATGGCGGCAACAGTATCGTTGACTATTCCAAGATCGGCCTTGACGGGAGCTCCGCCGCTTCCGTCATAGATGATACCATTTGTTATGATGGTGTCATAATGCTTCTTTGTGGAACAGCCAACAAACAATAAGCTGGTTACAAGGAGGAGTGAAAGGGACTGGAAAAGTTTCATGTTCCATGGTTTTTGGTTTCGGAATATACTTCTTATCCGGCAAAAAGGGTTTCCGATTGATCATTTAAGCTGTAAATGAGACTTCACCCAACTGCTAAAAAAGGCATGTCCCCTTGCTCCCACTGCCATGTCCAGAATCCTTCCTTCAGGGTCGATGAGGATGCTGACGGGCCGGGTATCCAGACTGTCCAACATGTTGTTCGATCTGATGATGGAACCTGTCGTGAAAGAGTATGGGTGTTGCAGGATGAAATCTCTGACAGTGGAAGGAGGTTCATCGGATAATGCTATGACCGACAGGCCTCTTTGTCCGAATTCCTTTTGGATATCATCAAGTCCGGGCATTTCCAATCTGCATGGACCACACCAACTGGCCCAAATGTTGAGTATGATCAATTTGCCGGAATAGTCTGATAATTTTTGTGATCGCCCAACCGGATCCGATTTGAATTCTGTTTCCGGAAATCGATCATGTACATGTGAAAGAACCGCATCCAGTGGTTTCTTGAAACGGGAATCAAGTAGAAAAAGTAATCCAATGGCCATGGCTAGGGTAAGTACATCATTACTCAGCGATCTCCATTCCTGTCCAGTCCCGGGGATCCATTTACCGGCTCGGTATCTCCTGCGCAGCATTGATAATGCCTCATACAGTATGAAGATCCATAGCGAGATTGTCAGGACGGAGTATATAGTTTGGGTCATGAGTCCTCATTTCAGGGCTTGACCAAGGTCGGTGAGGATATCCTCAATATTCTCCATGCCTACGCTCATCCTGATCAGACCGTCGGTTATGCCATACCGCAAGCGATCTTCTCGGGGCACTCCATAATGAGTCATGGATGCCGGATGGCAGAGCAGGGTGTCACAAGTGCCGAGGGAAACGGTACGTGTGCATAGCTTCAAATTGTTCATCAGGCTGATGCCCGCGTCAAGACCTCCTTTGAGTTCAAAGCTGAGCATGGCGCCGGGATGTCGCATCTGTTTCCTGGCGGTTGCATTGTCCGGGTGTGAGGAGAGGCCATTGTAATTCACTTTGGCAACGGCATCCCTCTTTTCCAGAAAATGGGCAACGTCCATGGCATTGCTGCAGTGGCGTTCCATTCGGATTTCCAGCGTTTTCATGCCGTTGATGAGGAGGAAAGCATCGAATGGATTGGCATTCCCCCCCAGCAGTCTGTGGACTTTGGTGGCACGAGCGTTCATGAATTCGATATCGCGACCCAATAGTACACCACCGATGGAGGTGCCATGGCCATTCAGGAATTTTGTTGTCGAATGCACAATGAAATCCACGCCGTACTTGAATGGTTGTTGCAGGTATGGCGTAGCAAAGGTGTTATCACAGGCCACGGTTTTTCCATGCTTTTTGCCTAATGCAGTCAAAGCTTCTATGTCCACGCATTGGATGGTGGGATTAGCAGGTGTTTCCAGATAGATAAGTCGTATGGATGGATCTGCTTTTAGCACATCTTCTGCTTTAGAGAGATCCCGAAGATCTGTGATGACGGCTGCCATTCCTAGATCGGGTAGTATACGGTCCATCATTTCCTGTGTGCCGCCGTATAATGAGAAATGCGATAGAACCTTGTCCCCGGTTCTTAAAGTTGACAACAGGAGGCTGGTGATCGCTGCCATTCCGGAAGCATGTAGGATGCCTTTTGCTTCCATTTTAGCTCCTCCGGGATGTTTTATACCGAAGCATTCCATGGCTGCGATCTTTTCCTCGGCTTCGGCCATCGTCGGATTGCCCCATCGGGAGTAGATGAAGCCAGGCTCCTTTCCGGAGAACCGCCGCATGCCTTGTTCAGCATCATCAAATACGAACGTAGAGGCCGCATAGATGGGGGTGAGATGGGAATAGCGGGGATCCTGCTCATGCCCACCATGTATCGCTAATGAACTGAACCCACTCATAGGAAAATCCTTGTCTGCCATATTTGAAAAATGAAAGATTGATTGGAATAGGTGAAAATACCTAAAATTCAGTGAACAGAAACTGCGTTCATAGTCGCAGGGATGGACACTTCTATGCTGATCCGTATTTGGGGTAGTTCAATCCGGAATGCGCAATTCTCAAATTCATTCTGTGTGTAAAGAAGGCGATCCCCGGCAAGAACATTGTTAGGCTGTTGGCTGTTCAATCCGGAATTCCAAATTCAGTGCCCCCACTTGACAAGGGTCGCACCCCAAGTGAATCCACCTCCAAAGGCAGAGAGAACTATATTATCGCCTTTTTTGAGTTGGTCCTGATAGTCCCATAGGCAGAGTGGAATCGTTGCTGCGGTCGTATTGCCGTACTTGGCTATGTTCATCATGACTTTACCTTCAGGAAGACCCATCCGGTTTGCGGTTGCATCGATGATCCTTTTGTTTGCCTGGTGTGGTACCAGCCACGCGATATCCGCCGCTTTCAAGCCGTTTCTTTCCATCAGTTCGTAGGAGACATCTGCCATACCGACTACTGCAAACTTGAACACGGCCTGACCCTCCTGCATGGCATAATGTTCCCGGTTGGTTACAGTCTCTATGGTAGAGGGATGTAATGATCCACCAGCTTTCATATTGAGGTATTTCCCCCCATTGCCATCGGTCTTCAAAATGCTGTCCAGAACGCCGAATCCTTCCTTATTCGGCTCCAATAGAACAGCCCCGGCACCATCGCCAAAAAGAATACAGGTGGTGCGGTCGCTATAGTCGATGATGGAACTCATTTTATCGGCACCAACCACGACAACACGACTATAACGGCCGCTTTCTATCAATGATGCGCCTGTGGTGAGGGCGAAAAGAAAACCAGAACACGCGGCTGCCAGGTCGAATCCCCATGCATTCTTTGCTCCCAATTTCTGACAGGCGACGTTGGCGGTGGATGGGAAAAACATATCCGGTGTGACCGTGGCCACGATCAGGCACTCGATATCCTCCGGGGTGATGCCTCGTTGCTTACAGAGTTGCTGAACTGCCGGGACCACTAAATCGGAGGTGGCCTTTCCTTCGCCTTTCAAAATGCGTCTTTCTGAAATTCCCGTACGGCTTTTAATCCATTCGTCGTTGGTCTCCACGATCTTTTCCAGATCCGCATTGGTGAGTTTGTCCTCGGGGACGTATCCTCCTATGGCAGTGATGGCCGCAGTGATCTTGGTTGGCATGCTTTGTGCGATGATTTGGGTCGCTAAATTACAATTTGGGGGGCAAACTGCCGATTAAGAACTATTTGATTGGCAATTAGGCAAATACATTTATTTTTACAATCCCTTTACTGACCATGATCGCCTACCTGAATGGCCATATTACTTTCAAATCACCGTCTCTGCTTCACATGGAAGTAGGGGGAGTAGGATATGAGGTTCAGATCAGCTTGAACACTTTTGGTCAGATCCAGCAAATGGAGAAATGCAAGTTGTTCATTTACCAGCATTTCCGCGAGGATGGACAGACTCTATACGGATTTCACGATTTGGAGGAAAAAAACATGTTCGTACACCTGATCGGGATCAATGGTGTGGGTGCAGCAACAGCCCGAATGATGTTGTCTTCTCTTCGACCCGGGGAGATCGCTCAGGCTGTTTTGAAAGGGGACAATCGGACTCTGGAAAATGTCAAAGGGATAGGCAGGAAATCTGCGGAAAGGATCATTCTGGAGTTGAGGGACAAACTGGGCAAGGGTGATCATGCCACTTCTAATTCTTCATCGTTCAAATACAATACATTAGAGCAGGATGCGTTAAATGCCTTGATAGCGCTCGGGATCGCCCGTCCGGCTGCCGAACAGGCCGTCAGAAAGGCATTCCAATCCGACCCTGAACAAATGAATCTGGAAACGATCATCAAAAAAGCCCTGCAGTCAATTTGAGTTGATTTCTACCCAAAAACAAGAAGGGAAATTTTGTCAAGACGCATCGTCTATAACATCCTATTGTCCATCCTGTTCGCTTCAGGTCTGGCCGTTCATTCGCGTGCCTCACCTTATATGCGATTCGGCACCATGCGCCCTTTTCTGGATACCGTTCCCGGAAATGATTCCCTGAGATTCCCCATTAGCGACCGTCGTGGAGATAAGCTGACAGAGCCTCGCCGGAGTCCTTTCGACCTGAAGGATCCTTCCAATATCAAGGACTCCCTCGTATATGATCCCAAAACCAAGGAATATTATGTGATTGAAAAGATAGGTGGGCATTATTATCGCAAGCCTGCCTCACTGAGCGTGGATGAGTATATGCGTGTGCAGTCGAGGAAGGCTGAGGTGGATTATTTCCACGACCGAGCCAATACCACCAGTTTGCTCAACCGTCGCTTCCAAAAACCAACCTTGAAAGTACATGACGATCTGTTCAATCGACTATTCGGAAGTGGTAAAATCGATATCAGACCCCAGGGTGAGGTGAATCTCACTGCTGGGTATCAGGGACAGAACATCAAGAACCCAACCTTGCCAGAACGCGCGCGCAAGAATGGTGGACTGGATTTTGACATGGCCGCTAACCTCAACGTGATCGGAAGCATCGGGGATAAGATGCGTATGCCGATCAGTTACAATACACAAAATACGTTTGATTTCGAGAATCAGTTAAAGCTTGATTATACGGGAAAGGCTGACGAGATCATTAAAAAAATAGAGATCGGAAATACCTCTTTTGCTTCAAAAGGCACGCTGATCCCCGGGGCGCAGCAGCTTTTCGGTATCAAAAGTCAATTGCAGTTCGGAAAGTTCTGGGTATCTACCATATTCGCCATTCAGAGGTCCCAGCGCCAGTCAGTTGCACTACAAGGTGGAAGCAACACTTCTCAGTTCTCGTTGAAGGCAGGTGAATATGAGGAGAACAGACACTTCCTGGTAGGACAGTATTTCCGTAACAACTTCAATAATGCAATGAAGAAGTTGCCCGTGATCAGTTCACAGGTGCAGATACTAAGGATGGAAGTGTGGGTGACTAATCGAACCGGTACCACCACCCAGACTCGTGATGTCGTTGGACTGATGGACCTTGGCGAACAGAAACCCTATCAGAAACCCCCAGTCATAAATCCTACACCTGGAACAGACCTCCCATCCAACGGCAGCAATGATCTTTATCGTAAACTCACAGGCGACCCTGCCAGCCGAAACCCGGCATTGATCAGCAATAAACTGGCGGGTTTGGGACTCCTCCCCGTTCAGGATTATGAGAAGACCTTCGCCCGTAAGTTGGATACGACGCAATATACTTTCAACAGGCAGTTGGGTACGATATCGCTTAACGTCACTTTGCAAAGTGATGAAGTACTTGGGGTTGCTTATCAATACACCTATAATGGCAAAGTATTTCAGGTGGGAGAATTTTCGCAGGATGTGCCTGTTGATTCTTTGTCAGGCGTGCAAAAGGTGTTGTTCCTGAAACTGCTCAAGGCAACTTCCCAACGCCCGGCACTTCCGATCTGGGACCTGATGATGAAGAACGTCTATTCCATCGGATTCGGCCAGTTGGATCGGACGGATTTCCAACTCAATGTCCTATACCAGGAGCCGGGGGGTGGTGAAAAAAGATATATCACGGAAGGTGATCAGGCTGGCACACCTCTTTTAACCCTGCTTCGCCTTGATCGACTGAATAACCAGAACGATCCTCAACCGGATGGTGTTTTCGATTATGTGGAAGGGTATACCGTGAACTCGAACCAGAGCCGCATCATTTTCCCGGTTTTGGAGCCTTTCGGTCATGATCTGGACTACATATTCACGAGCGATCCTTCCTTGAGGAGTAAATACCTTTTTTATCCGCTTTATGACACCATCAAAGCGATCGCACAGACATATGCCAACTTGGACAGATTCCTGATCAAAGGCCAGGCGAAGACTGGTAGCGTCACCGGAGACATCCCGCTCAATGCATACAACATACCGCAGGGGTCGGTTAAGGTGATGGCGGGTGGACAAGTCCTTCAGGAGAATATAGACTATACCATTGATTATATAGGAGGTACCATCCGGGTGATCAATGAAGCCATACGTCGTTCTGGTCTGCCGATCACCGTAAACTTCGAGAACAATGCCACATTCGGTGTGCAGCAGCGCACCTATATGGGATTGAGATGGGACTATATGGTAAGCAGAAAATTCTCTTTTGGAGGTACCATGGTGCGCCTCAGCGAGCGTCCTTTTTTCACCAAGATGGAATACGGTACGGATCCGATCCGAAATACGATGATGGGTGTGGATGCGAACTACCAGAATGAACTTCCCCGGTTGAATAAGTGGTTGGGCAAACTTCCCAATTATAAGCCTTCGGGAAATTCCACCATCACTGCTTTCGCCGAAGCTGCAAAGATGATACCGGGTCACGCACCACAGATCGGCAAGGGGCAGAATGGACTCATCTACCTTGATGATTTTGAAGGGACGAAGGCCAGTATTGATCTGCGTTTCCCGCTGATCAGTTGGGCTTTGGCATCCACGCCTCACGGCGCAACGGACAAACTGGGCAAGATCCTTTTTCCCGAATCGGATCTTTTTGATGATCTGGACTATGGGAAGAACAGGGCGAAATTGGCCTGGTACAACATTGAGCCGATACTGCAGGAGAAAAGGAGTCCGAACAACCCACTCTCCGGAAATCTCCAGGAATTATCCGACCCAAGGGTAAGGGCAGTCTCACAACTTGAAATATTCCCGAGGCGTACACCGGATTTTGGACAAAATCAGCTGGTCACTTTCGACCTTGCTTATTATCCTACGGAGAAAGGACCTTACAATTATTCTACCGCTGGAACTGACGCAAATGGAAAATTACTGAACCCGAGGACAAGATGGGGGGGTATGATGCGCAGCATAGACCAGACCGATTTCGAATCTTCCAATATTGAATTCATTGAATTCTGGGTGCTGGATCCATTCATAAAAGGAACAAATCCGAAAGGAGGTTCACTGTTTTTCAACTTGGGGAACATCTCCGAGGATGTTCTAAAGGATTCACGCCGTTTCTATGAAAATGGACTTCCTACTCCTACCATTCCTTCACAGATACAAAGTTCAAAATGGGGCAGACAGCCCGTGAATCCGATCCAGGTGACCCAGGCTTTCAGTAATGAACCCAATGACAGACCTTACCAGGATGTCGGATTCGATGGTCTGCAGGATTCCGCCGAACAAGTTGTACGGAAACCCTATCTGAATGATCTGGCTACCCAATTCGGAACCGGATCAAAGGCATATCAGGATGCCGCCGCCGATCCTTCCGGGGACAATTTCAAATATTACCGTGATCAGTCCTTCGACAAGTCATCCACAGGTATTCTCGGCAGGTACAAACAGTTCAATAACCCTCAGGGCAACTCTCCGATTGCCACTGCAGGATCCACTTTCGCATCTTCCAGCACCATGTATCCTGATGGTGAGGACCTGAACCGAGACAATACACTCAACGAATCGGAAGAATATTTTCAATACCGCGTGGATTTCCGTCCTCCCGGAGATCCGGGCATGCAGGTCGGACAGAATTTCATAGTGGACAAGAAGGCGGTAAACGTCACGAATGCAGATGGATCAAAACAGGACCAGATCTGGTATCAATTCCGTATCCCCATTTCTCAATACAATGGTAAAGTGGGAGAGATACCAGACTTCAAATCGATCCGTTTCTTTCGCATGTTCATGACCGATTTTGAGGATTCCACGGTCCTGCGTTTCGCTAAATTGGAATTGGTCCGGAACAACTGGAGGCGCTTCGCATTTGATGTGGACACTGCTGGGCAATACAAGCCCGTGGACCTGAACGGCCCCACGACATTCAATGTGTCCGCTGTGAACATCGAGGAAAATGACAAACGCGACCCTATACCTTACCGCACCCCCCCCGGAATCGAAAGGGTTCAATCACTGAGCAATGGGGGTATCAATATCCTTCAGAATGAACAGGCATTGAGTCTGAATTTTTCCGGACTGAAGGACGGGGATTCAAGGGCTGTATTCAAAAACATCAATTACGACCTCCGACAATATAAGAACATGCTCATGTTCCTGCATGCGGAAAGCATTCGTGGCCAACAATCACTTCAGGATGGCGACCTCTATGCCGTGATCCGGGTCGGCAATGATTATATCAACAATTTTTACGAGATCAGGTATCCTCTCAAAGTCACGCCATTCGGAACAAGCGATCCGGCCGTCATCTGGCCTGTTGAGAACAACCTGGATTACGACCTTACACAACTGGTGAACTTGAAGATCAGACGTAACCTCAGCTCGTCGGATCCTACAAAGATCTATAGGGAGTCTACAGGTGAACGCTCCATTGCGATCATCGGCAACCCTAACCTCGGGGAGGTGAAAGGTATTCTTGTGGCAATTGAGAATCATAGAGGTGGTGCCGGAGGGGGGGCTCCCCTGAGTGGCGAGGTTTGGGTCAATGAACTCCGACTTTCAGGGATCAATGAAAGCGGCGGTTGGGCCGCTGTAGGCCAGATGAACATGCAACTGGCCGATCTCGGAACACTCTCGGTTTCGGGTAACCGACATACTTTCGGATTTGGTCAGCTGGAGCAGCGTGTGAATGAAAGGTACAGGGACGATTTCAATCAAGTTGATCTTGCTGCTAATCTCCAATTGGGGAAATTGCTACCCCGGAAGGCCATGATCGAGATACCGTTCTTCGCCAGCTACTCGCGCATAGTGAGCTCCCCGCAGTACGACCCATATGATAAGGATGTCATCCTCAGGAATAAATTAAAGGCATATTCGGGCAGTGCCAAGGATTCCATACGCAATGAGGCGGTGGATTTCACCAGCATCAAGACGATCAACCTGACCAATGTCCGAAAAGCACCAAGTTTGACCAAACGTCCCAAGCTCTGGAGCATCTCCAATTTCGACTTCAGCTATGCATACACGGCCACACAACACCACAACCCATTGATCGAATCAAACGAGGTCGTCAAACAGCAGGGAGGGGTCGGATATACCTTCAATAGTCAGTCGAAATTCAAGGAGCCATTCAAGAAAGTGGTCAAAGCCCGCACCCGTTGGGTCGATTTCATTCGAGGATTCAATTTCAATCCTATGCCCAATCTGATCGGTATACGATGGGATGTACGTCGACAGTTCGGCGCCATTCGGCCAAGGAATATCGGCGGCGGGCCGTATAAGATCCCGGAAACCTATGACAAATTTTTTGTTTTCGATCGTTTGTATAACATGCGATGGGACCTGTCGAAGTCACTCAACTTGGATTTCAAAGCCCTCAACAATGCACGGATCGATGAGCCATTTGGGAGGCTAGATACGAAAGACAAAAAAGATTCTGTTTGGAGCAACTTCCTGAAGGGTGGGCGAAATACCATGTACAACCAGAGTTTGGACATGACGTACAACTTGCCGATGTCCATGATCCCGCTGTTGGATTGGACCACTGCCAACATTTCCTACAGGACCACCTACGGTTGGATAGGTGCATCCCGTCTTGCCGTGGAGTTGGGCAATACTATTCAGAACAGCAACCAGAAGGCGGGAACATTTGAACTTAATTTTGCACAGCTATATTCCAAATCCAAATTCCTCCGCAGACTCACTGAACAGTCCATGATGCCGCAAGCTGATATGGGAAAGCCACAGCAGGGGGTCAAAAAGGACACAGCCCGTGGAAAGCCACGAAAGCCTGGCGATGATGCAGAGATCGCACCGTTAGGTGGATTTACAAAGATCGCATTAGGTGTTCTCACTGCTGTAAAACGGGTTGGTGCGACATATGGCGAAGGCGCATCCACTTTCCTGCCGGGTTACATGGATAGTACCAAATTTGTAGGTCAAAACTGGAACAGCATGGCGCCTGGCCTTGATTTCGTTTTCGGCCGTCAGCCAGACAGCAGTTGGCTTTATCGCGCGGCTTCTAAAGGCTTGATCTCAAAGGATCCCACCCTGAATAATCTTTTCAGGCAGACATATGACAAGCGGTTCAGTGTGAACGCTCAGGTTGAGCCTTTCCGTGATTTCATCATCGATATCAACTTGGACAAGTCACTGAACAAGACCTACAGCACACTTTTCAAGGATACCATAGGAACAGGTAATTTTTCCATGTTGAATCCCTATTCCGGTGGCGGCTTCAGCATCTCATACATTTCCTTTCAGACACTTTTCCAAAAGACGGACCCGAACAACCTCAGTCAGACTTTCCTCACTTTCCAAAACAACCGGATATTGCTTTCTGAACGGCTCGGCAAATTGAATCCCTATAGCCAGACGAAAGGATCGGATGGGTATTATTATGGTTATGGGAGATATGCCCAGGATGTGCTCATACCTTCTTTCATTTCAGCTTATACCAAAAAGGATCCAAAGACGATTCCTTTACTGAAAACGGGAGAGGGCAATTATGTACGTTCCAATCCCATGTCAGGTTATATGCCATTGCCGAACTGGAGATTGACATATAATGGACTTACGCGGATCAGCGGAATGGACCGGATCTTCACAAGTTTCGCACTGACTCACGCATATAATAGTACGCTGAGTATGAACAGCTTCAATTCGGCGCTGTTATTCGAAGATGTTCTCTACCGCAAGTTCCCTTCCTTCCTGGACACAACTTCAGGGAATTTCGTACCGTATTTCCTTATACCCAACATGACTTTGCAAGAGCAATTCGCTCCACTCATCGGTGTCGATTTTTCCACCAAGTCACAATTTTCCGGAAGGTTGGTTTATGCGAAAAGCCGGACACTTAGTCTCAGCCTGATCGATTATCAGTTGAGCGAAGTAAGGTCTACGGAGATGACCTTTGGTATGAGGTGGCGCAGACGTGGATTCCCACTTCCTTTCACGATCAATTTCAGCAAGAAAGCGCCCGCCAAGAAAATGGACAACGACCTGACCTTCACCCTTGATTTCGGAATCAGGGACGACGTGACCTCTAATTCAAGGCTGGATCAGACCAACGCATTTGCTACCGCCGGGCAGCGGGTCATCACGATCAAGCCGACCATCGATTACGTATTGAGCAACCGTATCAATGTACAGTTCTATTTCGATCAGCGCAGGGTGACCCCGTATATCTCAAGTTCGGCGCCCTCGGTCAATACCCGAGCAGGTGTTCAGATCCGTATATCGCTCGCACAATAATGCCGATTTATCTACACTGATCCCGATAAAGGTGATCCATCATAATTTGAGTTGAACGCATAAATAACAATGCCGGACGAAAACATCGCCCGGCATTTTGTATAAAAGGGTTGATCTAACTGTCATTCCGCCGCCGCTGGAAAATTCTCTGGTTTTTCGAGCAACAGGAAATAACCGAACAAGTTCTTCTTTTTCCCCCGGGTGACCTGTAGTGGTTTGATGAGGTGGAATTCGGTGCCTTTGGGTACAAAAGGATAGGATATGATGTTCCCGTCCTGAGACCATTCATTTTTTTTGTACACGACTTCATGTTCATCAAAGTCGAACATTCTTACCTCGAAGGAATGCGAATGGATGTCCCCGATGAAAATGATCTGGTACCATGTTCCCTTTTTCATGTTGACGATGACGGGAAGTTCTGTTTCACTGCTCATGGTAATACGGGATTCTTCCAAAACGACATACCCTTCGTTGGTGAAGCGCGTTTTCAGGCTGTCCGCCTGTCTCTTCATGAGCAGACTCCCGTGGTCGGGTATGGCGGAATACTTACTCTGTGCTTCGGTTTTCATGAATGTGTTACCCGATAGCAAAGCAGCCAGAATCAATGTCCTGGTAGAAAGGATCGTTGTCATAGGGGTGGGTTGGATGTGGAACAGTAATGTGCCGCTCCATGCCGCAAGGCATTCCCGGCCACTCACTGTATTTGGTAAGAAAACGATCTATGGACCCTTAAATTATATCCTGTGGAAATAAAAGGAATTCGCCTGTGCTGTTGCCGTGATAACCAGGTCGTTGATACAGACATGTGAAGGTAGTGTTGTGCAAAAATAGACCACCTGTGCCACGTCCTCAGCCGATAAGGGTTTAAAGCCTTCATAAACGGCTTTGGCTTTGGCCTGATCCCCTTTCAGCCTGACCATGGAAAATTCCGTCTCAGCAGCTCCCGGATGAACGGTACTCACCTTTATCCCATGCTGGAGCATATCTATACGCATGGACTGACTGATGGAGTCAACCGCAGACTTGGTTGCACAATACACATTACCTTTTTCATAAACCTCTTTAGCAGCCGTGGATCCGATATTGATGATGTGCCCACTTTTCCTTGCTAACATGATGGGTGTAACTGCCTTGCTCAAATACAGCAGACCTTTGATATTGGTGTCGATCATCTTCTCCCAATCTTCCATATCTGCATCGTGGAAGTGATCACGACCAGCAGCCAGTCCTGCGTTGTTTACTAAAACATCGATATCCCTCCATTCGGGGGGCAGTGATGCCACCGCTTCAAAGACGGACTTTCTATTCTGAATGTCGAATGCAAGCACCAAGGCTTTGGATTGGGTCCTGCTTTCTATATCCTTTTTGAGTTTTTCCAGCCTATCTTTTCTACGACCTGTTATTATGACATTATCACCGCTTTCTGCGAATTTCTCTGCAATAGCCTTGCCGAAACCAGAACTTGCGCCGGAGATGAATATGATCCTGCCCATAAGTTGTAATTGGGGTTTTTGGAGGCCCAAGTGGCCGCAAACATAAAGAAATGTGCAGGATCAGCGAATCAAGGTGCTCAATCCTTTTTTGAAAATGATCTTTCCCGTGTAGTCGGTACCCTTCACATACCAGGCAAAGGTGGCGTTCACTTGGGCACGGCCATTTACCGTGCCATCCCAGCCCTTTCCTATCTCAGTGGTGCTGAAAACCAGATTCCCCCAACGGTCATAGACTCGGAAATAATCAATTGCGGTAACGCCTACGGGAATTGGCGTGAGTTTGTCATTTAAGTTGTCTCCATTGGGTGTGAATGCTGTGGGGATGAATATGTCGGGTTCGGTCTGGAATACCCTGACATTGACCGTGTCGAAGGCGTTGCAGCCTACAGGTGTACCCACATTCACCACATAGGTAATATTATTCCCTAATATGGCCACCGGATCGGGTATGTCGGTCCGATTCAGCCCGGTGGAAGGTGACCAAGAATAAACGCTACCACCTGTTGCATTGAATTTTAGCGGTTGACCTACTACTATAGCCGTGTCATTACCTGCGAAGGCAAGGATGGGAGGAATGACGTTCACAAGGACCGAATCATAACCGGGTTTTGGGCAGCCCAGTACATCTGTAACTGCCACCAGGTATTTGGTCGTGACTGCAGGTGAAGCGGTCGGATTCGGTATGCTGTTGTCTTCCAGTCCAGAGGATGGGAACCATCTGTAGCTCACACCTCCAGATGCATGAAGATTGGCAGTGCCCCCAAAACAGATCGATGTGTCGTTACTGACAACCGGAATGGGATAGGGTACCGTTCTGATCGTTATCTGATCCGTTGCCTGGCATTTTCCGATGTTAGCTGTTACGGTATAGGTGATGTCAGCCGGCGGCTTCGCAACAGGATTTTTGATGCTCGGATCACTCAGTGATGCCGATGGAGTCCATGCATAGCTCAACGCATCACTGACCGGCCGTAGCTTGATGGTATCTGTCAGACATATGGTGGTGTCCAGACCTGCATTCAACGTAACATATGTTTTCACATTCACGAAAACAGAGTCAGAATTGATGCATCCCGGTGCCGAAGTGAGGGTGACATAATATTTGGTTGGCTGGTCTGGACTGACCAGAGGATCGGCTATGTTGGTTGCACTGATAGCAATGTTGGGTGACCATGTAAAATCGCCCGAACCGATGGCATGCAATTGAAGCGTATCTATACTGCAGATGAGCGTATCGTTAGTTACCAATAGTCCGGGTTTGTTGAGTATGTTAACGGTTTTCTCCACTGTATCGGTGCAACCTTTACTATTGGTCACTATGAGTTGTACATTATAACTTCCCAGATCGGGGTATGCGTAAATGGGGTTTTGGATGTCAGAACCATCAGGGTTGAAATCAGGATGACCGAAAGACCATTGCCAGCTATCCACTACTCCAAATTTCGTTGATGTATTATCCTTGAATTGGATCGGTACTGACTTGCAGCCATCCTGGACAATGAAATCAGGGATGAAACCCGGGAAAACCCTGGCTTGTGTAAAAGCGGTATCTGAACAATCCTGCCCCCTGTTGGTGATGAGCCTGACTTTATATACTCCAGTATCCGGGAAAGTGAAAGTCGGCCTTTCGTCCGTTGAGGTGGCACCCGGAAATCCGAAATCCCAATCGTATGTTTTGATGATCTGGCTAGTGGACAGGTTCTGGAAGGTGAGAGTGAAACCATCACAGGTTATATAAGAAGGTCTCAGGGTTGCTGCTGCGATAGTGCAGGCAGCGATCTTTATATGGATATCCTTTCGATGAACATTGATGATCTTTCCGTTCCTTTTTTCGGTGACGGCAACAGTCATCACATAGATGCCTGCTGGTGGGGCAACGCCTGAAACCAAACCGGTTCGAGGATTAATGAAGACCTGATTACCCAAGGGTTTCAGGAAACCGAATCCAAAGCTGTATGGAATACCATTATAAGGCGGTGGGGCAGCTGAGGTGGGTTGAGGTTGTTGTTCATTGGCCCCGTCAAAAGCCTGTATGAATTGATAAAGAAGGGAGTCGCCTTCAGGATCCACTGCACTGAAGTCGTAAGTGAAATAATTGCCTTCACAGATCACGACGGTGTCGTTGGTATTGAAAACCGGGCTTGAGTTCATCGGTGCCGTTGCTTCTTTGTCTAGCCCTGGGATAGTGGCTGTATAAGTGGCCCCGGTTTTGGATGAATTGACGATATTGGAGATGTTTTCTATCCTGCAACACCGCTGATAACTGATGTCGAATCCTGATGCAGAATTTGGAAGTTCGATCTCTTTGAAGTAATAGCCGACCTGATAGCAAACTATGGGTGCATTATCGATGCATGGGCCAGGATTGGTCAGTTGCAGTACCTGAATATGATCAATATTAACCGCAAGATCAAGGACAACAGCACCTGAGGGCTTCTCAAAAACGGTAATGTATGCGGTAGGGTCAAGTTCAGCGCCTGTGGACTGGCACTCTCTGTAAAGTTTGAGGGTGATCCGGTATTTCAGAGAATTCGCATTTGTACCAGGCCCCAAATAGGTATAAGACATTTCCCCGCCAGCGATATGTCTGGCTTGTACGGACATGCAGGTACAGAAGAAAAGCAGGGAGAAGAATAGCCTGTTCAATTTAGTTTTCATGCGCATGCCTCAGGAATTTCAGCAAGACTTCATTGGATCTTCCAGGATTTTCCAACATCCCCATGTGACCCACTCCTTTCCAGATGTGTACATAGCATATGTCAGGCAGATAGCACTGTGAGATCACGTCTTGTAAAAGTACTGTTTTATCTTCTTCACCTATAATAATGAGGACCGGCGACTTGAATTCCGATAGAACCTGCTTATGGTCAATTCTTTGCATCATGGCCCTGTAATACTGGATAAGTGCCTTGATGCTGAAAAATTCACTTTGATGCAGGAATGCTTCTACCTCATTAACATGATTTTCCTGGAATTTAAGGGAGAAGAGATTGGGAATGGTCTGCCTCAGGAAAACAGCGGCTCCATACTGTTTGATGAAGGCGATGCCTTTTTCCCGTATCCATTTTTTTTCTTCAGAATCCGCGGCTGCGGTGGAATGGAAAAGCCCTAGACCATTCAGAGATCCGGGGTATTGTCTGGCAAAGGAAAGTGCGATGTATCCACCCATACTGTGGCCTATCAATGAACAGGTGGATATTTTTTCCTCATCAAGAATATATTTAATGGATTGGGCAAGATCCTCGATGGAAGGTTGATATGAAATGATCCCATTTATCTTTTCCGATCTTTCCTCCAGGCAATCACTTTTCCCGGATCCTGGAATGTCGGGAACCAAAACGAGGTAGTGACTGGAAAGGTATGATAGTTGAAAGTCCCAGATGCGACTGTCCTCACCGAATCCATGTAGCAACATGATCGGCGAACCTTTGCCTGACAACCGGTAATGTAATTTCCCTCCTCTGAATTCTATCGTTTTTTCCATAAACCGATTTAGGAGAAAGCTCTTCGGAAACTCCGCCAGGCGAGCAGGATGATGATGGGGGTCAGGTCAGGATGTAATTGCTGAGGCAGTACTTTCCATCCTGCCAGAGTAATCAATGTCAGGATGCAGGAAAGCAAAAAATAGCGTCGAAGTAAAGTGGTGTTTCGATGAAGTAGAAAAGCAGCAATAAAATGGGTGGGCCATGCCCAAAGCAGATTGTAATTGTAACTGAAAAAGTACTGGTCGGTGCCTGTCCACAGGAACAGGAGCAATGATCCTAGCAGTCCGATGATCAGGAACAACAAGGCATCCGCGAAGTTCATGATCCGTTTTCTGCGAGAAAACGGGAGTAGTGCGATCACGATATATGCCAACAGTACTGACCAAAGCAAGGTCCGGGGTCTTCGCCACCAAGGGGTCATCCCGATAAGTGAAGTGGTATTCGTCGATATCATGATCTTTGATGCAATCAGAGGTCTTGAACCAGCAAAGGTGCTGTCCATGGATTTTTCCAGAAAGTCTGGCAGAAAAGTGGCCTCTTCATTGGTCATGGGCCGATCCAGTTTACTGCCTAAAAGGATGTCGATGCCCAACTTGCTCCAGAACTGGTTGCCTCGGTCCAGGTATATATGAATGTGGTCGCGGAAGGTTACTGCTTCAGGGCCGATGATGGATGAGATTTTCAGACGCGGCGGACTGTTTCGCAGGATCATGTCGCGCGCGCGCGTGGTACAGTTGTCGAAAAGGTAATCGTACTTGTAAGCGCGGTTTATTTCTTGCATGTTCGTGAAGAGGGCCTCCTGTAATCCTGTCTTCTCTACACAGGAAAGATCCAGCAATTGTTCACTGACTGATCGGTTGTCCTGGCGATATGCTTCCACGAAATCAGGGAAGGTTTCCTGTGACAAATAGTAAGGCAGGTTGCCCCGAACGAATTTTGTGTAAAAATGGGGATCATCGAAATCGAAGGTGCCATAGTTGTAAACAATATCCGTGCCTGTGGAGCGGTCCGTGACCCGGATGGCTGTATGACCGAATGTGGAATAGAGTTCCTCCCCAGGGCTGCAGGTCAAAAGGCTGATGCGGAGGTTACAGGTATCCTGGGCCGAGGATGGATGTGTGCCCAGCAAGAGGATAAAAAAAATGACTGATCCGATCAACCTGCGAGATGTCAAACGATGCATGAGCGGGTTGGCTTTAATGTGATGATGCCTTGTACTTGGCACCCTGAATATGCATGTCACCATGATGCTATTCAATAGCTCGGATCCAGAATTCGAAAAAAGGGTTCGTCTATCTGCTGTAATTCGGTGCTTCGCGGGTGATGTCCACATCGTGAGCGTGACTTTCCTTCATACCTGCGCTTGTGATCTTGATGAACTGTGCTTGTTGCAGCGAGGTGATATCCTTGCTGCCGCTGTAACCCATTCCGGCTCTGAGTCCACCTACGAATTGGGTGATGACCTCACTGAGATGACCCTTGTAGGGAACCCTTCCTTCGATGCCTTCGGGCACTAATTTCTTAATATCGTCCTCGACATCCTGGAAGTAACGATCACTGCTTCCTTTCTGCATGGCACTAAGTGATCCCATGCCTCTGTATTGTTTGAACTTGCGTCCTTCATAGATGATGGTATCACCTGGGCTTTCCTCCACGCCGGCAAAGACGCTGCCCATCATCACAGTGGAAGCCCCTGCGGCTATGGCTTTGACCACATCACCAGTATAGCGGATGCCTCCGTCGGCTACAAGGGGAATATTGGATTTTTTCAGTGCTGATGCCGCTTCCATTATCGCAGTGACCTGAGGTACCCCGGCTCCTGCAACGATCCGGGTGGTACAAATGGAGCCTGGACCAATACCGACCTTAACGGCATCGGCACCAGCTTCGGCAAGTGCCGCCGCTCCGGCAGCTGTAGCCACATTGCCCGCAATGACCTCAAGGGCCTTGAAATTCTTCTTGACCGCCTTCAGCGCATCGATGACTCCTTTCGTATGGCCGTGAGCCGAATCCAGGCAAACCACATCGACTCCTATCTGTTGAAGGGCAGCAGCCCTGTCCAGCATGTCCCCGGTTATACCCAATGCCGCACCCACGCGTAATCTGCCGAATTCATCCTTCACGGCATTCGGGAAGTTGTTCACTTGGAGTATGTCCCGGTAAGTGATCAGCCCGATCAGTTTGCCACTGCGGTTCACAACGGGTAATTTTTCAATTTTGAATTTCTGCAGGATTTTTTCGGCTTTACGAAGATCCGTCCCTTCGGGTGCGGTGATCAGCCCTTCGTGGGTCATCACCTCACTGACTTTTTTTCTGGGATTCGTTTCGAATCGAAGATCGCGATTGGTGAGGATACCGACCAGTCGTTGATTGGCATCCACGATCGGAATGCCACCGATCCTATTCTCCTTCATGAGACGGAGAGCATCCCCGATCGTTTCATTCTCGCGGAGAGTGATGGGGTCAATGATGAGTCCGCTTTCACTTCTTTTCACTTTTCTGACCTGTTCGGCCTGGCGCTCTATGCTCATATTCTTATGCAGAATGCCGATACCTCCCTCTCTGGCCAATCCTACTGCAAGGGAAGCCTCCGTGACCGTGTCCATGGCTGCAGAAATGAACGGTATGTTTACCTTTATGTTACGTGTTATCCGGGTACTGAGGTCCACTTCTCTGGGAAGTACCTGTGAATACGCAGGTAAAAGAAGTACATCGTCGAAGGTCAGTCCTTCACCAAAGAATTTGGGGGGTTGTTGCTGACGGGGGGTAGTCTTCTTAGTTGCCATGGGCAAAGATATGGAAACAGGAAGAATCCGGAAAAGGGGTCGAAAATTTTTGATGGGAAACGTTATCAGACCAGCGTAAATCTTTTTCCAGGGAGGCTGCGGATCAGGCATTTCATTTCTAATCCAAGCAGGGTCGCTGCCAACCTGCTGCTGCGAAGACCAGCTGCGATCCCAATGCTGTCCAAGTCCAAGTTTTCGGAGGATCGGAGGGCTTCGACGATCTTTTTCTCATCATCTTCAAGTTCACTGAATAGGGGAATCTGTCGATTTTGTTTTGGAGATTTAGGCAGATCCCAGTTCATTACTCTGATGATATCCTCCGGCCCGGTGGTCAATGTGGCCTTGTTCATGCTGATCAGCAGATTACAGCCAGCGCTCTTGTCATCGGTTATGCGTCCAGGTATGGCAAAAAGATCCCGGTCGTATCCGAAGGCTAGATTGGCGGTGATCATGCTCCCGCCCCGCACATCAGTTTCTATCACGATCACGGCGTCCGCTAGACCGGCGACAATTCTGTTTCGACGTGGGAAATTTGAAGCATCTGGCAATGTGCCACTTTGGAATTCGCTGATGAGCCCGCCCTTGTCCAGCATCTGACTGGCCAATCGGGCATTGGCGGGCGGATAAATGATGTTCAGGCCGTGCCCCAACACACCTACTGTTTCCAGTTGGTTCCTGATCGAAGCCTTATGTGCCTCCGTATCTATTCCTTGGGCAAGGCCGCTGATGATCTGAACACCATGTTGATGCAGTCCGGAAACGATCTTGTTCGTTATCTGGATCCCTGCATCGGTAGGTTTGCGGGTGCCAATGATCGCAACTGCTTTTGAAGGATCTGGATTCATTTCACCTTTGGAGAAGATCACCAACGGCCCGTCAGGAATATGTAACAATCGTCTTGGATAGGAGGGTGTTCCGTAAATGTGTAAACGGACGGAATGTCGTTCTGCCCAAACGATCTCAGCTTCCGCCTTCCCTTGTCCTCGGAATTCAAGAATATTCCTTGCCCTTAATGGACCGATGCCGGGTATGGATTCCAATTCCCTTCTTCTGGCACGGAAAACCGAAGCTGCGGAACCGTAATGATCCATCAGAATTCGGGCATGCACATGACCCACTTGTGGTACCATGGACAGTGATAGGGTATGGATCAGGTCATCACCAATTCCCATTTTTTTAGATGCAGTTTAATCAGCTAATCCCGATCGGGAAAGGGGATAAAAACGTACTGTTCGTTTTTATTCCCTGCCATGCTCGGCCGGGTCATTGGGAAATGACCTGCAGTTCAGTCCTGCGGTTTCTGGCCCGCCCTTCTTCAGTGGTATTATCGGCCACAGGTCTGGTGGCACCGAAGCCTTTGGCGCTTACTCTTCCTGCGAAAATACCTTTTGAGATCAGGTATTCCGTCACGGCCTTCGATCGATTATTAGACAGGTTGGCATTGTCGGCGGGCTTTCCTACATTATCCGTATGACCGATGATCTGTATAGACAAGGATGGATTCTCATTCATCAGTCGCACTATCCGGTCCAATTCAGGAAAGGATTCTTGTTTGAGGGTGAACTTTCCGCTCTCGAAGAAGATATTATTCAATACGATGTTGGCATTGGCTTCAAGCCTCTGAAGAGGGATGTCCATCCGATACGTGGAATCCGGTGCCTGACCGGATAAATCGAAGTTTCCGGAGTAGAACAAGTAGTTCTTTCGATTCACACTGAATGCATAGTCCTTGCCGACAGCTAAGGTGATCAGGTAGTCGCCGCTCTCATCGGTCTGGACCTTACTGACTGAAATACCTGTGGAAAGGTCGGTGAGTTCAACGGCAGAAGGTAAGCCTTCCTTGGTCTTTTTATCGAACACCTTCCCCTCCACCCATAATGTGCGGCTTGGCCTTGCATCTTCTCTCATCTGGAAAGAATAAATATCCAATCCACCCCGGGTGTCGGCACGGTCGGAAGCATAGTAGGCAGTACGCCCATCGGCAGCTATGATCAAGCTTCCTTCATTCTCGATGGTGTTGATCGGGTATCCCAGATTTTCCGGTTTGCCCCATTCACCCTGATCATTCTTTCTAACTATAAAAAGATCATCACCCCCATATCCGGGTTGGCCATTGGACGTGAAATACAAAGTATGATTGTCCGCATGGATGAAGGGACAACTTTCATCACCTGAAGTATTGATGACAGGTCCCATGTTCTCGGGGATGTCCCATTTGCCATTGGGCAGCCTGTGGCTTACATAGATATCGATGCCGCCGAAACCTCCAGGACGACGACTGGCGAAATAGAGGTCACGTTTATCTGGCGAAAGGCTAGGTGCAGATTCCCAAAATTCGGTATTGATGGAACGTCCGAGATTCTGAGGCTCGCTCCAACCATTTCGCGTTTTCAGGGAGATGTACAGATCACATTCGCCCATTCCATCGGGGAAATTGCAACCGGTGAAGATGAGCCAGTTCCCGTCCTGTGAAATATTCTGTGCGCCTTCATTCTGCTCCGTGTTGATCTCCCCCTGTAGAGGTAAGGCTTTCCCCCAGGATTTACCATTCCAGTTGCTCGCGTAAAAATCCTCATTGAAATTTCTGACCCTTCTCGTGATCACGAGAGTCTTTCCGTCAAGGGTGAGTGATGGGTAATATTCTGAAACGGCGGAATTGATGCTGTCCCCGAGATTGACCGGTGCGAAGTGGTAATCCTGACCGTGTTTTTTCTGCTGCTCCAAGGCAAAGATGAAGGTGTTTTTCCTGTATTCGGCAGCTTTAAGGCTGGATGGATTCAAAGATGGGTCCTTCAGGAATACAGAAACTGCGTCGAGCGCCTTGCCGAACTCACCCATGCCTGCAAGATTTATGGCATATGGGAGTTTATAGTCATGGCTATATACTGAATCCATCCCGAAAGCTTTCTCGTAGTTCTCGGCTGAGGCCCGATACTCTTTCAGTTCGCCATACAACCCCGCTTTTGATAAATAGGCATCCACGAAATTCCTGTCTGCCTTACAGGCCTCGTCCATGATGGAGATGGCTTCTCGGAATCTGCCAGATTCGGCGGTCTCGATGCCTTTACTGTACAGGGCGGCGGCTTTCTTGCTCACTTTGGCAGGATCATACCCCTGGGCATGAAGAATGGACGGCAGAAGAAATGATAAAAGTAAGGGGAGGAGCTTTTTCATCCTTTACATAACGATTTGCGAAAGAGTATATTATGCACTTCTGCAAAGGTAAGGTAAGGAGTGCTTCTAGCCTTTGCTTATGTGGCATCAAGGCACCTGAATGTATTTGTGGACCTGCAGGGACATTATCCATCTGGGGTGTTTTTTGATGTATTCGATCATGGATGGCAGGATCTGGATGGCCCGGCTCCATTCTGGTTGCAGATAAGTCAGGCAGCTCGGCTTCAACCTGTCCACGAATTTTTCGCCCCACTCAAAATCACTGGAGTGGTAAATGACAACCTTGAGTTCATCGGATTGGCGTATCACCTCTTCTAGTGGCGATTTGAATTTTTTTGGGGAAAGGCAGATCCAGTCCCAATCACCGGTCAGAGGGTGTGAGCCCGAAGTCTCCAGATGTGCCTTCAATCCTCTGGCATGAATAGCCGTTGTCAGGGAATTCAGGTCATGCATGAGAGGCTCTCCGCCGGTAACCACGACAATCGGAGAAACGCCGGCAGGTATCTCATCAATTAAGGCAGCTATATCGCGGAGGGGGTGGGCGGACATTTCCCAACTTTCCTTAACATCGCACCAAACGCAGCCCACATCGCAGCCACCGAGACGGACGAAATAAGCAGCCTTGCCCTGGTGGTTTCCCTCACCCTGGATCGTATAGAAGGATTCCATCACCGGTATCGGGTCGCTGTGTTTTTTTGTTGGGATCTTCATCTTGTTCAGTCGGGATCTTTTGCTAAACAGGATTTGAAGGTGTTCATCATGAGTGCGGCAATGGTCATTGGACCCACTCCGCCTGGAACAGGGGTGATGAAACTGCATTTGGGTGCCACTTGGTTGAAATCTACATCACCCTTGATGGCAAATCCCGATTTTTTGGATGGATCTGCAACTCGGGTAATGCCCACATCGATCACGACAGCACCTTCCTTTACCATATCTGCTTTGAGGAACTCGGGACGTCCGAGTGCGGCGACGATGATGTCGCCCTGCAGGCAGATCTCTTTCAGGTTGGGTGTATGTGAATGGCAGACCGTGACGGTGCAATTCCCCGGATAGTCATTTCGGTTCAGCAGGATGCTGATCGGGCGGCCTACTATGTTGCTGCGGCCAATCACTACGGCATGTTTCCCTTTTGTCTCCACTTTGTAGTGTTCTAGTAGGAGAAGTATGCCATATGGTGTGGCCGGGAAGAAGGCGGGAAGCCCTTGTACCATCCTTCCTACACTTTCGGGATGGAAGCCATCTACATCCTTGGATGCAGCAATGGTTTCTATGACCTTCTGTTCCGAAATGTGTTTGGGCAGTGGGAGCTGTACTAATATTCCATCAATGTTGAAATCATCGTTGAGCTCTTTTATCTTCATCAGGAGCTCTTCTTCGGGAACATCGGAATCCAGACGGATAAGCGTGGATCCGAACCCCGTCTCCGCGCATGACTTCACTTTGGATGCGACATAAGTCTCACTTGCACCGTTATTCCCCACCAGAATGGCTGCCAGGTGCGGCAATTTTTTGCCTGCGGCCGCCCTTGTCGCTACCTTTTCCTTTAAATCGTCTTTAACGGCCTGTGATACGAGTTTCCCATCAAGCATTTGCATGGTGCAAAGGTACCTGACGGGAAAATGCTTCCCAAATCTGTTGTTTTCTTCTTGGAGTCCACCCCGCCCCGGTCATAGATTGCCAAAAAACATTGAGACTGTTCCTTTTTTTACTATTCTACTTTCACAGTTCACGATCATTTTCACAATGGGCTGGCCAGTCAAGCAGCCTCCGGATACTTTCTCTGAAGGCGTATGCTAAAGGAATGGCCGACGCGGTATCCTGTATCGGGGTAACTCCGGCATGGGGTCGGATGAAGAATCTTTCTGGAGGCTGTGCATATGAATCCTACCCGGGTATTGATGGAACGGGTCAAACTCACTTTTTTATTGCCATACCCGAAAGTAGTGGAGCATTCGGGTTGATAGCCGGACTGGAAGGTGATGGGGATTATCACCATTCTCTTCTAGGTATAGCATATGCCCGTGAAGTGGCTAAGGGCATCCGTATTGGACTACGTATAGATCATGTTCGTGCCTTTTTCCGGGGTTATGGTCATTCAGGGGCCTTGCCGGTCGAGATCTCCGCTCAATGGCAGGCAGGGCCGCCCTTGGCCATGACCTTATCGGTTTATGATCCATTTCGTGTATCACTTTCCGTGAGGTATCCGATCCCCATGCATAGACTCGTAAGGGCAGGATTGGGATATAGCTTTGGGCCTTCGCTTGCTATGGCTGCGGAATGGCAGTCTTCCGATGGGCTGCCGCCTTCATTGTCGGTACTGTTGTTTTCACATTATCTCGATAAAGTGCAAGCACATATCGGGATCTCCACTGGGCAGGACAAGTTCATTTTGGCATTGGGATTCAGGAAATACGGACTCCTATTGAACCTGTTCGCTTCCTGCCATGCTGCGCTGGGATGGAGTTCAGGACTATCGCTTCAGTGGGGTGTTTTTGAACATGTTGGATCATGAGATGGATATTCATGCTCTGGATGTTCTTTTCAACTGATCCCCTGAGCGGTCAGTCGACTTCCATTGAAGGTAAGGCAGAAAGCATGGCGGACCATTTGAGCTCGCAGGAGGGAATGACGGACATTGAATTGGATTCCTCCGATTTGAGCATAGATGATTTTCATGAAAAATCAGTCAATCGGATAACCGCGGTGGAACTCGTCCGCCAATTCGGGATTCCTCCACCGTTGGCGAGATCACTCATCCTTTACCGGGAACGATGTGGTCCGCTATTGGATCTGATGGAATTGCAAGCTGTGCCCGGCTGGTATCCGGAACTGATCCGACCCTTATTGAGCAGGTTGAACCTGGACACGACATTAAGATTATTGCCCGATTTGAAGGAAAGAATAAGAAAAGGGGAGCATATCATTCAGGTAACCACTGGGGCTACCTTAGGTATCGGAGCTAAGCAAGTGTATCAAGATACCGGATCAGCCGCATATGCGGGGTCACCTCTCCGATTATTGGTCAGGTATGGATACCAATTCCGTAATCTGATCAACTGGGGCTTTGCGATGGAAAAGGACCCTGGTGAGATGCTCATTTTCAAACGACACTACCCGGAATTCCTGACTTTCCATGTGGCATTGAATGACATCGGTCCGATCAGAACTCTGATCCTGGGGGACTATCAGGTTGATCTAGGGCAGGGGCTCATCCAATGGCAGAGTTTCGCTTTTCAAAAAGGTAGCGAAACGCTCAAAGTGCTCAGGCAAGGACCGGTATTCAAACCTTATGGTGGGATAGATGAGAATAGATTTCATCGGGGAATTGCCATTGGATTCGGCGAAAACAAATTGGATGTTCATCTTTTTGCGGCTTTGGATAACTGGGATGCCCGGTTGATCAACGATACTGGAAATGGGAAGAACAAGGTCCTTTCATTCCCGCTTGGTGGACTGCATCGAACAGGATCGGAGGTTCGATACAGGCATGTTGAACCTGTGATGATCGCCGGGGGGCGATTTTCGGTACATGCCAAGGGTCTCCGCATTTCATTTAATGCGCTATATCATCAGTTCAGGGATGAGATCACTCATTCGGACGAGCCATCCAATAGATATGCGATGGAAGGAAGCCATTTTTTACATGCCAGCGTTGATCATCAGTTCCATATATCCGGATTACTTTTATCAGGGGAATGGGCCATGGATCAGGGGCTTCATCCCGCATTCACTGAGATAGCCCTGATCAGCCCTGATAAAAGGATCGATCTGGCTATGCAATGGCGGTATTTCTCCCCAGCATACCATGCTTTTCAGGACAACCCATTCGCAGAAAGCAATTCCACAACCAATGAATGCGGTTTTTATGTCGGCATAGAGTTCAGGCCTCATAAAAAATGGAAGTCCAATGCTTATGCGGATATATACACTTATCCGTGGTTGCGCAATGGCATCAACGCACCCTCATCGGGGCGCTCCTACCTGGCGGGATTGACTTGGACACCCGACAAGCAATTGGAAAGTATCATCCGGTTGAACTGGGTCTTTAAGCCGGGCAACCATTTTCAGCAGGGAAATGCAAATGCAGTTCTTATCGAAACAAGCAGATTTTCATGCAGGGTGCAGACCCATTACCAAATCAATCCGCAGTTGGCGCTCAAATGGAGAGTTGAGTTTGTCCATTTTTTTAAGGAGAAAAAGTCTGGGGAGAAGGGGATTCTTATTTATGGTGACATGGGTTATCGCATGCCCGGAGGCAAGTTCCAATTGTCGGCAAGGTTCTCCTTTTTTCACACAGATGGTTATTCGTCAAGGGTATATGCATTCGAAAGTCCTTTTGAACGGTCACTTTCGTTAGAATCTTATTATGGTGATGGACTGAGGTGCTATCTGGATGCGCGTCTTAATATTACGAAAAACACCCATATTTCATTTCGGTGGACAGAAACCGCTAAAGCGGAAAAAAATATTCAAATTACTTCTCGAGTTGCAGATGGTATTCTAAAATTTGACTGGAAACTTGGATTTTTTTCAAGATTTTAAGAAATTTTAAGAAAAAGCAACTAAAGCCTTGTGCGAAATGTCTGTAAACTGAAATCGTTTGGTTTTCGGGCTTTAACAAAACCTTAATCTTTTCATAAGTTGATTATCTTTAGCCGCTTAAAATTCTAAAATTAAGAAGATCATGAGAAAATTTTTATCACTGCTTGGGGCGATACTCCTATGTACCACATTGGCGTTCGCTCAGCAAAAGGCGGTTTCCGGGAGAGTCACGGACGAAAGTGGGAATCCCATTCCTTTTGCTTCCATTACCCTAAAGGGAAAGAAGTCAGGCGTGACTGCCGATGCGGATGGCAATTACATCATCAACAATGTGAAACCCGGCGACATTCTTGTCATCAGTGCCTTGGGGCGTTCTCCAAAAGAAGTAAGTGTTGGAGCAGGTAATATGCCTTTGGTAGCCTTGGATAGGAGTGCCAATGCAAATCTGCAGGAAGTAGTGGTTACCGGGGCATTCGGAGTTAAAAAGTCCCAGCGTACAACGGCATACAGTTCTCAGGTCATCAATGCGGACAACTTGAATATTGTCCGCCAGACCAATGTGAACAACGCATTGGCGGGAAAGGTTGCCGGTGTACAATCCAAGAGTCAGTCCGGTGCCAAATTGAACAGTGAGACATTTCTGCGTATACGGGGTGGACTACTTTTAGGTGATATGCCACCGATTTATGTCGTGGACGGTACCATCACCGGTTCATTCGACATCAATCCGGACGATGTGGAAGACATCACCGTCCTCAAAGGCGCCAATGCAACAGCCCTTTTGGGAAGTCAAGCTACCGGCGGTGCGATTATCATCAACACCAAGAAAAAGGTTATGTCCGGAAAAAATGGTGGCGTCGGTATCGAGATCAATACGGGTATTACTGTTGACAAGGTCTATATCCTTCCAAGGTATCAGAATTCATATGCTGGTGGATCAGTGGGAGATCTCATGCAATTCCACTACACACCGGACATGCCTGCAGATTGGAAGGCCCTGGATGGAAAATATTTCCCTGATTACACGGATGATGCCAGCTGGGGTCCTCGTATGGCTGGTCAGGAGTACATTCCCTGGTATGCCTGGTATCCCGGTCATGACAATTCATTCAAGACCGCAAAACTGGTTCCTCATCCCAGCAACTCCAGGGATTTCTGGAATACAGGTATCACCTCCACGAACAATATTGCATTCGGTAAATCTGGTAATGGATTCAACTTCCGTGCTTCATATACGAATCAATCGATCAAGGGCATCATCCCTAATTCCAGCTCGCTCCGGAACACCGTATCCATCAATGGCAGTTACGATCTCAGCAGCCATTTCACCGTTGCATCAAACATGAACTTCTCCGGGAACGTGATCAAGGGGGAATTCGTTGATGGTTATGCGAATCAGTCCGCAGGTTCTTTCAACCAATGGTTCCACCGGGATCTGGACATGAAATTGATGAGGGATTATCAGAATGTGGTTTCACCATTTGGTACCATGGCCACCTGGAACCTCCGCTTCAATCCAGATGGTTTCAATCCGGCGAAACCCCAGGATTTTTACAAGGGTAACTATTGGTACAATTATTATTCTTACTTCAATAACATACAGAACTTCAGCAATCGGAATAAATTATGGGGAGATGTGGGTCTGACCTATAAGTTGAACAATCATTTCAAGGTTCGTGGTACAGTGCGCAAGAATCAGGTCTCCACCAACTACGAGAACATATCCACCTCTAGGCTGGAGCAAAGTGGACTTCAAACCGGTGCATTGGGAAGCTACGCAACGGGGAATGCAGCGCTGAACGAAATGAACTACGAATTGCTCGCCTTTTACAACCAGACCTATGGTGATTTCAACCTGAGTGCCAGTGCTGGAGGCAACATTTATACGTATAAGTATTATGATGTGAACGCGAGCACCAATAATGGTTTGAATGTGCCCGGCCTTTATGCGATCACGAACTCCAAGGCTGACCCTTCTATAGGAAACAATCGTTATCAGTCTGAGGTACGCTCCATTTTTGGATCTGCTGATCTGGAATGGCGCAAGATAGCCAGTGTGACCTTCGCTGTTCGAAATGATTGGGGTTCTACTTATTCTGCAGGTAAACCCAGCTTGCTATATCCTTCAGCAGGTGCAAGTTTAGTATTTACGGAATTGTTCAATAAACCGAGCTCAACTCCTGGATGGCTAAGTTTCGGTAAGTTGTTCGGCAGTTGGGGTAAGAAGCCAGTACCCCTTGGCCTCTATGCTACGAACTTTTCCTATAGTGTGAACCAGTTCCAATGGGGATCCAACTTCCTCATGAGTACTCCGGACAGGTATCCCAATCCGAACCTGCAGGGTGCTTTGATCACTACCGTTGAGACAGGAATAGATTTGAGGTTCCTCAAAAATCGACTTGGTTTCAATGCGGTTTATTTCTGGGAGAAGGCTGATAAGATACCTGTGGATGTGACTATAAGTGGTGTCGCAGGCTTCACTGCAACGGCTGTAAATGCGGCTGTAGTGGAAAGAAGCGGTATCGAACTGGTGCTGAATGGCCGGGCAGTCAGCTCAAAGAACTGGAACTGGGACCTCAGTACCACTTTCTCCTATCTCATCAAAAATCCAGTGAAGCAGATCGTTGAAGGGCAGACCCAGATCCCGGTTGGGGGTAACGTATTCGCATCAGCCGGCGCGTTCGGATCTAGATTCGCCCGTGCCTTCCAGGTAGTGGGCAAGGATTGGGGCCAGTTGATCGGTGGAGGCGTTAAGCGTAATGCAGAAGGCAAACCTATCGTGGATCCTAACACAGGTCTTTATGTTAATGATGCCCTGAAAGACTGGGGTTCTATCGTACCCAAGATCAATGGAGGCTTCCTGAGTACACTCAGTTATCGCCAGTTCGATATCGGTTTCTCCCTGGATTATCAGGTGGGAGGAAAATTCTTCTCATTGTCTGAAATGTGGGGCAGCTACTCTGGCCTGATGGAGCCCACGGCAGCGCTGAATGACAAAGGAGTAAATGTTAGGACGCCGGTTTCTGATGGTGGCGGTGTTCACATCAGGGGCGTTAGCTCTGTGGATGAAAAATCCGTGGTTGATACATATGTAGATGCACAGACATACTTCCATGGTTTCTATGACAGGCAGATCGCAGAGCCGTTTGTTCACGATCTGAGCTATGTAAAGTTGAGGGAGGTAAGTCTTGGTTATAGGATCCCTGTCAAGAACAGCAAATGGATCCAAGGGGCACATTTCTCTATTATTGCTCGTAATCCATTGCTGATCTGGTCCGCTTCCAAGAACTTCGATCCTACTGAAGTGGTCAACAATTTCGGTGAGGATGGACAGTTGCCTGGAACCCGCGGTGTAGGCGCCAACCTCAAACTCAACTTCTAATCCATTTCAAACAGATGAACATGAAACATAATCTGAAATATAAGTTCACAGCGGCAGCCCTGGTGGTTGCACTGCTCTGGGGGCCTTCCTGCAAAAAAGTGGATTTCGGCAGGATCAATAACAACCCCAATACGACCACGGCGCCGATCACATCGGCACTCCTGACCAATGCCCTTTCCTCAATAGGTAGCAGGACTTGGGACGGTGGCGGTATCAGTTCACTGGGGGGATTGTACTGTCAGTACTTCGCCGAAACACAGTATACTGATGAATCACGGTACAGTAAGACCACCACGAACTGGGATGGCTACTATGCCGGTGTGATGTACGACCTGCAGAACATCATCAACTATAATAGCGATCCCGCAACGGCTCCGGTGGCAGCTGCCAATGGCTCCAATGCAAATCAGATTGCTGTGGCGAAGATCCTTTTGCAATACAATTTCTGGCTGCTTACGGATACCTGGGGTGACCTGCCTTATACTCAGGCCCTCAAGGGTAAGGGTGTGATACCTTACGACCCGCAGCAGACCATATATATGGGCATGCTGAAAACTTTGACTGAAGCAGTTCAAGGATTCGACAATGGAAAGGGGCCTGATGGTGATATTCTTTTCAATGGGAATGTCTCCAAATGGAAGAAATTCGGCAACTCACTCAGGATGCTCATCGCACTTCGGATGTCCAAGGCAGATAACGCCAATGGGGCTGCTGAGTTCAATGCTGCACGGAATGCGACCGGGGGGGTCATTGAGGATAATAATGACAATGCTACCTTGGCCTATCCAGGAGGGTCATACCTGAATCCCTTTTATAACTATTACAACATCATCAAGAGGGATGATTATTCCGTTGCAACAACCATAATGGATTATATGACTTCCCATGGTGATCTGCGCAACACGATCTACGGTACTTCAACTGTAGGCTTCCCCTATGGACTTACCCGTGACCTTGCTGTTCAATTCGCCAACTCCAACATCAATTATTCCAGACTCATGGCGCCCTCTGTGGCAACGGAAACATCCGGTATTCCAGTGGTGACAGCAGCTCATATTTTTCTTGCACGCGCTGAAGCCGCTAATCTGGGTTGGACAAACGAGAATGTGGTTGATTTGTATGATCGGGGGATTGCTGCAAGCTGGTCTCAATGGGGCATCGATAACGGAAGTTCTTTAGCCAATTATCTGGCCAATGGTGATGTCGATTTAGGCACCGGAAACAAGGCGAAGAAGATCGCCACTCAACAATGGATAGCTTGGTATCCAAATGGCTGGCAAGGTTGGAGCGTATGGAGGAAGACGGGGTATCCTGAACTTTCTCCTGCACCAGGTACCAGTACCATACCCCGGCGACTTTCATATGGTCCCAACGAACCTCAACTTAACCCGGCGAACTATACCCCGGCTGCTGCACAATATACAGGGTCAGATGGTACGAATTCACAGTTCGCCAGGATCTGGTGGGATCAATGATCATCCTGCCATCATATGAGTTGCCAAAATCTATAAATCAACAGTCATGAATAATAATAAAAAGATCCTGTTTTCTCTACTTGCGGTCGTGATGATTGCGATGTCTTGCAACAAGGTCGATATCAACAAGGGCATCACCAATAATGAAAAGGCCATAGTGAAGCTGCCCTTTGCGGTGGATGAACTCCACAATATTGCCGTTGATGCCGTACCCGGTACGATCGAGATCATTGTATGTGAGGTGAGAAGGGATATCGTTTCCAGTACAGACCTTAATTCCACTCAGGTGGTCAAGGTTGCACCCAATCCCCAGTTGATAGAAGACTTCAATACCAATAATGGAACCGACCTGACCACTTTCACGAACTATACCTTAAATCCAGAGACACCTTTTGATGGGGAAAATTGGATCGTGACTTTCAATCCTGGTGAATTCTCAAAGAACATAAAGATCTCTTTCGATCCATCCAAGTTGAATCTGGGTAAAAGGAACGCTCTTGCCTTCACCATTGCCTGTCCTGGTAGAAACGCCAAGATCAGTAGTGACCTGAATAGTTCCCTCGTGGAAGTGGCCGTTAAGAACAAGTATGACGGTGTTTACAGGGTCACTGGTACGCTAGTGGATGGGGTGCGTCCAGATATCACAGGTTATTATCCCATGGATGTGGAATTGGTCACCACAGGTGCGACCACCGTTAAAATGGTTTCACTGGATTGGGGGTTCGAAGCGCATACTATTTCCGCAGGAGGTAACCCCAGCTATTACGGGTCATTCGCCCCGATCTTCAATTTTGATCCTGCAACGGATAACGTAGTCGCCGTGACCAATTTTTACGGTCAACCTGCTGGCAATACCCGGAGTGCGATGTTGGACCCTTCCGGCGTCAATTCTTGGGACCCGGCGACAAAAACCTTGACGGTGAAATATTTCATGAAACAGCCTTCTTCAGTACCTGCCTCCCCTAACGTAAGAACAACTTTTGAAGAGGAGTATCAATATCTTGGACCTCGTTGATTCCATCGAATTGCATTTACGAACTGCCCCATCAAGGGGCAGTTCGTTTTTTCATCAGTCATGATTTCCCTGCAACGAACGTATCTTTATCGACCATTCTCAACATTAATTGAATAATATGTCCGAACAACAGCCCAACCAGCTCAATATCGAGATCTCCGAGGAGATGTCTGAAGGCCAGTATGCCAATCTTGCCATCATCACCCATAGTCATGCTGAATTCGTGGTAGACTTCGTCAATGTCATGCCGGGCACCCCAAAGAGCAAAGTCAAATCCAGGATTATACTTACTCCGCAACATGCCAAAAGGCTCATGAAAGCACTTACCGAGAACGTTCAACGATTCGAGGCGGCACATGGTCCGATAAAGGATCTGGAAGAAACTGCGATACCCATGCCTTTTGTGGGTTTAGTGGGACAGGCCTAGATCAGTTTACCGTGACCGTTTTAACTCATGTTGTTCCCGCCCACCGCACTTTAGGCGAGGCCAAGTAAACTTCCAATCGCCAACTGATCAGAGCATTCCTTCATCCGCGAACGAGAAATATCCCTCCTGCGAAACAATGACATGGTCAAGGAGTCTGATGTCTAGGAAACGAGCTGCTTCCCTGATCTTTCTAGTGAGTTCCTGATCGGCAGGAGAGGGGGTAAGGTTCCCCGATGGGTGATTATGGCATATGATGATGGCAACTGCACCTACTTCAATGGCTTTCTTTAATATTATCCTTGGATCGGCAACAGTCCCGGTTATACCCCCTGAACTGACCACTTCCCAATGCATCATCCGATTAGCCTGGTTAAGGTGAACGACGGCCAGGACTTCGTGATCGAGGTCTTGAAAATGAATCCTCAGATATTGGGCAACACTGGCACTACTCCGGACAAGGGGCCTTTCGAGGGAGTCTGCCGCATGCCGACGACGACCGAGTTCAAGAGCTGCCAACAAAGTGGAGGCCTTTGCAAAACCTAATCCTTTGATTTTCATAATTTCGTGTATGCTCAAGCGACCTAATTCCGGCAGGTTATGATGACAATTTGCCAATAACTCCCTCCCCAGATCCACTGCAGTACTTTGCCCATGGCCATGCTGTATGAGGATGGCGATCAGTTCGGTGTCTGACAAGGCCGACACTCCTTTTTCAAGCATTTTTTCTCTGGGTTTATCTCCGGGATACCAACTTTTGATCCCTTTTTTATTGTCGTTTTGCATAATATCCCGGTATATGGGTACGTTATAGTGCTATCCAATCATCCCATCAGTAAAGCCTATCTTATGAAAAAGTCATCACGCCAACTCATTCTGGGTTCCCTCCAGCCTTTCTTATTTTGTGTAGGAATGTATTTCGTGGTTTTGATCTTCTCCGTCTTCATTTGTTCTTCGATCTATAAAACAATGCATGGAAGTCGCGGATCCCTGACCTCGATCAAGTCTCAGGACAGGCAGTTAATTGCCGGAAATACCGCTATGATCACAACAGTCAAATAAGTCCGAACAGCAACACTTTATTTTTCCACCCGTTCGTCCCGCGAACGGGTATATCTTCTTTGGTCTCAGACTCTTTCAGGGTCGGGTGGTAAGTGCAGTTTTTTTAACTTTGCCGCACAACATCCCCTTACTTATGGAACGTATTGGCCCGTCCGTAAAAATCTTCTCCGGTACCAATTCCCATTATCTGGCTGAAAAGATCGCCAGTCGCTATGGTCCCGGTTTAGGCAAACTCAATATTCAGCGTTTCAGCGACGGGGAGATCCAGCCGGTTTTCCTCGAAAGTATACGAGGCGATTACGTTTTCCTTGTGCAAAGCACATTTTCGCCCAGTGATAATCTCATGGAATTGCTGTTGATGATCGATGCAGTGAAAAGGGCATCGGCCTATAAGATCATTGCCGTGGTACCCTATTACGGATATGCCCGGCAGGACAGAAAAGACAAGCCTAGGGTGGCCATTGGCGCCAAGCTCGTGGCCAATCTGCTAACGGCTGCCGGTGCTGACCGGGTGATTACCATGGATTTGCACGCAGCTCAAATTCAGGGTTACTTCGATATCCCGGTCGACCACCTGGACAGCTCAGCTGTTTTTATTCCTTATATAGAGAATCTTCAGCTGGAAAACCTTACCTTCGCCGCCCCCGATGTGGGATCCGCTAACCGTATCAGGGAGATATCCAGTTATTTCAATGCGGAAATGGTCATCTGTGACAAGCACAGAAAGAGGGCCAATGAAATAGCCAGCATGGTTGTTATTGGGGACGTGACGGACAGGGATGTGGTGTTGATTGATGATATCTGCGATACAGCCGGCACGCTGACCAAGGCGGCCAAATTATTGAAGGATAAGGGAGCCCGCAGCGTGCGCGCACTTTGTACTCACCCGGTACTCAGCGGAAATGCTTACGCGAATATCGAGAACAGCGTTCTGGAAGAGTTGGTCGTTTGCGATACGATCCCTCTGAAAGGACAATCCTCGAAGATCAAGGTGCTCACTGTAGCGGATCTTTTCGCGACCGCAATACGGCACGCCTATGAAAATCAAAGTATCACAAGCCTCTTCATTCATTCGCAACTGAGGAACAAGTGATCAGGAGCTGAAGCAATCTTTTAAACAACATACAATGAAGACAATTACAATCAAAGGACAACTGAGGACCGGAACTGGCAAATCAGCCACCCGCCAGCTACGCTCTCAGGGCCTGGTACCTGGTGTAATTTATGGGGGTGCTGAAGAGGTCAATTTTCAGGCTGCGGCATCTGAATTCAAATCACTGGTGTACACGCCCGATTTCCAATTGGCTGACGTACAGGTAGATGGCAAATCCTACAGGTGCATCCTAAAGGACCTGCAGTTCGACAAAGTCAAGGACAGCCTGGCACATGTTGATCTCTTGGAGCTGGTGGAGGACAAAAAGGTCAGCGCCACTATTCCCATCAAGATCACTGGAAGCTCAATTGGCGTTAAGGCAGGCGGTAAACTGGTCGTGAAGATCAAATCTCTGAAGGTGAAAACCTATCCGAAATTCCTTCGCGAGAACATCGAAGTGGATATCACCAACCTTGAACTTAACGGAAACATCAGGGTTCAGGATGTCAAGGCCGATGGTTTCGAGATCCTCAATTCACCCAGGATCCCCATTGCCTCCGTCACCATGACTCGCCAATTGAAGCAGGAAGAAGCCGCTACGCCTGCAAAAGGCGCCGCACCGGCAAAAGCTGCTGCGCCGGCTGCAGCCAAACCTGCCGCGAAGAAATAAACTTCAAACATTCTATCTTCGATGCCCGGCCACGGCCGGGCATTTTTTATGAACCAGCAGCCCCCTCATGTCTAAATACTTAGTGGCAGGCCTTGGTAATATTGGTCCGGAATATCAACATACCCGGCATAATGTAGGTTTCGACGTTATTGATGCCTTCGTGATCAAACATGGAGGCAACTTTGTTTCCTCCAGGCTGGCTGATAAAGCAGAACTCAGGATCAAGGGCCGAACGGTCATCTGCATCAAGCCAACCACGTTCATGAATCTCAGTGGCAAAGCCGTGAAATATTGGATGGAAAAAGAAGGAATAGATCCTTCCCAATTGCTGGTGGTGACCGATGACCTGGCGATCCCCTTAGAGCGTATCCGTCTCAAGCCGCAAGGAAGTGATGGTGGACATAATGGCCTGACCAGCATTCAGGAAAGCCTTGGAACAACATCATATCCCCGTTTGCGTTTTGGGATAGGAAGCCAGTATCCGAAGGGAATGCAGGTGGAATATGTACTGGGAAAGTGGTTTCCTGAACAGCGACAAATGGTGCTGGACAAGATCCTGAAATGCTCGGAAGTCATTGAGGACTTTGTATTTATGGGACTTGAAAGAGCCATGAACAAGGCAAATAATTTGCAATTCGGGGAATGATTTCTCGTAATCTTTGTATAATTTTATAAAGTTCGTTACCGAAATTCAAATCCGATTTTCCTGATAAAACTGATCTATTTTAAACGCCATCGTTCAAACCTATGAACGTAATCTAAAAACCTTATTGAATATGAAGATCTTCTGCATAGGTCGGAACTATGCTGCTCATGCCAAGGAATTGGGTAATGATGTGCCGGACGAACCCATCATTTTCATGAAACCCAAAAGTGCCCTGCTTCAGGCTCACACTCCCTTCTATTATCCGGAATTCACCAATGAACTTCATTATGAGTGCGAACTGGTCCTCAGGATCAGTAAGAATGGTAAATACATCCAAGAGAAGCATGCCGGTAAATACTATAATGGTATAACTGTAGGTATCGATTTCACTGCTCGGGACATCCAAGATGAACTCAAATCCAAAGGATTACCTTGGGAGAAAGCCAAAGCATGGGATAATTCTGCCGTCATCGGTAAGTGGAAAGACATCACACCGGAATTGAACAAGAAGGATATTAATTTCTCCATGTACAAGAACAAGGAGCTTGTCCAACAAGGTAATACGTCGAACATGCTCTTCAATTTCGACGCCATCATTGCTAATATCTCCAATTATTTCTCCTTGAATATCGGTGATCTGGTATTCACCGGTACACCTGCCGGAGTAGGAGAATGTGTCGTGAGCGACGAATTCGAAGGCTTCATAGAAGACGTCAGCATGTTCACGCTTGAGGTTAAATAAATTTTTACCCCATTAAAGTTGACATGCACCCTTGGGAAAGATTGTTTCATGCTTTTCGTATATGAAATAGCATAGCCAGGGTAATGTTCTACCAGATCGGAAGTTTGCTTTCAACTACTTTTTCTACTTCCATATAATGGACCTTAGGGAAAGTTCTCCCCATGACCAGAAGTTCAAAGTACTGTTTCAAGAGTAACGCTATTTTTTTGCTGTCAGTTGTGGACAGATACTGCCAGATGCTCAATAACTCCTTCTGAAATGTCCCTGAGCCTTTCTACGTCCATTGTCTTGAAATGCTTTGCCCTGAACCTGATCACGTTTTCCAGAGTGAAATCGGCAAGTATTTTCGATACCTGTTCCTTGGTGGTCCCTGCGAGATCCGCCATCTCCTGTCTGTCGAGGTGCACACGTATGCCATTGCGTTCCGGATGATAACGATAGATCTCTGCCAGATGAAGCAGTACGCCTGCCACTTTTTCCCTTACACTCAAGTGGGCCATCTGGAGCAGACGTTGCTCCGCGTTCTCCGTCTCAGCCTGGCAGTTATTCAGTAATTCCAGCATGATTTCCTTTGAAGGGCCAGTTATGGCTCGAAAATGATCAATGTCTATGTAACAAACACGACAATCTTCCACAGCTACGGCTGAATAGGGTTGCCGTTTGCTTCCGTTGATATTTCTGTAGCCCAGAGCATAACCCTGGCCTGCAAGTCGAAGGATGAAATTCCGATGATGCCGCCCCTGGAGTTCAAGTTTGACAATGCCGGCTTGGATGAAGTGCAAACCATGGATCTCTTCACCCTCGCCAAATATCTGCTCTCCTTTCTTGTATTCGACAGCATGTTTGTAGGTGTTGAATGTCTGGGTCATCTCCGGTCCGAAGCTTTTCATAATCGTGCAGTTGTGTACTCTACAGGTCAGGCATTGTGGTGTGATTCGTGTCATCTGGTTTTTGTTTATAAGGTCTCCTATCTTATCAAAACACATGTATTGAAGAAAATAGGTATCGTGAAAATTTCCGTTGTAAAGATTTTGCATAAACTCGCTCCATCGAATGATAAATGCCCGCTTGAAGACTGATTTTCATCAGTTACTCACAGGTCTACCTGAATTCAAGTAGAGGTCTCCAGCTCCAGTCACCTCACAGGGGTACTTTTTTTAGCCAGCCTTAACTTATTCGCCGACAGTCCATTAGGATAATTCTGGGCTTTCAACTTTGTCTGAATCGAGCTAAATGTGTATTTTCGCCGCCCATCGGCGGGGTAGCTCAGGCGGTTAGAGCGTTGGATTCATAACCCAAAGGTCTCGGGTTCAACTCCCGATCCCGCTACATAGGGGGGATATTTCAGGTTCAACCTGATTTATCCCCTTTTTTTACCTCGAAAGCCTGTATCCCAACTATTCAATCTCTCCTCAGTTGGTATCGCCTGTATTAATTTGGGATATCACCAGAGAAGAACTGAATGACCTTTATAATGAACAGGGTTTGTTCACGTATTAGACTTTAACTATATACCCATCATGGAGATACTAAATAGTTCAATTGAAGAGTTGGATTTCATACTTGACCTGTACAAGTCCGCAACTGAATACCAAAAAGAAAGATTCATCAGTCATTGGCCGGAGTTTGACAGTGGGATGGTTATGAATGAGATTTTAGAAAACCGACAATGGAAAATGATAATTGATGGAGAGGTTGTGTGTATCTGGGCTACTACTTTTTCGGACCCCTTGATTTGGGAAGACAAGAACTTGGACCCTTCAGTTTATATTCATAGGATAACCACTAATCCTAATTTTAGAGGCAGGGGATTGGTGAAAAAAATTATAGAGTGGTCTAAAATTTACGCGACACAAAATAGTAAGAAGTTTGTCCGAATGGACACGGTAGGAGAGAACCATAAACTAATAGAACACTATACTGGTTGTGGGTTTGAGTTCTTGGGTCTCTTTCAATTGACGAATACAGGTGGACTCCCACATCATTACCATAACGCAGTGGTCAGTTTATTTGAGTTGAAGGTATAATTCTGGATACTGTAACACAAGGCCGTTTAATTCCAGCTCAGATGTAATCTTTTATAAATTAAAAAGGTCATGTAATATCCTGTTTGATAATATAATGACAAATCCGGTAAAAGGTCCATGTCATACGCCTTTTACCGTCGCCAAACTATTCCAAGGAACTTTATCGTTGGCCGTAAAAAATCTCATTGATGTACTTCAATTGAGGGGTCTATTGGAATGAACATCGATTGTGATATTTTCTGCATTCAATACTTCAATGGCCACATGACATGGAAATACCCCACAACAGGGATGATGCGGGGTTTGTACAAAACGGCCTACTTGAAAAAAAACTACACTGTTAAATTAAAACTTATAGAATAGTTGCCAAGGCAAAGTATTGCCCTCAACTGTAAGTTAGCTTACTCGTAGCACTTGTTAATGCGGATTCAATCCCATTCATAATGTTGTATTGATCATCGTTCACAAATGATTTTATAATATGGTGTGATAGATATCATGATGTATGTCATTTATTTGGATCTGCTTGAAGGTTAACTTCAGTGCTTTCTTCACTAATAAATCATGAATCATGAAAAAATTGATCGTTGCATTCTATCTCATTTTGGCTGCTGCTGCCCCAGCATTCGCTCAGAAGCCGCCTCAGGAAAAAAAGACTACCATTCAACCCGAGACGATCAAGATCTCTGAATGTTGTATTATGAAGGGTGGCAAGATGTATCATTATATGAATGGAAAGGATATGCTTGTTGTAAAGGATATGGACATGAATGGCATGAAGGTGTCAGCGGATGGGAGTTGCACCATGAAAAATGGTAAGACCATGAAGTTGAAGGAGGGGGAGTGTTGTGATAATGCCGGGAATATTCACAAGGACTGCGCGAAGCTATTGAAGAAGTGAAATTCTAACATTGCAGTTGAATATTTCAAGACAGAGGCTTCCCGTTGATGGTATCTTTCCATTCAATGGAATCTTCAATTGGCGAAACAGGACACCATTCCGGCAGAAATATGCTGAATGATGATCTATCTATGTGTCGCCAAATGAATGGTGGCAAAGGGAGCCAGTGCATATAAGCTTAGAGATGATGTAATCAGGATCTATCAGATTCCATTTTCGCAAGTGCGCGGGTGACGATCTCCAGGTCCATGATACCTCTGAAACCACTAAATGCAATGGATAAGCGTGTGCCGTCTTTAAGTTGCACTGGTTGCCCTCCCTGCCAGCCGATGAAGTCCGGCCTTCTGATTCCGAAAGGTTTGTCGTCTATCTGACCGCTGTATACCCCTTTTTCGAAATCCTCCGTTGGGTATCCAGTAATGTGCACCTGACTTGCCTTGACCCAAGCTATTCGGAAACATTCCCTTGCTTGTATGAGTTCTGTGCCGAACATCTTGCCGTGTACATTTCCTCCCTGATCTATGATGCACATCGCACTTCCACCCTTTGAGCGTATCCGGTCCTCCTCGTTTTCAAGGTAGGAGGGTATCATTTTCTCCACTTCCCTGATCAATTGTTGGATCTTATCCAGTAGATTTCTTTCTTCCATGATGCAGTTTTAAGCAATTTACGGATACAGATTCTCATCTTCAACAATTATGATTCGGGTCCTGGCTTTAATGAAGACTGTTTTTCCTGAACCGATCCGGAATGTTAAAAGTGGAAAACGTGCAATGCGATTTCGGTTCCTCAGATCATTCTGCAAAGACATTTCAAAGTATGGCTTGATATCTAAATTAATTGTTTCCAGCGTGAATTCTAATCAGTACAAATCTTCTGTTCCTGACCGGGAGCACATTCACTGTATCATTTGAGTACCGATCCGGTTCCGGGATAATTTTCCTCACCTCGAAAATAGGACCAGAGTATTTGATTAAGAAGATCATCAGGAGCAGCATCCACTTCTTCGAATATTTCGTTGGATAGGAGCGCCATTTTACGAGCTTTGCCTTCCAGTCTGCTTATCGGAACATTCAATTTGCCCAGTTTCACCTGGTTGGGTATCATATCATAGCGGTTTGGTTTTGGAAGCTTCGAAAAACATTCATACATGGGTCTTGCTGTTCCATCCATGAGATTCATGGGAGGGAGGCCGAGGATCAATTCAAGGGACCTGAGCATGGAGACCTGACTATACCGTTCCTTGATGAGCCCCCCTTTGCTGAATGGACTGATCACCAGCCCAAGTGTTCTAAATGGTGATATATGGTCCCATCCACTTTGTGAATCATCTTGCGTGATGAAGATAATGGTGGAATCCCAATATCGGCTATGCGTGATCTTGTCGACTATTCTGCCCACGGCAAGGTCGTTGTCGGCGACCATGGATTCGGGTACAGGGAATACAGGTGAAGTACCAGCCGAGTGATCTGCTGGTAAGGATAGTACCAAGAGTTCGGGGAGGTTACCCTCTTTTTCAAAGCTGTTCCAATCCCTGATGAAAATATCTGCCCTTTGCTGGTCGCTGAAAGATAGGTTGTCACAGTCGGGGTAATCGGGGGATATGATGGGGCGGAGTCGGGCGATCGTGGTGACATTATGCCAATTGGGTATCTGGCCTGATTCCCGGAATGCATAAAGTTCCTTCCATCCTTTCCGGTCGTCGTAGATCGTTTTACAAGCTTCGCCGTAAACCTTGACCCGCAGGCCATGATCCAGAGCATGGTTCCAGATGAAGCCACTCTTGTTGTAGACAAGGGCATCTTCCTGACGGTGGGGGTAACTCCTGAACCAAGCCCTTACGTTCTTTTCCACATAATCGGATACCATTCCTGCGTCCGTCCACTGATGTCCTTCGGCTGAAGATTTTCCTGAAGCGAAATAATGATCCATGATCCCGTATCTGGCGGCAAGCGCATGAAGATTAGGGGTCACATTCTTCCCAAAAACACAGAGTGAACTGTCTCCTTCGCCCTTTTCCAGATCTCCGTACACCTGATCATATGTTTTATTCTCTTTAATGATGTAGATGACGTGTTTGAAAACGGAGGGTTCGCCAGTCCTTTCGGGCAGAGGAACGGGCTTGGCATTTTTCCTTGGTGGAAGAGAACTTGCAATGATCCTTTCCGTCATATTATAGCGGAACACATCCTTGGAAACGGAATCAAGTTGCTTGCTGTCCGGGTAGGGAATGATGCTGATGGAGGCGATCTGCCGATGGATCTGTGAAGCATGCCTGACAGGATCGAACACTTCAGCTCCTCGGGATTCCAGATTGGTGACCAGGACATCCTTGTCTGCCAATGCAATTCCTCCAGGATAAGCTTCCGTAGGATAGTGCCCCAGAATTTTTGAAGCACCCTTACCATTCAAGGAGGCTTTTTCGCCAAGGGTGATGAAATCTAAGGCGTTATCAAGACCGTTCGCGACGATCAGCGTGGCTCCTTCATGGGCAAGTGCAAGTGCATTAGGCGTACTGCCTTGCAGTTTACTCCATTCATGAAAAGCTCCAGTAGGAATGATCTCTGCAACAATATTATTTCGGCTATCGATCACATATACCTCATCACTCGAGCCACAAGCAACATATATATGATCACTGTTAGGTGATGCCACGATGGCATTGGGATGCAAGCCAGTTTTTATGGAGTCCAGATGCCGACCGGTAACTGCATCGAGCACGAGCACATTGCCACCCGCCACAGCTCCTGTTATCGGATCTGTATACGTTTTGCCCCATGGAACACCGGCGAATTCCTGCGTAGTGTCCGTGACCTGTTCACCTGCCCAGTCCGTCACGTAAAGTTTACCTTTTTGGAGACAGATACCATAAGGGGCTACCCCCGTAGTGGTTTTCCAGATCAAATTGCGGTCTGCCCAGCTGTATTTTCTGACTTCATCATTTCCATTGATAACAGCGTAGAGGACTGGAGCTCCTTCTTCCTCAGAGGTGCATATCTGGTTTACGATGGCATTCGTTGCGTCGTCGTTTTCCTTGACCGGTATGATGGATATGTTGCTGAATCCCGAATCCCATGCAGCGACCATGATACCGGACGTATGTCCATCCTGTGCTGCAGCACCCCATATGATCCATTCCCTACCCTTGTCGAACAGTGTAGTGATGCCGGAATAGGTGCTCATGAGATCTTTGAAACGTGGGTCTGACCGGAATGACCAACTCTTCAGGATCTTCTTTCCTTTTATATCCAAAGCGGAAACGCCGTATCTGTCTTCCACGAAGGCGAGCTGCCCTGATCGGGAAATGCAGATGTCCAGTGCGTGGTTCTCGACTTTGGGATCACCATAGCGGATAACGGTACCACCCGATCGAAATGACCGGTCATAAGGCATGATCCCTGCTTCCGGACTTCCTTTTCGAATATGGTCGGTAATCTCTTCGATCTTGTCTGAGTTGATCAGATCGATACCTAAAGAATCCTGCGTCTCCCAGGAGGGTGGTGTATCCGGAATTGCCCAAAATCGGATGGGTTTGTTTCGTGCGTGAGCCCTGCTGACCAAGGCAGATAGGGTATCCCGATCCGCCTTGCTGATCATTTCCATACCATTCCACTTGCTGTAACTGGAAAAGTCGTCCCCGATCTGGCCGATCCTTTTCCATTGGTCAGGAGTGAATTTTTCAGTGGACCGACCTTCAAAAAGGATGAAGTCAGGATAGTTCCTGAATGCTGTAGGGGAGGGTCTGTTACCCGTAATGAGGATCTTCAGTTCAGGATCGGAGGTAAGCAAAGTATGATCTTTGAGCAGAAGTACAAGTGCATTCAATGTAGGAACCGCTTCGCTCTTGATATCAAATACAAGCTGCAACTTTTCTGTATTCCCCGGATATGGGTGGCCATGGAAAAGGTGGAGGTATTCCTCAAGCGGATTCAGGTAAAGGCTGGATAATGTACGTGCACTGTCCAGGTCTTTTTTGTTGCCCTGTCCTACCAGTATCTTCCCATTGACGAGATAAATGTCCGCCTCCATAGAGCCTACCTGCTCCGTCCAAGCGGTTTGGAAGGGATATTGCTGCTCCTGATCATTATGAGCATGCACCCGATATGTGGTCAAAGGTTTTTTCTGTGAGTATAGTTGTGAAGGAAGGTTGAAAGCCAACCCAAATGACATGAATAAAAGGAGTTTTCTCATTCTCATACTTGGTCGGCTTTAGGGGGGCGGGTTGACCTTCAACCTTTAGTGGTTTGTTTCAATCAAAAAGGTAGTTCAATCTTTCGTTAGATCCAGGTCAATAAACTTGTTGCCCCAAATGCAAATTAAAGGTATTGATGATTGGCCAAGAAATCAGGGCGTATTAGGTTGCTGGGCAAATCCATTTTACACATTTTTGAAGTATCTAATATAATGATTATTTAAAAGCATCTTGTCGTCGATTTCTTTTAGGGTTTTATTTCAGAGATTGACATTGAAAAATTTCATTTAAATGAGTCGGTACCCATCTTTATTCTTTTTGAAGAAGGGAAAATCATGTTTCCTTTGCAGCAATTCACTTTGATTATCTGATCAGCATGACTGTTCCTTTCCTATAAAAGTCGCCACAGGCGCTTTTGACGGTAAGCTGGTAGGTGTAAATATCTGGTTTAAGTGGTTCGCCTTTAAAAGTTCCATCCCAGGATTGGTTTGGGTCGGAAGTGCCAAAAATCATTCTGCCCCATCTGTCATATACTCGAAGCAACACATTTTGAGGAGCTATCCACTTGTTGATGCCGAAGAAATCGTTCTTGCCATCGCCATTGGGAGTAAATGCATTGGGCAGGTATAAGCGTGATTCAGGATGATCAACAAAATTGACTTTGACAGGCTTTGTTACCGTGCAGTTATTGACATTTTTAGCGCTAATATAAAATGTACCTGGTTTTGAGATAGATTCAGGATTATTTAACGGCACTGTTGCTTCAGGATCTTTCCAATACGTAAAGTCAAGGTTGTTATCACTACCTCTGGTGATATCAGAATTGGTTAGATCAACGGGAACTTTTGGGCAGGATGGTAATGGTTCATTTATCTTCAATATTGGCGGATTGGAAGATATCTCTCTGCTGCACATGGGCATTGAGTAACTGCAATAGTCAAGCATATAACCTATCGGACAGGAATAACTGAGATTTGGATCGCCGGCCTGAACTGGTTTGTTGAATTGGTCTTTTGAACTGAAAATCAGATTCAGATCTGAATACGAGTGGGCATTCATGATCTCCTGATCAGTATTGTCATATATCTCAAGACCAATTGTGGCGGGAGGTGCAGTCCCATTTGTACCTAGTACTTCTATAAGATGGGAGCCTTTTTTCAAATTCACCTTGAAGATCTTCCAATAGACAAAGTTCTCTCCACCTTCTGTATAGGGCTGATTGATCAGTGTATCTCCGTCAACAATAAGCATTGCGTAATTGTCCGCACCGAATCCTACCTGATATACTTTGTCTGCAGTAATAGATTTGCAAAAGCTGAATCCGATTTTTTGGAAGGGTTCGGCCACGCCTGATGCCCATCCCCCACACCTATTAAGCGGACCGTCATTTCCCTTTGAATTGATCCAGAAAATATTTGTGGGATCTATCAGTGTACTTGCGCCATTGCCTGTGATATCGAAACTAGAGTAGATTAATGTTCCTTGGATCGAATAAGGATTTGCCTGAATAGGAATCATGTTTTTACTTCCGAGAATTGGGGGGGCTTGCAGGAATGGATTCCCATTTATTACAATCCTGCCCCCGATTCGTCATGTATGATAATTGGAAAATCAAGATTAATGCACATGCAGATCTACTACAATTGATTGAATCCAGAAAGGGCATTATCATTTCATTTCGATGAATGATTGGGTAACACACATCCGCTTCATAATCTTTCCCATTTCAAATTTAATATGTAAAGCCTTTTTGTAGGATCTGGTAAAATCAATACCTTATTCAAACTGAATGGTTTCCCACTTGATTAATAAAATTCTTATTATTCGCGGTTCAGCCTTAAATCATTTTCCTGCAGGGTCACCACTATAAATCCTTTTCAGAGATGGACTTTTCTTCAGCAGGTCGAGCCCTATAGGAGACACTTTGGTTTCATTCAGATTCACCACTTCCAAATTGTTCAGATCCTTCAGCCTGTTGCACAACTCATCTGAAACCGGATTGCCTTCTAAACGGAGTCTCTCCAGATTGCCAAGATCACTTAAGAATGCCAGATCTTTTTCAGTGAGCTTGTCTCCTGCGAGATTGAGCCAGATGATGTTTCCAGATAATTTTTTCAAGTCTGCCAGTGCATCTTTGATATCTGATGCGTTGCTCGCCATTTTGGTCAGATCCAACATGGCAGGTTGATGCATCATGATCCTGACCTTCCAGTCTTTTTTCCTGAGATTTTCAACGGCACTGCTGTCAAATATCTGAGGGATATTCGGGTTGATTTTTTGAGCAGTGAAGACTTCTTCTTTATTCTCTTGTGGCGGTGCCATTCCCAGAACTATGGCCACTTTGTTCCGTATGGTATCATTTCCTTTGATGTCCGTGAGTTTCGTGTTCTCCAATCCATCGGCATGGTCGATCCACCACTTTATGATATCGATCTCATGACTTTTCAACGGAGGCTTCCCATTGGCAGGCATGAATTTTTCGTCGCTGACGCTAAGTGTTATCCTTTTGTACAACTCACTTTCCAGAGAGTGTCCAGAAACTAGAGCGGGTCCTGATTTGCCTCCTGTCAACAGATCATTTATGGATTCCATGGAAAGCCCGCCTTTATTCTTCCCACCTCCATGGCATTGCCCGCAGCGCGCTTCAAAAATGGGTTGTACGACATCCTCATACAGATACACTTGATCCATGCTGGCCGGCTTGATCCTTTTGTTTTTGGTGAGTATTTTCAGGTTGATATATTCCCGACCATGTGTCAACATGCCACCATGATGACCGGTATAGACCATCAATAAGACCAGTCCGGTGAAACTGATCGTGAAGATCCTGTCCGGAATGGTGATCCATCTTCCTGAGGAGAGCAAATAGAATACGAATGAAACTAAGGCAAGTGTGATTCCCATCCATTTATGATTACGAAGCAAGGTCCTGTCATATTCACCCGTCAGTGATAGGAGGTATCCAAATACGCAGGCCAGAATGGCAGCGATGGTGCCGGCAAGCAGTACGAGTGATACGGCCTGGTTCAGGTGTTGAAATTTTTCTGTATGGGACAGGATGCGGAACAGGAATGCCAAGATCAAGAAGCCCAGCGGAAGATGGACGATCATGGGATGAAGCCGACCAAGAAAAGTAAGTATGTCGGAAAGGATCATGATGCCCTGGTGAGTTTTATGGGTGCCGTATGATTTGCATTCCACTGACAGACATAAAGGTTCTGTTCATCATCCACACATACATCATGGCCATGATTGAAAACGGGATTGGGTTGTTGAAAACTCTGTTGCAAGACCCCGTTCTTGTAGGTTGGCGTAGTTCCTCCGGGATTTGAAATCACCATATTGTTCTTGTCCAAAATGGTCACGAATCCGGAATTGTCAAAACGTTCTCCTTTATTATCTTTTGACCAGCAGACTCCGGCGTAAATATGATCACCGTCCATGACTGCCCTGCATACGTACATGCCGGGCATATCGATTCTTTTCCTGAATTTTCCGTCCATCGAGAATATCTTGAAGCAGTTCTCCTCACGCGAACTACAGATGAGCACCGGGTCATTTTTGTCCCTGAGGTCCACGGTGATCCCATGCGCGTTGTATAAATTGTGTTCTTTTTCCGCATTATCCCGTCCTCCGAAATGCCGTATGTATTGCCCTTTACTATTGTACTGGATGATATGGTCTGATCCATAGCCATCCGCTACATAAATATCTCCGTTGGGGGCTATGGCTGTTTCAGTAGGCTGGAAGTACATGTCTTCCTTGTATATGCCGATGGTTTTAGGGTGGCCAATGGCGAATATCAGTTTTCCGCTGGTCGACATTTTCAATACCTGTCCTGATTGCCGATCCCATTTTCCTGTCCTGTCCTGGAACCATCCGCAATCGGTGATCATCAGAAAATCTTCACCACCTTCTTTTGCGAGGCTCAGACCATGACCTCCGGGGAATGCCGTTCCCCAATGTTCCAATAATTTACCTGACTTGTCGAAGATTAAAATGTTGTTGCTCGTATGGTCGCCCAGCATGATCAACCTGCCTTTACTGTCCTGAACCATCTCATGGCAATTGAACAAAGGATTCGTATTGACGCTGATCTTTGCCCAAGACCTGTCCATCTTGTATCTGAATTTACCATGACCGATAAGGTCATCATCAGGCTTTCTGGTTTTGTCGACAATCGCAAATCCCAGAGTTGGACTGGAGATAGCCGCGGTTGAGATCAATGTAGTTCTGCTGATGAATTCTCTTCTTGATGACATATCGTTAGTTGTTTATGAGAGGATGTTTTTAACGACCTTGCCTTCCACGTCGGTCAGGCGGAAACGACGACCTTGAAATTTATATGTCAATCTTTCGTGATCGATGCCCATCAGATGCAGGAGCGTAGCCTGGAAGTCATGAACATGAACCGGGTCCTTGATGATGTTATAGCTGAAGTCGTCGGTTTCTCCATAGCTGAAACCTGCCTTCACTCCTGCTCCGGCCATCCACATGGTAAAGCATCTGGGATGGTGATCTCGACCATAATCCGTTGCAGTGAGTTTACCTTGCGAGTATACGGTTCTGCCAAATTCTCCTCCCCAGACCACGAGGGTATCCTCCAGTAGCCCTCTCCTTTTCAGGTCGGTGATGAATGCTGCTGTTGCCTGATCCGTATCTTTACATTGTTTCTTTATCGCTGATGGCAATCCGCCGTGCATGTCCCAACCCTGATGGTACAACTGTACGAATTTCACATCTTTTTCGAGTAGTTTTCTGGCCAAGATGCAATTCGCTGCGAAGGTCCCGGGTTCTTTGCTGTCTTTTCCATAGAGTTCGAAGATTTGCCTGGGTTCTTTGGACAGGTCCATGACTTCCGGCACCGAACTCTGCATCCGATATGCCATTTCGTATTGAGATATTCTGGCAGACATTTCCGGATCCGAATACGCGCTATTCTGTTGTTCGTTGAGTTTGTACAGATATTCCAGCATTTCTTTCCTGTCCTCTCCATCATAACCATCAGGGTTGTTGAGGTAAAGCACAGGATCTTTGCCTGAACGGAATTGAACGCCCTGGTATTTTGTAGGCAGAAATCCATTGCCCCACAGACGTGCGTATAAGGGTTGGTCCTGAGGTGCATTTTTAGATACCAGCACGATGAATGTGGGCAGATTGTCATTGTCCGATCCCAATCCATAGCTGATCCAGGAACCTATGGATGGTCTACCTGGTAATTGATTCCCTGTCTGAAAAAAAGTGATCGCTGGATCATGGTTGATGGCTTCCGTATAAATCGACTTGACGATACAGAGATCATCCACGACGGAAGCGGTATGTGGGAGGAGTTCACTCACCCAGGTTTTATTTCCTCCATGTTGGTTGAATTTGAATATGGACGGTGCTACAGGTAAAATTCCCTGATTGGCACTCATGCCCGTCAGCCGTTGACCATTCCTGACGGAATCGGGAAGGCCTTGGCCCATCATGTTGGTCAGGGAAGGTTTGTAATCAAAGGTCTCGATCTGGGAAGGCCCGCCACTCATGAACAAGTAAACGACACGTTTCGCCTTTGGAGCCAAATGGGGTATGGCTTTCAGAATATCCGATTCGAGGTCCCCGCTTGAAGGCGTGATGATTTTACTCGAGTTCTGAACGCAACTATTACCTAATAATGACCCCAAGGCCATGGTACCCAAGCCGAAGGATGTTTTTGTAAGGAACCTGCGCCTGTCCATTTTGTCATGGATGCTGTCGAAGTCAGGTAGATTCAATCTGAATGGTATATCGTGATGTTCAGACATGTTTCATCTTTTGGTTAAAAAGGCATCTGAATTCATGATCGTGCTGGCCACCACAGCATTGGCGGCAACCTCTAATGAATCGATTCCGGATCTTATCGGGTATTGACCAGTGTGCAGCCACCCCCTCGCTTTAGCAGGTGTTTTCCTGAATTTTTGTTCTTCGATCCTGCGTAGTTCGAGGAGTATGTCCATGGCACCTTTGTCGGGTTGCAGACCGGTCAATTCCCGGTACACTGTTCGGATCGCTGATGTGATGTCTTTTTCGACGCTCATTTTCTCGCCAAGGCTTCTGGCTGCTTCAACAAAAGTGGTGTCGTTCAAGATCACCAGCGATTGTAGTGGAGTGTTGGTGGATTGCCTCCTCATCACGCAGTAGCTTCTGGAGCCGGCATCGAAGGTGGACAGGGTAGGATTGGGAACTGATCTTTTGATCATGACATACAAACTGCGTCGATAAACTGCATCACCTGTGTCCCTTTTATAAGTGGAACTGTTGATCTCCCAAAGGCCCGCTGGTTGGAAAGGCTTGATGCTTTTACCTCCGACTTTTTCATTGAGGAGTCCTGATGCTTTCAAGGCATAGTCCCTGATCATTTCAGCGGACATCCTTCCTGAGGGTCCGCGGGCGAGAAGTCGGTTTTCGGGGTCTCTTTCCATCAATCTCTTGTCTGCATCGGATGCCTGCTGATAAGTGGCGGACATGACCATCAGCTTCACCAGTTTTTTCATATCCCATCCTGAATCCCTGAAATCACAGGCCAGCCAATCCAACAGTTCGGGATGGTAAGGCAATTCACCCCGATTGCCGAAGTCCTCGGAAGTTTTAACTATACCCGTTCCAAAAAATGTTTGCCATATGCGATTCGCGGCCACCCTTGCAGTCAACGGATTTCTGCGATCAACCAGCCATCTGGCCAGGCCATATCTGTTCTTCGGAAGACTATCCGGAAAAGAAAGAATGGATGCAGGTGTGTTGGGAAATACTTCATCGCCGGGCATATAGTAATTCCCCCTTTTCAGGATATATGCTTTCTTACGCTCTGGCATTTCCTGCATGACCATAAGCTCATCGATATTATTGATGGAGTCCGTCCTTGTCTTTCTCCATTTTCGCAATTCTTCAAAGGCATTTTTAACGGGAATGCTTTGAGCTGACAGGTAATAATCCAGTAAGTCCTTTTGCCCTTCCCCGTCGATAGATGTGCTCTCCTTTCGAATGATGTCTTTCCAATTTTTCTTGCCGGCCAGTATGCCGATCTCGAAAGAAGTCAGTTCACGGTCGTAGACAACGAGTTCGTCTACGGCACCTCCTTTGAAGCCATTGCCCCGCCACCAAGCGCCTATCTGGAGAGGAGGTTGGCTTTTGGAGTTGATGAAGTATCTGGGTTCGAGAAGGATGTCTTTGCGGAGCTGATCCATCACGGTCTTCATTCTGACCTGATTCCCATCCTGATAAAGTCGAAGTCCATTTGCCTTGGAGGAGCCGTCATAAGTTAGGGTCAGTTGTATCCAGTGATCCCGGGGGATGGGGTCCATACTCAGCAGGGTGATCGCGTCCGATGGGGCGGTATGTGCCATGTTCAATTCCAACTGGCCGTCCTTGATGTACAAGTGATACCCTCTGTAGTTGTATAATCTGTCGGAAAGGCATTTATGGAAGATGACCCCTTCTTTCAATTCCTTGGGTATGTATACCATGATCCCGATGGAAAAAGGATCGGACTTTCCAAAAACACCAACACTGTCCAGATGCAGCCAGGAGTCTCCATTAAAGGTAAGTCCTTCGCCTTTTGGACTTTTGACGAATACGGGAGCTTCGCCCGGATTATTCGTTTCTCTTTTCATGCTGGCTTTCCGCCCACCTTTACATGTATTGGACAGGGAATGATCTTCAAAGGTGAAATGGGCTTTCAATCCGGCCTCGGGAATTTCTTCCTGTAAAAGCGACCTGTATTTCCCGTTTTTCAGCCAGCCCGCAAAATCGTTGTTGATGTTCTTTTTCGTTGCGATGAGTTTTTTCTCTTTCTCTTCAATGGTGGAATCCAGAAATTTCAGGATCTTTTCTTTTTCCGGAGTGGGCAACAAAAGTGTAGGCGTAGGCGTGGCATCACTGAAGGCTATCTGTCCAGCCTCCTTAACATTGTTGAAAAAACTGAAGAGTTCGTAATAGTTCTTCTGGGTGAGTGGATCGTATTTATGGTCATGACATTTTGCACATCCCACAGTAAGACCAAGAAATGCGGTACCGAAAGTGTTTGTCCTGTCAATAACATATTCGGTCTGGAACTCTTCTTCCACGATCCCACCTTCGGTATTCTGTTGATGATTCCTGTTGAATGCCGTAGCGATGATCATGTCCTTGGTCGGATTCGGAATCAGGTCTCCAGCGAGTTGCTGTGCGACGAACCTGTCATAAGGCATGTTGGAGTTAAAGGCATTGATCACCCAGTCGCGATAAGGTGACATATCCCTAATCCTGTCCACCGTGTAGCCATGGGAGTCGGCGAATCTAGCTATGTCTAACCATTCGGTGGCCATTTTTTCACCAAAATGTGGGGATGACATGAGTCGGTCAACCTGTTTCTCATAGGCATTGGGCGAACGATCATTTAGGAAAATGTCCATTTCGGCCATGGTCGGGGGAAGTCCGGTCAGGTCTAGGGATACTCTTTTGAGGAGAATCTCCCTGGAAGCGCTTTGTGAGGGACGCAGGCCTTCGTTTTCCAGTCGATGACCTATGAACGCATCGATAGGGTTGTTGATCTTCCAGGTTGGATCCTTGACTTTAGGGACATCGAGTTTGGATGGTGGAACGAAAGCCCAATGAGGTTTGTAAACAGCCCCATCATCGATCCACTTGATCAGCATGGCTTTCTCGTAAGAGGATAGTGAAAGATGTGAGGCAGGGGTAGGCATCTTCACTTCCGGGTCGTCGGCAAGTATCCTTCTGTAGAGTTCACTGCCTTCAGGATTACCCGGGTCTATTGCGACTTTGTCCGGCTGGTTGGCAAGCTCATCGAATGCGGATTCCTGAATATCCAGGCGGAGTCCAGCCTTCCTCTTGCCTTTATCAGGTCCGTGGCAAGAGAAGCATTTGTCTTGTAAAATAGGTTTGACATGGATGTTGTAATCGATCTTGGCGGGTAAACTTCGATAGGCCAGACGGACATCATCCGGCATATTGGTTGTGCATCCGACCAGAATAGCCGGGATGAACCAAAAAAAGAGATATCTGGATGGGCGCATGTATTGATTTACATGTGGTTGGATCAAGGTGAACTGCAGGCGTAAAAATTAGTGAAAAAAAGGGAGTTTTCCCCTTTTCCGGAGTCTTGTAATGCCATAAATTTTTGTCTGGGTTGATCCAGAGGACGAATGAACACGGACTTGTCAGCATTGCCGATGCGGGGTGTTCCTTGGGATGTGCCAAGAAAGCAGAAGTTCAGTGAAACGCGTTTAAAAAAGAGTTCTTTTATTTCAACATGTATTCCATCCTGATGGTGATGGAAGCTGTTTTGTTCTTGTCGCTGGTATTATATGAGCCTCCGTAGCTATATTCTTCGTTCGAGTTTTTCCCGGTGATCTGGAATACACCCATGACCGATTTCTTCAGGTTTCCCAATTTGCTGTTCACACTTTCGGCTATGGTATTCGCCCGCAGCTTGGCATCTGCAGAAGCTTTGGCCAGCAGGTCCATTTTGAGGTCTGCCAAACGAGTATAATAATAGCTGGGTGGCTCCGAACTGAGTTCAATGCCCTTTTCTATCAGTTCTGTCACCTCACGTGAGAGTTTTTCTATTCTTTCAATATCTCTGGATTCGATCTTGACGGATTGGCTTAGGACATAACCGGAAAAATCGTTCGAGACGACCTCACCTCTTGAACCGTATCGTGTATCAAAGGTCTGCTGAATATTCACGGCACTGATGATCACAGAGGAATCGGTTATACCTTTGGATCGGAGATAGGCCCTGATCGAATTTTCATCTTCTTTCAAAATAGCATAGGCTTCTTTGAGGTCTTTGGATTTCCTCAGGTATTTTCCTTCCCATACGATAAGGTCGCTGGTGAAATTCACCTGTGCCATTCCCACTACGGAGATGCCTTCTGCGGAACGGAAACGATATTTGTAGCCGTTAACAAGGATAAGCGAGGAAATGATGACTGATAAGGCCAGAATAATGGCTGTGGTGTTTCTGTTCATGATATGAATGTAGAAAAAAATGGAACACTAAGATTCAGCTGAAGGGGTGGTGCTCTGGCGAAAAGGGTTTTTCCCGGCACAGTCGAACGGAATTAGGGAATAATGTGATCATACTTCACCGCGGATTCGTATAACTATTTGAAATACAAATCTAGTTCGGAATATGAGATGGATTCTTGATCGAGCTTGAACGAGATTCAACAGACAAAGAGAGAGATATGGGATTGAATATTAAGAAATGATTAGCATTTGCACCGGGGCCAAAGGCTAGCGAGCGGTTGAACAGAAAGTCTTTACTTGATCGGGTTTTTCTTCAAGTTGATCAGTGTTGTTTTTTCCGTAGCAGGTGGAATCCGTGTACAAGGCCTTTCCCTTTAAGTTCGATCTCACCCCGATCCTCGAATTCATAATCGTCGGAAAGCCTGATCCGTACAGCTTCCGTAACATGCACATGATCGGTGGCAGCAGTGGATTCCATCCTGCTGGCCACATTGACCACATCACCCCAAAGGTCATAGCTGTATTTCTGTTTGCCTACGATCCCGGCGACGACTGTACCCGTATGTATGCCTATACGAAGATGCAGGTCCAAATTGTTGGCCTTGTCATATTCGTATATGGATGTCAATGCTTCAAGTGCGAAATCCGCCACCTGCTGGCAATGTGTGGTACTCCGATCCGGAACCCCGCCAACCACCATATAGCAATCGCCGATCGTTTTGATCTTTTCCAATTTATATTTGGTGGCCAGTTCATCGAATTGGCCGAAGATGTCATTGAGCATGTTGACCAGTTGCCTTGGAGGCAATTTGCTTGATAAGCGAGTGAAACCCACAAGGTCCGCGAAAAGCACCGTGACTTCGGGAAATGTTTCTGCAATATGGGATTCGCCTTTTTTCAGTCGATCGGCTATCAGTGCGGGAAGGATGTTGTTGAGTAATTTTTCAGAATGATTTCGCTCCATTGCGAGTTCCCGTACATGGTCCTCTGCGAGTTCGGCTTTGAGTTTTGAATCAGATATCGCACTGATCAGTTTATCAGCCATACCATCAACTGCATTGGAAATGATTCCTAATTCATCGTGATGACTGTCACCTGATCTGATGTGCAGGTTACCATTGGCAATGGATTTGATATTGTGCAATAATTTATCCCCTCTTTTCAACAGGTTGTTATACAAGGCATAGGCGAAAAACAGAAATGCGACGAGCGTGGCGATCGAACTCAGAAGCAAAAGAGTCAGTATCCAATGGGATTTATCATTCAATCTTTGCAATTCAGCTGAGGTTCTTTCTTCAAGGAGCTTGTGAAATTCTCCTATAGGCTGCATGATGGCCGCTTTTTCATGGTGATACGCCTTGCTGTGAAGTAGTTGCACATCGGCATTTTGACGTATGAGCATCTCCGCAGAGGCCTGACCGCGAAAAGCGCCTCTCCTCAACATGATCGAATCCACATCTTTCATCGCCATGGCTTCCATGCTGACTAGGTTGTCGGAACGATTATGAGCGGCTTCCAGAAGGCTGAATTCCTTATTCGTGATCCCAGCACTCAATAGTCGATCTTCCAATGATCTCCCTTTAGTTCCTGCGGCAGGAGAGCTTTTCAGGCTGTCTGTTACGAGGTGCCAGTATATTCCATTGTATTGTTCTGGAAGAGCGATCTTGCCGTTTCGGATATCTAGCACATTCTGAAAGTAATTTCTGAATCTGGAATCTCCGGTCACCACGTAAGTCCGAGCAAATCGAGTGAGCAGTTCCGAAGAATTGAGCAATTCCTCAGCAAGCTTGTACGATTCGAATTGATTGATTTGTGCCCTCTTGGCCTCCTCTTCGTTCTTTTTCAACCCTATGGCCGAGACGGTAACTAGTACGGTCAGGGGGATTATGATGGAGATGAAAACCAGTATCAGCTTCTTGATGCTCATGGTGAAGAATGTTTTCCTGAGTAAATTCGGGTGAAATCACCCCTTCTCGTATTAAATATGGTTCTTATGTCAACATCTGCTGTAATCTATTTTCCGGATTCGATATGCCCTCAACTCTACACCGCAGATTGTCTTTTTAAAAATGGTGCTATTCGTGGGTGAATGAAATTTGTAATATTCTCTCATCCTGATCAATTTCATGAAGTTATCTTAAAATTCCCATGAATTATTCAATAGCGTCGGGTTTTTACCTATTAATACAGAGTGTCCGAATGAATCCATTTTGTAAGGCCTCTTTAGTCACGGTTTATTTGGTATGGTCCAGGGTTTTCCGCTGATCGGATAACTACTATAACAAGAAATGGCTTAGAATCGGTTCTTGGTTTCTGGATGGGTTTATCCACTGAGATAGACAGAGAGATCGATGATGATTTTTTGCTCTATTTCCATGGGCAAGGTATAACATACATGTGCTTTGTCTTTTTTCCCCGGTCACCCCTGAAAATGAGTGAAAATTCAAATGCGGACGATTTTTGTGCTGCCTGATTAAGCTTTGAAGTGAGGATGTCGAAAGAGAAACCCATTTGCAATTGCTGCCAAGAAATACCCATATAGGGAATGATGGAATTATTTTTCCAATACCAAAGACCTGCATTGACCATGATTCCCTTCTCCTCAGTCAAAAAGTATCCAATGGAGGATCCAACTGAAAAATAATCGGTTACTCCCTGTTTCATGAAAATGATGTTGGTATTCCAGACCATTTGTTCGTTTATGACATGTTCCAGATTTGCATGGGCGACCAATCGCGATGGGAGATGTTGATTCTGGTCCTGTAAGAAAGTTTGTTCAGGTTTGTTCAAGTGATATCCTGCAACGCCAAGGTCCAGATTGGTCATTTCCGATTGCACCGGGTACAACTGGACAATCTATTCCGGGATGTTTGGATACAGGAATAAAAGCATCGGCTTTGGGAATTCCAAGTGCGTTAAGGGTGGAGCAAGAAAAAATGATTAGAGCAAAAGACAGCAAGCAGCGGATCATGCATTCAAAGGGGTAGCCCCCATGATGAGTCATGGCCTCACCATACTTTTCCGCCGAATTGGGTTTCAAACCGGTTCCGAAGGCTGAAATGCTGTCTTTATTGATTCTGATGATCACGAATTTTTGAACAAGGCTTATTTTATTTCGAAAAAAAGAAGCCTGATTGATGACCAGATTCCCGGATCATCAAACCGCTTAGTATTAAATGCGCTGAAAACGTGGTTATTGTGTTTTTGGGAAATCCCGCTTGAACCATAATATTGTGGCTTTGCAGGAAATACTGGTCAAGAACGCCTATTTGTATTTTAAGATACTGGCATTCAAGTTATTAGACGTAAAGTCTATCGTGGTCCGCAATGATGAATTTTCCGGAAGACACTTTTTATTTTATTGTGTATAGCCCTGATTATTTTTCAAATCTCTAAATAAGGGATTGTGGCTACTGTAATGGAAACTTGATCTGGCATTTACTGGGCTCAATCCAACATATTGTGACCTGGACAAATAATGAAAGAGGGGATAAACTTTTTCATCATGATTTTTCTATCGAATCCCATCTTTTCACTGTCGTTTATGAACTTTTACTTTCACTGGCATTCATTTCCGGATTCAATCTTTCCATGTACCAACCATGATCGTAAGTGCCTGAAATATTGCCAGATCACTACTTTTTAATACAACCTGATTCGGATCCCGGGAAATTGGTTTTGATTATCTTGAATTCGTTTAATGGCAGATATATACAGTTTATGAGTTCATCTATGACCATGCTCTATTCAATTCATGGGCGATTATTATTTTTCCTTCTCATGGGATTTTCAACGATTCATGCTCAGACCGGAAAGGTGATCCCCCCTGAAGGAACGTACATATTTAGTCCGATTGCTAAGCACGTTCACGGCAGCAGCCTGGCTGCATTACCTAATGGAGATATGCTGGCTGTCTGGTTTCAGGGCAGTGGTGAAAGGAGTGCAGACGATGTCCAGATCATGGGGTCAAGACTTGTACGGGGCTCATTGAAATGGTCTGAGCCATTCGCCATGGCCGATACGAAGGATATTCCTGACTGCAATCCGGTATTATTCATGAACGATCAAGGAAAATTATTCCTGGTATGGATAGTGGTGCAAGCCAACAAGTGGGAGTCTTCCATCCTTAAATTCAAGACTTCCATGGATTATGACAAGCCTGGGCCCCCTATTTGGAATTGGCAAGACAATATTTTCCTGAAGCCAGATGATCGCTTTGCCTCTGAAACTGAGGCACGGTTCAAGGAACTGCCCAAGACCGGTGCCGGTTGGAGTGCATATGCGCCGCGTTACGATGAAATGCTTGTACAGGCCAGTCATGATGTGCAGAAAAGGAGCGTGGGCTGGATGACCCGGATCAAGCCACTCTTGCTGGAAAACGGACGCATTTTACTGCCGTTATATTCAGATGGTTTCAATTTCTCCATGATCGCCATATCCGATGATCATGGAGAAAACTGGCGCCCGAGTCTGCCATTGATCAGTCGGGGTGGTGTGCAGCCCGCATTGGTCAGGAAAAAAAACGGGAACATCATGGCATTCATGCGCGATAACGGGGATGAACCAGGAAGGGTACAGGTCAGTGAATCCCGTGATAGCGGGATGAGTTGGACGGCTGCGATCAAAACGGATATCCCTAATCCGGGAAGCAGTGTCGAAGCGATAGTGATGAAAGATGGGCGTTGGGCGTTCGTTGGAAATGATACCGAAGAAGGTCGTCATAGGTTGAGTCTTTTCATTTCCGTTGACGAAGGCAGGACCTGGCCATTGAAGAAACAGCTTGAACAGGTGGAACCCGGGAAAGGAGGTTTTTCTTATCCTTGTTTGATACAAGCTCCCGACGGCTCACTACGTATGACCTATTCATTCCAGTTGGGAGATCAGGGCGAGACCATCAAATACTTGGTGATCGATCCTTCATCGATCCGACTGTGATGTTCATGACTCAAAGTTAATAGTCGCGCATAGCGAAGATTTTAATTGATATTTAAAACCATCGACACAGTAACATGAAACTTATCTACACCATTTTCATCCTCGTCTTCTTTTCCCATTCCGGTTTGCATAGTCAGGGGCTTCGTGCAGGTGCTGCATTGCGCGTGATCACGCCATCGCCATTGTTGCCTGTTTCAGGCGGTATCGGTTCTCCAAGACCATCGACCGAAAAAAAAGGGGATCTCTTCGTTCGGGCGTTTGTTCTGGAAAAGGGTGGAACCCGGATCGCGATAGTCGGCGTTGATAATCTGGGATGGACATCTGTGTTAGGCAACAGATCAAGAGAAATGATCAAGGGTATTCCACCCGGAAATATTTTGATCGGGGCCACCCACACTCATAGCGCTCCTGACGCATATGCCTTTCCTGATGAGACCGGGAAGTCGGGGGCAGACCTTGCTTATTTGGATTGGTGTACACGGCAGATCGCAGATGCAGTCAATGAGGCTCTCGCCAAACTTGAACCCGCTACCATTAGAACTGCGGTAGGTGAGGCCAAGGGCAAGATATCTTATAATTATTACGCCGATCAACTCTTTGATCCACGTTGTGGCGTCATACAGGCGGTTTCGGATTCCGGACAGCGCAAAGGGAAAGTTATTGCCACTTTGGTCAACTATGCGGTACATCCTGAAGTCATTGGACCGGACAGAGGTATACTCAGTCCGGATCTTTGCGGACCGCTCTACGATAGAATAGAATCCAAAGTCGGTGGAGTGGCGATCTTCATGAATGGTGCTCAGGGGGGTATGGTGACGGCTGATAACAGGAGACCTGATGGCAAGGAAGCCAACGATTGGGCCGAGTGTCAACGGATCGGTGAATTGCTTGCGGACGAAGCTTTGCGTATCATTTCTTCTGCAAACTTTAAGAAGGAGCCTGTGATTTACTGCCGTTCACGCAAATTGACTTTCCCAGTGGAATCCCAGTTGATGAAATACATATTGAAGAATTCTCCCTTGAATTTCCCTTTTCTTGCCGGAGATTCAGTCACTACACAATTGAATCTGCTGAACATAGGAGATGCCCAAGTGCTGACCATTCCCGGTGAGGCATTGCCTAATATCGGATATTATGTGAAAAAACAGATGAGGACCAGTCAGCCATTCCTCTTTGGTCTGACCAATGATGCTTTCGGTTATATGTTGACGAAAGTGGATTTTGGAAGTTTCAGAAGGTATGAATATGTCAGCCGCACAAGTCTTGGTGAAATGACTGGGGAAATCTATATGAAAAATGCATTGGAATTGATCCTCGATTGTCCATCCGCCCAACAATGATTACCTGTTCAAAAATGTCTCTATTCATCAATATTTTTTGGTGAATAAGAAATTGCTTCATAAATTTCGAGTCGGTTTTGGCCAATCCTATGATTCGAAGCCGATCTGAACGGTTTCTTTTCAATTGGAACGCCAATAATCCTCATTCGTGAGTACCGATCCAATTCGCTTTTGGCCTTTTATCTGGTATTGACCCATCTTAAAAGATAGGTTCCTCGTTAAAATGTAAGCCCATGGATCTGCGTACATCGCGGAAGCTTAGCCCATTTTACTGAGTTCGGACTTTCAGGATCTTTTCGACGAAAGTCATGTGCGGGTGAGGATTTTTATCATCATTTGAGCCATGATATAGTTGTAGGGTTGATATTTTTATTAAGCATCAAATCCCAAAACCAGCCAATATGAGAAAAAGGTACATTTCCATTAACATTCTGAGCAGATTCGCTCTGCCGCTATTAACCCTGTTGATTTTGATGCAGGGAGCAGTAGCGAATGGTCGTCCTGAAAGCAAAAGGACCGATCTGAATTCATCCTCTCTTCGCCATTCCGTTCCTTCTGCCGACATGACGGTCAGAGGCAGGGTAATCGATGCCAATGGCCCATTGGCAGGAGCCACGGTATCTGAAAAAGGAACCGGAAGGCAGACGATAACCAAGGGAGACGGTAGTTATAGCCTTACCGTTTCAGGCCCCGACGCCACACTTGTTGTATCCTATGTTGGATATAATACAAGGGAAGTTGTAGTTGGAGGGCGGACAGAGGTCAGCATCACCCTGGAACCCACTGCTGCACAACTATCTAGTGTTGTAGTGACGGCCTTGGGTCTTTCCCGTTCCAAAAAGTCATTGGGATATGCTGTCAGTGAAGTGAAATCAGAGGACCTCGTCCGCGGTGGAAATACGAATGTATTGAAGGCCATGGATGGTAAGGTCAGCGGTGTCAATTTCACCAATCTCAGTAGTGACCCCACTTCTTCAGTATTGGTGAACATCAGGGGTACCACGGTGATGCCCACCCTTGGCGACCGTAACGTTGCCATCAAAGGTCAGCCTCTCTATGTTATCGACGGTATACCTGTCGGCACACAGACCTTCACGGCAAAGGATGGAGTTGACTTCGGAAACATTCTTTCTCAGCTCAACCCTGAGGATATTGATAATGTTACCATCCTGAAAGGTGGCAGCGCAGGTGCTCTTTATGGAGCTGAAGGTGGAAATGGTGTTGTGATGATCACGACCAAGTCCGGCAAATATGGCAAGAAAGGCATCGGTGTAAATTATACCACCTCTTTCACAGTTGACCAACCTTTCCGTTTTCTGAGGAATCAGACTTTGTACGGACCTGGATACAGGGCGGACAGTTGGGCAGTGGATGGCACGGACTGCTGGGGGCCTCGTCTCGATGGCACCACTTCTGCTGATTATTGGAATGTAGTGACACAACAGTGGGAAAACAAGAAGATGTATTCCAACGGACAGGATAATGTACAAACCTACCTGCAGAACGGAATGACTTTCGCTAATAATGTAAGCGTTACAGGAAATTATGATAAAGGTTCATTTCGTCTTTCTCTGGCCGATCTCAACAACAAAGGCGTTATGCCCAACACCAAGACGGACCAGATCTCGGTTAGCCTGAATAGCGAATACAGATTGACAGATAAGTTGAAGGTGTCCGTTAGTACGAGCTACATCCGCACCTACTCGCCAAACAAAGCGAACAATGCAGGCTCGAACAGCGTACTCAATGACCTTATGTTCGGCTTCCCGGTCAGCCTTCAGCCTATGAGCGATATGCACAATTATTGGTTGAAAGGATTTGAGGGTGTCAACCAGAATGGTGCGATCATGCAGGATGGCCGCCCCGGTAGCTCGGTGTACGTCGGTTTGGACAATCCTTGGTGGACCACTTATGAGAAGATCCACCGCTTCACCCGCGACAACTATTTCGGGAAAGTTCAGCTGGACTGGGCCTTCACCCATAACCTCTCTCTCCTGGTTCGTACCGGTATGGAGAATGTAAAGGAATATTATGAATTGAGGCAGTCCTGGAGTGATCCCGACAACCATGGTCGGTTCGTTACAGGTAATAACAGCAGTCTCCTTGTGAACTCTGATGCCATACTTTCTTATAAGAATAATTTCGGGAAATTCTCCCTGAATGCTTCAGCGGGTATCAACTACGCCTACGGTAATACAAACAACCTGGAAATGACCGCCGGCAGACTTTCCGCGCCAGCACTTTTCCAGTTGTCTAACGCAGCTCCTGGAACACTGTCCACTTCATCTTCCGGATGGGGAACATCACAATCCTATAGTCTATATGGTATCGCCTCTTTGGGTTGGGCGGACCAACTTTACCTGGATATAACAGGACGAAATGATTGGAAAGGTATACTTCCTGAAGAGAAGATCAGTTACTTCTATCCATCAGCATCACTCAGCTGGATAGCTTCAGAGACATTCAAAATGCCAGAATCGATCAGCCTGCTGAAATTCAGGTTGGCCCTTGCGGATGTGGGTAACGGCCTGGTCAGAAAAAGGAGTATCGATACCTATTCCTTTGATGCAAGCGACTGGGGTGCAGCAAAAACTGTCGGCATCAATGCCACGCTGGTCGACAAGGATATCAAACCCATGCACTCTGTCACAAAGGAAGCTGGTGTTGACCTCAATATGTTCGATAACAGACTCCGATTCGATTTCACTTATTTTATCAAGGATCAAAAGAATCAGATCGACAATATCCCGACTGTTCCGGGTACTGGTTATGCTGGCCTGCTGACCAACATCGGCGATGTCCGAAACAAAGGATTCGAGATCGGCCTGGGCTTCACGCCAATCAAAAACAAGGATTTCACTTGGGATGTTTCTGCAACACTGACACATTACAAGGCGGTCATCACTCGTCTTTCTGAAAAATTCGCTCCCAATGGTTATGTGTTCGCCGATTACGGACGTAATGAGAAAGTGAAGATCGCAGTAGGCGAAGAGATTGGCAACATCTATGAAGGCAGACCCATTCTGACAGTAAAGTCCGGCAAATACAAGGGGATGCACCTTCTGGATAATGAAGCCGGCGAATTTCAAAATTCCAGTAGTGAGCTCGATCGCGCCATGTTGGGCAATTTCAACCCCAACTACATTTTCGGCTTCAATACCACGTTCCGCTATAAGCAGTTTTCCCTGAATTTGGTGGGTAGTTTGCGCATGGGTGGCAAGTATGTTTCTGTTAACCAGAAATACTTGGAGTCCAACGGACTTGCTCCGACCACACTTGGTTCTGGGTCGAACAATCCACTATGGAATGGCGGCAGGGATGCCTCTCAAGGTGGCCACCCCTGGCCTGCAGAAGGCTCCAGCCAATATGATGCCATCAACCAGAATAACGACGGTCAACGTTCTGACGCCGTACAGGATGCCAGCTACGCGAAAGGAGTTTTCCTGAATCCTAATTATACCGGAGACCCTGCTGATGCCACCGATGCTGATTATATCGTAAATGGTGCTGACCCCAACAATACTTTCTACCAACTGCCTACCAACAGCTATGGCGATTGTATTTGGAATTTCAGCTCAACTCGTACATATGACGCTACCAATTTCAAGATGCGTGAGATATCCCTTTCCTATACGCTTCCGGTCAAATATCTGGCCCATATGAAAATGACCGGTATCACTTTCTCGCTTATCGGCAGAAATGTGTTTCAGTGGACCAAATCCGGAAGAAATGAAGATCCTGAGTCCGCATTCTTAGGAGTAGGCACCGATCAGGGTATCCTCCGGGCCACCCTTCCCAGTGTGCGTTCATATGGATTCAAACTCAGCATAGGATTGTAAAAAAAACTCAAACTGATTGATATGAGACCAAACATCTATAAGCTCGTTTTATGCATCGGATTCCTGCTCATGGTGGGGTCCTGCTCCAAGGATGCATTACGGACATACGACAGTCAACAGCAACTTGATGCCGTGGAGAGTGTGAACGACCCGTTCCTGCTTTCATCCATCATCAAGAACACTACGCTGTTTTATCAGGGCCTCGGTTATCCTGACAGCAGGTTGCCCAGCGCCGTTCAATATATGCAAAGGAATTTCCAGGGTGGCGATAATTACTACTCTGGATTCAAGACCCCAAACAATGACTTGTATAGTGCGGTGAACATCCTCAAGCTCGTGGATGGTGCGATCAAACTCGCCGATTCCAGAGGGTCCAATACGCATAAAGGTATCTTCAAGATTTTCAGGTCATTGCTTTTCTCTTTCATGACGGATATGTACGGTGACATCTACTATTCAGAAGCCCTAAAAGGCAGGGAAGGCATCCTATATCCCAAGTATGATCATCAGGAGGATATCTACAAAAGTCTGCTGGCTGAATTGGATGAAGCAAACACGCTTATCCAATCCGGGACAGAACCCGTTTCCGATATCTATGACCTGATGTATGGTGGTGATAAAAAGAAGTGGCAGAAATTCGCCAATTCACTCAAGTTGCGCCTGCTCTTGCGGGCCTCCAACAAATTGTCCGATGCTGGTGCACAGATGACCGCGATCCTTAATGATCCTACCGGTCATCCCATCTTCACCGATAATGGAGACAACGCTGCCATGCCTTACATCGGAACAACTGGTGCAAATTCATGGGCTGGCGGAAGGTTGAACTGGGATTATTCAGAATTTGACCGTAGAAGGCCTTGCAAAACCTTGGTCGACAAACTTGCTGAACTCAATGATCCCAGACAAAGTATCTGGTTTGCTCCTGTTGAAAGGCCTTGGACCAGCGACCGTGCACTGGATGGAGTCACTTTCTCCACAACCGATGCCAATGGGTTCACGGATGAATCAACCTGGGAATATCTGGACCGGACTAACCCCGATATAGAAGCTCAGTCTGCCAATATTCTTGATTCCAACAAGATCTATGCTGGATTCCTTCCTGGTATGTATGGTGACTTCCTCAATGGCAATGGACATTATGATGTCAATGCCGGAGGTGTCGTGGGTAACTTCAAGGTTTCCCGTTACTCCCAGCTCTTCAGGCAAAATGAACATCCTCTTCTCAAGGCTACCATCATGAACTCGGATGAAGTGGCATTCATACTTGCTGAAGCTGCAGCAAAAGGACTCATCACGGGTTCCTCAGATGATTACTACCGGAGCGGGATATCACAAAGTCTCCAACGTTGGGGTGTGAGTGATGGCGATGCCGCAAACTACTTGGCCCAAAGCAGTATTTCACTCCCCGGTGATCAACAGGGCAAACTCGTGAAGATCGCCGATCAGAAATGGCTTTCCCTTTTCATGGTCGCTTCTGAAGCATACTTCGATTTGCGCAGGACGAGGTTGCCTGATATGTTCAACAACTATCTGCTCAATGGCCGTGAGTTCCCAAACAGGTTCATCTATCCAAGTGCTGAATCCGGACAGAACAGGGACGCATATAATGGTGGCGTATCTACGCTGTCCCCAGCAGTGGATGATCAATATTCAAAAATGTGGTTGCTTCAGTAGTGATGGGGCATTACGTTTGTGATATTTAAAATGAAGTCAGGGCTCCAAGGCCCTGACTTCATTTTTGTAATCTGATGAAAAGTGTTCATTAAGGAAACCAACGATCATGAAAAGAAAGATCATCTCCATAACCGTTTCCTGCTTGCATCAAACAAGTGTGCTGCTATTGACATTGGCGATATGGGGTTGTCATGATATTCAAGGAACTGCCAAGTCAACGCAGCTTGATCATAGTGTCCCCGATTGGATATTACCGGTGAAGGATTTCGTTGCTGGTGAGCACCCACCTTTCAAGGAGTGCCATGCTTCAACTATCCTTAGACTTAAGAACGGAAGTTTCCTCATCGCCTGGTTCGCAGGCGAAAAAGAGAAGAACGACAATGTAGGTATCTGGATGGTAAAAGGGAGTCCCAAGAATTGGACTTCGCCTTTTGAGGTCGCCAAGATCAGGAATGATGCTCATTGGAATCCGGTATTGTTCGCATCACCCACGGGCAGGATATTCCTCTTTTTCAAAGTGGGGAAAGACACGGAACTCTGGGAAACCTGGTATAAGACTTCTGATGATGAAGGCAGCACTTGGACCGAAGCCAGGGAGCTGGTCAAGGGGGATAAGGGTGGACGTGGACCTGTAAGAAGCAAGCCCATTATCCTTTCCGATGGCACTTGGCTGGCTGGAGCATCACATGAATACAATGGGTTCCACGTATTCACGGACAGAAGCATGGACTCTGGTGCAAGCTGGATTCCCACTCCTTATCTGTCACTGTCGGACAGCTCATGGAAAGGTAAGGAACTCATACAACCCACATTGTGGGAATCAAATCCAGGTTTGGTGCACATGCTCATTCGGAGTGAGCTGGGATCCATATTCAGAAGTGATTCCAAGGACTTCGGCAAAACCTGGTCGGCCCTGTACAGAACAAGTTTACCCAATCCTAATAGCGGTATCGACGTGACTAAATTGCCTGATGGTACACTCGTTCTCGCCTATAATCCGGACAATCACAACGACGGAGACCGGGCCCCATTGCTGCTCGCTACATCATTCGATAACGGCCTCACATGGCCAAAATCATTCAGTGTGGAAGAGGGTAAAGGTGATGATGAATTCTCATACCCCGGCCTGATCAGTTTTGGAGATACGCTGGCTATGAGTTATACATGGCAAAGGAAAAACATAGCTTTCTGGATGGGTACGAAACAGGATCTGTTGAAAGAGGGTCATTAGGATGCTTTTGCCGGACTGATGCCTAACCCATTGCACCAATCCAGAAAGGTCTGATGTACACCATCCAAAACCTGTTTCTCTTTTTCCGACAACGGTGTGCTGTTCGTCCGACAAAATTCTCGTATGGGAAGACCTCTTTTTCTCAGGAAGTATTTTGCACTCTTGGAGTAAGAAGTAGAAATAACTGGGTCCATTCTGGTGATCTCACCTTGCATGGTCTCCACATCTTTCGCCTTTAGTGGGTCTGTTGCATTCTCGCACATCCATGCGAAGATCTCCGGGTAAAAGTTGCCGGCTATGGCACTCATGCCTTTTGCGCCGGCTTGAAGTGAATACATGGTATTCGGGGCATGGGCATCGAATAGTTCCAGCCTGCTTCCTCGCGCCAGATCGAGTTTTTGCTTGATCTGGGCAACATCCAAACTAGTGTCCTTATGGTAAATGAACCTGTCATATTGTAAAACATGCTCAAGTACTTTTGGGGTTAGCAATCTTTTGTAGGGTGATGGACATTCATATGTTCCCAGAGGAATGTTCCCCGTGAGCCTGAAGAACTCATCCAGATTCCTGATCATGGTTTCATCACTTTCCGCCTGTTCGGCGAAATGACCGGTGATGAGGATAACGGCCTGCACGCCCGTATCATACATGCGTTTTGTGAATTCGGCTCTTTCTTTTATATCATTTCCGAAAGAACCACAAGCGACGACGGGGACTGCACCATTAACCCTTTTCACTACATGAGTTGCAAGTGATACCCTTTCATCCGGACTCAAGGAGTACATCTCACTGCTCAGGCAATTGGCGAACAATCCTTTTGCACCTGCAGCCCGATAAAAATCGGTCAAAGAAGACAAATGATTGAAGTCGATCCTGCCGTCATCAGTATATGGCGTGAGCATTACCGGCACGAATTTTTTTCCTGTTCCGGGTAAATTCGTCTTTGAAAGCCATGATTGAGCCGGATCTGGCGCCCCTGCTTGTATACCTGCCCGCGCACTACCCGTTATTGCAGCGGAAAAAGCCAACGGCCCAGCTGTTATCTTTCCCAAAAATTGGCGGCGAGTATTTTTGTTCTTCACTTGATTGATGATTTAAGGATTTCGGTTTGAAATTGATGGGGATGACAGCTCGGCCACTTTTATTTTGATCACTAATTTTTTGACGGTTTCGTAACCTTCCGCCTTGATGTTGCCGACATGTATATCAGATGGAAACATCAACAGGAAATGTTCGGGGTCTGCAAGATGGAATTTCCCAGTTGCATCATAGTTCATGGCGTCGGGAGTGTAAGGCTTGGTCACTTTGGCATGCAATGTATCAGATATGCCGATCAGTTCCTTGCCGCTGATGAGGTAATGCAGATCTATGTATTGCCGATGGGACTCCCATTTGAGGTCGGTCATGGGTTTTGATGGGGCTTCGGTGATGCTCGCAAAAACCTGATCTCCAATGATCGGATATTTGCCCGGCAACATCTCTTTCAGTGGTCTCGTCTGTAAGAATTGGAATGCACTGTCCCAAAGTTTCCTGTTTGCCATGTATTGATCATGGAACATCCTTTTATTGATCGAGCTGTGTGCCTTGATGCCAAGTCCAGTAGACCACTCTTTTTTACGGAACCATTTCTTGATAGCTTTATCCGAAAGTGGTTTTTGCTGGTCTTGATTCAAGGGCTTTGCAAGGATCTCTTTGGCCATTTGAAAACCCGTCACCATGGATCTCACTTCATAGGAATTTGATGGAATTATTGGGGGATGTGGCTTTGCGCTTGCCAGAACGATCCACAGTCCCGACAGGAGAATCAAATTAATTAATTTGCCATATGAGATCATGAATAAAAATTTAATATGTTGGGTAGGCACGAGGATGCACAATAGTATAAATAAATTCATCATTTTCTGGAAAAATTCAATAAGTTTAGAGTCTGGCTTTGCAAGAGTTATATCGGCCTTCGGGCATACCAATTCTTGTTTTACATGAGCCCTTCTAATCGGTCGGTCTCACCAGATGTTTTCATCATTTCAACCCCAAATTTCATTACCATGAGCAGGTCAGGAAAGAGATCAGGATTGTCCAGAAGGAATTTTGTCCGTGATGCATCCATTGCCGCAGGCGGATTCATGATCGTTCCCCGGCATGTGCTGGGTAAAGGGTTCATTGCTCCAAGTGATACGTTGAATATCGGAGGTATTGGTGCCGGCGGCAAGGGTGAAAGTGATTTGAAGAATTTTTCAGAGAGCAAGAAAGTCAACATCGTCGCGCTTTGCGATGTTGATGAGAGTCGTGCCACAGTGACTCGCAGTAGGTTTCCGAAAGCAAAATTTTACAAGGACTTCAGGGAGATGCTCGAGAAGGAGAGAAAGAATATAGATGCCTGCTCTGTTTCCATCCCGGATAATGTACACGCAGTTGCTGCCCTATCAGCCATGCAGTTGGGTAAACATGTTTATTGTCAGAAGCCTTTGACACATGACATCTATGAGGCCCGGATGATGGCCAAGGCTGCTGCAAAGTACAAAGTGGTCACACAGATGGGTAATCAGGGCGGTTCCAGTGATGGTGTCCGTCAGGCTAAGGAAATGCATGATGCCGGCATGATCGGCGATGTGCATACGGTACAAGTCTGGACCAACCGCCCGATATGGCCACAGGGATTGCCCACTCCAACCGGTAAATTCGAAGTGCCCAAGGATCTGGACTGGAATTTATGGCTCGGCCCGGCACAATACATCGACTATAATCCTGCCTACCATCCATGGAGTTGGAGAGGGTGGAACAGATTCGGTACCGGTGCACTTGGAGATATGGCCTGCCATATGATGGATCCTGTCTTCAGACTGCTGCCGATCGATTTCCCGACTGAAGTGGAATGTAGTATTCCTACGAGTTGGACCCCTGACGGGAAAGAAGCAAAGTATCCCGATGGCTTCCCTGCAGCTTCCATAATCCATCTCAAGTATCCCCGTAAAGATGGCAAGGGGGAGATCAGGGTTTCCTGGTATGATGGAGGTCTGCTTCCACCGCTTCCTGATGAACTTCAGCCCGGCGAACAATTCGGTGGTGATGACGGTGGTGCTTTATTCATTGGAACAAAGGGAAAACTGATGGTGGACTGTTATGGTGAACGCCCCAGGCTTTTACCTTCCAAACTCATGACCGAGTTGACCATGCCTGCCCAGACCTTGCCCCGTGTTCCAGAAGGCCATTACTTGCAATGGGTGAATGCTTGCATCGCCGGTTTCGGAAATGCAACCACAAGTTCACCCTTCGAATACGCAGGACCATTCACCGAGAGCATACTCATCGGCAACCTCGCCATCCGCAGTTGGGGAATAGAAAAGATAAAAAGCGGCCCTGATCAGGACACTGAGTATCCCGGAAGGAAAAAGCTATTCTGGAATGCAAAGGAGATGCGCATCACCAACTTCGAGGAAGCCAACCAATTCGTGAAAAGGGAATACCGCCCGGGTTGGGGAGTTTCCATCTGATGAAGATACCTGTATCCCCACGGATGATCATGAACGCAACATCCGGGCAGCCCGTGATTGCCTGCAACCTCTTTTTTGAACAAACTGATTGAAAAGCACATGAATTCTACCGAGAAGAAGTTCGTTCCGGTCATGATCACGCCATTCGATCTCAAGGCTAAAGTGGATCATGAAGCATTGGATGCTTTGATCGATTTTTATCTCCGTGCAGGTGTGAAGGGGTTTTTCGCGAATTGCCTGAGCAGCGAGATGTTCAGCATCAGTGAAGATGAACGGATCGACACCGTAAAGTATATTGTCCGCAAGGTGAATGGAGCCGTTCCAGTAGTGGCCACCGGTTCTTTTGGACTGACCTTGCACGACAAGGCGGAGTTCACTAAAAAGATCCATGAAACGGGTATATCCGCTGCGATCATGATTACGGGTCATTTCGCACATGTTGAGGACCCGGACGAGGTACTGCTGAGGAATTTCGATACCCTGTTCAGTCTCACCGGGAACATTCCATTGGGCATGTATGAATGTCCCGCACCCTACAAGCGGATATTGCCAGCCGATGTTTTTCAAAAACTCATTTCCACTGGAAGGATGATCTATCATAAGGATACTTCGATCAAGCATGAGTCTGTGAAGGCAAAGCTTGATGTGGTCGCTAAAATGAAGGATTCAAGAATGGAATTCTATGACGCACATTCTCCCAATGCCCTGTTTTCCTTACAGGCTGGCGCCAGAGGAATGTCCTCCATCTCCGGAAATTTCTACCCCGAGATCCTGGTATGGTTGTGCGATCATGCAAATGATCCTCAAAAACAAGATGATGTGAAATGGATTCAATCGGAGATCACCAGAGTAGATCCGTTGATCCATCAGGCCTACCCCATGAGTGCAAAATATTTTCTACGGAAAAGAGGGTTGCCGGTACGTACCATCAGCAGGACGCATGTTCTTGAACTGACGCCAGAGCAAAAACAGACGCTTGACTTGATCCATCAGGATTTCTTGAATTGGTGCGATAAATTGGCCATTAAGCCAGCGATCTGAATGATCAACTTTTTCTGAATTCAACTTAGCGTTTTCAACCAGATCAAGGCAGGATTTTTCAACGGTTCATTTTTTCCGTAAGAGTCGATGTGGGCATGGATCCCTTTTCAGGCGCCTTGATCACTCCGAGATACCTGGCCATCCAATAAGGCAGTAGCCAGATGTCACCTGCACTGTATTCCGATGATCCATCGTCTCCACCATCCAATTGAAACATGTTCGAATTGTGTCTGTTGATAGGGGTTTCGGTGGGTGCCAGGACTTCCTTGATGGTCTGATCCCTGAAATTGTAAGGCATCATTTCGATGTCCTTCCTTTTGCTGTTGACCACCGTCCAATTCATGAGGTCGATCGGATATTTCTGGAGGAATTCTACGGACTCCCTGAGATCGAATTCCTTCACACCCGTCATGGCGGTGAATATGTTCCATGCCGCTTCTTTTTCAGGTCTTTCTATCTGCCAATGGTCGATAATGGATTCTTTGAACTTCTTTTTTAGGGTATCATTGATGGCATAGCGGTACAGACCCCAATACCCGAGGAAATACATTTCATCATCCGAATGATTCCAGGTGTTGGATAGATTTTGGCTCAGTTCATCCGCACTTTCCGGAGCTTTTCCAATCGTGGACATGGGAGCCATCAGGTTGTCCAGGAATCCATATTGGTTGAGTAACTCCAATGCCTTGTCCCTATATATTTTTTTACCTGTGAAACGATAAGCGGTCTGCAGCATGGCAGTGATGTTGGAAGAGCAGATCTTCCTGTCGCCGACCATTTTCGGCCTTGCGTTCACGTATTCCGGATTCCAACGTCCCCATAAAGTTGGTTTCCCGTTCCAATCTATCAGGTAGAGATCGTGCGTCACGATATGATTCATGAGGGTGTCGATCAGGGAGATGGCCTTCTTTTTCAAGCCGGGGTCATCCACTAATTCAGCGATCACACCGAAGGCGAAGATGTGACCGATGGCTTCGTCACTGCTGGTCGTGGATTTCCAATCCCAATCCTCTTCATCCGCCTTCCTCCAAGGCTCATCATTCTTGTTGTATCCGGCACGTTGGAAAGATCTCGATGGGAATCCTGGGATCTTGTTGATAGAGTAGAGCCTTTCCATGGCATCAAGGGATTCCCGGCAATTTTCCAAGGCATCAGGGGAGTGCGTGACCGCATACCTGAGTGCCTCGGCCCCAAGGTACATCGAGGTCCATAATCCATCATTGTCTGAATTTTCGAAAATCCCGGTAGACAGATCCCCCTCTTTCATGCCAACCAAACTGCAATTAAGGCCACTGCGCATATGACGTAACCTGACCTGTTCCTCGAAGAACATGGCCTTGTCCTGCAATGTCGTCTGTTGATGCCTGATTTCGGCAAGGCCTTTGTCCGTCAATATCAGCACGGTATGCCCCGGACCTTCCTGAATATCCTGTACTGTATTCGAACAGATCCATCTCCTGGAGGCATAATAATCAAATTTGCCATTTTCCTGCAGGCAAAAAGCGCCATCGATAGACCCGAACCATAATTTGCCTCCGATCACTCTGATCGTGGTGATGTCGGTGGATGGCAATTTGCGTTTGATGGCTCCCTTTGCTTTCCCACCCTTCAAATCAATCGTTAAATATCCATCATGCGTGCCCAGGTACATTTCCGATCTGCTTTCCGAGACATCGGCGCAGGTGAACTCCTCACCTGAAAAGATCTTCTGAAGCTTCTTGTCTTTTTCGGAGAAGAAATGTACGCTGGTGGTGGACAGTATCCAGAAGCCGACCTTGGTCGCGTCGTAGCGGATATCCAGGACCCGATCATCCATGGAGGTGCGAAAAACAAGAACTGAATCCTTGAAGTAGTGAATTCGGATGCCATCGGTGACCATGATTCCAAATCCATTTCCACACGCTAATCGCGCTACGGAAGTCAATTGATGGTGAAAGTAGAGTTTGCCGGCCCAGGCATCGCTGAAAACAACCTTGGCATCCGCATAAATGAACTGATTGTTGAAAGTGGTCATCGCCTGAACATTCTTATCCGCCGTAGGTAGATAGGATTTGTTCTTGGATAGCAGGCCGGGATAAAGATGCATTCCACCTCTGGGTCTTAACAAACCTTGAGAAGAGAACACTTGAATGACACCATCCCTGTCGCTGCCTACCTGCTTCAGTTTTGTTTTTCCGTCTTCAAGGGTAGGAGAGAGGCCATATTTCACACTGTAGGCTTGAGTGAAAGGGAGGTCAGATTGTGAAGTTTGGGCATAACTGACCAATGAAAAAAATAGGGTAAAGGCTGCCAGGATTGAAAATGCCGGGTTCTTGGATGCGATGGTCGTCATGATGAACTGGTGGATGATGTGATTCCTGCGATGGGATGGTTCCAAAATTAGGTAATCCGGTTCATCATGCTTTCGCTCTTGAATAAAATAACCTCAGATGAATACTGATATCTGCTTTTGGCTGAAGTCGGATTGATGAAATATATATGTGTGAACAGTCTTGATTGAATGGATTGTTCATTTGTTTTTTATGTAACTTTCGGACCTTTTCCGTCTTTTTGGAAATAGGATAGGAACAGGCTTCGCCGAGAAGAATTTTCTGATCATAAAATCCCATCATGCTCCCCATCGTACAGATATCGCTCGACCTGACCAATATTGATGAAGCCTTGGAAACTGCGGCCATGGCGATGCGCGCAGGTGTTGATTGGCTGGAGGCTGGTACTCCCTTGATCCTCGCCGAAGGACTTCATGGTGTACGAAAACTCAGAGAGGCATTTCCCGGTGTGCCGATCGTCGCGGATCTCAAAACCATGGATGGGGGATATCTGGAAGCTGAAATGATGGCTAAGGCAGGAGCTACTCATGTAGTGGTCATGGCACGCGCCCATGAGGAGACCATAAAATGCGTGGTGCAGGCCGGCAAGGATTATGGGATCAAAGTCATGGGCGACAATCTCGGTTGCCCGGACATGGTGGAAGGTGCGCGTTGGCTGGAAAGGTTGGGTTGTGATTATGTGATTCATCATATCGGTTACGACGAACGGCGTGGTATCGCGGCGAGAGGAGAAAGGATGCCTAATCCACTCGATCAATTGCGGGAAGTGGTGGCCGCGGTCAAGGTGCCCGTTCAGGCTGTTGGTGGCCTGAGTTTGGAACAGGCAATCCAGTGTCCTGCTTACGGCGCACCTCTAGTGGTGCTGGGTGCACCATTGACCATTGATGCGGACGCTTTCCGTACCGCAGGTGGTGATCTGGAGGATTCTTTACGACTGATCTGTGCGCAGGTTCATGCTTATGGTGATGTTAATGTGAAAGCTTGAATAAAAAATCATTGAACATATGTCCATTGAAAAGGCTTCTGCAGCAGTAGTGAATTTTGCACCGGAAAAAGGATCCGTGGAGATCAGGGATATCGCATTGCCGATCATCGGGGAGGATGATGTGCTTCTGGAGGTCGCCAATGTCGGTGTCTGCGGGAGCGACCTGCACCAGTGGACTGCCGATCATAGCTGGCAGGTGAATTATCCCGTTGTGCTCGGGCATGAATTCGGTGGACACATTGTTTCCTTGGGCAGCCGGGTACAGGGATGGAAGGAAGGTGATCGGGTGGTGAGTGAAACTGCTGCGGTGATCAATCCAAACAGCCCACTTTCTCGAAGCGGTCAATATAATCTGGATCCGGATAGGAAAGGATTTGGATACGGAGTGAACGGCGCGATGACCCGGTTTGTGAGCGTCCCTGCCAGGTGCCTGCACCGAGTGCCGGAAAACCTGCCTTTTGAACAGGCCTGTCTCACGGAACCTTGCTGCGTCGCATTCAATGCCGTTGTAGAGAATTCCCGTGTGAAGCCCGGCGACCGTGTGGTAGTCATTGGACCGGGCACCATCGGCATCCTTTGTGCAGCGATGGCAAAACTCTGCGGCGGCGATGTAGCCGTGGTGGGACTGGAACCTGACCGCAACCGATTGGAGATCGCAAGATCTTATGGCTGCGAAGCCATCATCGGTGATGCCACGGAATGGGCTAGGCGAAGGGATGGACTGGGTGCGGATATAGTGATCGATGCCGCAGGAGCCAGCATCACCTTGAAAACAGCGTTGCAACTGGTGAGGCCGAACGGACACATCACCAAGGTGGGATGGGGACCCCAGCCACTGGGATTCTCTCTGGATCCCCTGGTACAGAAAAACGTGACCCTCCAGGGTAGCTTCAGCCATAACTGGCCCATATGGGAAAGGGTGATCGCCCTTCTTGCAAGTGGTACGCTGGATGTGCGTCCGATAATCGGAGGTGTTTGGCCCATCAGTCAGTGGCATGAGGCTTTCGAAAAGATGCATAAAGGAGAGGTCGTCAAAAGTGTACTCAAACCCCTTTGAGATGAGATTGAAAGATAAGGTCATCATCGTCACTGGCAGCACTACCGGAATAGGGAAGGCCATCGCCATTCGATGTGTGGAGGAAGGAGCAAAAGTGGTCGTGCATGGACTCGAAGAAGATTGGGGGCGGGAAGTGGTCAGGTTACTCGGTGAAGGGAATGCGGTAATGCACATCGAAGATCTTTCCGCTGAAGGCACACCTGAACGTTTGGTACAATTGGCATTATCCAAATTTGGTAGACTGGATGGGGTAGTGAACAATGCCGCCATCGTTGCCTCTTCTAATATTAATTCCACGGACAAGACATTCCTGATGCGACTGCTGGATGTGAACACCATAGTGCCTTTTCTTCTCATCAAAGCCGCTCTGCCACATCTGACTGAAAGAAAGGGTGCCGTCCTGAACATCGGCTCCGTGAATGCCTATTCCGGAGAGCCCAACCTTCTTGCATATAGTGTTTCCAAAGGAGGATTGATGGCCCTTACCCGTAACCTGGGCGATAGCCTGTTCCGGGAATATGGTGTTCGTGTGAATCAGGTCAACCCGGGATGGGTACTTACCGAGAATGAGCAAGAAAGAAAAAAACACCACGGACTCGCTCAAGATTGGTATCGTGACCTTCCCCCTGTTTATGCTCCGTCGGGAAGACTGATATGGCCTGCTGAGATAGCCGCTGCCGTAGTATATTGGCTTGCCGATGAGTGCGGACCTATAAGTGGACAGGTCGTGGATCTCGAACAATATCCCTTTATTGGACGGAATCCACCAAAGGATACCAGCACCATTCCAACCCCTCGAAACAGTTGACCATGCCTAAATTAGCCGTCTTCCCCAAGGCATTCATGCAGGCACTCTGCAAGGATGGCACCATGAAAGTTTCTGAATGGATCCGCCTCGCTTCAGCACTTGATATAGATGGACTCGAATGGTATGCGGGTTTTCTCGAAATGTCGGATGAACGCAACTGGCCTTCTTTCCGCCGCCAAGTGGAGGATAATGGAAAAACCATTCCCATGATGTGCTGTTCACCCGATTTCACGCATCCGGATAAAGGTTTCAGGGATGTTGAAGTGGCAAAACAGAAAAGGTGGATCGAAATGACCTCGGTACTTGGCGGGTCGTATTGCCGCGTGCTCTCCGGACAACGCAGACCGGAACTTACCCTGGAAGAAGGGGTCAAGCTTGCAGCGGATTGCATTGAAGAATGCCTTCCATTTGCGCAGGAAAGAGCGATCACCTTGATCTTGGAGAATCATTACAAGGATGATTTCTGGACTTATCCGGAATTCGCTCAGAAGATGGATGTTTTCTGTCGTCTGGTGGACAGTATCCATCATCCCCATTTCGGGGTCAATTATGATCCGAGCAACACCTATCTGGCAGGAGAAGACCCGATCGAATTGCTGAAGAAGGTTTCCGATCGCGTGGTCACCATGCACGCCAGCGACCGATATCTCAAGGAGGGCACACTAGAGGACCTTCGACGTGAGGAAGGGGGGGCTGCAGGTTATGCCAAAAGGTTGAGCCATGGAGAGATCGGGAAAGGCCTCAACGATTATGATGCAATCTTCACGGAACTTGTACGCGTGGGATTCGATAACTGGATCAGTATTGAGGACGGAGTGGATGGCATGGATCAATTGGAGAGGAGTGTGGCCTTCCTACGTAAAAAGATCAGTCAATACTGGCCATCCTGAACGAAACATCCATTAAATTTTTCGCATGAAGGCAGAACAACTTTATGCTTCGCAATGCTATCTTGGCGAGGGTCCTGCCTGGGATCCAAGGACAGAAACGGTGTATTGGATGGACATCAATGCCCCCAAACTTTTTGCGATGGATTGGCCAAGCAGAAAGGTCAAAGATTGGACTTTTGACGATGACCTTTCTTTCGTCACACCCGCTAATGACGGTAAACTACTGCTGGCAATCGGCACTTGCCTGCATCGATTCGAACCATCATCAGGAACATTGACAAAACTGCTGGATCTGGAGCCGGGTTTGACCGATCACCGTTGCAATGACGGGATCGTGGACCGGAACGGGCAAGTATGGCTTGGAACCACACATCGTGAACATACGCAGGAGTCCGGTGCCTTATTTAAGATCGATCAACAATTAGGCTTCAAAAAGATGATAGACAAATTGACCATTTCCAATGGAATGGCCTGGTCTACCGCGACTGATCATCTTTATCACATTGATAGCCCCACCATGAAAGTGGAGTCTTTCGAATGGAAGCAGGATGAGGATATTGTTTCATGGGAGAGGACCGCTATCAAGATCCCTACAGATCATGGAGCTCCGGATGGTATGGCCATGGATGTGGAAGGGATGCTTTGGATCGCACATTGGGGAGGGTACGGTGTTTGCCGATGGGATCCCCGAACCGGAAAGGAGTTGGATAGGATTGATGTGCCGGCACCACATGTGACTTCCTGTGCTTTCATAGGGCCAGACCTCGATCATCTGGTCATTACAACGGCAAGGAAAGAAATGAATGATCAAGCTAAGTTGGAATTTCCGATGAGTGGTGATCTTTTCATCGCGGTGCCTGGTGTGAAGGGGTTAGCCAGGTTTGTTGCTTTGGTTTGATCGCTACTTCTCCGCTCTTCACCCTGATTTCAGGAGTTGAGTCCTACTTTTTTCATCCATTTCTACACCAGGTTGGATTAGAGGATTAGAGGATTAATGGATTAGTGGATTAATGGATTAGTGGATTAGTGGATTAAGGGATTAGTGGATTAGTGGATTAAGGGGTTGAAAATCATTGGGTATCTGAAGATTTTAAATCTGGATTATTATATAAATTTTATGTTATTTTTTTGGAACTTAGAGCCCGGTGCTCTACTTTTACCCCAAACCTTTGCTAAATATTCATTTGAACTCAAAACGACCGCTTATGCCCAACATCAAAAAGTTCCTATTATTAAGCTTCTTCACTTTGCTTTCTGGCGTAATCTTCGCTCAGCAAAGGACTATCACTGGACGCGTGACCTCCGCTACTAACGAGGCTTTGTCCGGTGTATCTGTGGTCGTCAAAGGCCAAACCAAAGGTGCGATTACCGATGCAAACGGCAGGTACTCTATTTCTGTTCCGAATGGCCCTGTGACCCTGGTTGCTTCCAGTGTTGGCATGGGTGATATGGAAACTGTAGTAGCTGCTGGTAGCACATCTGCTAGTTTTTCACTTGCCCAAGCTGTTAAAACTGAGAATGAGGTGGTGGTTACCGCCTTGGGTATCAGCCGCCAACGCAAGACTCTCGTCTATGCCACTCAAACGGTCAAGCCTTCTGAATTGACAGAGGCCAGGGATCCAAATAATATCGTTAACTCACTTTCCGGCAAGGTCGCCAATGCGGTAATCACCCAAGGTTCTGGTGGACCTGGTTCTGGTGCCAGGATCGTATTGCGCGGTAACCGCTCCATCCAGGGTAGCAACAACGCCCTTTTCGTGGTTGATGGTGTGCCCATCGCCAACGTTACCAATGGTACAGGCACAAGTGACTTCGGATCCGTGAACGGTTCCGACGGTGTCTCTAGCATCAACCCTGATGATATCGAATCCGTCACCGTTCTGAGGGGTGCATCAGCAGCTGCTCTTTATGGTAGCCAGGCTGGTAATGGTGTTATCGTTATCACCACCAAGAAAGGCAAGGCGGACCGTATTTCAGTTACGGTCAATTCCGGCGTACAAGTCGAAAAAGCTTGGTCGATCCCCAATTTCCAGAATACCTATGGTCAGGGAAATGGCAATCAACTCAATGGAACTTCCGGTGAAAGCTGGGGTGCAAAAATGACCGGTCAGTCATTCACCAACTTCCTTGGGAATCAAAGCAGTTACTCGCCACAGCCGAACAACGTGAAGGATTTCTTCCAGAACGGGGTCAGTTTCAACAACTCGATAGGGGTCAGTGGAGGTAGTGAGAAAATGCAGACCTACCTTTCATATACTAATAATAGTATCACGGGCATCATCCCCAACAACTCGATGAACCGCAATACAGTCAACCTGCGGATCACCAACCAGATCAGTAGCCGCTTCTCTACAGATGCAAAAATCACATACGTGAATCAGCAGACGAAGAATAGGCCTCGTACTGGTGAGGAGAATGCTCCGGTCAGTGATATATATAATATGGGCAGGAGCATCTCTACTGCAGATGCCCAGCAATATTATGCTTTGAATAACTTGGGCATCAAGGATCCTACCCCTTTCCCATCAACCTTGAGCTCGATCTACCAGAACCCTTATTGGATGGTCAATCAGACATCTATTAATGAGGATAGGAACCGCGTGATCGGATTCCTTACCGCCAAATACAAAATCACTCCTTGGCTGAATCTTTCTGGAAAAGCCAATTTGGATAAAACCTTTGACCTGGGTTCCAACTCAGTTGCACAGGGTACCATCCTGTGGGGTAGAGGTGGTGGAGACTTCAGTAAGAGCAACATCACCGTAACTGAAAAATGGTTTGATGTCATGCTGGATGGTGGCAACAACATCACTAAAGATCTCAAGATCAACTATCGTGTTGGCGGAATCTTCCAGGACAGCAAGTATGACGCCAACTTCCAGAGCGCCAATGGTCTGAATGTGACCAATAAGTATAGCCTCAACTTTGCTTCGGCCCCATCGGTGTCCTCTGGATTCACTGAGGTACAGACCCAGTCTGTTTTTGGTCAGGCAAACGTCTCCTGGAAGGATGCCATCTTCTTGGACCTCAGTTTACGGAACGACTGGGATTCCCGTCTTCCCAAGCCTTATTCCTTCATGTATCCTTCGGCAGGTCTGTCTGTCATCCTCTCCGACCTGATGGCCATGCCAGCTGCGGTCTCTTTCTTGAAAGTGAATGCCAACTATGCTGAAGTAGGTAATGGTGGTAAATTCGGCCTACTTAAATCCGTTTATAACTACGGACAAGGTGCAGGCAACGGGTTTCTCCAAATCAGTTCCACTCTACCGCTCCCAGGCCTGAAGCCTGAGATCGTAAAGAACTTGGAATTTGGCCTCGAGGCACGTTTCCTGAAAAACAGGATCGGTTTCACAGCTACCTATTATAATAGTCATTCTATCAACCAACTGCTGCAGGTCAACCTCCCCGTAGCAACTGGTTTCTCCAGTAAGTATATCAACGCTGGTAATATACAGAACACTGGCTTTGAATTCGTTTTGACCGGCGCACCTGTTCAAAACCGGAATTTCAAATGGGATGTGACTTTGAACCTGTCTACCAACAAGAATAAAGTCATCGAACTCAGCCCTGATGTGAAGACATTCTACCTCGGTGGTGGATTTGGACGTTCAGGCACGCCTGTTGTTCAAGAGGGTAAGTCTTATGGAGATCTCTTGGCCTTCAAATGGGCAACTGATCCAAAGGGTAACCACATCGTCGGTACAAATGGCAAACCCGTGCTGACTCCGGATCAGCAATTCATTGGCAATTACATGCCCAAAGCGAACCTTGGCTTCACCAATACGTTTGAATACAAGTCTTTCTTCCTGCGTGTACTGGTTGACGGCCGTTTCGGTGGGACCATGATCTCTGGTACCGAAATGAACCTTGCCTTCAGCGGTATTCCTTCCGTAACTGAAGCATATCGCGAAGGTGGATGGAATCTCGGTGGTGTTGATGCCAACGGGGGTTCAGTTGGAACAACGATCAGTGCTCAGGATTTCTGGCAGATCGCCTCTGGTAAACGTTATGGCGCTGGTGAATTTTTCGCTTATGATGCCACTAACGTGAGGGTGCGTGAACTTTCATTCGGCTATCGTATCCCTATCAAAACAAACAATGTTATCAAAGCTGCGAAAGTATCTTTGGTGGGCAGGAACTTGCTCTGGATCTATCGCGGAAGTTCTCTCCTCGACATCCCTGGACTGGGAAAGAGGAAGATGTGGTTCGATCCTGATATGAGCTTGGGTAATTCCAACTATCAGGGTGTGGAATATGGTACTTTGCCAGCCACTCGCAGCATCGGTGTAAACCTTCAGCTAACTTTCTAATTTTTATATAAACACATACGAATGCATATGAATCGCCAATCAATGCTTAACCGTTTGTACGTTGCCCTCCTCTTCGTAGTCGTTCTTTCTTGGTCCTGCACCAAAAAATATGACGAGATCAATACGGACAGGAACACCGTTGCAACGATCGGGGCTGCAGAACTACCCTTCCTTTTCTCTAAAGCAGAATCTTCTGCAGTGCCTAACATCTGGAATTATCAGGTTGCGCAAAACCTCTTCGCCGACCAGTATGCCCAGTATTTTGCCTGCACAGCCACCTATTTCCCATCGGACAGGTATAATATCAGGATGGACTGGGTTGGAGCAGCATTCAATCCTTTCTATACGGATATGTTGCCCCAGCTGAAATCCATCAAGGCTGCTGCGGCTCCCACTTCACCTGAATACGCACTCGCTGATATCGTCTGGGTGTATGGATTCCACAGAGTTACCGACTACTGGGGTCCCATCCCTTACTTCAATGCCGGTGAGGCGGGAAGCACTGTTGCCTACGACCCTCAGGACAAGATCTATGATGATTTCTTCAAGAAATTGGATGCCGCCGCCGCAACACTCAAGGCTAATCCCGGGGCAGTACCTTATGGGTCCTACGACCTCATATACGGTGGTGATGTCAGCAAATGGCTGAAATTCTGCAACACATTGCGTCTGCGTTTAGCTATGCGTATTTCCAAAGTAGACCCTGCACGTGCTCAAGCAGAGGCAGAGTCTGCAGTTGCTGATGGTGTAATGACCTCAAGCCCTTCTGATGATGCACTTATTAAGAAGAGCTTGTCTGGTGCTGACTACAATGGACTTTCTGTCATGTCCGACTGGAATGAATTCCGGATGAGCGCAACCATGGAGTCAGTATTGGGTGGTTATCAGGACCCCCGCCTTCAAGTTCTTTGGCTTCCCGATGGTGCTACTTCTACTAACCCAGCAGGTAATGGTCAATATAACGGCCTACGAAATGGTTTGACTTCAACTCAGTTGACGGACGCCATGAACCTGGCCACTTCCAACGCCAAAGTAGGTAAACGCTGGTCTTCACCTTCTTTCGGTGGCAATGGAGATTACGAACAGACCCCACAGAACATCATGGCTGCCGCTGAGGCTTATTTCCTGCGTGCTGAAGGTGCTATGTTGGGATGGAACATGGGTGGTACAGCTGAAAACTTTTATAACAAAGGCATTGAGGCTTCCATGAACCAATGGGGGATTACCAATAGTGTTGCCATTGCTGCATATCAGAACAGCAACGCCGTACCCAAAGCACCGGATGACTATCTGAAATCACCTGCTGTTTCAAATGCTCCCATTAAATTCGCTGCTGACGATGCTACCCAGAAAGAGCAGATCGCCATCCAGAAATGGATTGCTCTCTTCCCTGACGGTAATGAAGGATGGGCTGATAACCGCAGATCCAGGAATTTCAAACTCTATCCTGTGGCCAATTCTGAAAATTCGGATCTCCCGGATCCTACGACTCAATGGATCAGAAGGATACCTTTCCTGTTGTCAGAAAAACAGAACAACAAGGCTGCCGTTGATGCTGCTGTCTCATTGCTTGGTCCTGGCGGAGACAAGTTGACCACACCACTCTGGTGGGATAAGAACTGACCCAAGTCGGTCCTGTTCCTTGGGAACTGGCCGGTCATATAATTTAAAATTCAGGTTCCATCGAAGGGTAAGCTTTCGATGGAACTTTTTTTTTCGGAACTTACAATTCCCTTTATATTGTATTCCATGCGCCGCCCCCACCTTTCATCGCCTCTACTGATTGTTTTATCCATCCTGCTGTTTGGCTGTGGGAGTAAGCGTGGTGGCAATACCCTTTTCACCAAACTATCAGTTGAAGACACCAAGGTCAACTTCAGGAATACGCTGTTCGAAGATGGCCCCATGAATGTAGCTAACTATATCTATTTCTATAATGGTGGAGGTGTGGCCATCGGCGACATCAATAACGACGGTCTGCAGGATGTTTTATTTACCGGCAATATGGTCCGTAATCGTCTATTCCTGAATAAAGGCGGTCTCCGTTTCGAAGATATCACTCCCCAAAGCGGTGTTGCAGATAAACAAGGCTGGTGCACAGGGGCTACCATGGCCGATGTGAATGGCGATGGCAAACTGGATATTTATATCTGCCGAAGCGCCGATGTGAATCCCGAAAGACGCAAGAACCTGCTTTTCATCAATAATGGAGACCTGACCTTCTCAGAACGTGCCGAGGAATTCGGTCTCGCAGATAACGGCTATTCCACCCAGGCGGCTTTTTTCGATTACGATAAGGACGGCGACCTCGACTGCTTCATCATCAACCACTCCGTTCAAAAATATACGGCTGGTGTTCAGGACAATCCCGCTCTGAGACAAGAACATAATCCTGATTATGCCAGTAAACTCTATAGAAATGACAACAACCATTTCACCAACGTAAGTGATCAGGCAGGCATCGTTTCAAATGTTCTCTCCTTCGGTCTTGGCCTGGCGATCTCGGATCTCAATAATGACGGATGGCCGGACATCTACGTCTCGAACGATTTCAATGAACCGGATTATCTGTTCATGAACAACCGTAATGGAACCTTCACGGAACAATTGACGCGTTCCATGGATTGCATATCGCTTTACTCCATGGGTTCGGACATCTCTGATTATGACAATGATGGATTGCCCGATATTCTCACCCTCGATATGATGCCCGAAGACAATTTCTCGATCAAGATGCATAGTGGTGCCGAGAATTTTGACAAGTTCCAGTTCCTGTTCAAACAAGGTTTTTACTATCAATACAGTAGGAACATGTTGCAGAGAAACAATGGCGATGGCACCTTCTCAGAGGTTGCACAGTTGGCGGGAATTTCCAACACCGATTGGAGTTGGGCGGCCTTATTCGGTGATTACGACAACGATGGCAATAAAGATCTTTATGTGGGTAACGGCTACGTGAAAGATTATACCGATATGGATTTCCTGAAATACTCCATGGACAGAGTTGTCCGGAGCATGCATAAGGACTCGGTCGATCCCATTCCGGAATACATCAGGAAAATGCCTTCTCATCAATTGCCTGATTATCTCTTCCGAAACCGCGGCGATGGCACCTTCCAGAAAACCACGGATGAATGGGGGTTCAATCAGGATGGTGTTTCTGCTGGAGCAGCATATGTAGACCTGGACAACGATGGTGACCTGGACATGGTGGTCAACAGATCCAACGACATTGCTGGCATCTACAGGAATAACAGTGTTAAAAAAGACGGTAACCACTTCCTGCGAATACAGTTGGATGGAGGGGCTAAGAATCCCCGGGGGATCGGTTCCAAAGTGAAACTGTATTGTAAAGGAAACCTCTACTACCAGGAACAGTCACCCGTAAGGGGTTTCCAGTCATCTTGCGACCCCGTGCTCAATTTCGGCGTTGGGAAATATACAGATATCGATTCGGTTCTGATCATCTGGCCTAATGATCACTTTCAAGTACTGTCCCATGTTAAACCCGACCAGACCCTCGTGATGAAGATGTCAGATGCTTCATCTGCTTGGACATATGATACTACGATGGGGCGTCAGCAGACAGTATTCACTCAAACTGAAATGCCATCCATTCGCCATGAGGAGAACGAAGCAAAGGATTTCTCCATTCAGACACTGCTTCCGAATTACCTGAGCCGAAGCGGACCCTGTATACGATCGGCAGATATCGACCATGATGGTCTGGAAGACATTTTCGTTGGCGGTTCACGGAATCATCCCTCCCGGATTTTCCTTCAGAAAGCAGATCATCAATTCATGCCCAAGGCAGAACCGGCTTTCCTGCGGGACACGTCCAGTGAGGTTTCAGATGCCATTTTCTTCGATGCTGATCATGATGGTGATCTCGATCTTTATGCCGCTAGCGGTGGATTCGAATTCAATGTAGATGACCCTGCCTTGCAAGACCATCTTTACCTGAACGATGGCAAGGGCAACTTCTCAAGTAAAGAACAGGGGCTCCCTCCACTTCTGGCCAGCAAGGGGTGTGTGCGGGCCGCCGATATTGACGGAGATGGCGATGAAGACCTCTTCGTCGGTGGAAGGGTGGTCCCCGGGAACTATCCCATTTCCCCGAGAAGTTATATACTGATCAATGATGGAAAGGGAAATTTCACGGATGCCACTTCACGCGCCTGTTCCGAACTGGTTCAACCAGGCTTGGTAACGGATGCGCTTTGGCTGGATCTGAACAACGATAAACAACCAGACCTCATCGTGGTTGGCGAATGGATGCCCATCAAGGTGTTCATCAACAACAAAGGGAAGCTGACAGAGAAGTCCGGTGACTACATTCATTTTGCATCCACGGGATGGTGGAACAAAATAGCCGCCGAAGACATGGATGGTGATGGTGACCTTGATCTGGTCATCGGTAATTGCGGCACCAATACACAGTTCCAGGTAAAGGATAAAGAACCCATGTCTGTTTACTTCAAAGATTTTGATGGGAATGGATCTGTTGATCCCATCATTTGTTATTATATCGGAGGAACCTCTTACCCGGTTTTTTCCCGAGATGATCTGGTGGAACACTTGCCTTCTTTGAACAAAAAATTCCTGGAGTATAAAAAATACGCTACGGCAACCATTAATGACATGTTCACGCCGGAGCAATTGAAAGACGCAAAAGTGCTGAAGGCTGAGACCATGGAGACCATCTACTTAGAGAATCAAGGGAGCAAGGGTTTTGTAAAAGGTAATTTGCCTCTGGAAGCTCAATATGCCCCTGTTCATGCCATGGTCATGGGCGACCTTGATCAGGATGGAAAAAAAGATATTTTACTAGCGGGTAATAATACATGGACAAGGATCAAGTTCGGAAGATATGTTTCCAATCATGGAGTTTTTCTGGCTGGTGACGGGCATGGGAATTACCACTATGTTCCCCAATATAAAAGTGGACTCAGCCTTCGGGGTAATGTACGTAGCCTGACCACTGTCCGATCCAGCAAGGAAACAGATATCATCGCAGGGATAAATGATGCCCCCGCAGTCATGATAAGGAAAAGGAAATCTTGATCAAGTCGGTCGACCGATGGAGCATTTTAATTTTTTAAAAATATACTATGGCCAAAAACGTTTATTATGTAGGTGACTGGGCCGTTCTCACCGGACCGGTTTTCGCAGAGACTCCTTTCCACCATAGCCCCAAAGGGCTTGAGGTATTCAATTATGGGATATGGCTCAAGGATGCCCTAGAAAAGGACCCGGAATACAAGGTCAATTCCGTTTCCGCATGGGATTTCTACAACCAGCTGGGCCCCGGTGATTATGAACGCCTGCTCAAAGAATATGATCTGCTGATCTATAGTGATGTCGATGCCAAGCTTTTTCAATTATCTCCCAAGTTCTTCGACCGTTCCAAATTCGGAAAGGAGATCCTGACCTTCCCCGACAGGATACGGTTGACGGTGGAGCACATACATGCCGGAGGTAGAGCGATGTTCCTGGGTGGATGGTATTCCTTCAATGGCGAACTCGGCAAAGGTGGCTGGGGACGCACCAAACTTGCGGATATCCTCCCCGTGAAATGCCTGGACATCGAGGATCTGATCGAAACTACCGAGGGATTCTCCATGGAAATTACGGAAGAAGGCAAACGGCTATGTCCCGGTCTCGATCTTAAAGGGTGCCCCCCGATACTGGGTTATAATAAGACCATACCGCTGGAAGGTTCACAGGTTATCGCAACTTTCCGTGAAACCGGTGATCCGGCCATCGTTTTGAAAACTTTCGGAAAAGGGAAAGTGCTCGTCTATACATCGGATCCCTGCCCACATTGGGGGTGTAACATCGTTTTCTGGGACGGATACGCATCATTTTGGCAAACACTGGCAAATACCGTCTTGGCATGATCAGGACAGCCCTCATCTTTTCATTCATGATGATCGTCTTCTTTGCACAAGCACAGGAGTTGAGTCTCATGCCCGTGCCGCAACAGGTAACGGTCAATGGTCAGAAATTTCGGGTGCGTAAAGATTTTTCCATTGCTATTTCAGGCAATGCGAACGATCGACTGTATCGGGAAGCCTCCCGATTCAGGAAGCGATTAGCGGAAAGAGCTGTCCTCAACATGCCCGCCTGGACTGTGGATCGAAGGAATGACGGTAGTATGGCCTCCTTGGTCATCAAATCAGATCACCCCGGAACGGTACAATTGGAGATGGAGGAGAGTTACAGTCTCGATGTGAAGGGAGATGGCATCCGTATAGAGGCAGCATCAGATATTGGTGCCATCCGTGGACTGGAAACTTTGTTCCAGCTGCTTTCTTCGGATAAGGATGGCTTCTATTTCCAGGGTGTTTCTGTCAAGGATAAACCCAGATTCGCATGGAGGGGACTGCTGCTCTCCCAGCCTTATCATTTCATGCCTTTGGATGTCATCAAAAGGATGTTGGATGCCATGGCCCTGGTCAAACTCAATGTCCTGCATTACTACATCAGTGACGATCAGGCATGGACGATAGAATCGAAAGTATACCCGAAATTACATCAGCAGGCTTCCCATGGCGAATATCTGACCCAGGATCAGGTCAGAGAAATGATCGGTTACGCGGATCAACGGGGCATCCGCGTGGTACCCGAGGTCGATCTTCCGGGACATTCCACCGCTTTCCTGACGGCATTCCCCGAACTGGCTTCCATCCCGCGGAAATATCAATTGCAGGATCATTGGGGAGTTTTTGATCCGTCCGTGGATCCTACCAAAACACGCACATATGAAGTGTTGGATACCTTGCTGACCGAAGTTGCTTCCCTATTCAAGGATAATTATTTCCATATCGGAGGTGATGAGAATAACGGTAAGGACTGGGCGAGGAGTGATTCCATCCAGCGCTTCATGGCAAAGGAAGGCCTCCCTACTACTGTCGCCCTGCAGAATCATTTCAATAAGAAGGTCCGTGACATCCTCCGTCGCTCGAACAAGACCGTGGTGGGATGGGATGAGGTACTCATGAAAGTCATGAATAGTGATTCGGCCCGTAATGCTTTTGAATCGGGTCGATATGATCAACTCATTCATCCATCCGTTCCAAAAGATATGGTCATTCAGTCTTGGCGAGGTATGGAGGCATTATTGGCATCTGCCAAGAACGGATACAGGAGCATACTCTCGAAAGGATATTACATCGACCTGGTCCAACCGACATCATACCACTATCTAAATGATCCTTATCCCGAAATGAACAGTGAGATCATCCCCGATAGTGAGGCGGACCTGAACAGATTCGAATCGGACATCACCCGGAAAGTGAAGGAAGGTAAACGGTTGCTCACTCCAGAAGAGGAGTCCCTCATCATCGGAGGCGAAGCCACTATGTGGACCGAACATGTCACAGCGGAGACTCTGGATTCCCGTGTGTGGCCGCGAACAGCTGCGATCGCGGAAAGATTATGGTCTCCATCATCTGTTCGAGATGTGCCTGACATGTACAGGCGAATGGACAGGATCACTATTCAGTTGGAATGGGTGGGTAGCCTGCACATCCGGAACAGGACAATGATGCTACGCCGTATTTCAGGACAGGAAGCAACAGGACCGTTGGAGAAAGTCGTCAATCTCATTGAACCGGTCAAGGGGTATAGAAGAAATAACAAAGGGGACCTCACCAAATTCTCGCCTTATACTGAAGTCGTGGATATCGCCATACCTGATCCCCGCGAACTACGTGAATTCAATGGACTTATTGATTCCGTCCTTCTTCCGAACAGATCGAAAAAGCTCAACGACTTGGAACGCGAAGCAAAACTATGGAGATCGAATCATGCTCAGGTACTCTCACTGTCTGCTTCCAATCCCAATCTGGATCCGATCGTTCATCATTCTGCATCCTTGTCCGACCTTTCCTCTTATGTAGAGGATTATGTACGTATGCGTCGGTCCTCCAAAAAACCCGACGTTGCTTGGAAGGCCAAATTCAAAACGGAGTTGGACAAGGCTTCAGCAGAATATGCCCATTGTGATCTCGGCGTCACCTCGGCATTACGAAAGTTGCTGAACTGATATTGATCTCATTTTACCCTTTCACACTTTGATGAAGATCTTCTTCCTGTACAGGATGGAACAGGGTATGAAAACAATGGCTACGAAGAACAGAGCATAGAACCAGGATGCCAATGGTGTGGGAAATCCTATTCTGGACATGAATTGAACCGCGAGTTGATTCAAGGTTGAACCACCAACAGGCATGCGAAAGAAGATCAGGCTAAGCAGGTCGCCAAGGACATAAGCAGCGATTGCATTTTTCCCGAAGATGATCCCGGGCTGTGCCCAATTGTCACGTTTCAGGACGTCGATCAGAAAGGAAAATACACCAAATATCAAGCAGGCGAAACCTCCCGTGACCAGGACGAAACTGCTGGTCCATAGATTCTCATTCACGGGGAAAGCCAGACCAAGGAAATAACCCATTATGGCCAGGCCGACTCCTGTCGAGAAAAGATATAACAGGCGATCCTTCAAAGGCATCTCGGTCCTGATCAATCTCCCGACCAACATCCCTAGTATGCAGGTGGCCACAGTAGGAATCGTCGTCAATATTCCCTCTGGATCCCAGGTTCCTTGCCACATTTTACCCGGCAGATATTTACTGTCCACCCAAGCGGCCAGATTCTGTCCGGGTTCAAGTGCCACATGACCAAGTCCGGGTGTAGGAATGAGGGTCATGGCCATCCAGTAACCCAGCAGGAGCACCATGAGCAGACCGAGTTGGCCTTTCCATCCGGAATTCAATTCAAGGAATGCGCAGATAAGAAAGACCAAAGCGATCCGATGCAATGTGCCGGTCCATCTGAGCTCATTCATGTTGAACGCAGGCATGGCATTCAAAAACATGCCTATCGCATAAATTTTCAGTGCGCGGAAGATTATCTTCCTGTACAGGGCCGGTTTTTCTCCGGAAGATCTGCCCCAATAAGCAAGATGTATGGACACGCCGATGATGAACAGGAAATAGGGTGCCACCTGATCCGTGAAGGATAGCCCGTTCCATATCGTATGTTTCAGCGTAAAGAAAACGGAAGCTTCGCTTCCGGGAAAGTTCACCATGATCATGGCCGCAACGGTATATCCCCTGAAAGCATCAAGAGATGACAATCTTTCCTTATTCATGATTTTGGACTTTAAGTTGATCCTGTATAAGTCTTTAACGGAGATGCATTAAAAAGGGACATCCCATTTGGAAAATACGGAAAATCCTGCTTTCAAGGATATTTCAACTCTACTAATTCAGAATGCAATGCAGGATGGATCAGCCTTTTCTGCTGCTGATCTTCAGGCTCCGATAGGCGAAAAGGAGGATCACTGCATAGCAAGGCAGAACCAGAAAGTATGCGTAATGTGGTGAGAATCGGTCTGCCAGCCTGCCGTATAGCAAGGGTAGGAAAGCTCCACCACCGATGGCCATGATCAGGAGAGACGCGCCGGATTTGGTGAACGTCCCCAATCCATTCAATGACAGGGGCCATATCGAAGGATACATTGGTGCATTGGCCAAACCTAGCATGGCGATGCAGGCAATGGAGAAAAGTCCATGTGTGCTGAGTGCAAGGATGGAAAGTACAATGCCTGCACAGGCCGCCACTAGGAGCGCTTTCTCCTGACTGATGAACCGGGGAATGACCAGGATGCTGATGAGATAGCCGATCAACATGCAGGATAGGGTAAAGCTCGTGAAGAATTTAGCGGTGGACAAAGCAATACCCTGCGAGGATCCATAAAGTATGATGGAGTCCCCGGCAATCACCTCCACACCAACATAGAGAAATAAGGTGAACACACCGAACAGCAAGTGCGGGAATCCGAAGATGCTGTTCGGTTGATGGGCCATATTCATTGAACCCACTTCTGCTTCCTCTTCGGGGCTTACTTCGGGCAGCCCTGAAAAGTACAAAAGCAAAGCCATGATGAAAAGGACGATGGCAAAAGAAACATAGGGGATGGTCAGTTTGTGGGATAATGATGTCAGGTATTCACTCCGAAGGTCCCCCGTTAGATGTGAAAGATCCGACTTCAACTTGTCGGTGTCATTCAGAATAAGTGAACCCAAAATTATTGGCGCGATGATTCCAGCAATGCCATTGCAGATGCCCATAAGGCTGATTCGCCTCGCTGCTTCATTCTGTGGGCCGAGTGCCACAACATAGGGATTAGCCGCTGTCTGCAGGATGGCCAATCCACAGCCCTGAAGGAATTGTCCTGTCAGGAAAACAGGATAGGATCTGCTTGAGGCTCCGGGGATGAATAGTAATACCCCGCATACCATCAGAAGCAATCCCAGTGTCATTCCGTTACGGTAACCCAATTTGTTGAGCAAAGCACCCGAGGGCAGTGCGAAGACCATATAGGATATGTAAAAACAAAAAGCTATCAGGTAGGCTTGGAAATTGTTCAGTTCACAGATGATCTTCACGAATGGTATGAGAACGGAACCCAGCCAGGTCATGAATCCGAATACAGCGAACAGTATCCCAATGATCGTTAGGTATCGGAAACGTTCTTTTTCCTGCATGGCTTGAACTGGAACGGGCATAGAGGGTGATGGGTTGTACCTGTAAAATAGGTAATTCCCAATTATTAATGCGCCAGGCAAGATCAAAATGCATCAACTGGAGTTATAAAAAAAGCCTCGGATCATTTACGATCCGAGGCAGCATTCTGAACAAATTGATCATCTTTTCAAAGATGGATCTTGGAATATGGCTTTATGATGTTCTTCCAAACTCGCGATCATTTCAGATAAGTTTTGAACCATTCGATCGTCCTCTGGTAGCGGTCAACGACGTAGCTGGGTACGCTCAACCCGTGATTCTGCAAAGGATAGATGACGAGTTTGGAGGGTACCCCTGTGCTTTTGAGTGCTTGATACATTTGTTCTGCTCCGGCTGCAGGAACGTTGAAGTCGTTCTGGCTGGCCATGAAAAGGGTAGCGGTCTTGATCTTATCGGCCTGCAGGAAGGGGTAGGATAGTTTCAGCCATTTATCGAGGTTCTTCCAAGGTGCTCCCAACTCATTCATGTATTGATTGATGTATTGGTCAGTGCCGAACATCGAAAGTTGTAATGCACTTCCAGCGCCACTTACTGCAGCCTTGAAACGCGTATCCGTTGCGATGGTGTAGTCGGACAATATCCCTCCATAGCTCCAACCGCCAATACCCAGACGTTGGGGATCGGCATATCCGTCTGCGATCAACTGATCTGCAGCGCCGATGATGTCCATGACTTCCTTATTGCCCCAGTCTGCATAGATGGCTCTTTCATATTCACCTCCACGTCCTGTACTTCCGCGGTAATTCACTGCGGCTACGGCAAAGCCACTTGCAGACAGGATCTGGCGATATTCATCAAATCCGAATCCGTCCTGAGCCATGGGACCACCGTGTATGAATAAAATTAGTGGCATTTTGCGGCTGGTGGAATCCGGTAGATAGAGTATACCTGAAACCGATGTGCCATCCTTACTGCGGGAGCGGAATCCTTTTTGGTAAATGGACTTCAGCGGTGCCAGAAAACTGTCCTGTACAAAAGTCAGTCGGCGAGGGCGTTCACCATCCAATGCATAGACTTCCTCCGGTGTGTCTCCATCACTGAAGAGAGTGGTCATCTTGCCTTTTTTGTTAGCATTCAGATCGCTGAATTCAGCATCTTTATCGGTGATCTTCCTGAAGGTACGATCTGAAACCTGCCAGGATACGATGTTCTTTTTACGATCGTCTTCCATCAATCCCCATATTTGTTTACCGTCAGAAGACCAATTGATTTCTGATATCGGGCGATCATTTTTCACGGATAGAATGATCGGATCTCCACCACCCGCAGGTACGATCGCGAGTTGATCCTGATCGTATGATATGAAGTCTTTGTCTGTAGCCGAACGCAGATAGGCGATAAGACTTCCGTCCGGACTCCAAACGGGTTTTGAATCACGACCTTTGAATGTGGTCAGCTGGCGGACAGTTGCTCCTGTACGAGGTTCAGTGATGAAAAGGTCACTGTTCTCGTTCTGGTCGGGGTCTGCAGTATGATTGCTGGTGAATACGATCTGCTTGCCATCTGGTGACCAGTTCGGTGAATTTTCGTTGTATTGCCCTCTGGTGAGCGTATCTAGCTGTTTGGTTTTAATATTGAACAGGTATAGATGTGTTTTTCTGTTATCCAGGTAACCAACGTAGTCTTCTTTGAAATGATACCGGTCCATCACATAGGGTTTCCTGATCTTGGTCTTCGCCGTATCCGCATTATTGGGCTCGGTAATGGCCAGGACCAACTGGCTTCCATCTGGACTCCAGGCATAGGATTGAATATCCCCCTTGACCTGGGTGAGGCGGAATGCTTCGCCACCGCGCCTGTCCATCAGGTGAACCTGTGAAGTTCCCTCATCGTCGGGAGCCAGAAAGGAAAGGTATTTATCATCGGGGCTCCAGGCATATGATTCCGCCTTTTTCGTGGCATGGGTAAGTCGTATATTCTCTTTTCCATCCCAACTGACCATATAGATGTTCTTGTTCTGGTTGTCTTTGGTGGAATCGTTCCGGGAGATCTGATAAGCGACCCAATTGCCGTCGGGTGAAATGACTGGATGGCTGATCTTCTCCATACGATAGATGTCCGAAGGCAGGATCTGTCTTTTTGCAGTTTGGGCAGAAGCGACGGTGATCAGTACGATGGAAGAAAAAAGTAGTGTTTTGAAATGCAAATTGAATTTCATGGAATTCGGGATTTAGTGTTGAGGTGCTGAACGGTCAGCGGATGTGATTCCTGTGATGTTCAGGTTTCCCTATTTAAATATATCAAAAAAGGACATTAAAAGTGAAGGTTCCGGTGCGCCCCGAAACCTTCACTTCATGATCTTGTTCATACTGCGTCAATAACCTTCATTCTGTGTGAGGTTGGGGTTGACGATGATTTCCCTTTTGGGTATCGGGAATATCAGTTTGGGTGAATTATAGTTCAGGCTGCCGATGGAGGCTTTGGTCCGCTTGATATCGTGCAGGTTGAAACCTTCAAAAGCAAGTTCCAGTTTCCGCTCATGCAGGATAATGTCCAAGGTCAGGTTAGCGTCTGCAATGGGTGTGAGATTGACTCTACGACGGATCAGGTTGATATCGTCTGCAGGATTTGCGCCCACGCTTCCGGAGGTACGGAAATTAGCTTCGGCGCGGATGAGGTACATTTCTGCCAGCCTGATGGTATGTATGTTGCCATATCGGTTGTCGAATTTTCCCGTGACATCACTTCCAGCGGCGTTGTAAAAAAGATTCAGCCTGTCATCACCCGCTTCATACAAGTCAAAATGTGCAGGCTTGATCTGTATGTCGCCACGTCCATATGGAGAAAAGTATCTCGAGAAAGCGTTTATTCCAGAACTTGTGTTCACCTGGATGGCGAAAACATCTTCTGTCGTATTGCCAACCGGCGCGGGGGGAAATACGATTGCAAATGCGTCGGCGTATTTATCTGTCAATGAAAGCCCGGCTGCACCGCCCAGGTTTATTGCCCGGTTTGCGGCATCTGCGGCTGCAGGGTAGTCCTCTTTTTGAAGGTATACACGGGCCAGCATGGCGGCGGCTGCTGCTTTATTCGCAAAGAATCCATTGTCTAGTGGTAATTTCCCTTCAGCATCCTTGAGGTCGTTGATCACTTGATCATATACTTCCTGAACACTATTCCTGCTTACTTTATCCGCTGCAGTGATACCCTTAGTTGGGTTCAGGATGATAGGTACTCCGGGGTTGCTTGATGGGGTGCCGTCGTTCCAGGATTTGGCAAAGAGGCGGACCAATTCAAAAAGAGAGGATGCGCGGATGAATTTTGCCTCACCCTCAATCCTGCCGGCATCACTTGCATTCACGACGGAAAGGGCACCGAGAATGTTGTTTACATCGTTGATGGCTTTATAGGCATCCAGCCAGGTACCTGTGATGAATACATTATTGGTCGTGATATCCTTGTTCTTGATCTGGGTCATATCCTGGAAGGTTCCAGTCCAGTTCAGCTCATTGTAATCGCCTAGCAATTCAGCTGTCACAGAGGACCCACCTCCGAATAGATCCGCAGACCCCATATCATAATATGCTCCTACCAGGGCAACTTGTACATCGTCACTTGTTTTCAGTGCTTCCGCCTGGTCGATGCTTGATGTGGGCTGGGTATCCAGACTCTTGCTGCAGGCGATGGTAAAAAGAAGGGAGAATATGATCGTGCCCTTATATATGTATCTTTTCATTTCAATTCTTTTTTATACATGATGGATTAAAGCCCGATGTTCAGTCCGAATACAATGGTCTTGGCCTGCGGTGCGGAATAAAAGTCCACGCCTTGATTGATATTGCTTGCCTGGTAGTCGGCATTCACTTCAGGGTCCCATCCTTTATATTTAGTGAAAGTCAGCAGGTTCTGGGCTCTCAGGTAGATCCTGAAACGTTGCATATGGATCTTGGTCAACACCGTTTTGGGCAGGTTATATCCGAATGTCAGGGATTTCAACCTCAAATACGAACCGTCTGAAATGTATCTGCTCGATGGATTCGTTCCATTGGCATAAAAGAGCCTTGGTTCCGGCACCATGGTTTTATCACCAGGTTTATCCCAAGCTTTCAACTGGTCGGTGGTCTGGTTATCGAAACCATTACTTCCGCTCGCACTCATGTATTGTCCCCCACTGTTATATATCTGGTTTCCGTACACTCCCTGAAAAAGGACATCCAGATCGAAGCTTCGATAGAAAATAGCGTTGTCGAAGCCATAAATGAAATCCGGATTGGGTTTACCGATGACCACATCGGTGGCATCGTTGTAATTGTTCGTGGTGCTGCGATCGAGGCCACCACCGGGTTTTTCCGTATTCTTATAATATATGGCATCACCATTTTGCGGGTCGGCTCCGGCGAACTCCTTGGCCACGAAGACGCCAAGTGGCTGTCCTTCCTTGGCTTTGTTGACATCGGAACCGAGTACCTGTCCATCCATACTGATGATCTTGTTCTTGTTGGCGGCGAAGTTCAATGATGAAGTCCAGCGAAAATACTTGCTACTGATATTCGTACTGTTGATGGTGAATTCGATTCCTTTATTGCTCAGCTTTCCAACATTCTTGTATTGGGATGAAAATCCCGTTGTGCCGGGAACGTCCACATATAGCAGCAGGTCTGTTGTATTCCGCTGGTAGTAACTGAATTCGATGTTCAGTCTGTTATTGAAAAATCCGGATTCGAAACCGACATCAACTCCAGCTGTAGATTCCCATCTTAGATCAGGGTTTGCTATCTGGCTGGGTATCTGACCGGCTTGACCACCATAGGCTCCATTGCCTGAGTATAAGCCTCGGGAAGCGAAGTCGGAAATATTGTCGTTACCCGTTACCCCATAGCTGGCTTTCAACTTCAAGAAATTCAACCAGTTTACGGACTTCAGGAACGATTCCTCTGAAATCACCCAGCCAACTGCAGCGGCAGGAAAGAAGCCGTAACGATTGTTGGCGCCGAAACGGGAGGAACCATCGATCCTGCCACTCAGGGATACCAGGTAACGGTCATGTAACTTGTAATTGGCTCTTGCGAAATAAGAGATCAATGTATTGCTTGTTGAGGATGAAGTGGCACCGGTCTTGGAAGCAGCGCTGCTCAGTTTCTTGTAGGCATCACTGGGGAATTGCTCGCCCCTAGCACCACTGAAGTCGAATTGCCGGGTCTGATAACTCATACCGGCAACGGCATCGATTGAATGAACTTCTGCGAAGATATTCCGATAATTGAAATAGTTGTTGGTATTGAGGTTGAGCACTGATGTGCTATAGTATAAACCTGAGCCATTAGGTACGCCAGAGTTCCTTGAGGTGAGCTGGCCCTGATAGCCTTCTTCTGTCTGGTTGAGTTGATCCATTCCGAACTCAGAGCGGAAGACCAATCCTTTGGTGATCGTGGCACTCAAGTAGGCATTGCCGAATGTCCGGTTCACATTGGCATGGTAGTAGGCATTCAGCTTATTCAATAACGGATTGTAGTAGACCGGGTAATTGGAATTTGGCCTGCCGGTGAGTGTATCCTTCGCACCGCTTATCAAACCGGTACGTGGATCGATGAGTGGTGTATTTGGGGATAATGCAACGATCTGCAGAGGAGTGGAGAATGCATCATCATTTGAAACCCGGAAGTTCTGAGATTTGGTGAAACTCAGGTTAACGCCTGCATTAAGCCATTTATTCACCTGATGGTCCACATTCAACCTGCCTGAATATCTTTTATACTGGTTCCCTACGAGCATGCCTTTCTGGTCGAGGTACTGACCTGATGCAAAAAATCGGGTTTTATCGTTACCACCTGAAAGGTTAAGGTCGTATTGGCTGATCGGTGCTTTTTGGAATGCCTGATCTTGCCAGTTGGTATTCACCTTTCCCGTTTTCCAATCATCATTTCCGGCTGAATATCGAGTCAATTTTCCGTTGACATAATTGGTATAGTCGTCTATGGCTGACTGCAAGTCAGGGTAATATCCATTTATGAAATCCTGATTCGCAGCACCTACGGCAGCTCTTTGTTGGTATTTTACATAATCGGTTGTATTGAGAAATTCACGCTTCCCCGTGGGCGTTTGAGTACCTGTGAAAAATCCGAATTCGATCTTGGAGGTTCCGGCCTTTCCTTTCTTCGTGGTGATCAGCAGAACACCGTTGGAAGCACGAGATCCATAGATGGCAGCGGAAGATGCATCCTTGAGGATCTCGATCGATTCAATGTCGTTCATGTTGATGTCCGCTAAGGCGTTGGTTGCTGCGCCGTTGGAAGAAAGATTGTCTGATGTCACCGGAATGCCATCGAGAACTACCAGCGGCTCGTTACCAGCTGTAATTGAGGAGTTGCCCCTGATACGTATATTGATGCCCTGACCTAATTTGCCGTTCTGTTGCTGGACAAGAACACCTGATGCCTTTCCCTGTAGGGCAGACTCGAAACTTGTCGAAGGGGTATTTGTGATGTCCTTTGCATTGACTTTGGCCACAGAGCCTACGATATCCTTTCTTCTGGCATTACCAAAGCCTACCACAACCACTTCGTTCATGGACATGTCCGCCGGTTTCATACTGACAACCAGATCTTTTCCTGTGATCTGTACTTCCTGATCATTGAAGCCTACTGAGGAGAATGTAAGTGATTTGGCTGAACTGGCTAGTTTGATACTGAAGGTTCCATCCGTATTTGTCATGGTGGAATTGGAACTGCCCTTTGCCCGAATACTCACAGAAGGCATGGGGGTTCCATCGCGAGAATCCATCACTTTACCGTTCAATATTCTATCCTGGCCCATTACGGACGAAGTCAGCAAAGTGATCAATAATAAAAGTAACCTTGATTTTCTCATAACAAGTTTGGGTTTAAATGGATGATCAAGAATCTTGAATAATCTAATAAGATCAACTGCAGACGGTAGTGGTAGTAAGCTGGGTGTTAATAAGACAAATAGCCCAACCTTTTGTTCAAAAGTCTTGAATTATTTGTTAAGTATTTAAATAATTGGGGACAGGGGGTGGGCGGGGGTATATATATAAAATCCGTATATGTATTTGTTTGTCTTCTTAAATTTCTAGAAGACATGCACCATTCAAAATGGCTCTGTAAAAGGATTCTTTTCTAAAACAGGTGGGGCGAAAAGGGGTTTGAGGCTACATTCAAGTCAAGTTGATAAGGCTAATTGGTAGTTGGCTTAAAATCCACCTTTGAAAGGAAACTAAGGTGTCTTCCATTCCTGGGAAAAATTTGAAAGTTGTCTGAAGAAATATTCTTCCAAACGTTGTTTTCCAATGGTTCTATATTCCTTCCATTCTTTTTCCAGAGGTAGATACACTTCCATGCTATCCTCTCCGGTGAACAACTTGTAATCCAGTTTGGGGTCTGCTAAATTGATGTAACCTGGATAGAAATAGCTCATGTCTCGAGTCCGCGCATGATCGATTTTCTTCAATATGAGAAATTTGCCCAGTGAATATTTGGCATATTCCGGGTCATAAAAATTCAAAATTCCCATTGCGGAGTCAGTTCCCTCGTCAAAGTATCCAACAGCGATCAGACGGCCGCCATCACGGACCTGGATCATTTTAGAATCGAATGGATGAAGATCTTTTCCATCCCCCAAAAATTCTAGACTGTTATTTGACATGTCGAAATCTATCTTACTGCGATAGAGTTTGAACAGTCTTTCCGTTTCTTCATTGATCTCGGCTTCCAGGACTTTCACTTGAAAGTGTCTGTTGATCTGAAGAATCTTGGCCAAGGAGCGGGTAGTGATCATTTTCCCCAACACGGTCCTGAGCCAGAATACCGGAGATATCCTTCCCGTGGTGAACATCCTTTGGTTCATTCGATAAAATCCAAGAGCAAGTAATTCATCCAGATATGCTCCTTTATATCCATCGGGGCCGGGATCAATATAGGTTTCGTCCATCTCGGTGATTATTCTATCGAAGCATTTACTTTACGGAATGCTCACTGGTTAGAGATACTGATTGTGATGGGATGAGGTCAATGATCAAATATATCTCGTATGCATTTCGAGTAAATATATCATATCTGGAATAGAAATTCTCGCTTTGGGATTTATAATTCAGCTAAAATGGAATCCCAGAGGGTATGTCTGGCCTCCAAAGTTTTAGTGACTGCAGCAATGGCTTCTTCCCATTTTACAGGGTCGTCGCCACAAAGTTCCATGGTCATTCTTCTGGCCATTTCTGAATGATGTCCCCCATCAACTTCTATATGTCGTTGAATATAATAATGCAGGATATCCAACCTGTCGGGGAATTTCTGTTTTAGTTCATCGATCAGCCTGAGGAACATATCCGGTATGAGGTCCTCCCGACCAAATGTGAACACGGCTGCAATGGCATGGATCTTTCCCGTAGAAATGGTGTCAAAGGTGGATCTCATGAAATGGCTTGCTCCCTTAGGGATCTGTTCGGAACTTATGGCCGCTACCAAAGGGTTACCGTTTTGCAAGGCTTTAATGAATGAGGAGATCGGTCCTGTATCAGCATCGGCTTGTTCCATTGCCCGAATGTATAGTTCGAAATGACTCGTCCTGTTCCCGTTTTCGTCCACATCGCTTTCCTCGCCAGTGACAATCTCGTTGATCAGATAGCGTGTTTCCGGATTTCCCACCGGAAGCCAGGGCGATCCTACACAGGTTAATGACGATTGAAGTGTTTTGAGGAGTGACATGAAATCCCAAACGGCAAAAACATGCCTTTCCATGAAGATCCTGATCCCTTCTATATCCTTGATCGAACTGTAAACGGGGTGATCGACCAGCAATTTTCTTTGATGCGACACCGCATGTTCCATTTCCCTTATAGCCATGTTCGAACCTATTTTGGGCAGCAAAGGTATTTGGCCGGGATTCTTTTGGAGATTTTGTTGAACGGGTTCGTTTTTTTCGAGATCAGGTATCAAACATGACTTGACCCTTCTATGTGAATGATCAATTAAAAACATTTTTCAAAACGAGGTCCAACCCGTTCAATTTTTTGATATAACTATTTTGTCTCCGGGATGGTAAATGCTTACGGCATCAGACATAACCCTTTTCTTGTCCAGTGTCATGGGTTTCGTCTGTTGCTGCATGAACAAGTCCATCTGGTCTGTGAAGTGAAGGGATTTTGGATCATGGGAGGATCCATAACAGTTCACTGTTTCCATGATCGGGAGTTCATTTTTAGGGAATCTGACCAATTCTATATAGGATTCCCCTGCCATGACTTTCAACATGCCATTCAACCCCGTTTCCGTATACATGGCAGTGATCACATCGGGTATCCCCCAGATGGGCAAAGATTTTTCTCCCCGACTGAGTTGCTGGAGTTCACCGAGTTTTATACCGGTCTTTCCAAAGTACCTCAACTCATGTTCCTTGGCATACCTGAATGCCGATAAAGCCTGTTCACCCGTGAGTGTTCCGGAATGCATATGCAAAACATCAGTGATGTAGGCCAGAAGCAATCTGAACACGGCGGCTCCTCGACTTTCTTGGTCGGATGACCGGTCCCAGGTCCTGTAATCATCAATGACAGATTTTAAAACGGTGTCCTGGCCTCCTGATACCTGCAAGAATGCATCTATATTAATTGGGTACCAGAGTTTGGAAGGAAGATGACCGTCGTACTTGATTTTTTTGAAACGAGCGTAATCCAATTTCTCTGTCTCTGCCATGAGTTCAGCGAAGCGGGCGCTTCTGTTGTTATGAAAGGTTTCGTACCCGCTTGTCCAGTCGTATTCTTTCCCGTTTATGTTTTGTGTGGGTGCCGTAGCCAGAAAGGGAGAGTGGTTGGTATTATATAGATATCCCGATGCGGGATTGATATATTGGGGAAGATCGGTTATCGGGTGAAAATCAGTCCACAGTGTCCGCGAGGTGTTGCCCGGCAAAATCCCTTTCCAATCATATGTACTGTCCTTGTCCCGCAAGGGCATTTTTCCTCCGGATATATAAAATATCGTGTCCCATCTGTCTGCATAAACGACATTGAACATGGGAAGTCCCTGCATGGAAAGCGCTTTATAGAATTCGCTGAAGTTACTTGCCTTGCCCATGCGCCACCATTGTTCCATGGCCGTTATACTTTGATTCGCAGTGAGCCGGATGGCGAAGAATCCTTTTGGTGTTTGCACTGTTGCTCCATACCGACTCCAGTACACATTCTTGATTATGTTTATGGGTATGCCTTTCACCTGCAGTTTTACCTTTCTTTTTTCCAATGCGATCCATTGGCCATCGAAAAGATACTGCAGGGATTTCTCCTTCATCTGTAACTGGTATACATCGATTTTATCCATGTTGTTCACCGTATGCGCCCATCCCAGATTTTCATTGACCCCATGTAAGATGCAAAGTCCTCCCGGGAATAATCCTCCGAGGATGTTCATCCCTTCGTCGCTCATGACATGCGCTTCGTACCAAGCAACAGGACCATCGAGAGGTTGGTGGGAGTTGATGGCCAGAAATGCTTCACCAGTACTTGTCCGGGAAGGGTGTATGGCGAATGCATTGGACCCATTGGGCAAAGGTTCTGGAAGTGACCTGTATTCGCCTTTCAGCAATTTGGGCAGCAGCTCATCCATCCCGCTGATGATACAAAGCGAAAATGTTGCAGCGGCCAGATAATCCTTGACTGAGGCAGGAAAGGCTTTTTTCAACAATACTTTTTCCGGGTTTGCCGCGGCAAATTCATTCAACCCTTGAACATAAGCTTCGGCTACCTTCAGGAATTCAGGGGAAAGGGTTCCGATTTTCTCTTCAACGATATCACGACATCTCAGTAATTCCACGACGTAATCCACCTCTGCTCCCTTTTTTCCCAGAACCCTTCCGAGCATTTTTTTTCCGCTGAGCAGCACGTACTGTATATTGGTGAAATCATCTTCTGCATGGGCCCAGGCAAGTCCAAAGGCAGCATCCGCATCGGTTTTGCCTAGTATATGCGGCACTCCCCAATGATCACGGGCAATGGTGACGTTCATGGGGTTGACCTGTGCGCTGGACATCAAAGCAAAGAAGAGCAGTGATGTAAAAAGTGCTATTCTCATGACTTCGGTTCTTTTTGTGTTTCAGGTATAAATCTATGGTTTATCCATTCAAGTGAGTTTTGACACCTATTGTC
>CAIKEH010000011.1 GCA_903826405.1 uncultured bacterium
CACTAGACATTTTACGTCTTGGTTCCCCGCCTGCGCGGCGCTTCGGCGGGCAGGGAATCCAGGTCGGGCAACAAAAAAACCCTCGAAAGAGGGTTTTTTATTTAAGTTAAGATTCAGGATGTCAGATTGTCGGCTTCCGTCTGAATAGCTATTTCTGCTACTTGGATACTGAGAAAATATCACCTGTGAAGAAATGATCTGCTGCAAAAGGTGAAACATTCATTCATTCTACACCCTGAACGGAGGCAAGTACACGGGTCTTCAAGAATCAATTACAGCAGGATTTGTTTATATGATGATTGACGTTCATGTGACACTTAAGTAAGATCCAGTTAATGACCAAAGTCATTGTTGACGAAGACCAAACCGGGGTACCTTATGAAAAATTTAAGGTCATGACCGGAAAACTCAATAGTCTGGAAATAGAGGAAGTATTATCCAAGCAAATGATAGGTCGGATAGGATGTCTAATAGATGGGCGTATCCATATCATACCCGTAAGTTATGGTTACGATGGCGAGCATATTTATTGGCTTGCCCCTGAAGGTATGAATGTTGGATGGCTGCGAAAAAATCCTCAAATATGCTTGGAAACTGAACTTATGCAGGACCTCGGGAACTGGAAATCGGTGACTATATGGGGAACATTTACTGAGCTACCCGAACCCGTGGAGGTCAATCATGCTTTATCGCTCTTATCGAGATGTATACATGCTGATATTTCTGGCTGTGCCGCCAAAATGAATCCTGAATGGCCATTCATTTCTCAAGAAAAAACACATTCAAGGGAAGGTTTATATTCAATCAAGATCGAAAGAAAGTCTGGCCACTTTGAAGTTTTCCAATCAGAAGGGTCGCGAGTACACGTATGAAATAAAGTGATCTATGCAAGTTTGGAATCACCCTGATCTCAGTGAAATTGGCTACGATAGCATTTACTTTTTATGCAATAACAGGCTCATTTGACGGGCATTGCCTGTAGGATATCCTGTAAAATATCATCAGGATGCTCCAATCCAATGGAGATGCGTATCAAGCCCGGGGTGATTCCCACTTCCGCTCTTTCTGCATCGGAAAGTTTGGAATGGGTAGTACTGGCAGGATGGGATGCAATGCTCCTGCTATCTCCCAGATTATTGGTCATGGAAAGCATCTTCAGGTTATTCAAAAAGTGTCTTCCAGCATCAACGCCACCCTTCAGTTCAAAGGTTACTATCCCGCCTCCATTCCGCATCTGCTTTCTGGCTATATCGTACTGAGGGTGTGTAGGGAGGAAAGGATATTTAACCCCATTTATGGCTGAATGGCCTTGCAGTGCTGAGGCTATCCTCATCGCGTTTTCTGCATGGCGATCCATACGCAGGTATAAAGTCTCCAAACTTTTAGATAATACCCAGGCATTGAAGGGGCTCATGGAAGGTCCGGTATTCCTGACAAAAAGGTATAAGGGATGTATAAGTTCTTTTCGGCCAACCACCACCCCTCCAAGAACCCGACCTTGACCATCGATGAACTTGGTGGCAGAATGCAGAACGAGGTCAGCTCCTAATGGAATTGGCTGCTGTACAGCAGGGGTCGCGAAACAGTTATCGACTACAAAAAGGATATCATACTTTTTGCAAATTTCGGAAACAGCTTCAATGTCCAGAATATCCAAACCGGGGTTGGATGGGGTTTCAACATAGAGCATTTTGGTGTTAGGCCGGATCAATGAGGCTATTGACTCTGGCGAAGCCATATTGAAGTAGGATGCCTCGATACCCCATTTCGGAAGGTATTTGGTCAAAATGGTATGAGTTGAACCGAAAACTGCTGAAGCCGAAATGATATGGTCACCTTTGGAAAGGAAGGTCATGAAAGTGGCGAATATTGCAGCCATCCCTGTACCTGTTGCGATACCATCTTCAGTGTTCTCCAGCGCGGCGATCTTGGCTATGAACTCATCAACCGTGGGATTGGAAAAACGTGAATATATATTCACATCGAGTTCGTCGTTAGAAAATGCGGCAGCCATGTCCTCCGCCGTATCGTACACGAAACTACTGGTCAGGTATAGCGGAGTAGAATGTTCCTTTTCCCCTGTTCTTTTCATCTGAAGGCGTATCGCCTGTGTTTCCCGATGTTCAGCCATATCAAGTATTGTAAGATCTTCAATTGCTGATCTTTCCCCCGTTCAGGAAAACCTGCCATTCTATCATAGCTCCTGCAAGACGGAGCGTTTCTGCAACAGAGCAATATTTCTCCATGGACAATTCAACAGCCCTGATTGCCTTGCTGGGATCCACATCCCCGCCAATTTCAAAACGAAGCTGGATATGTTTCCAAAGTGAAGGTTCCTTACCCGGCTCCCTTTGACCATCAGCAGCAATCTTCAAAGCAGACATTTGCTGCCTTTGTTTCTTGAGTATTGCTACCACATCGATGGCACTGCAACCACAAAGGGCAGCAAGCAGTGTCTGCATGGGTCGGAATCCGGCTCCATGCCCACCCTGATCCACTGGAATATCCATGGAAAAAGAGTGCCCTGAACCATCGGTGACCGTAAATCCATAATCAGGATTAGTCAACTCAACCTGCATGATCGCCATTGGTAAAAATTGAGCTGCAAAGATAATCAGAATGAGGGACAAACCCGATGTCCCGTTCATCCAAAAATTGGAGATGAAAACCAGCTAAATGAATTCGTTCTGTTTTCCCAAAAGCAAGCTGAATAATAAGAACATAGCATCTGTTTATCCAAAATTCAGTGACCTGGATAACCAATCCAGTTACACACCATGTTGAAAATGATCTTTATTGCACGGAATCCATCATCTTCTTGTAATTCCGTCGATGGTATCCAGTAATAGAAATGGCTGCAACCAATTCCTGCTCGGGAATTATCCTTTTGGCTCGGTCAAATTCCTTGATTTTGGGGTGTCCTCTACTTTCCGGACAATCAATGACCCATTGACCTCATTTGCCAATAGGTCACAGGAAGAGTGTTTCCGTGAAATTGTAGCCAGCATCGATATGAAGCAAAAGAAAAGGAATGCCTGCCGCCGCAAATGCCTTCCGTGAAAGATAGACCAACGTGTTGAAATCCTTGACTCCACTGAAAAGCATTGTTGGCTTTTCGAACTGCGCAGCTACTTCCCTCATGATGTAGATACTTTCCGAATCCAATTCTTCCAGCTAGTCGAGAGTTATATCACCACCACTCTTTAGTCTGCCTTTTTAATTATTATAGATCAAAAAATATGCATGTTGTCATTTACTCCCCAATAAGACAGCCAGATAAAGATCAATCAGTAGATACTATCCTAAACCATCAGGTCAACTGACCGATCCGGAAAGTTCGACAAAACCAAATATCATATTCAGAAAAAAGAACATACATGTTTACCCTACAAATAAAGGAGACTTATCATTCGCCGCCATACGTCAGCACGGACCATTAGAATTTCAAATACGGATTCAAATAAAATTTTATATGAGTGGGCAGTTCTACAACTTGAAGCAAAGATCCCATGGCAAAACTCTAAACAAATTCTCGAAATATGCATAGCATTGCGAATAATGTATTGACATTCAGAAAATTAAACAGAAATCCAGAAAATTGTTTTTCCACTGACTTTGACTAATTTGGGAAATAGGTAATGACGGCCAACTGTTCGATGCCTCCCTGATTTTTTTCCCAACAAACTAAATTTTTTCTTCATGCTTAAGTTCTTAGGTTTATTTGATCCCGGATGGAAAGACCTCGCTGTTCGCACCTCTAATACAGAGATCACCATATTATGGATCCTTGCAGCTTTGTTGGGATTCCTTTTATATCATTTCTTTCTGGGCAGAAGATCCAAGGTCTCATCAGATATGAAGATCAAACTCTCGAATCTGGAGAAGGAGATCCACGATGAACGGACACGGCATCATAAAGTTAAACATCAGCTTGAAGCGGCTATTTCCAAAGCCAATTCCTATTCATCTTCAGCTTCGGAACAGGAGAAACTGAAAATCCGAGTACTCGACCTCCTAAAGGATTCCGATCATTCAAGGACGTTGATAGAAAAATTGAAAGCAGACTTGGCTCTCGAGCATTCGAAAGTAACTTCCATGATCGTTGACCACAGCGAAGTAGAAGGACTCAGGAACAGGGTCAAGAATCAGGAAAAGGAACTTCATGAAACACGCAACCAAGCTCAACAATTCCGCAATGCATTGGATCAGGCACTGAATGAAAAATCCCGAATTGCCGCTTCCATGAATGAAAGCCAGGTGACAGAATTGAGGTCCAAGATCCAGAAATTGGAAGGCGACCTGCACAGCAGCCGACTCATGGTAGTGAAATTCCAAACAGAGGCAAAGTCAGTCGAGGATGAAAAGAAACGGATCTTGGAGAATAATTCTTTAATGGATGGGCGTACAAGCGAGGTCGACTCTATGAAATCCAGGATGGACAAACTGGAATCTGAAAACCAGAAGCTACGTCAGTTAAATTCTAGCTTGGGAGAACTGAAGGCACAATTGGAACTGGCAAAGTCTGAAGCCAGAAAATGGGAGAATGAAGCCGATGCTCAGGCACTGAATGCTTCAAAAGCTTTGGAACAAGAATCTGAATTATCACGCATCAAATCGGAATTGCAAAAAAGCAAAGAGGAGACCTTTAAGCTATCTACTTCAGCTGCACTCACGCAGATCGACGACTCCGAAATATCAGGTAAATTAGCTGAATTGAGTTCGGCACAAAAAGGGATCAGTGATGCCCATGCAAGGATCGTGCTGTTGGAATCCGAACTCCACAGCAGCATGAGCGCTTCATCGCAATTAGCTTCGAAAATAGAAGCACTGACCCAGGAGAACAAAAGACTGGAGAATGAGTTGAATAACGCTGCTTCGCTACCTGTTACAAAGGATTCCCTTCAACTTATTGAAGGCATTGGCCCGAAAATCGAAGAGTTGCTGAACCAAGCAGGCATTTCCAACTTCAAACAATTGGCGAATGCACCCGTATCTGAGTTAAAAGCCATCTTGGATGCCGCGGGTGATCAGTACAGGATCCATGATCCAGGCACCTGGCCTGAACAGTCACTCCTTATTGTTGAGGGCAAACTTGAAGCGTTCGTGGATCTGATTCACAAACTCAAGGGCGGCAGGAGGGTTTGAGTTCATCCCCATTTTCATTTCAATCGATGAGACCCTCAAAGGGTCTCATTTTTTTTGATCCGGTTAGACAGACATCGTCCCAGGCTTTCCTTCCAGGGATTGACAACCAAGCCGTATTCACGTACGATCTTTTCCGTATTCATGACCGAATAAGTTGGGCGGGCAGCCTTGGTTGGAAACTCAGATGCAAGTATGGGTAACACTTCACAATTGCTTCCGGAAATATCCCTGATTGCCGTAGCAAATTCAAACCAGGTGGTTGCACCTCCATTGCAGAAGTGGAAGATACCCGGGATCCACTTCCCGGTAAGAATAATCTGAAAAATAGCAGCCGCCAGATCGGCAGCGTAGGTAGGTGAACCCCACTGATCCGATACCACCTTTACGACTTTCTTATCTTTCATGAGTTGGAGCATCGTATTTACGAAATTCCTGCCATACGCAGAGTAAACCCACGATGTACGAAGGATGACCGATCCAGGATTCTCCTTCAAGAGGTTCCGTTCTCCCGCCAGTTTGGATGCACCATAAATATTCATGGGCGCGGCTTCGTCGTTTTCACTGTACGGGCTTGCTTTACCATTACCAAAAACATAGTCGGTTGAAATATGAATCAGTTTGGTGCCATATTCCTTGCACAATCCAGCAAGAATACCGACTGCCTCAGCATTCACCTTGTAGCAAATCTCCTTTTCCGACTCTGCCTTATCCACGGCAGTATATGCTGCACAATTGATGCACCAATCAGGCTTTTCAGACGCCATCACCGTCCGCATTTTGTCGTATTCCCCTAAAGGAAAATCTTCTCGATTATAGAACAGGAACCTGAATGAATTCATTCCCCGGGACAAAATCCTGAGTTCATTGCCTAATTGGCCATTTGCACCGGTTACTAATATGACAGGACTAGGCATGTTTGAAAATGAACGGTGTTCCAAGTGAGGAGAACGGAGGCAAGTCCCTATCTTTTTGCGAAATGATAGCATTATTCATAGGTACCTTCCAATCAATATTCAGTTCCGGATCATCCAACAAAATACCTGCCTCGTGGGAGTAATGGTAATAGTTGTCACATTTATAGGTCACTGATGCTGTTTCGCTTAAAACTGAAAAGCCATGAGCAAAACCTTGAGGGATCAGCAACTGCAACCGATTTTCTGAAGATAGTTCAGTCGCATAGACCTTGCCGAAAGTTGGAGATCCCTTCCTTATATCCACAGTCACATCCCAAATATTTCCTTGGAGTACACGTATCAATTTTGCTTGGGCAAAAGGCTCCCTCTGGAAATGTAATCCGCGGATGACCCCTTTAATGGAATTCGACTGGTTGTCCTGAACCCAGTCGTAAGAGAGATTCAGGAAATCCATTTCCTTTTTATTGAAACTCTCATAGAAATAACCCCTGCTATCTTCAAAAACACGGGGCTTAAGGATTAAAAGCCCGGGTATACCGGTTTCGATCTTTTCCATTAATCAGAATTTCGAATTGGTCAACGTCTTTCGTATTGTTCCTGATAATAACTCAGGTATTCCCCGGAGGTTACATGTCGCACCCAATCGGGATGATCGAGATACCACTGAACCGTTTTTTCAAGCCCCTCCTCAAACTGAAGGGACGGTGCCCATCCCAGCTCTTTTTGAAGTTTTGTTGCATCGATAGCGTAACGAAGGTCGTGACCTGCCCTGTCCGTAACGAATGAGATCAGTTTGGCAGAGGTCCCTTCTGGCTTTCCCAACTTAAGATCCATGATCCGACATAGTAAATGAACAAGGTCTATATTCCTCCATTCATTGAATCCACCTACATTATACGTCTCTCCGACCTTGCCTGTATGGAAGATGACATCTATAGCCCGCGCGTGATCCTCTACCCAAAGCCAATCACGTATGTTCTCGCCTTGGCCATACACCGGTAGTGACCGATTGTGGATGATATTGTTGATCATCAAAGGGATCAACTTTTCGGGAAAATGATATGAGCCATAATTATTAGAGCAATTGGAGATCACAACGGGCAGATCATAAGTATGATGATAGGCCATCACAAGATGATCCGAAGCCGCTTTTGATGCTGAATATGGCGAACGCGGATCATACGGTGTTTCTTCGGTGAATAATCCATTTTCCCCCAAACTGCCATATACTTCATCAGTAGAAACATGATAAAACAGCTTCCCGGCACTGCCCTTCCAAAATCGCCTTGCCGCATTAAGTAGAACACCAGTACCCAGCACGTTGGTGCGTACAAAAGCAAGTGGATCCTTGATGGAACGATCCACATGACTCTCGGCCGCCAAATGTATGACTGCATCATACGACTCTTGAGCAAAAAGATCATTCACGAATTGCTCATCCGTGATATCCCCTTTGACGAACTGGTAATTGGGAAGCGATTCTACATCTGAAAGATTTTCCAGATTCCCAGCGTAGGTCAGCGCATCCAAATTGTGAATGAAGTAATTCGGGTATTTTTTCAAAAAGAGCCTCACGACATGCGAGCCAATGAATCCTGCACCACCCGTGATCAATATCTTCTTCAACATAGCATTTTGTTAAAGACTCCAATAAGTCCGATCCTGTACCCTTCCTTTGAACAAACCCTTCAAATCCGCCAGAAGGCCTTTAGGGTGAACCAGAGATGAAACCTGTTCAGGCGTCATGGTCTTATACGGCTGATGCGGAATGGCGAAAATGACCGCATCATATATTTCTTGATCATTGGAAGGGGAAAGTTGCAGTCCATACTCCTCATGCACTTCCAAGGGATCCGCAAAAGGGTCCTCTACTTTAACCGTAATATGGAAAGCCTGAATCTCCTTTACCGTATCTATGATCTTGGAATTCCGGATATCACTCACATCTTCCTTGAAAGTCACTCCCTTGACCAAAACCTTTGCCTGAGAAGGGTCATCCGCATGCCGAAGGACATGCTGAATGACTTTTCGAGCCACATTCCTGGCCATATTGTCATTGATGAATCGAGATGCGGATATGAGCTTGGCTTCATAGCCAAGTGCCTCCGCTTTATGGGTGAGATAATATGGATCGACGCCGATACAATGCCCCCCAACAAGCCCCGGGGAGAACTTGAGGAAGTTCCACTTGGTACCAGCAGCCTCCAAAACATCGTAAGTATTGATGCCCATCCTGTCGAAGATCAGGGAAAGTTCGTTCATGAGGGCAATGTTCAAGTCCCGTTGGGTATTCTCTACGATCTTCGCAGCCTCGGCTACTTTGATGGAAGCCGCACGATGGACACCAGCGTCTACCACGGTCTCGTAGACTTTTGCGATCTCATCCAATGAAATCTTATCCGTCCCCGAAACAATCTTAACCACAGATCGCAAGGTGTTTTTTTTGTCTCCTGGATTTATACGTTCCGGGGAATACCCGATCTTGAAATCGACAACATTCTTCAGGCCGGAGAGCTTTTCCATCACTGGAAGGCAATCCTCTTCCGTACAGCCAGGGTAAACAGTGGATTCAAAAACGACATAGTCTCCTTTCTTGAGCACGCCCCCGATGGTTGAAGATGCGGCCAGCACAGGCTTCAGGTCTGGGACATTGAATTTGTCCACAGGAGTGGGTACGGCAACAATGTAAAAACGGGCTTTTCGCAACAGACCAAGATCTGAAGTGAATTCGATATCCTTGTTTTTAAAATCCGCCTCCGGAACCTCTTTGCTGGGATCAATCCCTTTTTTCATCAGATCTATTCGACGCTCATTGATGTCAAATCCTATAACGGAGAATGTTTTTGCGAACTCCAGAGCAATGGGCAAACCTACATAGCCCAGACCTATTATCGCAATCCTTGCCTTCTTATCCACCAGATCCTGATAAATCAACATAATCCGATCATTTACTGAATTCTTTAGGCTGCTTGTATAACTCTTCCTGCGAAAGAGATTTGAAATATTCGTAGGTAACCCTTAAACCATCTTCACGACTTACTTTAGGCTCCCAGCCCAGTATTGCTTTCGCCTTGGTGATATCCGGCTTCCTTTGTTTTGGGTCATCGGCAGGAAGTGGTATGTAGGATATCTTTTGCTTGCTTTTCGTAAGCCTTATGATCTCTTCTGCGAACTCCTTCAAGGTAATCTCGGATGGGTTTCCGATATTGACCGGATAAGGATGATCACTCAACAAGAGTCTGTAAATGCCCTCCACCAGATCGTCGACAAAACAAAAGGAACGGGTTTGACTTCCATCACCGAAGACGGTCAGGTCCTCCCCACGAAGTGCCTGTCCTATGAACGCTGGTAGTGCACGTCCATCGTTGAGTCTCATTCGGGGACCATAGGTATTGAAGATCCTTACTATGCGGGTTTCAAGCCCATGGAAATTATGATAAGCCATGGTGATGGACTCCATGAATCTTTTTGCCTCGTCATACACCCCTCGAGGACCCACTGGGTTCACGTTTCCCCAGTATTCCTCGTTCTGAGGATGTACCAAGGGGTCGCCATACACCTCACTGGTGGATGCCACCAACATCCTTGCGCCCTTGACACGAGCAAGACCCAGGCAGTTGTGCGTACCCAACGCACCAACTTTAAGCGTTTGGATGGGAATCTTGAGATAATCAATCGGACTGGCAGGAGATGCGAAATGCAGAATATGATCGATACGTCCCGGCACATGAATGAACTTGCTCACGTCATGATGATAAAATTCAAATTGGCGCAGTTTGAACAAGTGTTCTATGTTCCTGAGATCGCCAGTGATCAGGTTGTCCATGCCTACAACATCGAAACCCTCTTTTATGAAACGATCACAAAGATGAGATCCAAGGAAGCCAGCTGCACCGGTTATCAATACTCTTTTATTTTCCATTTTCCCTAATTTTTTATGGAAGATCTCCTTCCAATGCTGAAGTATTCGAACCCTTTCTTTTCCATTTCTACCACATCGAACAGGTTCCTTCCATCGAAGATAGCTGGATGCTTGAGTTTTTCCTTTACCGAAACAAAATCAGGTGTTCTGAATTCATTCCATTCCGTAGCAATGATGAGTGCATCCGCGCCTTCCAGGATTTCATACCGGTTCTTACCGAATTTCACCCTAGAATCATAAAGCTTACGAACATTTTCCATGGCTTCGGGGTCAAAAGCACTGACACTGGCACCGTCAGAAAGAAGAGCATCCATGATATCCAGCGCTGGAGCCTCGCGTATGTCATCGGTATTCGGTTTGAATGCAAGTCCCCAGAGTGCGAAATGCCTTCCCCTTAGATCACCTCCGAAATATTTCTTGATTACTGGCAGTAGATGCCTTTTCTGGGTCGAATTGACGTTCATGACGGCATTCAGGATCTGGAAATCATAGCCGGCATCATCTGAACTTTTGACCAATGCTTTAACATCCTTGGGAAAACAACTTCCACCATAACCGATGCCGGGGAACAGAAATCTCTTCCCTATCCTTTCATCGCTGCCCATCCCTCGCCTGACCATGTCCACATCGGCACCGAGACGCTCACACAATTGGGCTATCTCATTCATGAAACTGATCTTGGTCGCGAGAAACGCATTGGCAGCATACTTGGTCAATTCTGCAGATCTCTCATCCATGAAGATGACGGGATTGCCAGACCTCACAAATGGCGAGAACAGTTCGGACATGACCAATTTAGCTCGTTCAGATTGTGTTCCAATGACCACCCTGTCGGGCTTCATGAAGTCATCCACTGCCACACCTTCCCGGAGGAATTCCGGATTTGATACCACATCAAACGAACCTGTATAATTGGACGCTATGGCAGTATGAACTCGTTCCGCTGTACCTACTGGCACCGTACTTTTGTCCACGATCACTTTATAGTCTTTAATGATCCTGCCCAAATCGCTGGCCACGCCCAGAACATATTTGAGGTCGGCGGATCCATCTTCCCCCGGAGGAGTGGGAAGTGCAAGGAAAATCACTTCCGCCTCTTCAACTCCGGATCGAAGGTCGGTAGTGAATCTCAACCGACCCTCACGCAAGTTTCGGATGAAAAGTTTTTCAAGCCCCGGTTCATAAATCGTAATGATACCACTGCTCAATTTCTGAACCTTTACCGGATCGATGTCCACGCAATACACATCATTTCCGGTTTCGGCAAAACATGTACCGGTGACCAATCCAACATAACCGGTTCCAACAACTGCGATCTTCATGTATCTCGTTTAATGTTTATGTATTCAGGAATGCAATCACATTCTTGACGATATATTCTCGCTGCTCCTGATCCATTTCCGTGTGCATGGGCAGGGATATGACCCGTTCCGTCAGCCATTCCGTCACGGGCAGTTCGGTGTTCGCGGATCCATAAGCGGAGAACATTTGCTGACGGTGAGCGGGCACGGGATAGTAAATCATGGAAGGAACAGATTTATCAGCAAGATACTTATGAAGATCATCCCTGTTCACTCCATCCAATTGTAATGTGTATTGATGATATACATGGGTACTGTAAGCGGCTTTTACCGGTGTCCTGATTGCAGGATGCCCAGCAAATGCCGCATCATAAAAAGCAGCCAACTCCTGCCGAGCCGAAATATATATGTCGAGATTCTCCAACTTTATATTCAAAATTGCTGCCTGCAAGGTATCCAACCTGGAATTGCAGCCCACAAGCTCATGATAATATCGGACCTTCTGACCATGATTGGCTATCATCTGCAATTTTTCCGCCAGCTTTGCCTGTTGAGTGAAAATTGCACCTCCATCACCATAGCCTCCCAGATTTTTAGACGGAAAGAATGATGTGGTGCCAATGGTTCCGATCGTTCCCGACATCCTCTCCGTCCCGTCAGAAAATCGTACTCTGGAACCAATTGCCTGTGCATTATCCTCAATGACAAAAAGTCCGTATTCTTTGGCTATAACCATGATCTCTTCCATCGGAGCGGATTGACCATAAAGATGAACAGGCACAATAGCTTTTGTACGGGAAGTAATGGCCTTGCGGATGGCAACTGGATCGATGCAAAAGGTTACTGGATCCACATCCACAAAGACAGGTTTAAGTCTGAGCAAAGCAACGACTTCTGTTGTTGCGATGTATGTGAAGGATGGGGTGATTACTTCGTCACCAGGTTGCAGATCAAGCGCCATCATGGCAATCTGTAAGGCATCAGTCCCATTTGCACAAGGAATGACGTAATCGGAATTCGTATAGCTGGCCAATGCACGGGCAAAATCCTGAACTGGCTTCCCGTTGATGAAAGCTGTACTTTCCAGAACGCTCAAAACGGCTTCGTCGACATCCTTCTTGATCTTCAGGTACTGACGCCGTAAGTCTACCATCTGTATGGGATCCATTCATGCCCTTTTGAGGGCACAAAAATACTAAATAATGGGCAGGCTGGCAGGGATATATTAGATTTGTATGCACTTCATTTTCAAACCTTACCGTGCTGGTCGTCTACAACCTGTTCCTGAAGATATACGGATTTGCCGTCAGGGCCATTTCACCATGGAACCTGAAAGCCAGATTTTGGCTTCAAGGCAGAAAAGGACTGAACAATATCCTTGCAGACACCCTGAGTTCTCAGCCTCCAGGTGGTATTTGGATGCACTGTGCTTCATTGGGCGAATTCGAGCAAGGTAGGCCGGTATTGGAGGCGATCAAATCCCATTGGCCCGATCGCGCCATAACTTTGACTTTTTTCTCCCCATCCGGTTACGAAGTCTGTAAAAAATATGAGGTGGCGGACCATGTTTTCTACCTCCCTATCGACTCCTCAACGAATGCAAAGCTTTTTTTGAATGCCCTTCGTCCTTCCCTGGTCATATTCGTCAAATATGAATTTTGGCACTACTATCTTAAAGAGCTGAAAAACAGAGAGATACCGACAATACTTATCTCTGCCATCTTCAGAAAAGATCAGCCCTTCTTCAGGGTTTATGGTGCATTCTGGAGGAATATGCTGGATTGCTTCACTCATCTGTTCCTACAGGACGAGGCCTCACTTTCTCTTTTACGTGAGATCGGCTTTCAAGATAAAGCCTCTTGCGCAGGCGATACCAGATTTGACCGTGTGCTGACCATCGCCAATATTGCAGAGGACATATCTACCATACACGATTTTTGTGCCGGCCATAAGGTAATCATTGCAGGCAGTACCTGGCTGGAAGATGAGGAAACAATAGCTCACTATGCAAACAGCCATGCGGGGATCAGATTCGTTATTGCACCACATGAACCGGGCCAACCGGAGATAGATAACCTGAAACAAAAATTTCCAGGCTGCCTTACATACTCTGCATACAAAAATGATCCGTCCAGGATCCATGAGGCACATGTCCTCATCATAGATACCATAGGCATCCTGTCCAGGATATACCGATATGCGACAGTCGCATATGTAGGAGGAGGTTTTGGTGGAGACGGAGTGCATAATGTCCTGGAAGCCGCCGTATTCAACAAACCTGTTGTCATGGGTCCGGTCTTTCACAAATTCCGGGAAGCCGTGGAGCTCGCAGAGCTGGGTGGCGCCATTCCAGTCGATAACGCATTGGACTTTGAAAAGGTAATGGATTCACTCCTATTCGACGAAGACAGATGCAGGATGGTGGGTAAGATCGCAGGAGACTATGTCCGTGAGAAGGCAGGCGCCACAACCGCCATATTGGATCACATTCAGGAAAAACGCCTTTTGACCAACTGAGTGAACTGCTGAACCAATACATTGTCTTCACTCCACCCCATTTTGGTACGCAGTTCCCTTCGCATCCACAATTCTGCTTCCGGGTAGACTGAAAAGTCGTTCAGAGTCTTCAATGACCTGTCGAACATAGCCTCGTTACCGTTGAATAACTCATTGATGTAGAGATATCGATCATTGATGCCAATGGCTTTTCTGAGATCCTTTACAGGCCCCGCCTGAAGTTTTTCTGATAACTCGGCCTGGGCGTTTTTCAATCTTTCATTCAACGAGGTATCAGTGCTTCCGATCACTTCGTTAACTTCTTTTCCGGGTTCCTTTTGACGGTCAACTGGTCTTTCAATATGTTCGACAGGCTTGGTCGTGGGCTTTTCCGGACGCGGAATATAATCCCGATGAGAAGCGAGTGTGGGAATATCTTCCATCGGATCGTCCCATTCCACTCTAGCCTGCCTGACCTTCAGGCTCATTTCATTTTTAAGATCAGCGGCTTTTTTTAGTTCCTCCAACTCGGCTTCCAACTCCTTTTCATCTACCTGCAAAACTTCAATGATCTTCTCCTGTACTTGTACCTCAGGGATTGAATTGTATTCGATAGGCACCACAGTGGAATTTGGGAGGATAACACTGACTTTCCCGCTACCTGCATTCAAGAAACTGGCGTTCATCATAGGAACTCCCGTCAATTCAGACTCCAGCATTCTTAACACCTGCAACAATTGTTGCTTGTCCGCTCCAGCTCGGTACAGGTCCCCAAGTTTTTCCAATAATTGCCCAACCCTTTCCATGAGATTTATGGTACTTTTATGTTGAACCAGAAGAGTATAAGCATGAAGGTACGAACAGATATCGACTCCTGCAGGAAACGAAAAGTTAAGTCCGGAGTCTGTATCACCAGACCGGAACAAAAATTGAATATGCGTCCACATGAATGTTTTTATTTTGTGAAAGCCACTCTGGTTACATGATCTGAATGTTCACAGAACCCATCATACGTGATCAGCAAAGTGGTTGGATCGAAGTGATCTGTGGACCCATGTTCTCTGGCAAGACCGAAGAACTGATCCGTCGGTTGAAGAGGGCAAGGATCGCAGACCTTAAAGTGATGACATTCAAACCGTCGCTTGATGCGAGGTACCATACCGAGAACATCGTATCCCATGATGCTCACATCATCGAATCCAGGTCCGTAACACAAGCCGACGAGATCTTGTCCCTTGCCGGAGAAGCAGAGGTAGTCGGGATCGATGAAGTCCAATTTTTCGACGGAGCCATCCTTGATGTTTGTAATCAACTGGCCTCTAAAGGAGCCCGGGTCATTGTGGCTGGACTAGATATGGACTATAAAAGGAAACCTTTTGGCCTCATGCCGGAACTTATGGCTACTGCTGAATACATCACCAAGTTGCACGCCATATGTATCAAATGCGGGAATACGGCAAGCTTCACCTATAGAAAATCATCCTTTTCGGATCAATTCATGTTGGGCGAAAAAGAAGCATATGAAGCGAGATGCCGAAGTTGCTATGAAAAAGAACGATCAACTTTAACCATTGAATAGTATCAGCTCCAGAAGGATCATGGCACTTTTCAGGAAAGACCTGATCCTGGAATTGCGTCAACAATATACTCTATATGGAGTTTTACTCTATATCGCATCCACCGTTTTTGTGCTCTATCTAGCTATGGGGCAACCGGAAAGTGAAACCTGGAATGGCCTATTCTGGATGACTCAGCTTTTTATTTGCACGAATGCAGTGGCCAAAAGTTTCTTGCAGGAATCCAGGGGTAGGATGATCTATTTTTACTCCATCTGCAACCCTGTAGAGTTCGTTCTGGCCAAGATACTATACAATCTCCTGCTCGTCGCCATCATGAATCTGGTCAATCTTGTTTTATTTGTAAGCCTCATGGGCGATCCGACGGTGAGTTTACTCCCGTTCATAGGCATCAGTTTTCTGGGCGCCGCAGGCCTTAGCCTGATCTTCACCATGCTCGCCGCTATTGCTTCCAAGGCCATGCAGCAAGCATCGCTCATGGCCATACTCGGATTCCCAGTGATCATTCCCCAACTCATGTTACTCATGCGGCTCTCCAAACTTGCATTTGCGGAAACTTTTCGAGCCGGGGTACCTGTACAGGTCGTACTGCTGCTATTGGCCCTTGATCTGGGGGTCGCCTTGCTTTCGGTCATTTTGTTCCCCTTTTTATGGAAAGATTAGGCTGAACCGCTTACTTTTGAACAACCATAAACCCATGCGGATCCCCCTGCCCAACGGCTCGACCACTATAAATTATAGTTGCCCTGCGGCAAAGTTCCGTGAAACAGCCCAGCCCATATGCGTAGCTCCTGGTGGAAAATACTTTGCGTTGCCCTTTTGTTTTATACCGTGATCGGAGGATTCCTGATTCCCGTTCCTGCTCTCCGGCAATTGCAGGAGACCATTCGGAACCTTTACTTTCACGTCTGCATGTGGTTCGGCATGATGATCCTTTTCACCATCTCTGTGGTATATAGCATTAAATACTTGCGGACATTGAAGTTTGAATATGATTTGTATGCTCGCAACTTCGCCGGCACGGGTATCCTCATGGGTATACTCGGATACACAACCGGTGCCATCTGGGCTAGTTACACCTGGGCCGACCCCAACAATCCTGCATACGCATCCTTCGGTTCCATAGTCAGAGAGCCAAAACTCATCGGAGCCGCTATGGCACTGCTGGCCTATTTCGCCTATCTCGTTCTCAGGAGTTCCATAACAGACCTGGACAAAAGGGCCCGGGTGAGTGCGGTATACAACATATTCGCCTATGCAATGCTGTTCCCCTCCATCTGGATCGTACCCAGACTTCTGCCCAGCCTGCATCCGGGAAAGGAAGGGAATCCGGCACTCAATTTCAATGATATCGATGCCCGTATGCGCATGGTATTCTACCCGGCTGTGATCGGCTGGACTTTGTTGGGCGTATGGATCACCACGCTCAAGATCCGATTTGCACTCCTTGAAGAAAAAAAATTGGCAACATGAATATGAAGTATCGCTTGATGTCCCTGATATTGTTGTCCATCCCCCTATTCACCCAGGCACAGAATGGAACAACTTCGGCTGTGGATATGGCTGACAACATGCGTTCCAATGGAAAGATATTTGTAGTGATTGCAGTAGTGCTGACGATACTGATCGGGCTACTTGCATATGTATACCGGCTCGACCGCAGGATCGATCGCTTGGAGAAAAAATCCCGATGAATCCAAGCCATCTTATTCTTCATGAAGAATAAACCATTTAAAAAAACACACCATGTCCGGAGAATTCAGCTTCTTTGACGCCGTTTGCAACAATTTCGACCGAGCAGCGGCATTCACATCCTTCGACAAGGGTTTACTCGAACAGATCAAGCAGTGTAATTCCGTACTGAGATTGCATTTCCCTGTTCGGATCGGAGACAGGATAGAGGTGATCAAGGCATACCGGGTTCAGCACTCCCACCATAAACTTCCATGCAAAGGAGGCATTCGCTTCAGCGACATGGTCAACTTAGACGAAGTGATGGCACTGGCAGCACTCATGACCTATAAATGTGCCGTGGTGAACGTGCCATTTGGTGGGGCTAAAGGAGGTATCACCATCAACCCTAAAAAATATTCCGTTTACGACCTGGAAAGAATCACTCGCCGCTATACAAGTGAACTGGTCAAGAAACGTTTCATAGGACCCGGCGAAGACGTTCCCGCTCCAGATTACGGAACCGGCGAACGTGAAATGTCCTGGATCTTGGATACCTACGCCGCTATGCATCCGGGTGAGGTGGATGCAGCTGCATGCGTCACCGGCAAGCCCATCACTCAGGGTGGCGTTCGAGGCCGCAGGGAAGCAACTGGCCTGGGCGTATTCTATGGTGTGAGGGAAATATGCAAGATGGAAGATGTGATGAAAAGACTGGGGATGAGCACCGGCATTGAAGGCAAGCGAGTCATCGTTCAGGGGATGGGTAATGTCGGCTATCATTCTGCCAAATTCTTCCAGGAAAATGGAGCGATCATCACTTCGATAGCGGAATATGAAGGATCCATTCATGATGAGAAGGGACTCGATGTGGAAGCCGTCTTCAATCATCGGAAGTCCACCGGTTCGATACTGAATTTCCCTGGCGCCAAAAATTTGGAGAAAAATACGGATGCTCTTGAACTGGATTGCGACATTTTGATCCCTGCCGCTTTGGAAAATGTGATCAATCATGAGAATGCACCACGCATCAAAGCCAAGATAATCGGAGAAGCTGCCAATGGCCCACTTACACCAGAGGCAGATGAGATCCTCATCAACAAAGGCATATTGGTGATCCCGGACCTTTACCTCAATGCAGGAGGTGTTACCGTTTCCTATTTCGAATGGCTGAAGAACCTCAGCCATGTCCGATATGGCCGCCTAGAAAAACGTTTCACGGAGAACCAGAATGCCGTCATACTCGAGCAGATCGAGGAGCTGACAGGTAAAAAAATACATGGCACCCAAAAGGATCTACTGCTGCATGGACCTGACGAAGTTGACCTGGTGAAAAGCGGCTTGGAAGAAACCATGATCAACGCTACCCATGAGATCATGGAATGCTGGAAGAACAACCCGAGTATCAGGGATATGCGCACAGCTGCTTTCGTAGTGGCGATAAACAAGGTTGGCACCAGCTACCAGGAATTAGGCATCTTCCCCTGACGCAAACACCAAACGCATCTGCAAGGCCGGTATTCGGCCTTTTTTTTATTACCCTAGACTGCGATTTCGTAGCATTGGATCACAGAGGGTCCCTTAACTTCAAGAAACAAAACAAACTTTAGTTAAATGAAACTGGCATTCATCATGTACAATGGCATCACCTGGCTGGATCTGGTGGGGTTATATGATCCGGTCAGCCGTCTCAAGGGCCTTTCCTATCTGCCTGATCTTGAATGGGATTTCTGTTCCTTCACGGACACAGCAGTGGACGGAGGAGGCTTCAAGGTCATCCCTGACAAAGTGAAAAACAACCTGTCGGGATATGACGCCATTGTTGTTCCCGGCGGCAGGGGGACACGTGAATTGATGAACGATGAGGCTTTTATCGAATGGCTGAGAACGGCGACAACGGAATCACTGAAAATTTCCGTTTGCACAGGAAGTCTGCTTCTGGGAAAAGCCGGTTTTCTGAAAGAGAAAAAGGCCACCACCCATTTTGACGAATACGATACGCTGAATCCGCTCTGTGGTGAGGTGATCAAGGAGAGGGTAGTCGAAGACGGTAACTGCATAACAGCAGGCGCCGTAAGCTCTTCCATCGATCTTGGACTTTATCTCTGCAGGCAATGGGCCGGCGATGAAGCTGACCTCATGGTAAGGTACAAAATGGATTACCGGTGCTGAACCCTAGAAAGGGAATTTAGGCAATTCGGACAGCCACTTCAAATCCATGCCATCCCTTTGAGCCACATGGCACTCCTCCCCGTTCGTGACCATCAGATAAGTAACTGGAATAGACAGGTTGTATCTCAGCAGTTGCATCAATACCGACTCCCCTAAACTAACTGCAGGTGCTTTACACTCCACCATCATCCAGGGTTGATGCTTCCGGTCATGAATCACGATATCGAATCTTTTCCTCAATTCCCCAAGAGATAATTCTCTTTCCACTGCGATCAAAGAGGAAGGATAGCCCAAAGACATCACCATCCACCTGATCGTATTTTGGCGAACCCATTCCTCCGGGGTGAGCACGACCCATCGGCGCCTACACTGATCGAAGATCTGACGTCTTCCATCCACCTCTCTGAATCTGAAATCAGGTTCTGGATAAACCGGTGTGATCATGATGCAAAGTAATTGCTATTTTTAGGAAACACAACGCATATGCAACTTGAACATGCTGCCATTTGGACGGAGGACCTGGAAAAAATGAAGGACTATTACATTGGCTATTTCGAAGCTACTGCGGGAGCCATGTACACCAATCCCAAGACCCAATTCCAAAGCTATTTCCTGTCTTTTGATGGTGGCGCACGGCTTGAGATCATGCATCGACCCGGTATCCCACAGAATCAGAACGACAGGATTGGCGATCAGCATATCGGACTCATCCATCTTGCATTCGCACTTGATAACGAAAAACAGGTGGATGACAAAGCAATGGAATTGAATGCCGCAGGCTTCAGCATCTTACGGGGACCCAGATGGACAGGTGACGGTTACTATGAATTCGAGACCGCCGACCCCGACGGCAACAGACTTGAAGTCACCTTTACCCAAAGTAAATGAAAGTGGTACCCTGAGTATTATACTATCCTCTAGATCACTATTACATCAAAAATATTCCAGATTGCTCCCCTTGCTGTCGATAAAAGACCTTGGAATTCACTTCCTAAAGGATGGTATGGAAAGTATTGCAGTCGATGGGTTGAATATGATCCTCGACAGAGGTGAGATCCTCGCATTGGTCGGAGAATCTGGATCGGGCAAATCCGTCACTGCACTTTCCATACTTGGTCTGCTCCCCACCCCTCCTGCTCGGTACTCTTCTGGTGAGATACTTTTCTCAGCGAACGGAACCGACCAGACCGATCTCATGAAGGTGGATAAATCAGAGCTGATGAAGATCAGGGGCGGCCGTATTTCCATGATCTTTCAAGAGCCAATGACCTCACTGAACCCGGTAATAAGCTGCGGAAGGCAAGTTGCAGAAGCCATACGGAATCAGGAAAAGATCAGAAGAACGGAAGCCAAGTCAAAGACCGTTGAACTGTTCAGAAAGGTTGAATTGCCGGATCCACACAGCATCTACAACAGGTTTCCACATCAGCTCAGTGGAGGGCAGAAACAACGAGTCATGATAGCCATGGCAATGAGTGGAAACCCGAAACTGCTGATTGCCGATGAACCCACCACCGCACTCGATGCCTCCGTTCAAAAGACCATTCTGGATCTTATACGCAAATTGCAAAGGGAGCATGGCATGGGAGTCCTCTTCATCACACACGATCTGGCCGTGGTATCAGAATTTGCTGATAAGGTTGCCGTGATGTATCATGGAAAGATCGTGGAGTCCGGGAAGGTGACCGAAGTATTCCAAAATCCGTATAATCCCTATACAAAAGCATTACTTGCCTGCAGGCCCAGCATTCAATGGAAAGGGAAAAGACTGCCTGTTATTGCTGATTTCATGGATAAGGAACCAGAAGATTTGCTGCGGGCCGCAACACCCCACCAAAGGAAAAATAAGCCGCCGGATTTCCATCCACTGGTCGAAGTAAATGGACTCAAAGTATGGTTCCCAAAAAGATCCTCATTGCCAGGCAAATCAGGAGGTTACCAAAAAGCTGTCGATGGGGTGAGTTTCCATATCCATGCAGGAGAAACAGTAGGCATCGTTGGTGAATCAGGGTGTGGGAAAACCACTCTGGGCAGGACTCTTTTAGGCCTCTTGACCCCAACTGCAGGTTCGATCAGCTTTGCAGGGCAAGCAACATCAACCATAAATAGAAAGGCATGGCGGGAACTCAGGAGTCAGTTACAGGTGGTATTTCAAGATCCTTTCTCTTCCCTTAACCCGCGCATCACCATAGGAGAAGCCATTTCTGAGCCTCTTCGTGTACATGGATCTTCTTCAAGCATTCGCGAACTAAGAGACAAAGTCAATGGAATGATGGAGAGGGTTGGTCTCCAGGCAGATCACTACGGGCGGTACCCTCATGAATTCTCCGGCGGTCAAAGGCAAAGGATCGGTATTGCCCGTGCGCTTATCCTTGAACCCCAGTTCATTGTTTTTGACGAATCGGTTTCCGCACTGGATGTAAGCATTCAGGCCCAAGTGCTCAACTTGCTGAACGACCTGAAAGAGGAATTTGGGTTCACCTCACTCTTCATCTCTCACGATCTGTCCGTTGTGCAGTACATCAGCGACCGCATCATCGTGATGAATCAGGGAAAGATAGTGGAAGAGGGGCCGTCAGACCAGATCTTCCGTCACCCAAAATCGAATTATACCCAAAAACTGGTCGAGTCCATGCCCAAGGTTATGTGAAGGAGATCATTGTTCCGAACCTTGGTTTTTCTTCAGAAATTGGATAAACGTAAAAAATACGCTGAAATGCATTAACTTGCGCACTTAATTAAGCCATTACATGGACAAATCTGGTGCCGTAAGATCAGGTTTGAACAGGGCCATCGAAAGATGCCCGATTTTCCCGGTTTGTCTCATGTGGCCTCCTCAAAAGACCTATACACATGAAACTATCCCAATTCCGCTTTGATCTCCCACTCAACCTTATCGCACAACATCCCACAAAAAAAAGGGAAGATGCCCGAATGATGGTGGTTGACCGCCAGACAGGCAATATCGAGAATCGGCACTTCAGGGATATCATGGAATATTTCGAAGACAAGGATGTATTCGTCGTCAATAACACGAAAGTCTTTCCGGCTCGTATGTACGGACGAAAGGAGAAGACCGGTGCCAAAATCGAGGTTTTTCTGCTTCGTGAACTCAACAAACAGAACAGGCTTTGGGATGTGATCGTTGATCCCGCAAGAAAGATCAGGGTTGGGAACAAATTGTATTTCGGGGAAAACGATGAAATGGTCGCAGAAGTGATCGACAACACTACATCCCGCGGCAGAACGATCCGTTTCCTTTTTGACGGCCCGGAAGAGGAATTCAAAGCGATTCTCAATACCCTGGGCGAGACCCCATTGCCCAAATATATCAAACGCAAACCCGACGAAGAGGACCGTGAACGTTACCAGACAGTCTATGCAAAACATGAAGGTGCCGTGGCCGCTCCTACCGCCGGCCTACATTTCAGCATAGAACTCATCAAGAAACTCGAGATCAAGGGTATCCGTTTTGCCGAAGCGACTCTGCATACCGGTCTCGGAACTTTCCGTCCCATCGAAGTGGAAGACCTGAGCAAGCACAAGATGGACGCGGAATATTATCGAATCGAGGATAGTGCATGTCGTATTGTGAATAAAGCAAAGACCGAAGGCCATCGTATCTGTTCCATAGGAACTACCACGATGAGGGCACTCGAAACCTCTTTTACAGCTGAACGGTTGCTGAAACCTTCAGAAGGATGGACGAACATATTCATACATCCTCCTTATGATTTCGCCATTTCCGACGCCTTGGTCACCAATTTCCACCTTCCAAAAACCAGCCTGCTGATCATGGTTTGTGCCTTCGCTGGTTATGACCTTGCCATGGAAGCCTATAAAAAGGCTATTAAGGACAAATATCGTTTCTTCAGTTACGGTGATGCGATGCTGGTGATCTGATCAGGATCCTCACCATGCTTCTTGCTGGGTATCTGACCGCCAAATACCGGTGATGTTGCGGAAATCATCTCAAAATGATATCTTGCCCGTACTTGACCCCAGCATGACAATAGGCATAGAGGCACAGCGTGTTTTCCGAGACAGGAAACATGGCATCGAGATCGTTGCCTTGGAATTGATCCATGCCCTTCAGCGGCTGGACAAAGTGAACCAATACCACATTTATGTAAAGCCCGATACTCAGAAACAGAGTCTGTCTCCTACAGAAAATTTCACCATCATCCCCGTCAAAGGAGCGCCATACCCCATTTGGGAGCAATATCATTTGCCCCGTAAAATAAAAGACAGGGGGCTGGGCTTACTCCATAGTACCGGCAACACCGCACCGCTGAAGATCAGTATTCCCAAGATTGTTACCCTCCACGATGTGATCTACATGGAAGATAACGGCTATCGGGGATCAACCTATCAGGATTTCGGGAACCTGTACAGAAGATGGGTAGTACCGCGAATTATAGATAGTTGCGCAGCCGTGATCACTGTTTCTCAATGGGAAAAGTCAAGGATCATCAACCAGCTCGGCATCCCGGAGGAAAAAATGCACCTCATTCCGAACGCCGTCAACGTCCGGTTCAACAACAAATATGAGCTGCATGAACTGGAGTCCGTCAGGGAACTTTACCACTTGCCTTCCGCCTTCATCCTTTGTCTGGGAAACGCCGCCTCCCGAAAGAATACGGTCGCTTCCATCCAGGCTTATGACATCTACACTCAAAAAGCAAGCGACCCTGTGCCCATGGTAATATTGGATTACAACCGCGCGCAGCTAGCCTTTTTATTAAAGACCTTGGGCAAAGAAGATCTCATGGACAGGATCCATACCCCAGGATACATCCCCACCCAAAGGATGCCTTTTATATACAATCTGGCATCCCTTTTCCTTTTCACTTCATTAAGGGAAAGTTTCGGACTACCCATTTTGGAATCCATGGCCTGCGGGACGCCAGTTGTCACATCGGACCTTTCCGCCATTCCAGAGACAGGAGGCAGTGCCGCATGGTATGGGAACCCCAATGATCCTGAATCAGTGGCATATGGTATGCTCTCGCTGCTTCAGAATAGCAACCTGTACGAAATGTTCCGTGAAAAAGGATTGAAACGTGCCGAGAACTTCTCCTGGGACAACACCGCAACGAAGGTGCTTGAATTGTACAAAAAAACCATTGGTTGAATAACCTGATCTGCGGGAATCAACCCCGCTACATTCCATCGAAACTTAAACTGCGACAGCACCTAAAATCATCAGTCCAGCCCGAATAATCCTCTATTGAGCAATTGAAGCGTGGTCACCTTGTGCGAATCGGGGACCAGCAAAGTAACATTGTGAGGGCTTCCTCCATAACTGACCATGCTGACCGGAACATCTTCCAATGAAGCGAAAAGTTTACTCAGAACGCCTTTCGATTGTGCAAGTTGATTACCCACGACAGAAATGATGGTTTGACCTTTGCTGACCTCAACATCTCCGAAGGGCTCAAGCTCCTTGAGTATTTGATCCAGATTGGACGCCGTGTCAATGGTCAGTGATACTGCCACTTCCGATGTGGTGATCATATCTATAGGGGTCCGATACTTCTCGAACACCTCGAAGATCTTACGCAAAAAGCCATAAGCCAGCAACATTCGACTGCTCTTTATCCGTATCCCTATGATCCCATCTTTTGCGGCAATGGCCTTGACTCCCATGCTGTCTGCTTCTTCCACAATGATGGTGCCTTTTGCTTCAGGCTGCATGGTATTCAGCAACCTGACTGGAATCTTGTATTGTTGTGCAGGCCAAATGGAAGCCGGATGCAGAATCTTGGCACCGAAATATGCCAGTTCCGCCGCTTCATCGAAACTCAGTTGTTCGATAGGAAATGTCTTTTTTACAACCCTGGGGTCATTGTTGTGCATGCCATCTATATCGGTCCAGATCTCACAAACACTTGCGTTTGCTGCAGCTGCAATGAGTGATGCGGAATAATCACTACCACCTCTCTTCAGGTTGTCCACTTCGCCCCGGGCGTTACGGCATATATAACCCTGGGTTATGTACAACTGTTTTCCCGGATGACGGGATAACCATTCGTTCAATTTGGCACGAATGGGAATGATCTGGGGTTCATCATGGGAGTCTATACTCATGAACTCCAAGGCAGGAAGCAGCATATGCCCGATCCCTTTTTCCTCGAGATAAATACAGAACAACTTGGTGCTCATGAGTTCACCCTGAGCGAGTATATCCTTATTGAGCGCCTCATTGAAAGAAATACGCAGTATGATATTCAGGAATTCAAAATGCTCTGACAACACAGCCCGACCTTTTGCCCGTGCAGTTTCACCGAGGACAAGATCTTCAACGAATTTCTGGTAATGGGCTTCAAGTGCATCGATCTTTGACTTTGCCGTGCTCTTGTCTCCTTCCAAGAGAGAATCACCTATGGCGACAAGAGCATTGGTAGTACCACTGAGCGCACTCAGCACAACGATCTTCTCCTCATTATCCCTTATGATCAGTTCTGCAACCTGGTGCATCCTCTCCGGCTTGCCCACAGAGGTGCCGCCAAATTTCATGATCTTCATGTGTTATCCTTTTGATTCGAAAAAGTCAAATGATGATGAATCCGATGGATCTTGATCTACATCCCATCTGAAGGCGGCGAATTTACAACTTGATGCCGAACTTTTGTCCAACTTCATCAAGATCCGACCACACGGAAGGGTGAATAGGAATGCCGTGTTCCTGTCTAAATGCAGCAGCCTCTCTTTCCGGATCTCCTGGGATGAGGACACGGGACTGACCTTCAACGGGCTTCGCAGATCTAAAACGCCTTATCCAGTTATCCATGTTGTATTTGAAATCCTCAGCCTTCCTGAAAGCATCGATACGCATGGCACCGAAGAAATGTCCTATGCCCTTCCCGGGCGGATCCAACGGCAAAGCAACATATGCTGGGAATGGCGGTACCCATGGACCATAATTCGCCCCACTGAATACTGCAGAAAAAATATCAACTATGGCGCCAAGTGCATATCCTTTATGACTGCCGTGCTCACGGTCTCCACCCAATGGTAACAGGGCTCCGCCTTTTTTCAAAGCATGTGCATCGGTGACGGACCGACCTTCTGAATCCTGTATCCACCCTTCCGGAGTATCCTCCCCCTTACGCTGCAAAATCTCCAACTTACCATTAGCAGCGGTTGTCGTTGCCATGTCAGCTACGAATGCAGGTTCTTCTCCGGCCGGTATCGCCACACAGATCGGATTCGTCCCCAACATCCTTTCCGTGGAAAATGTAGGAGCAACCAGTGCACTTGCATTGGTCATGGCAATGCCAACCATATCCTTATCCAATGCCCTCATAGCATGAACAGCAGCAATGCCGAAATGATTGCTGTTTTGCACACTGACCCATCCAGTACCCGCAGACTCCGCTTTTTGTATGGCCAACTGCATAGCAAAGGGAGCCACAACAAGTCCGAGTCCACCATCCCCATCCACCACAGCTGTCGAAGGAGATTCGTGTATGATGCTTATCCGGGGATCGGCCTTTATCCTGCCAACCTCCCACAGCCTTATATAACCACTCAAACGAGCAACACCATGCGAATCAATACCTCGAAGATCCGCTGATAGTAAGGTCTCCGCAGCCAATTTGGCATCTGCCGAAGAACAACCCATCTTCAGGAATACATTTTCCGTGAAAGCATATAGCGTTGCATGTCCTATTGTCTTTCCCATTCGGCAAAAATACGCGCCCCACTTCAGACTACAGAACAGAGCGGAAGATTTCGGTAATTTGCGTCATGGCTAATTTGGTTCCCCTGATATTCTTCCTGATGTCCTTTTTGGGTGCATGCGGACAATTATCAATGGATGTTATCAAAACATCCTTTGTGCTCCAAATGCAACGCCAGAAAATGGAAAAGGGCCTCCATGACTACACCATCAATGGAAGTTTTTCCCTTCCATTGAACAAAGAGAACGAATACCGCTACCAGTCCGCATTCTGGGCTATCAGTCAGTTCCTCATCGCAGACAGCAATGTTCTTTTGGGCTTCAGAAAATCATTGGACTCTTACGACAGCCTGGAAAAAGAGACCAAGCGATCTTTCTTGGATGCACTTTATGCAGTGGATCCATCCGGTTTTGAAAAAGAGGTCTGGCAGAAAATACAAAAAGAAAACGATCCAAAACTAATGGCCATGGGCCTGCTATTCCTGAACAGACGGTCCGGAAACCAATACCCGGTGGAGAAATTGATGGCAACGGCACGCCAAAAATTTCCGCCCGATGGCAAATGGCCGGTCATGGATGCCCTCGACGGATGGATGAAAGATAAACCACCACCACTGCCCCCTCTTCAAGACCTTCTGCAGTTCAACAAAGAGAGAGGAATAAAAGTGATATATTCTTTTCAAAGGCACGACCGTGATCAGCAAGGTCTGGCCATCATTCAATACGCCGACGGCAAACTGGCCCGTGATGAGCAGGGCAAGATCATCAGCATAAGGCAACTCGCACGTAGCGGCTCTTCCCTACCCTACTTCATCACCAATGGAAACACCCCGCAGGGTATTTATTCCATTCAAGGGATCGACACTTCATATAACAATTTCATCGGCCCCACGCCCAACCTGCAACTGATCATGCCGAATGAATACTACTGGAACGCTTTTTTCCATTCCACGTTGGATACAACAAACGCCATCACAGCCTATCGCTCCCTGATGCCCGAAACCTGGATGTATCATGTCCCCATGATGGAATCATTCACTGCAGGAAAACTTGGCCGTACGGAGATCATCGCCCACGGGACTACCATCGATCCTCAATACTTTTCCGGCAAACCTTATCACCCCATATCCCCCACACTGGGATGCCTTTGCTCCAGGGAAAGTTGGAATACCACTACAGGACACCTCATCGAGAGTGAACAGTTCAGACTAGTGGATACTTTCCTGAAAACGACCGGCAATAACGGCTACCTTTTCGTCATTGATCTAGACTCACAACACAAACCCGTAGGTTTGGATGAATTGGAGGAAATGCTGAAAGATTTCTGATCTTATCTTTTTCTTTTTCTGAAATCCCCATTTCTAGATTACCTCCATTCATAGGTTCATTCTACATTATCGCGGACAAAAAAAAGACCCGAATACCGGGTCTTGGTGCAGAATGTGATACCGCTGGATTCAAAAGGGCAGATCGTCCGGCACTTCAGAAACCTCAGAAGCCGGTATGGAAGGATTCAGTTGAGCAGGACTGGACTGATACCCTCCTGATTGCTCTCCACGGTTCCCTCCACCCAACAACTGAACATTGAGTACACGAAGTGAAAGCGAAACGCCGGGAGTCCCATCATTTTTTGGATAAGACCTCACTTCTGGAGTTCCCTCCACATAAACCTGGGTACCCTTCTTCAAATAAGGAGCGACTGCAGTCCTGTCAGTCCAATAAGCACATTCCACCCAAGTGGTCTTCTCCTTGGTATTGCCCTGGGCATCACGGAATTTCTCCGTATGTGCCACATTGAAATTGATCACGTTCTTTCCGTTCACAATGTTGGTTGCACAATCCTTACCCAGGTTGCCGATGACTTGTAATTTTATCATGTCGATTCAATTTAGTAGAAGCAATTTCGCCAATAATCCGGCCAGTTCAATTAGGCATCTATACACAAAAAGGGAGTTTTTTTCCACCGCTGATCAAGGCAAACAACTTGGCCTGAACCGACCCCTTCTTTATTTTTCCACCGGGGGTGGGTGGGCAACCATCTTCCCAGTAGGACTGATCATGTTTTACTAGTCTGGAAGGAAGATGCCCTCGGTTTAATGAAATATCGCAGTTATCTCATTTTCAATTATTTAGCAGTTGATTCTGCACTAAAAAAATAGTAAATTTATCCTCGCTACATAACAGGCCGAGCAACGACAGGCTGACCATTGACCCTATCATTCGTACCTTTGTACATAAATATTCAGTAATGAGCCGAAACGGCAAAGTGTTAGTGGCCATGAGCGGAGGCATTGATTCGACAGTATCGGCTCTTATGCTCCATGACCAAGGGTATGAGGTTGTTGGAATTACCATGAAGACATGGGATTACTCATCATCCGGAGGTGGCAAAAAGGAGACGGGGTGTTGCAATCTGGATTCTTTCAACGATGCACGGGCCGCTGCAGTGAATCATGGTTTCCCGCACTTCATACTGGACATACGGGATGAATTCGGCGACGCCGTGATCGAAAATTTTGTCGAAGAATATCTTGCCGGCCGAACTCCCAATCCCTGCGTCATGTGCAACACGCATATCAAGTGGCGTGCACTGCTCAAACGCGCCGACGCTTTGGATTGCGAATTCATCGCTACAGGTCATTATGCAAGCGTACGGGAACATGAAGGACGTCATGTCATCAGCAAAGGACTCGACGAAACAAAAGACCAGAGCTATGTGCTATGGGGCCTGCAGCAAGACCTCCTCGCCCGAACCATCTTGCCCTTGGGAAAATTCAGGAAAAGCCGGATCCGCGAAATGGCTATAGAATTCGGATATCCTGAACTGGCGAAAAAAAGTGAGAGTTACGAGATCTGTTTCGTGCCAGACAATGACTACCGAGGCTTCCTCAAAAGAAGGGTCCAAGGTCTTGAGCAAAAATTGGAAGGAGGCCATTTCGTGGATAGTTCTGGAAAAATATTGGGAAGCCACAAAGGCTATCCTTTCTATACCATTGGCCAAAGAAAAGGTCTGGACATTGCCCTGGGCAGACCCGCATTCGTCACCGAGATCATTCCGGAAACGAATACCGTTGTCCTTGGCGAGGAGACCGATCTGGAAAGGACTACGATGAAAGTGGCCAAATTGAATATGATCAAATACCACTTCATTCCGGAAGGCATGGAGGCCATGACAAAGATCCGATACAAAGACCGCGGAACACTGTCCACACTACATCCTGATGATGCTGGGCAAGTAACCGTGAACTTTTATGAAGATGCCAAAGGTGTCGCGCCAGGCCAATCCGCCGTTTTTTACGATGGTGACGATGTGATCGGAGGTGGCATCATACAACGTTATATTCCATTGACTTAGGCAATAAATGAGGAGAAGGGACGTTGTATTTTTACACCTTATCTGGCCAGTTCTGTCAATGAGGCAACGATCGGCTTAAATTGGTTGTCTAATTTAGGGACCGCTTATCTAAATGACCTATGCTGAAAAGATCACTAATTCCTCTGACCGCACTCACCATACTTGGCCTGCTTTGGCAGAGCTGTACAAAAACCGAACAACTTAAAACCGCCTATATCAAGGATTACCATCCAATAGAAGTTGGTAAATATATCACCTACAAGTTGGACTCTACCTTGTACATCAATCTGAATACGGAGAAGATAGTTCGCAGTTATATCATACAGGATCTGGTCGATGCCAAGATCACGGACAATCTCGGAAGGGATGCCTTTCGTATCCGGAGATTGATACGCAGCAATACGGATACCACGCAATGGTCTGACAATACCAGTTACATCGTTGTACCATTGGACCATTCCCTGGAAGTGATCGAAAATAACCTCAGGTATATCAAACTGCAGGAACCCATTCGCGAAAACTTTTCCTGGAAAGGCAACAACTACATCAACACTTATTCGGAACCTGACCTGCAATACCTAGATGCATGGGAGTATAATTATGGGAATGTGGACCTTCCCTATTCAATCGACACGCAATCATGGCCGGAAACGATCACCGTCACCCAACGCGATGAGGTTTTAGGAACTCCGGGCAACACCTCATTTTATTGGGAGGTCAACCACTCTGTAGAAGTCTATTCCAAAGGAATAGGTCTGGTGTTCAAAGATTTTCTCCACGAAGCATGGCAACCTCCCAACATCACTTGTGCCGAAGGATGTTATGAATCAAATGGGTATGGAGTAAGACTAACTTTCCTCAACTCGAACTATTAAGTCATGTTTCGTTGTACCACAGCAGCATTCTCTCTTTGCTTGGTCTTCTTCATGTTCAATTCTCCTGCCGTATCACAATACTCCAGGCAGCTCATCATCTTAAAAGACAAGAACGGCTCACCCTACTCCTTTAATGCCCCATCGGCGTATCTGTCACCGAAGGCCATAGAACGCAGGACCAGATTCAACATCCCGTTGGACAGTACCGACCTTCCCGTTAATCCCGTCTATCTGGACAGTATCAAGCATGCGGGGGCTGTAACCATCCTGAATGTATCCAAATGGCTGAACCAGGTGCTCATACGCACGACGGATGCCGCCGCGCTGGACAAAATTTCCAGAATGCCTTTCGTGAAGATCGCGGAACCACTTGCTAACCGCCCATTAACTCCAACGATCCGGATGGATAAATTCAATGAGCTCCTGACTGATGTTTTACAACAAGCGAACACAATACAGGCAGTTAATACCAACAGCATAAATTACGGAAACAGCTTCGCCCAGATCCATATGCATGAAGGAGAATTTCTTCACGACCAGGGCTACCTTGGAGAAGGGATGACCATTGCCGTTCTCGACGGCGGATTCAATAGCTATCTAACGAATCCAGGGTTTGATAGTATTCGGAACAACAACCAGATACTGGGAACCTGGGACTATGTGGATAATGAAAGTTCCGTTAATGAAGACCATCCACATGGTTCTGAATGCCTGTCTATCATGGCGGGAAATTTTCCGGGTTACCTGGTCGGAACCGCACCTCATGCGAAATACTGGCTTTTCAGAACTGAAGATGCGAACAGCGAATATCCAGTAGAAGAACAGAACTGGGCCGCCGCCATGGAACAGGCGGATAGCCTTGGAGTTGATCTGGTGACCTCTTCTCTCGGCTATTCGACTTTCAGCGACCCGACCTTCAACCATGCCTATGCGGACATGAATGGTCATACGACGATAGTCACCCGTGCTGCCGAATTGGCGGTGAAAAAAGGAATGATCGTCACCAATAGTGCAGGAAACGAAGGGAACCATACATGGAAATATATTGTCGCACCCGCCGACGGGGAGAATGTTCTAACCATCGGGGCTATCGACCTGAATAAGGTGGTTGCTCCGTTTTCCAGTTTCGGACCAACATCTGATGGAAGAGTAAAACCTGATGTGACTTCCTTAGGGCTGGGCACCTTTCTCATTGGGACTTCTGGCAATATCATCAAAGGTAACGGAACATCTTTCTCCAACCCCAATCTGGCGGGCTTGATCACCTGCCTTTGGCAGGCCTTCCCCGAATTCAGTAACAAGGAGATACTGAATGCAGTGAAGAAAAGTTCAAATCAATACTCCACTCCAGACGAACGGGTCGGCTATGGGATACCTGATTTCAAAATAGCACATGACCTGCTGAAGAATGAAAGGATCCGGCGTCAAGCGGAAAAAGTATTGGGGAATGATGACATCAAGGTATTCCCCAATCCAGTTGTGGACAGGCTGACCATTTTATTCAAAGCAATCAGATCTGGAAGTATCGATGTCCAACTGATCGACGCAAGCGGGAGAATGCTTCAGAGCAGGGTTCAGGACGTTCTGGGTACGCAGATCAGTATCATTCAACTGGATGGACTCACGATCATCCCACATGGCACATATTATCTGCGCTATCGATCAGGTGATCAGCATGGAACGATCAGGCTGGTAAAGTAAATAGTGCAGCATACATGGTATCCGCTGTCTCTGTATATCCTTTCAGCAGTGAAGACTTCACCAAGCGCAGTCCGGTTAAAGCCTGCAACGCTTCTGCCTGCTCCTCATTCTCCTGTCGGAATACAGAGCAGGTGATATACAGAAAATACCCTCCCGGCTTCACTCCTTCTGCCGCATGATGAGCTATAGACAACTGACGCTTAACCTGATGATCCATCCGTTTTGTGTCGAAAAATCGCAGCCACTCCGGATTTCTACCCCAAGTACCAGAACCAGTACAAGGAACATCTGCAATAACCAGATCAAAGCGACCCCTGTATTCCGGCACATTCCGCTTCTCCAGGTCTGCAACCAGGATATTTTGCGACTGGAGACCAGCAGACTGGAACCTCTTTTCCAAATTGATCAATATCGAAGTCCTGATGTCTGAAACAGACAACCGGCATCCAGGGAATCGATCATACAACATCAAAGATTTTCCTCCACTTCCCGCACAACAATCCCAGATTTCAAAAGACTTCTGGTCCGAAATCACCTCTACCAATAATTCAGATACCCGCTGTGAACTCAGATCCTGCACAACCAATTCAAGATCGGTTGAAGAAATGGAATTCAAGTCAAACCCATTGGGTAGGCGAATGGTATCAGGTGAAAGGATCTCGTAATGGACAAGCAACTTATCCAAACGTTCCTGAATTTTTTGGTGATTGCCTGGTCGGATCCTCACGAAAAGCGATGGTTGTTGCAGATGAGAAGTGACGAACGCATCGCTTTCGATACCTTCACTGATCAGATCCGAATGTGGAAAAATTTGTCGTGGATTGAAATCAGCAAATCGCTCTTTTACCTTGATCAATTTTTCCCGAAGAGGGCGCTCTATATTTTCAGCCCATTCAGGATCCAAGGTCGTCAAGGCACTGTCAGCCACAGCATTCATTAAAAAAAGTCCTGCCAGGATATTATTCAAGATACTTTCCTGCTGCAGCGAAAAGCCCATTCGGAAGTAGGCGTAGCAGAATCCCAGAATCGACCTGCGATCCCGACTACCATGCTTTTTATGTTCTCGGAAATATTGTCGTGCATACTCGGGAAAAGGCAACTTCCCATCATAATCCGCCAGAAGTAACTCCGCAGTATGTATATGTGTTTGAACGATGGACATCCTGGGGATTGTAGGTACTTGTAGCCCGGTATGATCTAAATTTCAAGCAGTGTTTTAACCGGATCCTTACCCATCAGCAAAAGTTCAGGGTTTTCCAGCAATTCCTTCACGCGCACCAGGAATCCCACACTTTCTCGACCATCGATTATCCGATGATCATAACTGAGTGCCAGGTACATCATCGGTCGAGCAACAATCTGCCCGCTCATGACAACAGCCCTTTCCTCTATCTTGTGCATGCCCAGGATAGCCGACTGTGGAATATTGATGATGGGTGTACTCATCAGCGATCCGAAAACACCTCCATTGGTTATCGTGAAAGTGCCTCCTTGCATTTCCTCAAGGCTGAGTTTGTTTTCTTTGGCCTTGGTTGCCAGTTCCACGACCTTCTTTTCTATTCCGGCCATGTCTAGGCTCTCTGCATTCCTGATGACCGGCACAACCAAGCCCTTGGGGGCAGAAACAGCAATGGATATATCACAATAATCATGATAGATGATCTCATCGGAATCGATGTACGCATTCACGGCAGGCCATTCCTGCAGGGCAAAGCAGCATGCCTTGGTGAAGAAGCTCATGAATCCCAAATTAACCCCGTGCAATTCTTTGAACTTATCCTTGTACCGGGCACGAGTATCCATGATACGACTCATGTCCACTTCGTTGAAAGTGGTGAGCATCGCCGTTGAGTTCTTGGCTTCCACCAACCTCCGCGAGATCGTCTTCCGGAGATTACTCATTTTATCCCGACGCTCATTTCGCGAAAATGCCACCGTTCCTGCTCTACGGCCTGGAGAGGACAATGCATCCATGACATCCTGCTTCAGTATCTTACCACCGGAACCAGTAGGCTCAATAGAAACAGGATCTACCTTCTTGTCCGCAATGATGGCGGCAGCTACCGGTGTAGCTTTGATATCGGCAGACACTGCATTCACAGGTGCAGTTCCAGATTCAGACTTCTCAACATTTTTGGACGGCACGGACACTAGCTCTTTGCTTATCGGGGCAGTAACACCTTCCGGCCTGACCGCCGTCTCATCTATCTGACAAGCGATATCACCGATCTTGAGGGTATCCCCTTCTTGGGCAAGTCTTTTGAGTTTGCCGGCCTTCTCAGCATTGATCTCGAATGTAGCCTTTTCACTTTCCAATTCGGCGATCACCTCATCTCTTTCCACCCAATCACCTTCGTTTCTGAGCCATTTGATCAGAGTGACCTCGCTTATGGACTCCCCTATTGTCGGTACTTTGATGTCGATCATGTTTGAAAGTTAATTCCGGATTCCGAACTCAGGATTTCTTTTACCATTTTTCTTTATGTCGTATGAGTCCTCAGACTCCTGTATTCCCTATCCGAAATTCGTGTTTCGGAATTCGGAATAATTATATCCCGAAGGCGGTTTGCACGATCTCCGCTTGCTCCTGCGCATGCACTTTTGCATATCCGGTTGCTGTAGAGGCACTGGGCTGCCTCCCAATGATCCCAAATGGGAAAGTCTTCAGGTTCAACTGCAAAAAAGAAGCAGCGCCCATGTTCAGAGGCTCTTCCTGCACCCAGAACCAAATGGCTTTGCCATACTTTTCCCGGGTATCGGCGAGTTGCTTCGCGGGCAATGGGTACAACTGTTCCAATCTAACGATCGCCGTATCCTGGATCTGCTGGCTGCGTTGATATTCCACAAGATCGAAATAGATCTTCCCACTGCAAAAAAGAACTTTCCTGACTTTGCCAGGATCTCCAATGGCAATATCATCGATCAGTTCCTGAAAACAGCCCTCCAGGAATTCCGTTTTAAGCGAATGGCTTCCAGGATGCCGAAGATTTGCCTTTGGTGAGAAATTGACCAATGGTTTTCTGAATGGCCAAGTTTGTTGACGACGTAAAACATGGAACAAATTCGAAGCAGTAGTAACATTGGTTATGACCATGTTGTATTCGGCACACATCTGCAGGAACCTTTCCATACGGGCACTGCTGTGTTCAGGTCCCTGCCCTTCATACCCATGCGGCAACAGCATGACCAATCCGTTCATTCTATTCCATTTCTGCTCAGCAGATGAAATGAACTGATCGATGATGGTCTGTGCACCATTGCTGAAATCTCCAAACTGTGCTTCCCAAAGTACCAAGGCCTGTGGATTGGCAAGGGCATAGCCATATTCAAACCCCAGAACACCATATTCGCTCAAGAGTGAATTGTAAATATGGAATTTACCCTTGGCATTAGGGATGGCGCTCAAGCGACTATAATCTTCATCGGTATTCTCGTCCCTGAGTACGGCATGTCGATGCGAGAAGGTTCCCCGCTTGACATCTTGCCCGCTCATTCGGACATCATTCCCTTCCAACATCAAACTGGCATAAGCCATCAACTCGGCAGTTGCCCAATCGACCTTGGACTCTTCTCTATATAACTTGATCTTGTCCTGAATTATCTTCTCAACCTTTCTCAAGGGCTTGAATTCAGAAGGCCAGGTCATCAAGGCATCAAAGCATTTTAGGAAATGCTCCTCATCGATCCCCGTGAGCGGCGAACGGATGAAATCTTCAGGCTTCGAACGCCTCAAACTCTTCCACTTGAGTTCAGGTTGCTGATATTGATAAGGCAAGGGATTTTGCTTGACCTCATCCAACCTCTCCTGAAGATCGGCCCAGAATTTCTTTTCCATATCCTTGGCCAATTCCCTGGCATCAGGTTCTCCATTCTCAAGAAGGTAACTGGTGTATACTTCCCTAGGATTCGGATGCTTCTCAATCAACTCATAAAGGTGCGGCTGCGTGAATTTGGGATCATCACCCTCGTTATGACCATGCTTTCGATAGCAGACCATATCGATGAAAACATCTGAATTGAACTCCTGACGGTAACGTGTGGCTATCTCCACGCATTTCACCACAGCCTCTGGATCATCACCGTTCACATGCATGACCGGAGCCTGAACCATGGCGGCCAAGGATGTACAATAATCAGCACTTCGTGCATCGTCGAAATCCGTGGTAAATCCGATCTGGTTGTTTATGACGAAGTGAATGGTGCCTCCCGTGTAATATCCTTCGAGATTGCTCATTTGGAGCACTTCATATACGACACCCTGCCCCGCTATTGATGAATCCCCATGTATGAGGATCGGAAGTATCTTGTCATAATCACTGCTGTACATGACATCAGCTTTGGCCCTCGAAAATCCTTCAACGACCGGATCCACTGCTTCAAGATGAGAAGGATTGGGCATCAACTTCAAGTGAATGGACCTTCCATTCAATGTCTGCACATTCGAACCAAATCCCAGATGATATTTCACATCGCCACTACCCATGGTCTGGTCCGGAGTTGATTTGTCCTCAAATTCGGAGAATATCTGCTCATAGGTCTTTCCCATGATGTTTGCCAATACACTTAACCGACCCCGGTGTGCCATTCCGATGACCACTTCCTCCACTTCATGATCGGCGGCAGTGGAAATGATGGCATCGAGTCCGGCAATGGTGGTTTCTCCTCCTTCCAGGGAAAATCGTTTCTGCCCCACGTACTTGGTATGCAGGAATTTCTCGAACATCACACCCTGATTCAGTTTCTCCAGTATACGCTTGCGCTTGGGCAAAGGCAACGGTTTGTTGAACTCCTGCTCCATCGCACGGGTAAGAAAATCAACCTTGACCTGGTTGCTGATGTACTTGAACTCTATACCCACATGGTGGGCATAGCATTGTTCCAAATGGGCAAGGATCTTTCCTAAGCGAACAGTTCCGAGTCCTATAAGGTTGCCAGCCTGGAATTCTTTCTCCAGATCTCCATCTTCCAGACCAAAAAAGGGGAGATCAAGATTGGCTCCCCGGTCTTTTCTTGGGCGAATGGGATTCGTGCGGGCAAGAAGATGACCTTTGTTCCTATAGCCAAGGATCAAGCGATATACAGCAAGTTCCTTCTTGATCTTATCCTTGTCCCCATTAGCCGAATCGGATGTGGGTTTATTATCAATTGATGAAAAAGTAGCGGAATTGAGGGCATAATCAAATCCCTCAAAAAATTTCTGAAACTCCGGATCAACACTTGCCGGATCCATTGAAAAATCACGGTAAAGCTGTTCAATATAGGCCGGATGCGCACTAGAGATATAAGAAAAATCCTTCATGGGTGAGGATGGTTTCAATTCAAGTCAAAGAGGAACAAATATCGTTCTTTATACGGAAAACTAAAGCCAACCACTGAGAAATGACGCCATAAAAATGAATAAGGAAAGACCTTCAAAACAACCTCATACATCGGCATTACACGTTCGCAAGATCGCCTTCTCAAAGGGCTTTAAGGGAATTGATTAAATTTGGTATTATCCCCTCACCGGCTTACCTTTGCCGTCCTTAAAAGAAAAAGTACGCAACATGGCAAATCACAAGGCAACGAAGAAGGATGTACGCCAAGCTTCCAAACGCAGGGATAGAAATAGGTATTACGGGAAGACCACCCGGAATGCCATCAGAAATCTTAAAGCGTTGGGAACCAATAAAGAAGCCACAGAGAAACTGCCTGATGTTGTCAGCCAGATCGATAAACTCGTCAAGAGGGGTGTCATTCATAAGAATAAGGCCAGCAACCTGAAGAGTAGCCTAACCAAAAAAGTCAAGGCAATGGCCTGAACGACCCCGCGTTCAACATAATTTGAACCGTTCCTCAAAGGGAACGGTTTTTTTATGTGCCTCACTTATCCATGTTCCCGCCTACCGAGTCAATCCCAATCGACATTTCATCTTGTTCAGAAAACAGATTAAACTTTGGAAAGCCGGAAACGTCAATCTATGGACAAGTATGTGTATCCATTCAACTATATCGATCATGAAAAAGTATCACATCACAGCACTTTATCTTCTTTTGAGTAGCGCCCTTTTTGCACAAAAAACTGAAAAACAAGAAAACCTTAATCCCATAACAAAGGAAAAACGGGATTTGAGGCAGGATCAGAAAGACCTTAATGGCGATAGAAGAGATATAAGGAGAGATGAAAAGGACATTAAAGTCGACAAACGCGATATCCGTAAGGATAACAGAAAACTCGCCAGAATGGAAAAAAAACTTCAAAAAGCCCTATTAAATGGCAACAACGAAAAAGCCGAAGCACTCAGTGGTAAGATCAGAGTACTGAATGGCGATATCCATTACGATCGAAAAGATATCCGAAGTGACAAAAAAGACCTGACCGTCGATAAAAGAGATATCCGGAGAGACCGCAGGGATCGGTATCGGGATACCAAGGAAGTTCAAGCAAAAAACTTCAATCGAAGCCATGAGCATGCATTTCGCAGAGCATCTTGGCATCATTGAATTTGGATCAGTAAAAATATTTAGGTAAGCCCGGCAAAGGGCTTCCTTTTTTTTGATCGGTCAACGAACACCCTAAGCGCGCTTACTAACCAGCTATCTCTTATCTTCATGACACAATAAGGAGTCATGCGCAAGACGATCACTTTATTCCTACTCGGATTTCCCCTCTTTTGCCTAGCACAGAAAACGGATACCGTCATCCGCTATTTCAATGTCAATTTGGAATCCGACACGCGGGAAAACGCCCGATTTGTCGGCAAGGCATGGGAAGACAAAGGGATTTGGACTGCATATGTATTTGATGCATCAGCAAAACTGATCATGAAAGGACAATTCAAGGATCGAAATCTGAAGATCAAAGAAGGTCGATTCATATTTTTCCACGAAAACGGCAATGTGGACAAGATCGGGAACTATGAGAATACCATGAAAACCGGAACCTGGGTAAGCTATTACGAAAATGGGAATCTGAAAGACTCCGTTCAATATGCAGAAAACGTAAAAAGAGGACTAGCGATCGGCTGGGACTTAAATGGCGCCAGAAGGTATGAAGGTAGGAATGAAAGCAGCCATCCGGAAGGCACCTGGACCTGGTTCCATGCAAACGGAACTGCTTCCACCAAAGAAGAATACATCAAGGGTAAACTAAGCAAACTAGATTGTTACGATAGTACAGGTAAATTGACCGGTCACAACTGCAGCCTTTCCACTACGCCTACCATTAAAGGAAGATATGGCGGAATCCAGAAATACATCATCGATAGTCTTGTCTATCCAAAAGAAGGGTTGAAAAAAGGCCTGCAAGGCGCAGTTTCCCTGGAATTCACCCTGTCAAAAACGGGACAGCCCATGGATTTCAAAGTGATCAGCACCCCCGACCCACTTCTTTCCGACGAAGTGATACACCTCATCAAAAGCGTCCCGGAATGGTATCCTGCTGTTGAACACAATGTGCCAGTTGATTACACTTTCAAACTATACGTACCGTTTGTGCTGCCCGAAACGTATTGACGAGAGAGCTTGCTTAGCCTTAAATATGGTGAAGTGGTGGAGCATTACAAATAGTCTGCAAAGCGCTCAATCTGCTTTCTTTACTGAACCGGCCCCACTGATCTGCTGGGAAACCTGAGTAGCTCCTCCTTTGTAGATGACTTCACCCACCCCACTGACATGCGCATCGAGCGAAACGCTGGCAAATACCTCCGCCGAGCCAGCTCCGGAAATTTCAACCTTTGTATTCTCCGATTTTATTTCAAAACATTTTGCATTACCGGCCCCACTGATACTGATCTTCAGGTCACGCACCGTACCCTTTAAGGAGACCGTACCAGAACCAGAGATCCCTGTTTTCAGTTCTGGAGCATCCACATCGGCGATGATATCCCCGGATCCACTCACCTGAAGATCTAGAATATCCTTGGACCTGATCTTATCCTGACCTGTGATATTACATGCTCCTGAAACAGCAAGTCGGGTATATTCAAGCGAACTTACACTTACGATGATCTTCCTTGAAGGACGAAGATCCCAGCCATGACGGGGCCTAATCTCCAACTTTCTTCCCGTCTGCTTCAATTCAATATAAGAGAGTAGATTCTCATCGGCCTCGATCCTGACAGGTCCGGGACCGCTACCCGACACCCGTAATTCAATGGACCCGCTCACTTCAACCTCTGTGAACGGGGATACCAGCCTTTCTTCCGATGCCCTATTACCATTTCCTCTGACCTCTTTTTCCCAAAGCAAGCTGCAGGATGGCAATACGGCCATAAGCAGGAGTATGGAGATCAACAATTTTCGCATTTAGTACCATTTTTATCTGCACATTTTACGCATTCGTCAGGCCAGAATCTCAGATTATGCGTTGAACGGCAGTTAAATGCAGCTAAGCGGTCATGAAAAGAGGTCAAATTAGACTGAAGGGATACAGAGCATCTACCCGAATTCTTTACCTTCGCAACACCAATTATGACTGAAAAGATCATCATCCTCGATTTTGGCTCGCAGTATACCCAACTCATCGCCAGGGCGGTCAGGGAAGCCCATGTGTATTGCGAGATTATCCCATACCATAAAGAATTCAAAATAGGCCCAGACCTGAAAGGGATCATTCTCTCAGGCTCCCCTTTTTCAGTGAATGACCCGGCTGCGCCAGACGTCGATATCAAAGCCATGGCCGACCAACGTCCCATATTGGGTATCTGTTATGGCGCCCAGTTGACCGCTAAAAACTTTGGCGGCAGAGTTGAAAAATCTGACAAACGCGAATATGGAAGAGCAACCTTGCTGATCGGGAAAAATGACGTGCTGTGGTCTTCTGTACCAGAAACCTCGCAGGTCTGGATGAGCCATGGCGATAGCATTCAGGATACCCCTCCGGGTTTCAACCTGTTGGCAAGAACAGATTCTATACCGGTTGCGGCCTTCCACAGTCGAACCGTGGCGACAAAAGACATCTACGGATTGCAGTTCCATCCCGAAGTGTACCACTCTTCCTTCGGAAAAAAGATCATCCGAAATTTCCTTGTGGAAGTCTGCGGGTGCACCCAGGACTGGACCCCTGCCCACTTCATTTCAGATACCGTTGCCGCATTAAAGGATAAGATCGGCGATCGACAGGTCATTATGGCCCTCAGCGGTGGTGTTGATTCCACAGTCGCAGCAACACTCATCCACCGTGCGATCGGCGATCGACTTCATGGCATCTTCGTCGATAACGGGGTTCTGAGGAAGGACGAATATGCAGAGGTTCTCAAAACCTATGCTAGCCTTGGATTGAATGTAAAGGGCGTGGACGCCAAGGAACATTTCTATACACTTTTAGCCGGCAAGTCCAACCCTGAGGAAAAAAGAAAGATCATCGGCAAAACCTTCATTGATGTTTTCGATAGGGAGGCACACCAGATCAAAAATATCGGCCTGCTTGGCCAAGGAACCATTTATCCGGATGTGATAGAAAGCGTTTCAGTTCATGGACCTTCACAGACGATCAAATCCCATCATAATGTAGGGGGCCTTCCAGACACCATGAAACTTGAACTCGTTGAACCCTTAAGATACTTGTTCAAAGATGAGGTTCGAAAGGTGGGGCAGGAATTGGGCATCTCCGATCAGTTACTGTTCAGACACCCCTTCCCGGGGCCGGGTCTAGCCATCCGCATCCTGGGAGAAGTTACACAGGAAAAAGTACTGATGCTCCAAGAAGCAGATGCCATCTATACCAAGGCATTGAAATCGTGGGACCTCTACGATAAGATATGGCAAGCCGGGGCCATCCTGCTTCCTGTCAAAAGTGTAGGTGTCATGGGAGATGAACGCACCTATGAATTCACCATTGCCTTACGTGCCGTGACATCCGTGGATGGCATGACAGCAGACTGGGCACACCTCCCATATGAATTCATGGCCCATGTATCCAATGAGATCATCAATCAGGTAAGAGGCATAAACAGGGTAGTCTACGACATCAGCAGCAAGCCTCCTGCCACCATTGAATGGGAATAAAAAAGGAAAATGTTCCCGGCATGAGGATAAACTTACTATTCATAATCCTGACCGCATCTCTCGGCTTTACGACCGTAAAAGGCCAGATTACGACACGCCAACAGGTGGCCATCTTCGTTCCACTGTACCTCGATTCCGCATTCGACATCAGCTCCAGTTACAGGTATGGCAAGAACTTTCCAAAACAATCCATAAATGGACTCGAATTTTTCGAAGGGGCACAATTCGCCATGGACAGCATTCATCTCGAAGGGATCAACGCAGAATACCATGTCTTTGACACCCGTAACGCTTCTAATCCTATCTCACGGATCGTCAGTTCGAACCTATTCGACTCCATAAATCTCATCATCGGTAGCGTAAGCGGTAACGAATACCTTCTACTCGCTGATCTGGCAAAAAGGAAAAAGATACCTTTCATCAGTGCAACCTATCCCAATGACGGAGGCATCAAATCCAATCCTCAAGTGGTCATGGTGAACCCCAAGATCAATACCCATCTTCAGGCCACATATAATCATCTGTTGAAGAATTACGCCGGGAACAAACTCATCTATTTACGTCGAAATAACTTTGCCGACGACAGGGTCTTTGATGTTTTCAAGTCCCTGGATAGTTCTGCTTCCGGAGGCCTTCTGAAATTCAAACCCGTCAACCTGCCCGAAGCATTCTCAATCAACGACATTCAACCTCTTCTGGACAGCATGAGGCAGAACGTCATCATCTGCGGCAGCCTGGATGAAAATTTTGGAAGAGATCTTGCTTTGGCCACTTCCAACCTGGGCAAACCCTACCAAGTGACCCTGATCGGCATGCCCACTTGGGAATCCATCAAGGAACTTTCAAAACCTGAATTGAAAGCCATCCCCATCATCTACAGTTCCAGCTTTTACAATCCAGGAACCGAAAAATGGACGATAGACTTTGAAACCGCTTACAGAAAACAATCTTTCAGCAAGCCATCGGACATGGCCTACCGAGGCTTTGAAATAACCTATTATTTCATGCATCTTCTCCAGAAATACGGAACAACACTCAATCAGAATCTCACAGACAAAAGCATCAAGCTGATCACGGACTACGATTTTCGACCGATTCGCTGGACCAGGGACGCCACCACTCCGGATTATTACGAGAATAAACGTGTCTACCTGCTCAAGCATTTAAATGGCATGACCACCCCATTGTACTGAAACATCAATGCAAAGTTCCGATCAAAATCCAATATGATCAGACCATCTCCCACTCAGATCAAGCCGCTGGATCTCCGAAACATACCACTTACTGTAAACAGAAAATATACTTCAATGGGTGTTCGAACGAATGAACTTTATGAATGCACGAATCGTTTAGATCTATATGTAAGATCACTTTTCTAGAAGCCGAAATGACGTATATGAGGTTTGTCCCATGCATAAGTTGAAAACTTTCAGATATTTTGCCATCGCGCTCTTTTGCTTGGTCCTGTTAGCATGGAAACAATCTATTGGACCAGGTCCCGAACGGATATCCATTCCGGCATCCGTGCAGAGGCAAGGAAATGCAGATGCAGGAGTACGATATATCATCACCGGAGATTATGTGAACAGTGGCATACCATTGGGATTTTACAGGCTTGGATTCGGGAAAGACAAGAACAACTGGCTCGGCAGGGACAGCCTAAATGCAACGGTCAGATATGATTTCAATGTAGTGAAAGCCCCTAACGGCAGGGACATCGTTGTGCCTAACTGCCTGCAGTGCCATGCACAGGTTTTTGAAGGACAACTCATCATTGGATTAGGAAATGTGAATGGAGATTTCACCAGACCAAAAGTGAGTCCAAAACTGATGACCGGAGCGCTCGAAACCTTTCTCTCTCTGGACAAGGGCAATAGAGACGCCTCTTCTCATTTCTTGACCGTTGCCAAGACCATCGGTGAAAAAACCCTTACCGATGTAGTGGGTGTTAATCCTGCAGATAGACTGACTGCAGTTCTCATCGCACACCGGAACAAACAGACACTGGCCTGGCAGGACAGCGCCTCTGTCGAACTCCCTTCAACCGTCATCCCGTCCGATGTACCCGCCTGGTGGATGTTGAAAAAGAAAAACGCCATGTTCTATAACGGATTCGGCAGAGGAGATTTTGGACGATTCCTCATGGGGGCGATTCTACTCACCATCAATGATACCATTCATGCCCATGAAGTCGACGGCCACATGCCCGACGTACTCGCCTATCTGAACAGTTTAAATCCTCCCAAATTCCCCAAACCCCTGAACCATACACTTGTCGACCAAGGCAAGGTGGTTTTTGAAACGCATTGCAGCAAATGCCATGGGTTTTATGGTGACAACGGGAACTATCCTAATTATCTGATCCCACAGGAGATCATCGGCACGGACTCTTTGTTGAATAAGAGTAATTATCAATTTTCGGACATGATCAGTTGGTTCAATACGAGCTGGTTTGCTCAGGGCGACCACCCAGCAAAACTTGAACCATTCAATGGATATATCGCACCTCCCCTCGACGGCGTTTGGATCACCGCACCTTACCTACACAATGGCTCCATCCCCAACCTGGAGGCCTTATTGGACAGTAGACTCAGGCCCAATTACTGGTCCAGAGATATTCAGAAACCAGTCTATGATTATCAGAAATTAGGATGGAGTTACCGGGAGGAAAAAGGCCCCGGGGACAAGAATACTTATAATACAAACCTCCCCGGCTACGGAAATTACGGTCATAATTTCGGAGACAAACTGTCCAAGGAAGAAAGGACAGCGATATTGGAATACCTGAAAACACTGTAGTCCCTTCAACCAGATCTGAAACATGATCACTTCAAGTTTGGTCAATGCCGGGTCGAACCTACATCTACTTTGCAATCATGCCTCATAATCTATACGAACTCCTGAAGTCTAGTTATGAAGAAATAATACTTTTGAAGTTTCAATGCATCCCCTCTCCCACTCGCCCGGCTATCAGGTTGTCCTGAAATGGATGTCCGCTCGCGGCCAAAAGCCGTTCGTATTCCAGGAAGAATGCTGGGAGCAAATCCTCCAGGGAAGAAGTGGACTGGTCAATGCCCCGACGGGTTGCGGCAAGACATTTTCCGTATTTCTGGGATCGCTCATCAAGTTCATAGATGAAGACCATATACATTTTCGTACAAAAAAGAACAATGGTCTCCGACTGTTGTGGATTACCCCATTACGCGCGCTGGCCAAGGATATCGGCAGGGCAATGGAGGAAGTGATCATGGAAATGGGAATGAACTGGAGGATCGGTATCCGTAATGGGGATACGGAAAATTCAGAAAGACAAAAGCAAAAGCGGAATATGCCCGAAGTGCTGATCATCACTCCCGAGAGCATGCACCTTCTTTTAGCTCAGAAAGGAAATGAAGAACTGTTCCGAAATGTTCAGATCATCGCGGTGGACGAATGGCATGAACTACTGGGCACCAAGCGAGGCGTACAAGTGGAATTGTCGCTGAGCAGACTGTTGACTATTTCCCGCAGAACAGAACCACCATCGCCTGGACAAGTCCTCCTTTCAAAAGAATCCGGCAGCCCGGAAACAGATAACATGACCCGTCCCCTGTCCGTGTGGGGCATTTCAGCCACCATAGGCAATCTGGAAGAAGCAAGGGATGTCCTGCTTCATCCCATTCTGAGCATGGGAACTTCAGACAAGGCAGATGGGTTCATCATCAAGGCAGAGATCCGAAAAAACATAGTGGTCGAATCGATCTTCCCGGATGAGATCGAGAAATTTCCGTGGGCGGGGCATTTGGGACTGAATCTGGCACATAAACTGATCCCGATCATTGAAGCAAGCAGGACAACGCTAATCTTCATAAACACACGCGGGATGAGTGAGACATGGTATCAAGCCCTTCTACAATTGGCACCAGAACTTTCAGGTGCCATTGCTCTACATCATGGCAGCATCGAGCCACAACTGCGTAACTGGGTAGAGGACGCTCTCCATGAGGGAAAACTCAAGGCGGTCGTCTGTACGGCAAGTCTAGACCTGGGAGTGGATTTCCGCCCTGTTGAAAACGTGGTCCAAGTAGGGTCGCCCAAAGGCGTTGCCCGTTTCCTTCAACGGGCAGGAAGAAGCGGCCATCAGCCGGATGCGGTCAGCAGGATCTGGTTCCTCCCAACACATTCCCTGGAACTGATGGAAGCCGCTGCCTTGAAAGATGCCATCCGCGAAAGCAGCATCGAATCCCGCGAACCCCGTCTTCAATGTTTCGATGTGCTCATTCAATACTTGTGTACTCTGGCCATTGGAGACGGATTCCGTCCTGAGAACATCCTACATGAGATAAGGTCCACATACTGCTTTCAGTACATGACCGATGTGGAATGGCAAGATGTTCTCGGCTTCATCTCACTAGGAGGAAAAGCATTGACCCAATACGATGAATTCCGGAAAGTGGAATCGATCGACGGGCTTTGGCGGATAAATAATAGAAGGCTGGCCATGCGCCATCGCATGCATATCGGCACCATCGTGAGCGATTCCATGATCAAAGTAAAATTCATGTCCGGTGGATTCGTGGGCGTGATAGAGGAATGGTTCATCGCAAGACTGAATCCCGGAGATGTCTTTACTCTGGCGGGACGAAAGCTGGAATTCATTATGATCAAAGACATGACCGCATTGGTCAGGAGATCCAATGCACAGAAATCGATCGTCCCCAGCTGGCAGGGCGGCAGGATGCCATTGTCGGCGAATCTGGGTGCTCTATTACGTAGAAAACTCAATGAGGCAGCCGAACCAGATCAGAAAGATCCGGAGATCACAGCTCTCAAGCCCATGCTCGACTTACAGGCGAACTTGTCGCACATGCCCAAGTTGGGCGAGTTGCTTATTGAGCATATTGAAACCAAGGATGGATTTCATCTTTTCGTGCATACTTTCGAAGGACGGCTTGTCAATGAGGCCATGGCCGCCATCCTGGCTTGGCGCATCAGCAGAATCCTACCCATCACATTCTCCTTCGCGATGAATGACTACAGCTTCGAATTACTTTCCGACCAACCCATACCGGTGGACGATGGAAATGTAAATGAACTATTCCGGATCGAAGGTCTTTTCACCGACATCCAAAGTAGCGTTAACGCATCCGAAATGGCCAAACGTAAATTCAGGGACATCGCGGTGATCGGTGGACTCGTTTTCCAGGGCATGCCCGGAGAAAGAAAGAAATCACGCCACTTACAGGCCAGTTCATCTCTGATATTCGGGGTATTGAGTGAATTCGAGCCGGATAACCTATTGCTGAAACAAGCCTATCAGGAGGTCTTTGAACAACAGATGGAGGAAGGACGCTTACGCAACATGCTCGAACGCATACAGCATTCCCGGATCGTTATCACCTTTCCCGATCAACTCACTCCATTCAGTTTCCCCGTGAAAGTAGATAGTATGCGGGAGAACCTTTCCTCCGAACGGCTTGAGGATCGGGTAAGGAGAATGCAGCAACAATTGGGAAAATAAAGATGAAAAATCCGCAAAATCAATGTTCGAGACCTGCCATCTGAAGAGCACATCATGAAAGATAAGCCGAAGACAATTCGGATTACAGATCCATCAGTCGATCCTTGGCCGGCAGGAACTTTCTCCCGAATCCACCATTCCCTAAAATAGGATAACTTTACACCCAATCATGAGCGAGATCCTTTCCACCATAGACAACTTTTATCGCAGTTGGAAACCTGGAGGTGCTCCGGCAATCCAATCTCTGAAACAGGCTGGTAGCAACCGGCTCTACTTCCGTATACTGGACAACGATAAAAGCTATATACTTACCTCCAATCCCACCAACATACCCGAGAACAATGCCTTCATCGAATTCAGCAGGCATTTCCATGCAAAGCAATTGCCTGTTCCAGAGATATTGCATGTGGACGAAAAAAAGACCCTGTACATCCAGACCGACTTTGGAGACAGTTCCCTTTTTCATATCATGCAAAAAGAGGGATTCACCCCATCCGTCAAAGAATTGTTCAGGAAAACCCTCAGGCAGCTTGCTCGCCTCCAGATAGAAGGAGGACAACAACTAGATTACACCAACTGCATCGCCACCCGATCATTCGACAAGCAGGCTATATATTCCGATCTGTTGTATTTCCTATATTACTTTGTTCGCGCGCTGGACCTCCCTTATGACAAGAACCAGTTGATGAACGATTTCGACCTGCTCAGCAGCTACCTGATGCAGGAAGAACAGAAATATTTCATGCACAGGGACTGCCAGAGCCGAAACATCATGGTGTCAGAAGATGGGGTTCATTTCATCGATTATCAGGGCGGCATGCAAGGGGCCTTACAATATGACGTAGCATCCATGCTCTGGCAGGCCCGCGCATCACTTCCATACGAATGGCGCGACGAATTACTGGAGTATTATTTTGAGCAGGCCAACATGCTTCTTGGCCATACCTTGGATCGGCAATCTTTCATGGACAGTTATGATGGCTTTGTGCTCATTCGAATGCTGCAGACACTCGGCGCTTACGGATTCAGAGGCCTTTTCGAAAGAAAGCCTCATTTCATCTCCAGCATACCTTACGCACTCCAAAATTTACGCTGGTTCCTGGAAAATAAGAAGGTGCCCATCCGGCTCCCAGAATTGCAGAAAGTACTGCGTCAGATCACCGAACAGCAGGTGATAGACAGATATCAGACCGTCAAAGCCGGGCCAGAAACACCTCTAGGTGTGAAGATCCGTAGTTTCTCCTATAGAAAGGGATTACCAGAAGACCATTCGGGTAACGGAGGAGGCTTCATTTTCGACTGCAGGGGGATATTCAATCCAGGGCGTTTTGAAGAATTCAAGACGAAAACCGGAAGGGACAGGGAAGTACAGGAATTTCTTTTACACAAAAGTGAGATGCCTGCATTCTTACAGCATGTTTATGGCATTGTAGACATTTCAGTCCAGGACTATATCCGTAGGGGTTTTGAAAGCCTCACCGTGGATTTTGGCTGCACGGGTGGCCAACACCGCAGCGTATTCGCTGCCGACAGTCTCGCCGAACACCTGAGGGATAAATTCAATGTGCATGCCCAGGTGAGCCATCTAGAACAGGAAGCCAAGAATTGGACGAACAATACTTATTAAACAGGCGGATGTCCACCCGTACAACACTCCACAGCAGTCAGGCACCTACAGGGACTAAAGCCCTTCTATTTGCAGCCGGTCTGGGTACTCGACTCAGGCCTTTCACCGACGAACACCCCAAAGCATTGGCACCTGTGAACGGCAAGACCCTTCTGCAACGGAACATAGAATACCTGAAAGCATTCGGGATCTTTGACATCATCATTAATGTCCACCACTTTGCCGATCAAATCATCGATTTCCTCGAACAGCATAACAACTTCGGATGCAGGATCAGCATATCACACGAAATAGAACAAGCTCTGGAAACCGGTGGAGGTCTTAAATATGCTTCCTGGTTCTTTAAAGATCAATCACTGCCGTTCCTGGTCATGAATGTGGATATACTCACCGATTTGGATCTTGGAAAAATGTTGCAAGATCATCTGGTCCACAGACCAATGGCCACTCTGGCAGTGACCGATAGAATTTCGTCACGCAGGTTGTTATTCGATGAGGAAAACATTCTTTGTGGCTGGACAAACCAGAGCACTGGCGAAACCATCCTACCGAGGAACGGTCAGGGACAACTCATGCCCAGATCATTCTCCTGCGTACACCTCATAGAACCTCAATTGCTGAGGATACTGCCCGGCGATGGCAAATTCTCCATCATCAATTCATACCTTGAACTGGCAAAGGACCAGATCATTAGAGGATACAGACACGACAGCGACCTCGTTTTCGATGTAGGAAAGCCCGAAGCAATCCTGGAAGCAGAGAAATATTTCAAATGATCCCAAAACACCCACATGATCAAAAAAATAGCCTTACTTCTACTCTTCATTCTGGTGATCATTCAATTCATCCATCCGGAAAAGAACCAAAGCAGTGGCCCATTTCCTAGTGAAATCAGCTCACGCTATTCAGTACCGCAACCCGTGCAGGAGATCCTGAAAAAATCGTGTTACGATTGCCACAGCAATCAAACCGCATATCCTTGGTACAACAACATACAACCTGTGGCCTGGTGGCTTAAAAAACACGTGGATGATGGTAAGGCAGAACTTAATTTCCAGGAATTCGCGTCCTATCCCCCCAAGAAAGCCCGACACAAATTGAAAGAGATTATGGAGCAGGTCAATGAAGGAGAAATGCCTCTTCAGAGCTATACCATCATCCACCAAATTTCCAAACTGGATGCATCACAAATAAATCTTGTGTCAGTTTGGGCCAAAGGCCTTATCCTGGTGATCAATACTGTAAACAACTTACCGCCAGAAGAGGAAAAGAAACGTCCATAAACAATCTGGCGGACATGCAGGCGCCTGTAAAGCTCGAGTTGAATGGTGAATCATGCTGGATCAGTCCGGGCAGATGCATTTATTTGGAAAAACTCAAAACGCTGGTCCTTTCCGATCTCCACTTAGGCAAAACGGGTCATTTCAGGAAATCAGGTATTGCCATACCTCAACAGATATACCTTGATGACCTCCATCGATTGATGGAACAGGTACAGCATTTCAAACCGGAGGTGATTCTTTTCACCGGCGATCTATTTCACAGCGATGAAAACCGCGAACATGAGCTCTTCGAAAGATGGCGGAAGTCCATCAGTCAGGTTTCCTTATTACTCGTAAAAGGCAATCACGATCGCCTTGCAGAGGATTTATATTCTTCCATAGGTCTGACCGTATATGAATCTTATCACAACATCGGTGCTTTTGGATTTCTTCACGACATCGAACAGGATATCCCGGAGGTTGCAGGCACCTATGTGTTCTGCGGACATATACATCCCGGCATCAGGATAAATGGATTAGGAAAACAATCCCTCAGCTTTCCATGCTATCAGTTCAAGCCCACATATGCGGTTTTGCCCGCATTCAGCAGGTTTACCGGATTGAAACTCGTGGATCGGGATCAGCATGACAGGATCTTCGCCATCATCCCTACTGTCACGGGTAGACCAACCTTGATGGAACTATGAATATAGCTGTAATGAAAAAATTAAAGATCGCCTGGGATCCTATTTACGCTCATGCTTTGCCGGAAGGTCATCGCTTCCCAATGGACAAATATGAACTGATCCCCGGGCAACTTATGCATGAAGGTATCATAGAACCATCTTCCCTTTTTTCACCAGGTATCTGTCCAGATCAGATAATCTTGAAAACACATTTGCCGTCTTATCTTAAAAAACTCAATGACTTGCAACTCTCCGAAAAAGAACAACGAAAGATAGGCTTCCCGCAATCAGAGTTGCTCGTTCGCAGGGAGAAGATGATCACACAAGGCACTCTGGATTGCTGTACCCACGCATTTGATCTTGGCGTGGCATTGAATGTGGCTGGTGGGACTCATCATGCTTTTGCAGACCATGGCGAGGGTTTCTGCCTGATCAACGATTTCGCAGTTGCAGCCAATCAATTGTTACATGACCGAATTGCAGAAAGAATCATCATCATAGATCTGGACGTACATCAAGGAAATGGTACCGCGGCGCTATTTGCCCAGGAGCCACGTGTATTTACCCTTAGCATGCATGGCGCTCATAATTATCCCTTCCACAAGGAAAGTTCGGACCTGGACATACCCCTTGCAGATGGAACAGATACGTACACTTACCTGAATCTGCTGGAGCAAAATCTGGAAACGTCTATCTTGGATCACGGAGCCGATTTCGCTTTTTACCTGTCCGGAGTGGATATACTAGAAACCGACAAATTCGGAAAATTGAAGGTCACCATGGAAGGGTGTAAGCAAAGGGATGAATTCGTATTCAACACTTTGAAAAAACTGAATATACCGGTAGTGGTTTCCATGGGTGGAGGCTACTCCCCTGACATCAGAACCATTGTAGAGGCACACTGCCAGACATTTCGTGCAGCCAAAGAAATCTTTGAACTGACTTAAGTCACAAAAAAGTCATAAGGCATTCAAGGCATCACCTACAAGGCTCTAATTCGGAAGATCCAGAATGCCGGACCCACAAACAAAGTACGTTGGCTTTATTCAGGGAACGGGCTGATCAATTCATCCTCTTCTTCAATGTCGTGACCTGTTCCTGCAGAGTGGAAACCATATTTGCCAATTGGTTCATATCCCATCGATTCTGTACTCCGATCTTGCTGATGACCATCTGGGCCTGCCAAAGTTCAAGTACATCTTCGGAATTCATATGATAGGGTTGGAAACTCGGATTGTCACTGACCATGGTGAGTTTGTTACGACTTTTCACATTTTTCTGTATGCGCTTATAAACCACCCCTTCATTTCGACTGACCACCACATAGGCATTGTTGTTCCGTACGTCATCCAGGCCGTCCACCTTTTGGGCAACGATAACGGAACCACTCGGTGTGGGAAGCATGCTGTCTCCTATGATCTCAAAAGCCCTGTATTGTCCAGCACCCAACATCGGAAGGGTGAATGTATTCAACTCATCTATGAATTCCTGATCAGCATAGCCGGCTAAATAACCTGCCGCAGCCTTCACAGGTACAAAATGTATAAGATTTGTATCTGAGGCCATTTTCATCTGTCGCCTTTTCGCCAAATATCCACCACGGGATTCGTTGAGATCCCTTCTTAATAAATCATCCAGCGAAACCTTGAACAGATCGCTGACAGACTCCAGGACATCGATCCTGGGTTCCGCTCGTTCTTCTTCATAAGCGCCCAGCAGGGAACGCTTGATCTGCAATTTGGCTGCGAATTCCTCCTGAGTAAGCCCCCTGAGCTTTCTGAGGTATTTCAGATTTTTCCCGGCGAATGACTGTGCCATGCTAATTAATTTGGGGCAAAATACTAATTATTTTAGTTTTATCAAAAAAATTATAACCCCGCCCGCTTAATCTCCTATTGACATTGCTTATATGAACGCCGATTTGGGAAGCGTCGGGGATTTTCGGATTTTTACATCCATGCCTAGATCAACCGCTTCGAAAAAAGGTAAAGTAAAACACAGACCAGTAATCCTAGTCACCAATGACGACGGTGTCATGGCTCCCGGAATACTCCATCTTGTAGAATCCATCCAGGATCTGGGAAAAGTGGTTGTTGTGGCTCCCGACAAGCCTCAGTCCGGCATGGGACATGCCGTGACCATAGGTTTTCCCCTCCGCCTGCACCAGGTGAAATTCCTGGAAGGCATCGAAGCATGGGGCTGCAGCGGAACTCCAGTTGATTGTGTAAAATTAGCGGTGGACAAAGTACTGCACCGGAAACCCGATATCTGCATCAGCGGGATCAACCATGGTGCCAACCACTCCATCAATGTGATCTACTCGGGAACCATGAGTGCCGCCATTGAGGCATCTATAGAAAATATCCCATCCATAGGCTTCAGCCTGCTTGACCACAGCGTAGAGGCAGATTTCACCGGCGCGAAGGTCTATGCAAGAAAACTGGTGGAAAAAATCCTTTCCATCAAAGCAGATAAACACCTTTGCCTGAACGTGAACATACCCGCCGTAGAAAGTTCTCTGATCAAGGGAATTCGATTTTGCCGTCAGGCATATGCCAAATACGAGGAAGATTTCCATGAACGAAAAGATCCGACGGGAAGGAAATATTATTGGCTGACCGGCGAATTCCAAAACTTCGACAAGGGCAAGGATACGGATGTGTGGGCCCTGCGTAATAATTATGTCAGTGTCGTACCTGTTCAGTTCGACCTCACCAACCACGAACTCAAATCCAAACTCGAAATATCCATCAAATGGTAAACTTCAAACAAGACAATATCAAAATGGGCCTTCTTCTAGGCTTAGTGGTTCCCGTCATCAGTTTCTTCGGATACTACTTCTGGAAATTCCGGCTGTACACCTTCAGTGATTTCCTGAACGCCCTAAAAACCAACAAGCCCCTGGTGACCGCCCTAACGATCCCCTGTCTGCTGCTGAACATAGTTCTCTTCACCTTATACATCAATTCCAAGAGAGATCAGACGGCCAAAGGCATCTTCGCCGTAACATTGGTTTATGCCATCAGCGCACTGCTTTTTAAATTCTTTGCGTAGGATCTGCGCGAATTCAACTGTGTAGAAGAAATCATTCGGAAGTTTCCAGTCTTCAATTTTAAACGCTGATCATTCTTCCCTTAATCCCTTCAGGACCACATTCACCCCTGGCAACCGCGGGTCACAGGGATAATTGAATTCCTTTGTCCACTTTGCATCATCTGCAAGCACGGAATAAAATCCCTCCAGGAATTTGATCGTCTTCTTCTTTTCCTTGTCATTGAAAAGAACGGTGTTATCAACTAATTTCCAGACCTCAGGTCGCACACGCTTGAATAATGCAACTGTACTGTCGAACAAGGGTGACCCATGCACACAATATCCCCGGTAACGACGGTTAACTACAGAGCCAAGCTGAAGTTCTTCAGCTGGCTTGGCATAGGGTGCATCCACAAGTCCTGATTGGTCAAAATCATAAGGAACCGCCACGGGGGTCGAAATGCTGTCCGCGGCGAGGAATTTGACGTTCTGTCCATATTCAACCGACCAGTCCGTATTGCCGATCATGTATTCAAAAACCGTCATGTCGAGGAAAGGCTTTACCGCACATTGCTTCGGGTTAGCTGCTTGTACAGGATTGACCATGGCATTGCGACGCGCCATCTGGCCTTCCTCCTCGAGAAAAAATCCATATGTGGTGGAGTAATCCTTCCCACTTCGCTCATCGGTGAAGGTGAGTTCCACCATCCTCACACGAAAACTGAGGGGCGTGATCAGATTATATATACGGTATGCCAGCCATTCTCTGGTCACCAATTGCCCATTACTGCAGGGAACGACGAGTTTCGTCTTACGTTGCTCACGGAATATGGATCCACTCCATGCCTCTGATGGTTCGAACCCCACCAGCAAAGGAGGATAAGTGCAATCCCCCATCGTCTTCCGGAAATGCCCCCGTGAGCGCATCTGCACTCCAATAGAGATATCCTTGGTCCCATCGTTATAAGAGATCACCATGGGATGGTCTGACGGAACATCCTTGCGATCATTCATCAATTCCCGGATATTTCCCTTGATCCGGATCTTAATGATCTCATCGGAATCGAAAAGTCCAGCGGATGAATTGGGGACGTCTCGCGAGACATTCCCTGAGGGTGTGAAAAAAGCTGTCGGTTTTTCATGATCGAGCATGAAGCCTATCGTGATGCAGAAAGACAAACACATCATATGCAGGTAGGTCGAAAAAACATTCATGTTCGTACTTTATGTTTGTTTAAATATAGGACAAATATTCACGCTCAAATCCTGCTTCAAAACAGGGACTATAACATTGAAAAAATATGCCAATTAGTAGAGGCGAATTCTCCTTGATGCTTCATGAAAGAGGTCTGGCTAATTGATGTAACTTGCTCACACCATGAAGTACTACCTGATCGCTGGAGAAGCCTCTGGTGACCTGCACGGAAGCAACCTCATCCGCGAGATCCGGAAACTGGATCCGACAGCGGTCTTCCGCTGCTGGGGTGGCGACCTCATGCAGGAAGCGGGCGCCGAAGTCGTGAAGCACTACCGGGACCTTGCCTTCATGGGTTTCATTGAAGTGGTAAGGAACCTGCCCACCATCCTGCGCAACCTGCGCTTTTGTAAAAAAGACTTGATGGCCTTCATTCCGGATGTAGTGATCTTCATAGACTACCCCGGGTTCAATATCCCAATGGCCAAGTTCTGCAAGGGAAAAGGACTCCGAACCGTTTATTACATTTCTCCACAGGTTTGGGCCTGGAAAGAAAATCGGGTGAAGACCCTGAAGAAAGCGGTGGACCAGATGCTTGTGATCCTGCCTTTTGAACGGGACTTTTACGCCAAATGGAAATATCCCGTCGAATATGTCGGACATCCCTTGGTTCAGGTCATAGAAGAATTCAAAGGCGCTAACACCCAAGAGTCCAAGGAGAAAAAAGGTAAGATTGTTGCCCTGCTTCCCGGTTCACGCAAACAGGAGGTGCTGACCAAACTACCGGTCATGCTCGAAACCAGCAAACAGTTCCCCGAGATCCAATTCATCATCGCCAAAGCTCCTTCGCTCGATGATGATTTCTATCAACCCATCATTAAGGGATATCCGAATGTGATGGCCGTCAAAGGCAAGACTTACGACCTACTCCAAAAAGCAGATGCAGCTCTGGTAACCTCCGGAACAGCCACGCTGGAAACAGCTCTCTTTGGTGTTCCTGAAGTAGTCTGTTACAAGGCAAGCCCCATCTCCTACCAGATCGGGAAACGACTGATCAGGATTAAGTACATATCCCTCGTCAATCTCATCATGGACAAATTTGTAGTGAAAGAATTGATCCAGGATGATTGCAACCCGGATTCACTCACCATTGAACTTCGATCGATCTTGTTCGACTTGAAGGTGAGGGAAAGAATGATCTCGGATTATGACCTATTGCGAGATCTGTTGAGCAAAGGCGGCTTGGCCTCTGCAAAAGCAGCAGAGAGCATCTGGGATGGACTGAACATAAATTAGCCTTTTTTAACCACCAATTTGATGGCCAATATGATCAGTCCGACAAGAAACATGATCAACGAAATGCGGTTGATGCCATGCATGTACTTCAGCCATTGGCTTCGGGGCTGTTCTGGATCCCTCTTCCGTATATAAAGATATTCACCGATCTGTTTCAATACTCCCATACTATGGTTTTAAACAACAAACACGAAATATTGTTCCCGGAAAATAGAACTCAGCGATCATATTCCCATTGCGGCAAAGAAATAATATGCCATAACCAGACAGGTCACTAATTTGATCAGCGTTCCGAAGAGGAAACCGTAGAATGAACCCAGGGCGGCTTTCAAGGCTTGGGTGGAATCCCGGTACGCGAGCCATTCCCCCACAAAAGCACCTGCAAAAGGCCCGATGACCATACCCCAGGGACCCATCCAAAATGCAAGTACGAATCCCAGGGTACAGCCCCAGATACCGTATTTACTGCCACCCCACTTATTTGCACCGTATATCGGTACCAGGTAATCGAGCAATGCAACGAACACCACGATACCAGCCCACAAAATAAGAAAGGAAAGCGAAAAAGGTCTCGGCTCACGAAACTGCTGCAACAGTAAACCCAGATAACATAAAGGCGGACCGGGCAGCAGTGGGAAGATACTGCCGGCGATACCCAGTAAAACCAGGACCACCCCAAATATGATCCAGAGCTCATGCATGATGATGCAAATATGAAAAAATATATGGAATCATGTGAATTGCCAAATCAATTGACCTGTCTGTCCTCTTAGTTAAAAGCCGCTGGTCCAACAGGACACCTTTTTCGTAACTTGGAAGAACATGGATTCCCTCACCCATATCGCTCTTGGCGCCTGCTTGGGTGAAGTTCTTCTGGATAGGAAACTTGGCCGGAAAGCCATGCTTTGGGGAGCTCTCGCACAGAGCATCCCGGACATCGACTTTCTGGCGAATATATGGATGGTGCCGCCCGAATCCCTGCTTGCACACCGAGGGCTGACCCATTCCCTGCTTTTCACTGTCCTGATCAGTGCAGGACTCGCTATGGCAGCCGAAAAATGGCATCGGCCCCATGATATCCATTTCCTGAAATGGCTTCAATTTTTCACCATGCTTATCGGCTTGCATCTATTGCTGGATGCCTTCAACAATTACGGGGTAGGCTGGTTCGAGCCGTTCTCACATGATCGCATTTCCTTCCATGCCATCTATGTGATAGACCCATTCTTTTCCATTTGGCCGGGCATCGGTTGCCTGGCCCTGCTTTTTCTTCATCTTGACCACCCCCACAGGATTCGGTGGGCACTTACAGGAATGATTCTTCCCGTACTTTACCTGTGTTATAGCCTGTACAACAAATCCATCGTCGAATCCCGTGTGAAATCTGCACTGTCGACTATCGCCATACGGCAGGTCAGGCATTTCACCACTCCCGCCCCACTCAACAGCTGGCTATGGTTCGTGGCGGTCGAAGACGAAACAGGATACCATACGGCATATCGTTCGGTATTCGACGGAAATGCTCCAATGCTCTTCACTTTTTTTCCAAGGAATGACTCCCTGCTTTCCAAAATATCCGACCATGAGGAGATCGCCCAGCTGAAGAGATTCTCACAAGGGTATCATACAACGGAATATTGGAATGACACCCTCGTTTTTAATGATCTCCGTTTTGGACAGATGATCGGATGGAAAGACCCTAAAGCCCATTTCGTCTTTCATTATTATTTGGGTCATGGGAAGGATAATAAACTGGTCGTCCAGCGCGGACGATTCTCCGGATGGAATGGCCGAACCGCAAGATCCTTATGGCATCGCATCTTCAGGGGCGACTTTAATGCTGACGAAAATAAAAAGTGAATAGGAAGAACATGAGTCGGACCAACTGATATGCCGCTTGCTGCTTCACCCGGGACACCCATCCGTATTCGGTCCGATATACCTCCTCCGTAACCTGAACGCATTCCTGGTCACGAATATGCGTAAGCGCCGTTTCTACTTCTGCCGAAAATTTCATGTCCTGCACATCCAGGTTCAGTTCAATGCTGGCAAATGCACTGAGGTTATTCACGTTATAGGATCCTCCGGTAACGAATTTGCCGTCACATACTGCCAGTTTTCCGTGCAGGACATTGGAAGGATACTCATATATCTTGATGCCCTTTCCCAGCAACCATCTGTACAAATATCTTTCTGCATGTTTGGCCAAGGCAATGTCCGATCTGCCCGCCAGGATAAGACTCACTTTGACTCCCCGACCAGCAGCCCGGGACATGCCTTTCCGGATAGACCGGCCAGGAAGGAAATAACTTGACATCATGATGATATGATCCCTGGAATCCTTTAACATGTTCAAATAAGTCCGGGATATCTGATTTTTTCGTTGGACCCAATCGTTTCTCCGTACGCTGACCAGACACGACCAATTCGGTTGTATTTCAGGTTTCAATCCTGAGTCCAAGGCTTTCCTTTTTATGATCGAGGAACGTGACCACATTTCAGCACATACCCTGTTCAGTGAAACGGCTGCCTCACCTTCAACAAGAATGGCCCAATCCATCCAGGCTGCCTGGCCAGGCATATCATTGTATCGATTACTGATATTCACTCCGGCAACCAATCCGACATGTGCATCTGCCACCACCACTTTCTGATGAAGACGGCGACCGAAATAATAGTTATCACTCTTGAGGATCGGTTCAAAAAGCCTGAATCGTATCCCCGATGCCTTCATCCTTTGGGTAAAAGAACCAGATAATTTTTGAGATGCATAACCATCGGCCATCATGTAGATCACCACACCTCTGTCCGCTGCTTTTTCAAGTGCACTGGCGACCATCTCTCCGGTCTCATCCTCTTCGAATATGTAAGTCTGAAAGTGAATGCTATGCTTTGAAGCCTTTATAAGTTCGAGCAGACAGGAGAAATAATCCCTCCCACCACGAACCAATTTGACTCGGTTGTGAATGGTATAACCTGAATGTTGCGAAATGTAATGGCCTGACATGAGGAGCCTAAAATAATCTTTAATGTCGTAAAAAGATCGAATCATGCCTGGGTGGGAATGACCACAGTCATCCGGGAATATGACCTGCTTCAGCAGATAAATCAGGGGAAAGGGACAGATTTGATAAAGATTATCAAGTTGAACATCCCACTTAAAGTCCGCCCATTTTTGGAAGAAGCCGGAGGACTCGCCGGATTCACGGGCAAGTTCTTCGCCGAGGGATTCAGACCTCGCTATGAATTCCAAGAATTCATTCGTCAATGTTTCATTATAGGATACAAATCACTACCTCTGGTAGGGCTGACCGGATTCATCATGGGACTTGTTCTGACCATGCAGCTGAGGCCTAACTTGGTGCAATATGGCTTGGAATCCGCCCTGCCGGGCATGGTTGGCATTGCCATCGTTCGTGAAATAGGGCCGGTCATCACGGCCCTGATCTTTGCTGGAAAGATCGGCTCCAGTATCGGTGCAGAGCTCGGATCCATGAAAGTGACGGAGCAGATCGACGCCATGGAGGTTTCCGGCACCAACCCTTTCAAATACCTCGTATTCACCCGTGTGCTTGCCACCACACTTATGCTACCCATATTGGTGATCCTGTCTGATGCGATCTCCCTTTACGGTTCATACATAGGCATAAACATAAGGGGTGCGACCAGCTTCGGGTTCTATTGGGATGAAGTATTCAGGAATCTCACATTCGGAGATGTGATGCCGGCATTCGTCAAGACCTATTTCTTCGGTTTCGCCATAGGCTTGGTAGGTTGTCATAAAGGATATCATTCGAACAAAGGGACCGAAGGTGTGGGCAGATCGGCCAACTCGGCGGTCGTACTCTCTTCCATACTCGTTTTCCTGATCGATCTGATCTCCGTGCAGATCACTGACCTGATGGGATTAAACTGATGTTATGGCCATTTATCCTGAAATAAAGACCCACAGACTTAAAGAACATCTTTCCGAGGAAGTGGTCCGCATCCGTGGACTCAAAAAGTCATTCGGTTCCAATAAAGTTCTGGATGGGTTCGATCTTTCGCTATACAGAAGTGAGAACCTCGTCGTATTAGGCAAATCGGGGTCCGGAAAATCGGTGCTGATCAAATGCATCATCGGGTTGCTGGAAGCCGATGAGGGGGAGATTCATGTTCTCGGGCACAGTATCCCCGAACTCGACCACGAGGAACTGGACCAGATACGGGTCAAATTGGGATTTCTATTCCAGAGCAATGCGCTCTATGATTCAATGACCGTTCGCGAGAATCTGGAATTCCCGCTTCGCAGGCATTGGATCGTAGTGACCCAGGATCAGGTGGATCAAATGGTCAGGGAGGCGCTGGAAAATGTGGGATTAGGGCACACGCTGGATATGATGCCCATCGAACTGTCGGGCGGAATGAGAAAAAGGATAGCCCTCGCCCGCACGTTGATCCTCCGACCCGAAATCATACTTTACGATGAACCTACCACAGGCCTTGATCCGATCACGGCCGGAGAAATTAACGAGCTGATGGTGAGCATTCGGGAGCGATACAAGACAAGTTCACTCATCATCTCGCACGATATGAAATGCGTGCGTGAAACAGCCGACCGCGTGGTCATACTCATAGATGGGAAATGCTACGCGGAGGACAGTTATGACGGGCTTTCCCGCTCAAAGGATAAAAAGATCAGGGATTTTTTTGAATGACAACAATATGGCAACCAAAAAATGGGACAAACTGAAATTAGGCTTATTCGTGCTGGCAGGATTGGCAGCTCTCATCTTCGCCCTTTTCATGGTCGGGCAGAACATCAGCCTTTTCCAAAGCAGTTACAGCCTTTCCGCACGGTTCAGGAATGTGGGTGGCCTCAAGCAGGGCAACAATGTCAGATACGGAGGTATTGATATAGGTACGGTGAAAAAAGTGAAGATCCTGGATGATACCACGATACAGGTGGATATGTTGATCAAGAAGGACATGGACAGGATCATTCGGCAGAATGCTTCTGCAGGAATTGGTACGGACGGGCTGATAGGCAACCGAGTCGTGAATATATTTCCTGGAACTTCGGACTCCCCGTATGCAACCAATGGCGATCTCTTGAGCTCCAAACTAAAGGTGAGTCCCGAAGAGATGATGGAGACACTATCAAAAAGCAACCGGAATATCGCAGAAATAACGGAAAAATTGAAGTTCACGGTCAACCGTATCAATTCCAGTGAAGGCCTTTGGAAGGTACTCAATGATACAAGTTTGGCCATTGGGCTGAAAAGGTCCCTATCGCACATCGAAAAAGCGGCTGGAAATGCAGAATGGATGACCGGGGATCTGACCACGATCGTTGGCGATGTGAAAGCCGGCAAAGGGAACATTGGTAAACTTCTACGGGACAGCAGCATAGTCATCGATATGGGAGAGACCATAGGTATACTCAGAAAAGTGGCCGGTGAAGCCGATCAATTAGCTCTGCACCTGGATCAGTTTACGACCGGCATGGATCAGGAGATCCAGCGTGGCAATGGTACCCTGAACAAATTGTTGAAGGATACAGTCATGGCAGGAAACCTCAGCAGATCCTTGTCTAATGTGGAGAAAGGAACGGCAGAATTCAATGAAAACATGAAAGCCCTCCAACACAATTTCCTATTCCGAGGATATTTCCGGAAAAAAGAGAAGGCACACATGAGCCAGACACAAAGTCCATGACATCGTGATCTGAGTTACGAAGAGATTATCCACCTATAGAAACACCAATCAATCTTCCGATACCAAAGGTTATGGCTGCGGCCGCAAGACCAAAGAGCACCATTCGGAATCCGGAAAACAGAACACTTCTGCCCGTGAATAGGGTGATGGACCCCCCAATAGTGAACAATCCCAGAATACAGAAACCCAGACTAAGCAGAACGGCATGGTTCCCTTCCGTGAAAAAGAAAGGAAAGACGGGAATGATCGCTCCGATTGCGAAGAGTATGAATGAAGTGAAAGCAGCCACCCAGGCAGATCCACCAAGTTCCTCCTTATCTATACCCAGTTCTTCACGGACCATGGTGTTCAATGCTGTTTCCTTGTTCTCGAAGATCTTACTCACCATATCAGTCGCCTGAGAATGAGACATGCCTTTGGCCAGATAGAGAAGAGTGAGCTCTTTTTTCTCCTGTTCCGGCGAATTTTCCATTTCTTCTTCCTCAAGATCTATCTGACGCTGATACAGTTCCCGGGAACTTTGTACGGACAACCATTCTCCGAGAGACATGGACAAAGCACCGGCAAGCAATCCCGCCAGTCCGGTCATGAGAATGGTCTTACTACTGGCAGCAGCACCGGCAACACCCATGACCAGACTCATATTGGAGACCAGCCCATCGTTCGCCCCCATGACCGCGGCACGTAAAGCATTGCCACCTACCGAGCGATGTCGACCCTCGAGTTTGGTCAGAAATCCTCCCGTCACCATGGAAGGCTGATTCGCACTCACTGCCTCCACGATTCGGAGGTGTGTGCTTTCCATACCACTGGGGATCCCACCTTTCATGACTTTTGACTGAACCGCTGTTTGAGCCATTTTGTATTCCGTACTCATCAATTGGCCGAGGATGTAATCGTAGCCGAAAATTTTTCCCAATTTCCATTGGATTCTGGCCCTGCGGCTTGGACCGGGCATAGGGAATCCAGGTTCAGTCTCCCGTATCTTCTCCAGTGCATGTAAAGCATGCTCCTGCTCTATGCCGGACATCTGCCTCAGCACTTCAGAAAGGCCTTGATCCTTTTGCACTTGGGACAATTGGCCGTATAAAAAAGAAGTATCCAATTCCACCTGAAGACTTTCTTTGGTCCTGTTCATATCGATAGGTTTGAATTAAAGATAGTCAAATGGGATTGCGCCTTGCAACATCTGTTTCCTGATTCATAGGATGTAGAAACCTTACCTGAAGTCAAACAAATGGGATATTTGTCAGAGAAGGAATGCTATGATCTGCCATACATCCGGATGATAGGCTCACGCAAGGAAGACGCCTCCTGGCTACAATGGAAATGGATGACCTCCGCGATATCATCTGGCTTCACCCAAGCAGAAAAATCGGCATCTGGCATCGATATCCTGTTTTGTGGGGTATCGATTACGCTCGGTATCACCACAGACGCAACCACATCCGATCCTTCAGCCTCGAGATTGACCATTTCGGCGAGACGGAACACGAGCGATTTGGCGAATCCATATGCCACCATGCCTTTAGACATCCGCATATCGCCACCTGGACGTGATCCAATCATAAAGATCCTTCCATGCCCTTGTTTCATCATCTTCAGGAACAAAGGCCTGACCATATGGTAAAGGGTAATGAAATTGAGTCTGATCTGCTTTTCGATGTCTGCAGAACTGGTTTCAGCAAGTCCACCCATCGCGAAGCCACCCACGGTGAAAACGGCCACATCGATCTTCCTTGAATTCCAATCTCCCCAAATTGCTGAACTGGAGGCATCATCAAGAAGGTCCACTGTGGTCATGTCCACCCCCTGGGGATCAAAACCTTCAGGAACTTTTTCGCCGGGAGCCGCCATCCCGATGATAGCATACCCCTTGGAGCGAAAAACCCTGACCACGGCCTGTCCCAAATTTCCGTATGCCCCCGTTACCAAAATTGTATTCCCCATGTGTACAACATTTCTAAGAGTTCCAAGATATGCAATGTTACATATGTATCTGTAAATGAACAATAAAGCAAAAAGCCCGTTTAGTGCCTCCCTTAGGGAAACAGCCTTACGAAATACGGAAAAAAACAGGGTTAACCTATGCATTTCTTCTTATCGATGTTAGATATCCATCTTCTTTTAGGAATTTTGCACTTCAAATCACCAACGGCCAATGCCTGAAGAGAACGAAGAATTGTTAGATCAGATAACCAGCTCGGAATATAAGTATGGATTTGTTACCGATATAGAGTCGGAATCCGCACCTAAAGGATTGAATGAGAATACCATACGATTCATTTCCGCAAAAAAGAACGAACCGGACTGGATGTTGGAATACCGCCTGAAAGCCTACCGGCACTGGCTGACCATGGAAACCCCGAAATGGGCCAATGTGGCTTTTCCGCCAATCGACTATCAGGACATCATCTATTATTCAGCTCCCAAACAAAAGATCACCCCAAACAGTCTCGATGAGATTGATCCCGAACTCAGGCTCACTTTCGAAAAGTTAGGCATCTCCCTTCAGGAACAAAAAAGGCTTACCGGTGTTGCCGTAGATGCAGTGATGGATAGCGTTTCCGTAGCCACCACTTTCAAGGCCGAACTCGCGGAACTGGGTATCATTTTTTGTTCCATGAGTGAGGCTGTCCATGAGCATCCCGAATTGATCCGAAAGCACCTTGGTTCCGTCGTACCTTATACGGACAATTATTTCACCGCATTGAATTCGGCAGTTTTCAGTGATGGCTCTTTCTGTTATATACCTGAAGGCGTACGTTGCCCCATGGAACTTTCCACCTATTTCCGCATCAATGCAGCGAACACGGGGCAGTTCGAAAGAACACTGATCGTAGCGGAAGCAGGCAGTTATGTCAGCTATCTCGAAGGCTGTACCGCCCCTATGCGTGATGAGCACCAACTCCATGCTGCCGTAGTGGAGATATCCGCATTCGAAAAGTCCGAAGTCAAATACTCCACGGTGCAGAACTGGTATCCCGGCAACAAGGAAGGAATAGGCGGCATTTATAATTTCGTGACCAAGCGGGGCATTTGTCAGGGTGATCATGCCAAGATCTCCTGGACACAAGTGGAGACCGGATCAGCCATCACCTGGAAATATCCCAGCGTAATCCTAAAGGGAGATTACTCTGTTGGCGAGTTCTACTCCGTTGCCGTCACAAACAATATGCAACAGGCGGACACCGGCACCAAAATGATCCATATCGGAAAGCATACCCGAAGCCGGATCGTATCTAAAGGAATTTCGGCGGGCAAAAGCAACAACAGTTATCGTGGACTCGTCCAAGTTGGACGAAATGCCGTCAAAGCCAGGAATTTCAGTCAATGTGACTCCTTGTTGCTCGGCGATCAGTGTGGCGCCCACACATTCCCATACATAGAAGTGAAGAACTCATCCGCCATAGTCGAACATGAAGCCACTACTTCTAAGATCGGTGAGGACCAGATCTTTTACTGCAACCAGCGTGGTATTGATACCGAAGCTGCCGTTGCATTGATCATAAACGGTTTCGCCAAAGAAGTCATGAACCAATTACCCATGGAATTCGCGGTCGAAGCACAGAAACTGCTGGCGATCTCCCTGGAAGGAAGTGTGGGATAGAATATTCCCGCAAACGACACAGACAAGAACAAGAATCAACGCATGCACATGTTATCCATCAAGAACCTTCAGGCAGGACTGGAAGACAAACCTATCCTCAAAGGCATCAACCTCGAGATCAAGGCAGGCGAAGTACATGCCATCATGGGGCCGAATGGATCAGGAAAAAGCACCCTGGCCTCTGTTCTCGCCGGTCGGCAAAACTTTGAAGTCACAGCTGGTTCGGTCGATTTCCTCGGCAAGGACCTCCTGGATATGGCCCCGGAAGAGCGGGCCCGAGAAGGTATTTTCCTGGCTTTCCAATACCCCGTGGAAATCCCCGGTGTCAGTACGACAAACTTCATAAAGGCCGCCGTCAACGAAACCAGGAAACATCGAGGTCTGGAAGCTCTGGATGCCGTCGGCTTCCTTAAAATGATGAAGGAAAAAATGAAACTGGTCCAGATAGACCAATCATTACTTTCGCGTTCCCTCAACGAAGGGTTTTCCGGCGGTGAGAAAAAGCGGAACGAGATCTTCCAGATGGCCATGCTGGAACCCAAACTGGCGATCCTGGACGAGACGGATTCCGGACTGGACATAGACGCACTTCGCATTGTCGCAAACGGCGTCAACCAATATCGAAATAAGGACAACTCTTTCCTGCTGGTCACCCACTATCAACGTTTACTGGACTATATCGTGCCCGATTTCGTTCATGTACTCTACAACGGTCGAATCGTCAAATCAGGAACCAAGGAACTGGCTTTGGAACTAGAGGAGAAGGGTTACGATTTCATCAAGAGTGAATGGGCACTTGCCGGAGAATAACCAAAGAACAACATGCAGGAATCGATAAACCATATCACTGAATTACACGAGTCTTTACCCGGAGATTCCCTTTCCGATTTCAGTGACCGTGCCTTCAAGGATTTCAACCAACTGGGGATCCCTAAAGCGAAGCATGAAGAATGGAGATACGTCAAGGTCAGTAGCCTGTTTCGCAAAGATCTTACATATCCGCTTCACGACTCTGGGCTGACCATCGAGGATCTGCAGGACCATCTCCTGCCGGATCATGACCAAGCAACAACGATCTTTTTCATAAATGGCATCTATGCTCCGGCATTATCAATGGTCAACCATGCCCAGGATGAATTGGTGCTTCTCCCCCTTTCAGTGGCTGCAGCATCCACTGAATACGCAGACAAAGTGAAGTCCACACTTGGCCAAAGCACGCCCTACCATCCCGATGGAATACATGCATTGAATGCCGCCTTTTCCAGCAAGGGGATTTTCATAGCTGTACCTCCGGGAAAAACATTGGCGAGACCAGTCTACATCTATCAGGTGAGCGACAGCAGGAAAGGATATACCTTGAGTCAACCACGAACCTTGGTTCATGTAGGCGCCGGGTCGAGCATACATCTTGCCACCACCTATGCCACACTGGGTCATGAAAGTTTCACTAATGAAGTGACAGAAGTGTTGGTTGAAAAAGACGCCTCGGTATACTACTACAAGATTCAGGATGAGGGAGCAAAAGCCCATCATGTAGGAACAACATCCATCCGCCAAATTGGAAAATCCCTGACCAATGCCGTTACCATTTCCCTAAGCGGAGGACTGGTGAGGAACAACCTGGACATGATCATGGAGGCCGAATACGGCGAATCCCATATGTACGGATTATACCTGCTGAACGGCAATACCTTGGTGGACAACCATACCATAGTGGATAACGCAAAACCCCATTGCTTGAGCAATGAATTGTACAAGGGTATTCTGGACGGTCATTCCACGGGTGTTTTCAATGGAAAGATCTTCGTCAGGAAAGATGCGCAAAAAACCAACGCATACCAGTCCAACAAGAACATACTGCTGGGCGATCATGCAACGGTCAATACCAAACCTCAATTGGAGATATTCGCTGATGATGTGAAATGTTCGCATGGATGTACGGTCGGTCGTCCGGATGATGATGCACTTTTCTATCTGCGCTCCAGGGGTATCAGCGAGAAAAATGCAAGATCACTCCTGCTCCATGCCTATGCAGTGGACATTCTGGACAAGATCCAACTCCCTGCACTAAGGGCCCATGTTGATGAACTGATCTCAGAAAGACTGGAATTCAACTTCTGAACATGTCCAAAAACGTGCTTTCGAATATAGATCTATCTGCCATCCGGCAGCAATTCCCGATCCTGGATCGACAAGTCAAGGGTAAGCAGCTGGTCTATCTGGACAATGCCGCGACCACACAAAAGCCCAAAGCCGTCATTGATACACTTACGGATTACTACTCCCGATACAATGCCAACATACATCGTGGTATCCATACTTTGGCGGAAGAGGCCACGATCGCATATGAGTCCACCCGGGAAAAGGTACGCGGATTCATCAATGCAAAACACGTGGAAGAGATCATCTTCACCCGCGGAACGACAGAAAGCATCAACCTCGTGGCCAATTCCTGGGGACGATCACAATTGAAAGAAGGTGATGAGATCATCATCTCCACTCTGGAACATCATTCCAATATCGTGCCCTGGCAACTCATCGCGAAGGAGAAGGGTGCCAATTTGCGTGTCGTGCCCATCGGTGACAACGGCGAATTCCTTTTCGATGAATACCTTAAGCTGCTTTCGGCTAATACTCGTATGGTGTCCGTCGTGCATGCATCCAATGCATTGGGAGTGATCAATCCGGTCAAGCAGATCATCGAAGCCGCCCACCGGATGGGAGCATTGGTCATGGTCGACGGTGCACAGTCGACCGTTCATTTGGACATCGATGTCCAGGATCTGCAAGCCGACTTCTTCGCTTTCTCAGGCCATAAAGTGTACGGACCCACTGGAGTTGGTGTTTTATATGGGAAAAAAGAAATTCTGGAATCCATGCCTCCCTTTCAAGGTGGAGGAGAGATGATCCGTGAGGTCAGTTTCAAAGAAACCACTTTCAATGAACTGCCGTATAAATTTGAAGCCGGCACTCCTAACATTGCGGATACGATAGCACTGGGATCAGCATTGGATCTAATCACCTCCATAGGCAAGTTGAACATAAGACACCACGAGGACGAACTACTGGCCTATGCCACGAATGCGCTGCTGTCGATAGAGAGTCTGCGCATCATGGGTAACACTCCAAACAAAGTGAGTGTATGTTCCTTCGTCATCGACGGTGTCCACCCCCAGGACATAGGGATATTGCTCGACAATCAGGGCATCGCGGTGAGGACAGGGCACCACTGCACCCAACCCTTGATGGCCCGGCTGGGGATACCGGGTACGACACGTGCATCTTTCGCCATGTACAATACCTTTGAGGAGATCGATATCCTGATCGCCGGAATACAGAAAGTCATACGAATGATGAAATGATATGAACGGAAAACCATCCATATCGGTCATAGAATCCGAGATCGTCGATGAATTCGCACTGTTCGATAATTGGGAAGACAAGTATGAATATATCATAGACATGGGGAAGAAACTTCCCCTGCTGTCAGATGCGGATAAAAGGCCAGAAAATAAGATCAGGGGATGCCAATCTACGGTCTGGATGGTGTCAGAATACATCGATGGAAGGGTTTGGTTCCAGGCCGACAGCGATGCCGTGATCGTGAAAGGCTTGATCAGCATGCTGATCAGGGTGCTATCAGGTCAAACTGCAACCGAGATCATTGAAGCGGACATGCGCTTCATCGACAAGATCGGAATGAGCACCCATCTGGCACAGACCCGCTCCAATGGACTGCGCAGCATGATCAAACAGATGAAGCTAGACGCAATGGCCTGGCAAGCTAAAACGACGAAATGATATTTCATGGAAAGGGGCAGATACCATGGAACATCATAAAATCCCGATTCATTAAGCCCATATTTGTAGAAGAAAATGACCGAACAAGAACAAAAAGAAAAAGTGATCGAACGGATCCAGGAGATCTTCGATCCTGAGATCCCGGTGAACATTTGGGACCTTGGATTGATCTACGAGGTCAATGTCCTGCCCATAAATAATGTTCAGGTGGTGATGACCCTTACCGCGCCCAGCTGTCCAGCTGCACAAACCCTTCCCCATGATGTGGACAAAAAGATACACGAACTGGATTGGGTGAATGATGTTCACGTGGAGGTGACCTGGACTCCTGCATGGAACAAGGACATGATGTCCGAGGTCGCCAAACTTGAATTGGGTTTTCTATAATTTTCAATCTTGCGAAAGCCACATCTTTACGACGATTTCAGGACCGAGTATACACCACAGGGGAATGACGATGATCATTTCACTGGCAAGAGAATCATTTTACCGGCAGAAGCACTGTCCACTTTTTGCCTGGAATAATAAGCCGGAAAGTATTGATCAGTGGCCCAAAGGGAGAAAAGGTTGCCATAGTAGGGACTTCCCGGATCACCTGACTGCCCCGGAGTATTGATCATGAGTGCCTTATCCCAATCACCTGTGTCCACGAGAAACCGAAAACTGGCACCACTCATCTGGTTATCGCTGCTCCCTGTGGAACCCGGAGTATAGGCATTTCCTCCTCTTGGCAGTGGACCTAGATTCAATTTCTTTTTCAGATCAGCATCCACGACGTTATTCAATTGATGTTCCAACGTGACATGCTTGTACCGCTCCTGGCCATAGGTCCACCCAGCTATTGAGTTGCCAAATCGTTTTACCATGGTGGAAACGGCATCTTTGAAACTCTCCCGTACGAATTCTTTCATCTCTTCCTGTGGCATGAACTTCGTCAATCGCTCTATGACCTTGAATAGCTGCATTCCGATCAACCCTTTTATTGGATCAGGTACGAATTGCCGGTTGGCCCGCGATAAAATCTCCTTCTCCCATTGATTGTAAATGCCAGCAGGTATGCTACCCTTATCCAAAATGAGATTCCATGTCAACAGGGAATCTTTTGCCAGTGAGGTGAGCGTGTCCTGGAAATCCACCCACACCAGCAATGGAACTAATTTCCTTGCGGCCATAGAGAAATAATCGGTCTGCAATGCCTTCATATCCTCCATCGTGATCTTGCTACCGACTCCCAAAACCTCATTGATCCGGTCTCCCCGAAAAGGATCGGACCAGGTATATCCGATGGCGTCCCATCGGGTGTAATTTCCAGGGGTTACATTCTGATTGGCAGTGGCAAAAAATCCTTTTGCCGGATTATATACATGCGGCCTGTCCTTGATGGGGAGGTAGCCCGCCCATTCATAACGTCCATCACCAGGAACAGGAACCAATCCGGAAAAATTTTTACGTATCGGAGTTATCCCCACTGCCTGCCAGCCGATGTTTCCTTTACGATCGGCCCAGATCATATTCTCTCCAGGGATATGGCTGTATGAACAGGCAGTGCGGAATTCATCCCATGTCCTGGCTTGATCGATTCGTAAAGATGCCAGATAGGGTGCCCCGCCGGGTTCAAGCCAGGCACATCGGACTGCATACGCCTTATGATTCAGCGTATCCGTGAACGTTACAGGACCATGAAGGGTATACTGCATTGTCACCACGGTATCTTTTGCATCTCTTATCCTGATCGTTTCACGGACAGATCCCATCTTTAGCCACTGTCCCTTATATCGATAACTATCCGGATGATCAGGATCGGTATCATAGACGTATAAGTCTTCGCCATCTGTTTCGAAGATGGTGAGCCCCCATGCGCCATACTCATTATGACCAATGGAAACTCCGGGGATCTCCGGTTCTCCCCCACCTATGACATTCCAACCAGGAGCCATAAGATGTACGATGTAACGCAGTGATGGAACCGCGATTTTCCTATGCGGATCGTTAGCCAACAAGGTATGCCCGGTTGAAGTTCTTTTACCACTGATGACCCAATTATTACTCCCTTCCTGATCGGCTCTCCCGATCAGGTTAGCCGGATCGGAATCAGGATTCAGGCGATTGAGCACCGCATCTTTATCTATTGCTGTTCTGTCCAGATCAGCTGCAACAAAAGTGATGTCTTTTCTATACGCATTGTAAAGTCGAAGGATATCCTTACTCAGCAGCTCGCTACGAATACTACTGTCCAATTCGATATTCGGATCCTGAGGATGGAACCACGATATCTCCTTCACTTTTTTGGAACCGACGGCTGCAACGGCACGACCCATATCCAATTCCACAGGCATATTGCCTAACAGGCCCTGATGTCGGGAAATGACCACTTCAGGCGTCCAATTTTCGGGAAGAATATGCAGGAGTCGGAATTCAACAGGCAATTTATCCGGAGAATTCAAAACCTCTCCGATATATGCATTCACTCCCTCCACGTAGGAACGAATGATCATTGCTCCCTGTGGATGATAATGATTCAGTTCCTTCTCCATATCACCCCTGAAACGAAACAATCTTGTACCGATATCCCTGCTCAATTCACGAATGCCCAACATTTCAGCAACCGTTCCCGTAGCTTGCCTTCGCCAAACTTCAAACTGAAAAAGCCTGTCCCTTGCCGCACAATAGCCTTGAGCAAAAAAGAGGTCATGCGTATTTCCTGCATAAATATGATTGACACCCCACTTATCTCTAACCACTTCAACCCGAGAAATAAGCCCCTTTACCGATAACTGATCCGCCTTCTGGCAAAAAACCTTACTGAAAGGGCTTAATGAAATGAATATCAGGGAAAAGAAAAGTAGCGATCGCATTTCAGGGGTTTATTTCAAGGTAAGTATAAGAAACCAGGATTAAGCCTTCCATTAAAAAACCACACTAAACTGATTACCAATTAAAAACCGCCAATCAGATCAATTTTATCGGCGAATGGATAATTTAATCGGTTTTTTGGATTAATTAAACCTTATATCCGAATACTACTGAACAATGCCTTAAAAGTCGGTAATTAACCTACATTCACAGGGTCGGAAGATAAATTCCATGTCTGTCACCGATAAGTACCGATCCCCCTCGAAAATCCTTCCTTCCACATCTCTGTGATCTTGCCTCCATCTCCATGAAAAGATTTCATGAACACGTGTTCATTGATACCTGAACATCTTGGCATTTCCTGAAAAGCCCCATATGACATTCCGAACTCTCTTGAATGAATTATCCTAATCGAAAAGCTAAAGGTCACCATGAGGTGGCCTTTTTTGTTTCTCGTTACTGGTGTAAGCGGGATCAAATAGATATTTGGGAAATCAAAAGAATCAGTCTGCATGTGTATCACAAGCCGCGTCAGTAAAGGTGAAGATCAGGAGTTCTTAAATATTCCCCTTCCCGGCAGAAATATAAATTTGCAGATACTACCTTTTACTTAAAAAAGGCAAAATAACCAGCTTGACCATACAAAATTTGCCGGCACTCAAAACGAATACCATTCGACCAAAAGCAAATGCTACACCAGTGAGATTTCAATTGTCTTCATACGCACTTGAAATAACTGTTAGGCATAATTGATATATTTACCCGTCACCAACAGCAAATATCATGCTTGAACAAATATGTCCGCCCCATTGAGACCGATTCGTATGATACTGATCGCACTGATCGCATTCCTGCATGGATCAGCCCAACAAGAATTTTCCAAAGATTCTCTGTTTGGACTGGGCAAAAAACCATCCGATCTCGCTATCGGAAAATTTCCCTGGAAAGGAATGGTCGTACCCGCCGCACTCACTGGCTATGGCATTATCGCCATCCGATCAAAGCCTCTTTGGAATTTAAACGATCAGATCCAGGATGAGTTATGGAACAATCGTCCACATGATCTGAACCATATGGACGACTATTTGAGATTCGTTCCTGCCCTCGCTGTATATGGCCTCAATATGGCAGGAGTAAAAGGGAAGCATGATCTCAAGGACAGGACGATGATCCTGGCCATTTCAACAGCGGTCATGGGAGGTACGGTGTTCACGCTGAAACATGTGGTTAAGGAAAGATCTCCAACAAACAGGGACAGTCTGGCTTACCATTCCTTCCCATCAGGACATACTGCGGAAGCTTTTATGACCGCGGAATTCCTCTGGCAGGAATATCACGAAAGATCACCCTGGTATGGTATCGCCGGTTATGCTTGTGCCATTGCAACGGGATATCTCAGACTCTACAATAACCAGCATTGGTTCAGTGATGTCGTCGCCGGAGCAGGGATCGGAATTGCCTCGACGAAATTCGCGTATTGGCTTTACCCGAAGATCAAAAGGGCATTTTCCAAAGACAAGTCCATGAATAGCATGGTTCTTCCCTATTACAGAATCGGAGAAGCAGGACTTCACTGGGTCAGCCGATTGTGATGCACCTTGCTACCAGACGAATGTGCCCACTGTTGCAGGAGGCATGGACATCACCGCTTTTCGTCCAGCGAAAACAATATTGAAATTGACCGACGTCCCATCTTCGTTGAGTACGATCAAAACCTTTTTTCCCACAGGAGTCAGGAAAGCAACGGTGGAAAGTGAACCCGAATTCGTGCTGGCGATACGAACAGAGCCGGGTGGGATGAATGTGGATGCGTGTGCGATGATGTAATAAGAAACATTCCGGGTCACTACTGATCCATTGATCGTAAGGGCGCCCATACATTCGGTACATCCACCCGCAGTATGCGGCCCAAAAAGCGGATCATTGGCCATATTCCATTCCAATGCATTCCTGCTCCAATTCCTCAAGGAGCCTATGATGACATTTTTGATATGCCATTTCAGATCCCCATCAAAACTTCCTTTTGAGCCTGTCCACTGCTCGGTGAAATAAAGATTCTTATCCGGAAACAAGTCGTGCAAACCGGACAACACGCTGATATCACCAGCATATAGATGGAAAGCGGAACCATCCACGAATTCACGGGCAGACGCATCGTTCAGGATATTCATTGGATATGCCGGCACATCACAGTTATGGTCCCAAACGATGATCCGTGTCTTGATTCCTGCTGATTTCAACTCAGGACCCAGGGCGGTCTTGATAAAATCCCTTTGCTCATCCGAGGTCATGCTCAGACTCGGTGTATTATTCGGATTGAGCGGTTCGTTCTGAGGTGTGATGGCGTCGATGGTGATCCCTTCTACGGCCATTTCCTGAATATACCGAACGAAATAGCGGGAATAGACACTATAAAATTCAGGCTTGAGGCTTCCACCCTTGAAACTGCCATTATCCTTCATCCAGGTCGGAGGACTCCAGGGTGAACCGAGGATACGGATCCCGGGATTGATGGACAGGATCTTTCTGAGCAAAGGTATCATTCCGTTACCTCCCGATCGATCTGGATCCAGGCTGAATTGAGTGAGATTAGTGTCTAAAGTTCCAGGGGCGATATCGTCATAAGTATACGGATGATCACTGAGGTCCGAAGCTCCGATACTGACTCTGAGGTAACTCACACCAATACCAGCAGGGCTAGGAGAAAAAAGTTCCTGAAGCAGGGCTTCACGAGAAGATGCATCCATGTGATTGATCAATTGCGCACTTCCCCCGGTAAGGGTATATCCGAATCCATCAATGGATTGGTATGTTGTCGTGGAATCCACCAAAATGTTGGTGTAACTGTTGCTTGCATCGGTGAAATAAATGCCAGCAGGATGGCTTTCAAGTAACGCACTATGGTCCCCGCGTGTCAGCCAATAATCCACTGGAATTCCCTTGGTAGCAGGTGGTAGCGGCGGTTCTGGCGGAACCACCGGGCTCAAACTCTTGGAACAGGCTGCAAAAAGATGCAAGAAAACCATCATCCAAAAGAACCTGTAAATGTTGAAAATCAAGCGCATGAATTAAAGGTACTGAAGTGCATCCTAAATGCAGACCAATTCTAAAACTGTAAAAAGAAGTTGACGATTATATGCATCTACTTTTGGATTAACCTAAATGAGCTATTTGCTGAATCTTGTTAATAAAGTACCTTAAATTCTAATCCGTAACCCCTTAGCATCCTGATAGCTTTTCTCATCCAAGACCAGCTTACCGCTTGAAGCACGGCCAAATAATTGAAAAACCTTAATCAACAACCAAATACACCTGTCATGAAAAAACGAATTATTCAAGCTCTTCTTTTCATGGGACTTTTCAGCTCGTGCCAAAAGGAAGATATCTCTTTAAAAAATAGTGCTGCCAAAAAGCAGTTCGACAACCCTGAATTAGCTTCAGCGGTGAATGCAGCAGCAAAGACGGTTTATATAACGGGAGACATCACTCAAAATACGGTCTTCAGCAAAAAGAACAATTATGTGATCTCCAAGGAAGTACATGTGCTGGACGGTGTGACTCTGACCATTGAGAACAACACCAACATACTCATACAGAATGGCATACAGCCCATGAGAATGCTTGATCGTGCGGCACTCATCTTTAATACAGGCTCCCGGATGCTTGCAGAAACGGTTTATTTTTATGCCTGCAAGGAAAACGGCACAGTGGAGACCCTCGCCAATAACGGAGGAGTTTGGTTCTTGGGTGCCACTCCCGCTGAAAAAGATGGTGTGACCACTCCTACCACGGCAGCAACACATTCCTCAGAATTCAAAGCCATCGCCATCTATGCATATTATTTGGGAAATCCCGACCCTAACGACTTGGGGCTTGATGATAATTCAGCTGATGATCTAGATGGAGTTTCGGTTTTGGGCTTGTCCCATTCAAGCTGGAATGTACATGCCGTAACCAGCCAGTATTCTGGTGATGATGGATTTGATGTAAGCAACTCAGACATAACCCTTCAATCCCTCGACATACAGAATCCGATCGAAGATGCCATTAATAACACCAGTTCCAGTATAAAGATCGATAAGAGTCTTCAGATCAAGATGTTGGATAAAAAAATCTTCGATCGTGATCTTTTCGACCTCGAAGTGGATGACGGACCAGCAGAAGTCATCATGCGGAAAACATGTGCCGTGGATGTTTTCGGTTATTTCGGTGATCAGGTCATTTTTGAATCAGAAGACATGCCGCCTTTTGATCCATGTGATTGCGTCATATATAAATGGAAAGGCACATTGAAGAAAGGCCCTGCAAGAGTACATTCCATCACAGGGGATTAACTCAACATAAAATCCATATCGGCCGGTATTATCTGCACAATCAACCGTCTTATAAAACGCCCATGCTAAATGACATGGGCGTTTTTGTTATAAGCATACGACGAATGCTTGATACTTCCATTTGCACTCAAAAGACAACATGGAGAATCATCATAATTCATGTGCTAACCTAGCCTACATGAATCAGGTTAAACCCTATTTGAACTGATCAAAATGGCTGAAGTATGTTCCCTAGATATAGGATTACCTGAAGATATTGGAGGGATATTAAACCCCTTTCATGTTGAATTCAAAAAGCAAAGGGACCCGACGTCTCAGATCCCTCCTTTGCATGCAAATGCTGCTTCACTACCCGGCCCTGCTTGGGCCATATCGCTTGAACCATGAGGCTGTTCTACCGTAAAAACGGCGATATCCCCTTTTTAGTATCGGTCGGTGAAGCAGAAGAAAAATGGAATGAATAAATCGCAGCACGAAGGTCATTGTCTTGCCGTTGGCCGATGCCCGATGAGGGCATTGATGAGCTGTTCCATTTCCCGAACTGAAGATTTTTGAACAATATAAAAATGCCCTTCCCCATTCTCATCCCAACTATTGTAGCCTTTTGGATCACAGTTGAACCACCCCTCCATGATATCGTAAAAGCCTGCATATCCCCTGATGGCAACCAATACGGCCGTCTCGTCCCAACTCATTCTTCCTGCGATATCCTCTTTTGCCATGGGCAGACAACGGGCAAAAACGTCTTTCACCGGTGATTTAATGAAGGAACTGTCCCTCGATATGGGAAGACCGGTATGGATCTTTTCTCCAACCTCAAAGCCACTGAAGATGATCGGGGTAGGCCAGTGCTCAGAAACATATGTCGAGGATGCTGCATCCATTAATACATTGAACTCTTTCCCCTCAGGGAATTTTCCTGCCATGGAAACGAGCTGTTTGACCTTCTTTGCAACCAGTTCAACTCCATTTAGGGATGACCATTGGTCCGGGCCGGAATGTAGCAGATCGGACAGATTAGTGAAAAATCCAATGGTACATACCGTTACGCTATGATCGGGCTGAGCAGCGAGTATCTTCCTGTACAGCCCCAATGCATCTTCAGCCTGATCATTGGACTGTATCAAATGAGGATAATCTGTAACGATCAGAGAATCCCATTTCTGCCAGGCATGCAAGTCAACCGCATTACTCCGGACCACGCCGATCGGGATTCCGGGTCTTCCGAACCAGGTATTCAGCACACTCAGCACAGGAGCTATGTACTTCGACTTATTGGAGGCCATCGTGGCAAGAATATTCACCTCACCGCTATCAGCCAAAGCATGCATGACGGCCATCGCCCCAACGTCATCATAATCAGGTCCGATATCCGTATCCAGAATGAGGTTCACCACCGGGATCGTAGCTTTATGAGTTTGCCCATACAACTGGACACCAAAAAAAAGCAAAGAAAGGATCAAGAAAAATTTCATGGCATTAAAATACGACAATTCGCGGGGCGTTCATTGCAGATGAAACCGACAAATCAAAAGATGGCTATGCATGCAGATCGATCCCGTTAAAATGGAAAAGAATGAACAGTTCGGATCCCCTTTCGATGAAGTTCCCTTTATCAGGTTAACCTATCCAGGGGAATGATGATTGCATTGGCCGCAAAAGAGGACATGGTCTGAACCATCAACCCATGAAGGTGCGCAGATGCATTATCTTTTTGGTAATTCCTGCATAATCATGCCTGCTGATCAGGTCATGCGTAAACAATCCGGAACCCAGTCCGATGGCGAATACACCCGCCTCTTTCCAGGAAACAATCGAAGGGCCGTCCATTTTGACCCCACCGGTCACAATGGCTTTGACGAAAGGCAGTGGGGCAAGTATCTGTCGCAGGTATTCCACCCCCAGAACGGATGAGGGAAATATCTTGATCACCTCTGCACCATATTTATAGGCATGATGGATCTCGGTGGGTGTCATGGTTCCTGGAATCCAAGGCACATGCCTTTCTCTGCAAGCCGCAGCAGTATCCGGGTCCATGGTAGGTGCAATGATGAAATCAGCTCCGGCATCCATGAATTGTTCAGCGGAGTGCCCGTCCAATATAGTACCTGCCCCCAAACTGAGATCAGGCATTTCCTCCGCCACAAAGGGTGCTAGTTTCCGGAATATCCCCAATGCTTGTTTATCCCGGTTAGTGAGCTCGAATGCGCGAAGGCCTGCCTGATAACTGGCGCGGATGACCTCTTTGCAAACCTCCAGATCCGCGATATTGAAGAGGGGCAGCAAACCCGTATCTCCAATCTTGCCATATACTTCTTCTGAAGAGAATCTTCCCATGGTCATCTTTTGATTTTACCACCCGAACCACCTTCCATAACTTCCAACACCTCATCCAGTGAAGCCAGACAAACATCACCCTCAATACTGTGTTTGATGGCAGCGGCAGCCACGGCCAGATCAAGGGATCTTTGTTCATCCCATCCCTTCAGTCTGCCATGGATGAATCCCGCGATCAGGGCATCACCACTTCCGATCCTTTCAACGATATTGTCCAGATCGTAAGTACGGGAGACCTTCAGTTCGGATCCATCCCATAGCATACCCAACAAACGGTTGTGCGTTGCAGTTATATTCTCCCTGGATGAGCTGATCACATGAGTGATGCGCGGGAATCTGGCCATGAGTTGTCTGCTCACGGACTCGAAGGGATCGGAGGTATCCGAAGCGGGTTCGATATCGAGTATCTTTTTGGTATCTCCCGGCCCTGCAACGATCACGGAACTTCCCGCGATCATGGGTTCCATGATCTGACCGGGGGTCTTCCCATAGCGCCAGAGGCCCGAGCGGTAGTTGATATCACCGGATACCGGTATTTTTTTGGAATTACAAACTTGTATGCCTTCTAAAAGAGCAGCAGCGGCACCAGAGGAAAGAGCAGGTGTGATACCTGACCAATGGAACCAATCACATCCTGCCAGGATCTGCTCCCAATCATACATTCCCCTTTCGGATGAAGCAAATGAGGAAGGCAGCCGATCGTAAATGATTCTGGTGGAACGCATGAGTGCTCCATTCTCAACAAAATACAGACCGAGCCGCTCCCCTCCGAATTGCACATGGCGCATATCCACCCCCAGTGAGGTCCAGGAGGCTTGGGCCGCATGGCCGAGATCATTATCGGGGAATCGGGTGACATGCACGGAATCCTGCCCCCATTGACGCAGGGCTGCACTGACATTGGCCTCAGAGCCACTATAGAGTATGTTGAGCTGACCGGCCTGTGAAAAACGGCGGACACCTGAAGGCGAAAGCTTCATCATGATCTCTCCAAAGCTGACTATACGCGACATGGGAGTAAGTTAGTTCAATAGAAGGAAATGCCAAAGAGTCAACGAAACCATGGTGAGAAAACGGGACAGGTTGGATCACGGAATTATCCTGAAAATCTCGATCTTAAGGGCAACCAAAACTGCTACACATGAAAGGGATATTGAAAAAAGCATGGAAGAACATCCTGTTCACAGGGATCTTCAGCATTATTTTTGGCGTACTCACCTACGCCTGGCCCGGGGTTACCGTGGTCACATTGGCCTGGCTTTTCGCCTTCTCGGTCATCGCACAGGGGATATCTTTAGCCCATGCAGGCTGGCAAGGCAGGAACGATGAAAAGAACTGGTGGCTAATCCTCCTGCTGGGAATAATCAATATCATTGCCGGTGTTGTCTGTTTCACGAAACCAGGCATGACGGCCATCTTCCTGGTAACCTTGATGGGAATCAGTTGGCTCTTCACAGGCATACTGGAGATCTACGCCGCAATCCGCCTGCGCAAGGAGATCGACAATGAAGGGTGGCTGATATTAGGGGGTATCCTCTCCGTCATTTCAGGACTTTTCGTCATCGCAAGGCCCGGAGCGGGGGCTTTGGCCATGACTTGGCTGATCGCCACTTTCGCCGTTCTTTTTGGGATTTTCATGATCCTGCTTGCCCTGCGCGCCAAAAAGTGGAGCGGGAAAGTAGGTGACCGAATCGAAGAACTCCGTAGCCAAAGATGATCAAAATAACACACCTCAGAACCGGCAGACTTCACTGCCGGTTTTTTTTTGAAAGAAATGCAAACTGCGCATTTTCATCTCCCTGTCAATGCCGATTTTCTCGTTCGGATTAATTCATATCAATCATCCCTGACTGCACCAGTACAAACCCTGATTTTCAAAACCATTGTCATTCAATTGAAATGAAGAAACGTAACGCATAAATACGAAAATGGCCACTCAGATTTAAGTACGAAAAAGTATACACAAAACGGAGTCGTTGAAAGATTACATATCACTGCATGATGAAATGTCTTAGCCCCCTGGATGACTCATACCCTATCTACTTGTAGATAAATACAACACTCCCCAACTGACAAGCCGCAGAACCGACATGTATTAGTTTGAGTTTTGGGGGAACTCCAATTCATAGTAATGGGACTAAACACCAGATAACTCACCACTCACATGATCTAGAAAATAACCCTTACCAATCCCCAACTTGGTAAAACACCTAAATTATTACCTTTTTTATTCACTATTTGGCCTGCGGTTTCTGGGTATACGGTAATTTGCCGTACCCGAACCGTGGAAATCCTTTAGCTCCTCTTTTACCACAGCATTACACACCTTAAAAATTAAATGTCATGCGTGGTAAATCATTGATTCAGATTTCATTAGTAGCCTTTTTAGCCGTTGCTTGCCAGAAAGAGACACCAAATCCTCTACAAATTGGTCAGCTAGACATCGCCAAATCATCCAACTCCTCATCGGTCAATCTGACTAATGGGTTAATTGTCTACTACCCGTTCAGTGGTAATGCCAACGACGCCAGTGGAAACGGATATAATGGAGTAGTTACTGGCGCTACCCTGACAAAGGACAGGTCTGGGTACTCTAATAAAGCGTATCACTTCAATGGGGTGTCTGGCACCAAAATTCAAACTCAATATAGCGGGATACTGGGTGCAAATACCAGAAGTGTCTCCCTGTGGGCCAAAAGGGTGGAGCCCCTGTACAACGCCAGCCATCTGCTGACCTGGGGTAAGCCTTATAATTCAGGGCAGGGATACTCCATCTTCATGCAGAGTTGGACTGGAGGAGTCCCCATTATAGCTGTAGATAATGGTGGTTCATTAGCTGGTGTACAAAACTCCAAGGTGGGTGATGGGAAATGGCACAACTATAGCTTCATTTATGACCAAAATGCTGGGACCAATATCACAACAGTGAAGGTCTATATCGATGGGGTGTTCTTTGTGGACAATGCATTCTACAACACACAAAATATAAATACCGTAGCGGATGTGAAATTGGTCATTGGAGAGTTCTGGTCATCAGGTAATGACCCCAGAACCTTCAATGGTGACATTGACGACATCCGCATATACAACCGTGCTTTAACTCAATCTGAAATCACATACTTGGCAACACACTAGAAAATTAATATTAAGTAGTTATACATTTTGGGGTTAAGTCCATAAATGTAAAAATCACTTTATTGCAGATAAATTTGAATTGCATTGTCAAACACCAGCAAAGATTAAATCATATGGTGTCATTAAATTTCATCTGCAGCGTGATATTTATTCTAATCTCTACATCAATCTTTTCTCAAAGTAGAAAAATCAGATTAGAAGAAGGCACCATATTGTATGCGAAGTCCTTATCTGAAATCTCTTCTAAAACTGCTCAAAGTGGAGACCTTGTAGACTTTGTCACTACTGAGCCAGTAGTTATAAACAAAGATACTTTGATAGCACAAGGTGCTAAGATTTTTTTCCACAATTGAAGAAACAAATCATGCGAAATCATTAGGTCAGCTAGGAGAAATTAAAATTTAATTTAGTGGTGTTCGAGCTATCGATGGACAAAAAGTCCCTATTCATGCAACTAATGGTAAAAAAGAAGGCAAAAGTACCGTGGGAGCTACAGTAGCCCTTTCCGTTGCGTTAACGCCATTGTTCCTACTGAAAAAAGGGAAAGAAATTGTCATTCCTGTAGGCAAAATAATGGAAGCATATGTAGCTCAAGATGTAATTATTGAATTGAATTGACCTCTACTTGGAGAGTCTGTTTAAATGTAATAACAAATACTTAATCTGAAAGTTAGAGGCTAGATTCAACTACTAAAAACATAGCCACCCCCAACACTTGAGGGTGGCTTTTTATTTCACCTCAAGTACCAACATCTCCTTCCAGTCCCTTTGTAAGCTCCACCAGGTATCGCTCAATTGAATGCACCTAGTTACTTCCTTATTCTTCGATTCACCGTTTCGAAAACAGTCAATATTCGGAAGCCTACATCGTTCATATCATTACGAATCGTTACACGGCATCCCTTCCCTCCTATTCCACCATTTTCTACCCTCCCATAAACCTAATTCTGCCATATGGGAAAGTTTACTGTCAAGACCGGCAAGGACGGTCAGTTCTATTTCAACCTGAAAGCAGGCAATGGAGAAATCATCCTTGCCAGTGAAGGTTATACCACCAAGGCAGCCTGCCTAAACGGGATAGAGTCGGTCAATAAGAACGCTTCAGACGCCTCCAAATTCAACAAGTTGGTCTCCAAGAACGAGAAACCCTACTTCACCCTTAAAGCGGGAAATGGGGAAGTCATCGGGAACAGCGAAATGTATGAATCCGTTGGTGCTAGGGACAACGGTATCGAATCCGTAATGAGCAATGCCCCAGATACTCCTACTGTGGAGGAGTAGAAATATTTGTCATGGTTTTTGTTTTGAGAGCTGGGCTAACCCCCAGCTTTTTTCATCCTGGTGCTGCCACTAACCGACAAAATCGACACGTATTGGTTTGATGTTCTGGGTGAAATGGGATGCCAAATCTGTTAACAGGTCTGACCCCATTAAAGCCATTTCTAGCTGAGCCTATTTGAGAAAATTGGTTAAAGTTGGTAAATAACCTGTTTTCTTACCTAAATCTAGCTGTAGATAAATCGAACTAATAGGGATTTGCCTAATTTTCACTCAATCTCTGCTCAGTTGGTACATAGACTGCTTCCCTCTCTCATCATTCTTATTTTATCAGGCTGTTACCAGGCTAATAGCCCCTCAACTCCAGTAAAAGACAGTACCGTTAATTCGGATGTGGTAGCCACTGCCGATATTCCCCCGGCTTATCAGTCGCAAACGACTTATCAAGTGCAGTCTTCCATGGGTAAATCTTACTTCTACCGGGAGCCAGATGAGTCATCCATGAGATCTGCCTACCTGGTCAATGGTGAGTCCGTCTTTGTCCAGCAAGTGAAGAATGGGTTTGGGTATGTGGACTTCACCAATGTTTCAGGCGTGAAAACCATGGGGTGGCTGAAAATGGCTGAACTCACAGCTGACAAGCAAGTGGCTGATTTATCGCTCAATCAAAAGTATTTCGGTACCCAGCCTGAATACAACTTAAAGGGTCGTGATGGAACGGAAATGGTCGTAAATGGCAATCCCATAGTAGTACCGGCTATAGACTACACTTTCACCATCAAACCTGATGGCGGTATTGATATGATACAGGTAAGCTCAAAGGACAACCAAACAGTGAATTATTCAGGGAAATACACTCTGACATCAAATAGCTCGGATAAGATGACTTTGGATTGCTCTGTTCGTGAGATTAGCTCTTCAAAATACCCGTCTACACCATCCTTTAGATTAGACATTAACAAAAGCACCCACGATGGTGTTTATTCCGGCAATAACGAACCTGGCTTCAGGGTAAGTACGATAAAAGGTGACATGCCGAATACGTCTACCGAGTCAGTTCCAGTAGATAATCCTGCTCCTGAAAGAGTAGCGTCGAGTAGTGAATCAGGTACATTAAATGGAGTATACTCCTATACTGACAATTCAGTAGAGATTACAGTAGTGGTATCCGGAAGCCGGTGGACTGGTAAAACGAAAATCATCAGTGGGTTTGGTTCTGATTATGATGCACAAAATGTACAATACGATAATGGAACTGTAGTTGGGAGTGATTTATACGATAACACGGGATTTGTGAAAATCGGCAATATCAGTGGAA
>CAIKEH010000012.1 GCA_903826405.1 uncultured bacterium
TACGCCATATTCTCATTGGCACCGTGGATCCTCAGACGGGTCAAGCCAAAAGAAGCGACAGCGCAGCTAAAAAACTTGCCGATAGTGTTTTTGCTTTAGTTAAAGGCGGCGGAGATTTCAAAGCCTTGGCAGCATCGTTTAGTGAAGACGAGGGAAGCAAGACCATCGGTGGAGAATACAACATCGCATCATCGGATATCAATCTGGCCAAGGAATTCTGGGATTTCTCCTTCTTTAAAAAAGCCGGTGACCGTGATATTGTCAAAACCGTTTTCGGTTATCACATCATGGAGGTATTGAACCAAAGGAACTATGAGGAAGCATACAAGATCGCGTATGTGGCCAAGGCCATCGTAAGCAGTCCTGAAACAGATAATGCTGCTTCAGCTGCAGCCACTCAATTCTCGGGAAACAGCCGTAGTCAAAAGGGATTCGATGATAATGTGATGAAGATGAAGTTGAACAAACGTTTGGCGGACAATATACGTGAGATGGATTATGCCGTCGGTGGCATGCCCTCGCGTCAGATGGTTAAATGGATATTCGACAACAATGTCGGTTCTGTTTCTGAACCCTTTGACCTGAAGGATAAATATGTTGTTTTAGCTGTTACAGGAAGTTATGAGGAAGGTGTCCAGTCTGCTGCTGTGGCCAGGACCATGGTTGAGCCTATCCTCCGCAACCGGAAGAAGGCCGCGGAGATCATCAGCAAGACAGCGGGCTCAAACACGCTTGAAGCCATTGCAGCAAAGCATGCTGTTCAGGTAGGAACGGCGGATTCTGTCAGGTTTTCCGAGGCATTCGTTCGTGATCTGGGGAGCGAACCCAAGGTGATCGGTGCATCATTCGACAAGAACAACCAAACCAAGGTATCGGCGCCGATTGAAGGAGCCAATGGTGTTTATTATGTTCAGGTGAAAAGTCTTGGAGCGGTTTCCAATCCCACTTCCATAGATCAGCTACGAAAGGCAGCGGAAGCCCAAATACGCCAATATGCCAATTTCAGTTCCATGGAAGCACTTCGCAAGGCGGCAGATGTAAAGGACACCCGTCGTGCTGCAGGATATTGATACCTCAAGAAAATAAGGAAAGCCGCCAAGGGGCGGCTTTTTTCATGCCCTTGCTTCTGCTTACCTTTGAAGCATGGGAGACATGATTGTCAATAAAGTGGCGGAAAGTGGCCTCATTACCCTTGATCCCTCCAGTTTTATTCCCAAGGAGGATATTGCTTCAGTTGACCTGAAGGATTTCTTGTTCAGGGGAATAATCCTGAAAGAAAAGGATTTCCGGGAATCGATGCAGACAAAAAACTGGTCTGCATACGCTGGTATGAAAGTCTCCGTATTCTGTTCCGCAGACGCGATCATTCCCATGTGGGCCTACATGCTCATTGCTGCACAACTAACTGCTGTCGGGGCGCAGGCTTTTTCCGGAACGCCCGACGAATTTCGTAAAAGCATCTTCATAGGCAATCTGGGAAACATCGATCCGGAAAAATACCGGGATCAACGCGTAGTGGTCAAGGGATGTGGGGATGAACCCATCGGTGAATACGCATACTTGGAGATCACGAAAAAGCTACAACCCTATGTGAAAAGCCTGATGTACGGGGAGGCTTGCAGTGCAGTGCCGGTATATAAAAAAAAGATGGTGTAAGTCTTATTCCAGCTCAACCACCATTTCCACTTCCACGGGGATATTACCCGGAAGAGAGTTCACGCCGATCGCGGATCTGGCATGCCGGCCTTTCTCTCCGAATATTTCCACCATGAGATCGGAACACCCATTGATGACCGCAGGTTGTTGAGTGAACGAAGGAACGCAGTTTACCAAACCGAGCAGTTTCACGACACGCTTCACTTTTCTCAGGTCTCCGCCTGTGGCATCTTGCAAGGTGGCGATCAGTTGTATGCCAGTGAGCCTCGCGGCCTCATATCCATCCTTCAACTCAAGACCTTCTCCAATTTTCCCGGTGACCTGTTCACCATTGGCCTTATTGGGCCCATGTCCAGATACGAAGACCAGGTTTCCTGTTCGTACATATTTCACATAGTTGGCGATGGGCTTGGTGGGAACGGGAAGGTCGATGCCCGCTTTCTTTAGATTGGCATATGGGTCGTCCTGAGCTGAAGAATCAGTTGTGTAGAAAAGGACCGATAATAACAGGATCATTTTATTCATAAAATGGGTTTTTATTTGTCAGAACCATCCTCTTTTCCGGAATGCCCAAAGCATCCAGAGCGGAATGAGGAGCATCATGGTGACCGCGAAATAAAACCCCCAATGTTGGTGTGCATAGGGGATGATATCGAAATTCATTCCGAAGATACCGCCGATCACAGTAGCCGGAGCGAGCAGACAGGTTACAATGGCCATCACCTTCATCACTTCATTCATCTTCAGATTGACATTGTTGATGTATAGATCCTGCAGCCCGACCATCATGTCACGATAGTTCTCTGCGAGGTCATAAGCCTGATTGATGTGATCAGAAACATCCTTGAAATATTTCATGGTCCGGTCCTCCAGCAGGTCGCTTTCGCTTCGGACCATATTGTTGACAAGGTCTCTGACGGGGCCTGTGTTCCTTTTCAGCACGATGAGTTCCTTTCGGAGTTGGTTGATCTTGGCGAGAGCCCTCGTGCTGCTTCGGCGAATGACTTCTTCCTCCAACAGCTCGATCTGTTCGCCTAGTTTCTCCATGACCACAAAATAATTGTCGACGATCATATCCAGCATCGCATAACAGAGGTAATCGCTTTTCCTCATCCTGATTTGGCTTTTCGGCATATGAATCTTCACCCTGATGGGATCGAAAACATCACGGGATGAATCTTCCTGGAAGGAAAGCAGAAAATCCGCACCCAGAACGATGCTGATCTGTTCGGTCTCCACCGTCTTGTTCTCTTCATTGAAATAAAGCATGTTCAGCAGGCAGAATACCACATTTTCCACTTCGTCCATTTTGGGACGTTGCCCCATGCTCAATATATCTTCAACCAGGAGACTATGAACGCCATAATGATTACAGACCAACTCCACCTCCGCTTTCCTGATCCCGTCGATGTTTATCCAGGTTACGCGTTTTGAATTCTTGTAATTCAGGCAATCCTCTATACGCTCCGAACGGGATTCATTCAGGTGATCTTCATCGTAGTCATATATCAGCAGGCTGCTGGATTCCGCATCCACCCGTGATGAGGCGGCGGTAGGGTTGACGATGAGGATCTCTTTTGTCCTTTCCGTACCGAACAAGGTCGGGAGGCCCAGAAATTTTAGGTAGCTGTTGCTCATTCCTTAAGAATATCAGCAGAAAAATTACTGAATAAAACCCAATGATGGATACCCGGGTTGGAACTGTTATCAGCGCAGCGTCTGTTTCCCCCTTGCTTTGTTATAAGCGATTCGGGCAACGAGAAAATCATGGAGTTGTCGGTAAAGGGTATCCTGTTCCAGAAGCAGTTGGGTATCCTCATCAAGAAGGTCCTGTGGTCTGGCCCTTCCTTCCTGCAATCGGCTTTTTACAAGAGTGATCCTATCTTCACGGATGGCTATGCGTTCTTTCTGAAGATGGACAAGCTTCCATTGGTAGGCCAGATTTTGTCTTGTTTTCACAAGGTCGTAGTAAAATTGCTGTCTCAGTTTCCGAACCGTATTGGTTTGCTGTTCAGCCTGTATGCCGGCCTGATCCACCTCATAGCGTGTAGCCCCCCCTTTGTACAGGGGCCAGCGTAAACTCAGGCCAAGAAAGCTATTGCCATACCAATTCATGAAAGGGTTGAACTGCTGATTGAAATGATTTGCGCCGAGGAATCCCTCGAAATTCAGTTTGGGCAGGCGTTCCGCTTTCTTGCTGTCCAATTCCAGATTCTTGATGTCCAGGTTGATCTTTTCCTCTTCAAGTTCAGGCCTGTTTTCTGCACCTTCCGCAGCGTCTATTTCTGACATCCAGGTGCTGTCTCGGAGCGCAGGGACCTCCATCAATCTTTCGGAAGGCGTGATGAGCAGGAGGCTGTCGTATCCTAAAAGGGCGCTTAGATTGACTTGTCCTGTGAGGATATCCTGTTCGATCTTCTCTTTTTCGATTCTGGCGGTACGGATGCGTAATCGGGCATCCATCAGATCATTGTCGAGGGCACGTCCGCTCTTCAATTGTTCTTCGATGATATTGGCATTGCCTTTTGCCCGTTCTTCGTCTTTAGCGGAAAAGGTGATCCTAGACCTGTCGAGCAGCAGGGAGAACCAAGCTTGCGCGATCTCTTCCTCTCGGTCCGCTTTCAATCTTTTCTCCTGTGCCAGCGCCAAGTTCTCAACCGTCTTGGTATTGTTTATAGCCACCAGTTTGGTCGGGTCATAAAGTGGTTGGATGAGTCGCAGGCCTGCTGCTGTGTTCCAGGCCGTGTTGAATTTGATGGGGATGAGCTTGTTCGGGTCTCCAGTAGGGTTGAGTGCGTTTCCGGGCAGGATGTTTGTGGGGACGATGGTGTTGTAGCGCATGTCGGTTTCCAGCGTAAGTTGTGGCAGATAGCCCGCTTTCGCCACTTTAGTGGATGCTTGTGCGTATCGGATGTTGGCGTGGGCGTTCTGCAGGTCCGGCTGTTGTCGTGCGGCTATGGTCAGCGCCTCGTCGAGACTCATGGTGACGCTTCGGGGTTGCTGAGCGTTTGCATGAAGTCCGATCACGATCAAGGCAAATAGGTATCTGATACGCATAACCGAATATTTTATCCCCTGAAGACCGATGCGGGTTCAAGAGAGATGATCCTTTTGATGGCAAATGAGGCCCCTCCGATCGATATCACCAGGGTGACCACGAAAAAAGCGAAGATGATCCCCGGAGTGAATTCAAAGACCGTTCCTGCTTTGGACACACCACGCCGGAAGAGGTCTATGAACAGGTATCCTAGAGCGAAGCCGACCAATGAAAACAGGAATGCCTGAAGCAGGATGAGTCGAACTATATATCCATTGGAGGCTCCGATACCTTTGAGTGTTCCGTAGTCCCGGATGCGATCGAGTGCTGCGGAATACATGGTCAGTCCGATGATGAAGAATCCGGCTATGAGCGCAAAAACGATCAGTGATCCGATGCTGAAACCGATCCCGCTGTTGGAGAGCAGGAAATTGACCGTGGACGCTTCGAAGTCCTTTGAAGTCCAAGCCCGCACGCCGAAAACAGACTTGTTTATCCTGTCCCTGACCATAATGGGGTCTGTCCCGGGAGTGACATCAAGAAGAACCGCACTAACCGTATTATTGGACTGATTTCCAAAAAACCTTGCTTTTTCGATGTTCGTGAACAGGAACACACCCCCGAACCCCCGTACACCTCGAGTTTGGACGGCGATCACCGCTTTCTTGCCGTTTATTTCGAAACGAGTGCCCAATAAGGCACCACCGAGTGTGGCCCGATCGAAATAATCGGCACTCACCGCGCCATCCTCAAGTAGGTCCTCTATCTTTCCTCCGATGATTTTTTCTTTCTTCAGGCCGATCCTATAGGCGGGCTCATCACTACCGATAACCTGTACGCCCGCCGTTGTCCCATTGTCGAATTGTGCAGTACCCCCGGCAACGACCACGGGAAAAACTTGGGCAACACCTTCCACGCTTTGGATCTCACGAACTTTCCGTATGTCCAGTTTTCCCAGTGCATTGGCATTGACCGTCTTGCTGTCCACCACCCAGAGATCGGACTTCGAGTTGACCACTAGGGCTTTCATCGCATTCGTGAGGAATATGAAAATGCCGGTCTGCTGACCAATCAGGAAGATGCTGATGATGATTCCGATGACGATGCCCAGACTTTTGGCCTTGTCGTATTTCATGAATTGCCAAGCGTATCGCAACATGTCCGATGGCTTATTGAGTGATGATGTGGCATTCCACTTGCCTGTTGATGAGCATGTCCTGATTATCGAGGAGGATGCGCACTTCACGCACTCGACGATCCTCCTTCTCTCCCACCTGATCGCTGAAGAGTGATTTCTTCTTGAGGTAAGGTGCGGTGTAGAGTACGGTGCCCGTTGAAATGGTATCAGGGTATCCTTTATAGGTTATATAAGATCGTTGTCCATTCTTCACTTGCTCAGCGAAAAGCTCGTCCACTTCGCATAGTGCAGTTAGTTTGCCCGCAGGAGCGAGTTGAGCAAAGGAGATGCCTGGGCTAACTGCCGAACCTGAACGTGCGGTGACCAGAAGAATGAGTCCATCAGCGGGGGCACGCACCACATATTTTCCAGAACCTGCTTTGGCAGTATTGATCTGGGCTTGAGACTCAGCCACCTTTTTCTCCGTCACCCGCAAGCTGGCCATTTCATTCTGTACGGCGATCTTCTTTTTTTCCAATTCATTCTTCGCATTATCCAGCTGCTCCTGTGTTTCAGCCTTCTTTTCCACCAACCGGCTTGTCCGATCGAAATCGATCTGTGCTTTTTGGAGGTTGTTCTGTGCATCATTGATCCGTGTCTGTTGGAGAGCCGTCTCCTGCTGCTGGGAACGCAGTTTAGCTTCAGCCTCTGCGACTTGTGCAGATTGAATACTATTATCCAATATCAGCATGGGCATGTCTTTTTTCACGGACTGACCCTCTTTGATGAGGACTTGGCGGATGATACCTGAAACATCGGCAGAAAGATCCGTGATGCCACTCTCAGGTTCGATACGCCCGGTGGCATTGACCTTGTTGATGACGGGCCTGATCAAAGTATCCGTTTTTTGGTCTCCCGGTTGAGCTGTCTTTTCCTGTTTTCCACCCTTGCAGGCCGTTATGCCGGCTAAAAGGAGAAGGGTGATTCCTAAGATGGATGTGCGCATGGTGTGGTCAAATGTTTTGAATGATCTCGGTTTTGCTGATCTCGCCGTTGTCCACATATATGATCTCATCGGCGAAAGGTTTCAACCTCATGTCATGGGTAACAATGGCAACGGCTTTTCCTTCTCTCGCCAACGCCCTCAATTCCTCCATGACCAACTGTGCACTCGCGGAGTCAAGGCTGGCAGTAGGTTCGTCACAAAGCATGATCGGGGGCTCGGTCACCAGTGCGCGTGCAATGGCGATCCTTTGTTGTTCTCCACCGCTCATCATTTTGGGTAGACTGGATGCCCGATGCGACATGTTCACTTTGGTCATGGCATCCTTTACCCGTTTTTTGGCTTCTGATGCGGAGATGTTCATCAGGGTGAGCGGAAGCATGATATTCTGTTCTGCACTGAGTGGCGCCAGCAGATTGAACTGTTGAAATACGAAACCTATCTTGTTGAGGCGAAGGCCAGCCATCTTGCGGGCATTCAAAGAACTCGTTTTCACCCCGTCTATGATCACTTCTCCCGAAGTGGGGTAAATGACACATCCAATCAGGGAGAGTAAGGTTGTTTTTCCGGAACCCGATGGCCCCAGTATCAGCGTGAGCTTGCCTGCTTCCAGTTGCATGCTGGAGGGTTTCAAAGCCGTGATGATGGAGTCCCCGCTTTTGAATTCCTTGGATGCTTTGATGACTTGTGCTATGGGAGACATATGGGTTGTTCAGGGTCCTAAACAAAGGAACGCAAGTATTGTTTTACAAAGCTCAAAGACGTTCGAAAAGTGTCCGGAGTTTTTTGCGGGTCATGATACGTTCCCAATCTTTACCCAGAGCATTCTCCCAAAGCGGGCTCATGCCCATGGAAACATCGATCATGGTATCGAACTGAACATCTGAAAGACCTTTTGTAATCCCTTGAGGAATGTCGACCCCATTCTTCTCCACCATTTTCCGGAAAACCTCTACCCCTTCAGGATAATATTCTTCCAACTGATTCATGACGATGCAATTCCCGATGCCATGACGCGTACCCAGCAGATAGCTCAATCCATAACTGACCGCATGGGCAACACCAACCTGACTGTAGGCTATACTCATGCCTCCCGCATAGGATGCCATCATCAACTGGTCGTCCGACTCATCGTTCCATTCTGATTTGTTCAAAAAAACCTCTTCACAAAGCAGGAGCGCCTTTTCTCCATGAGATTTGCTGAATTCATTAAGGAAAGTTCCCTTCAGGCTTTCCACGCAGTGTATATAGCAATCCATGCCCGTGTAGAAACGCTGGTTTACAGGTGCGTTGGAGGTCAGTTCCGGATCCAGCACGATCTGGTCGAATGGCGTGAAATCCGAGTTCATGCCCAGTTTCTTGGTTGGACCGGTGAGCACACAGGTGCGGCTCACTTCGGCCCCGGTTCCACTGAGGGTGGGGATGCCTACTTTGTACACCCCCGGATTTTGGACAAGATCCCATCCTTGATAATCGGCCGAAGAGCCCGGATTGTTCATCATGAGTGAAACAGCTTTGGCCAGGTCCATAACTGAACCGCCACCTATCCCGATGATGCCGCTCACAGAACCAAATTCTTTTTTCAATCCGGCGGATATATCGTCCACGTAGCTGGTTTTGGGCTCAGAAGACACATCGGCAAAAATGATCTTGTCGTTTCCGCTAATAGGGATTCGGGAAGTAAGGGGTTTTTGCTCGAAAAAATGATCGACGAGGAAGATCATCGGAAGCCCTGATTTCCGGTGTGGCCTGATGATCTCATCCAGCTGGTCTAAACATCCACGTCCATATACCACACGATCGACCATTTTCAAATTGCGGAACCCCATACACCTTTATTTATTGGCCCTTACCGGACCAGAAGCAAATTTCGCGAAATTTATCTGAGCCTGAACAGGAAAGCCAAAGCTTGTTCATTTCCACGCGGATCGCAGATTCGAGAATCTGATATACTGTACTCTGGATCTGGATAGCTGGCTGCTTATTCGAAGCTCCTCCTCTTTTTCATCCGGAAAAACCTGAGCGGTCAGCACGTATTCACCGTCGTTGACAAAGACTTCCACTATGCTCTGGTCGAAATAGATATCCAACTTGAGGTCTCCATGGTTCAATGACATCGGAATGGAGTAGCGGGATAGTTTTTGGAAGGCAGGGTGGATGAAGGAACCAGAATGACTTCTATCAAGGAACAATTCCTTTTGCTTAGTATCATAACCTACCCGTGTCTCCTGTTCGTGACCTTTGGCCAGCTGTATCTGAACCTGATCTGAATCTGCTACGGTCCATTTTACGGTCAAGTGCCAAGACTTTCCAGCCATTGGAATAGAGTAGGGAAAGTTACCCGGTTCTTTCATTTCCACCCCTTTTTCTTCTTCGAGTGCAGCAATGGCATCCACAGGTTTTTGGATGAGCCTCCAGCCCTTGTCGGTATACCTGACCATCAGTGCGCGAGGGATCGACATGCTCCCCTTCCACGGTGTGGTGGGGATATCGTTGGCATAGTTCCAGTTGTTGATCCATCCGATACTCACGGGATTCATATCCCTTGGAAGGTTTTCGTATGTGATGGCGGCATAGTAGTCCGGGCCGTGATCCGGTCTGAGTACCGTGGCGTTTTCATTTTCTGAACGGAAACTATTTCCGTCGAATTCACCGATGAAATATTGCATATAGGGTGAAGGGGATTGCATGAGTACATATTTATATGTGCCCGTCTTTCCTTCAACTGGAACTTTGAACAGTCCCGGGCATTCCCATATACCGGTGGTGTCGCCAGCAGGACCAAAGTTGCTCAGGTGGGTCCAGTCTTTCAGATCCTTTGAACGAAAGAAGGAAACCTGTTTTTCCAATGGCTGAGAAACTGTCATCAGCCAGAATCCGCCGGGGGCATACCAACTGACTTGTGGGTCTCGAAAATCCTTTTTATGCAGGTCAAGAACGGGGTTTCCCTCAAAAAAGGTCCAGGTGAGCCCCTTATCTAGGCTGAAGGATAAGTATTGGGACTGGTTTTTTCCTTCACGATGTGCCGTGAAGATGGCCACGATGGGAGGAGGTCCGCCCGGCTTCGCAAATCCAGTGGTATTTTGAACATCCACCACCGCGCAGCCAGAGAATATCATGAAATCCTTTTGTTCCGGGATGGCAACGGGAAGCTGCTTCCAGTGCACGAGATCTTTGCTGATGGCATGCCCCCAGCTCATGTGCCCCCAATGATTCCCAAATGGATTGTGCTGATAGAAAAGGTGATAGGTGCTGTCCATGTATACGAGTCCGTTAGGGTCGTTGATCCAATTCTTTTCAGGTGTGAAATGGAACTTCGGGCGCCAGGGCTCTTCATAAGTGCCGATATTTTGCTGGGCGACCGCCTGAAGGATGCTGGTGGCGAGCAGAATGGCAAGGAATACTTTTTTCATGATGGTCAATGATTATTCAAGATGATGGCCATTGTCGGGTCAGACGTCATGACACGAGAGCTGCAGCGCCGAATACTCCAGCACTGTCGCCCAATGTCGGTTTGACGATAGGCACCTGAACACGATTGTTGAAAATGAATTTGCCGATGGCGGCGCGTCCTTCAGCATAAATGCTGTCGATATTGCCCACGCCTCCTCCAATGATGATGATGTCCGGATCCAGCAGGTTGATGACCGTGGAGACGGCTTTGCCGAAGAATTCATGGAGGCGCTGTAGCGTTGCATGAGCTAAGGGATCGTTGCCGGCATCCTTGACGATCTGTTTCAGGGATTTTTCCGTTCCCCCCGACTGGGTATAAAATTTTTGCAGTCCGGATCCTGACAACACGGTCTCCACACACCCGATCTTACCACAATAACAAGGACCTCCGGAATCATCCAAATGGTTATGTCCCCATTCACCTGCGATGCCATGATGCCCTCCCCAGATCTTTCCTTCATGAACGATACCCCCGCCGACCCCTGTTCCCATGATGATCCCAAAAACCATGCGGGAGTCGGGAAAACGCTCTTTCACCACGCCCCAATGCGTTTCTGCCAGAGCGAAGCAGTTGGCATCATTGGCCAATTGAACAGGGACTGCAAGTTTCTTTTCCAGGTCGGCCTTCAGAGGCATTCCATTCAATGCCGTGCTGTTGCAATTTTTCATCGTCTGCGACAGGGGATCCAAAACCCCCGGTGTGCCGAATCCTATACGATGGGGCTGCAGGCCGGTTCTCTTGGAGAGTTCTTCCACCAGACTGGAGATGCGGTCGATGATGTGGCGATAACCGAGTTGGCCCTGGGTATCGATCCGATGACGGACGATCGGCCTTGGGTCGTTCAGGGATGGCAGTATCACTCCTTCTATTTTGGTGCCGCCAAGGTCGATGCCCCAAAGGGGATGGCTCATATTCTTGTTTGATTGGTTCTATCAAAATAGGATTTATCTTTTTGAAATGCAGGCAATTTCATGGATATTTATCCATACCCAATCTGCTGCCATGAGTTATCCTGTTCGCATCGCTCTGATCGCCGCCCTCGGGGGCTTTCTTTTTGGATTTGAGACCGCTGTGATCTCCGGAGCGGAGAAGACGATCCAGCATCTTTGGACCCTGTCTTCTTTTTGGCAGGGTTTCACCGTAGCCTCCAGCCTGATCGGTACGGTCATCGGTTCCATGGTCGCGGGGATGCCGGCAAGGATATATGGTCGAAAGGCGGTGCTGACCACGATTGCGGTCATGTACCTGATCTCTGCCATGGGCTGTGCATTGGTGCCGAACTGGTTTCTATTCGTGACGTTCAGATTCATCGGAGGTATCGCGGTTGGTGCCTCCTCCGTAGTGGGTCCCATGTATATTTCAGAAATATCGCCCGCACATCTCAGGGGCAGACTGGCTGGTTCTTTCCAATTGAACATCGTCTTGGGCATCTTAGTAGCCTACCTGACCAATTTCCTTTTCATTGATCTTGGAGAGAACAGTTGGCGCTGGATGCTCGGCATCATGGTTGTTCCCGCAGGGCTGTTCGCTGCTTTAGTACGTACCATCCCGGAAAGTCCACGCTGGCTGATCCTGAACCACCGGGATGAGGAAGCGATTCCCATCATGGATAGAGTTGGAGAATTGGATCCGAAACAGGCCATCACGGACATACGGAATTCCGTGGCTAGTCATACTGAAAAACTTTTTCAGTCCAAATATGTCAAACCAACCACATATGCGGTGCTTCTGGCCATGTTCAATCAGCTGGCAGGTATCAACGCGATCATATACTATGCACCACGGATCTTTGAAATGGCAGGATTCACTGGTCAGCAATCGTACCTCCAACCGATCTATATAGGAGCTGCCAACCTTTTGTTCACCCTGCTGGCAATGGCCGTTATCGATAAGATCGGCAGGAAAACCTTGTTACTGATCGGATCCTTCGGAATGATCCTTTTTCTGGGACTGACCGCAATGGCGTTCAAGGATCCGGGCGTCGCAGATAAGAATGTGATCTTCTACCTGATCGGATTCATCGCCTTTTTTGCTTTTTCCCAAGGCGCGGTGATCTGGGTATTCATATCGGAGATCTTTCCGAACTCCGTACGTTCGCAAGGTGGGTCATTGGGAAGTTTCACTCATTGGATCATGGCGGCGATCATTTCCTGGACCTTTCCGATCATCGTGGAGAGCAGCCCGATGGGTGGATTTTATTCCTTCATTTTTTACTGTATCATGATGGTGCTGCATCTGATATTCGTTTGGAAATTCCTCCCGGAGACAAAGGGAAGAACGCTGGAAGAGATACAGAAGGAATTGGGTATAGAATGATCAGTGTGGATCGTACTTTCTCTCGGTCGAAGCGGGTGTTGTTCCGGGTTCTTTAAATGAATGGATGCTTCATTCGATCAATGCCCGGAGTTCATGACTTTTTGGAACATGAGATACTACCGCCCATCCTTTTCTCACGCCCCGATCTTGCATCGATACTTACTTTGCTAAAAAATCCATTCATGAAACGTATTTTTTCTTTGATCCTGCTGTTGTCCAGTCTAGGTTCCGGTGCTCAGGAGCTCTACATACCGCGTGATATGCAGGAAGCTTATCGTAAGGAAACGCGTTCCATGGATGGGATGCCGGGACGCAACTATTGGCAGAACCGGGCGAGATATGATATACAGGTAACGGCCATGCCTCCCAATCGGATCATCAGCGGAAGCGAGATCATTACCTACTACAACAATAGCCCGGACACCTTGCGAAATCCGGTGATCAGACTATTCATGAACGTTCATAAACCTGGTGCACCGAGGGACATGACGGCGATGCCGGATTACCTTACCCGGGGCGTACAGGTGGAGAAGTGTACAGTGAACGGGAAGCCATATGCCTGGCAGGACATTCCTTACTTGCAGACCTGGCAGCCGATGAGATTACCACAGCCATTGGCCCCCCATGATTCCATTCGGCTGACCTTCGACTGGAACTATGAGATTTCCCTGCAAAGTGGTCGCGAGGGCATGATCGATTCCACTACTTGGTTCCTTGCCTATTTTTACCCCCGTGTTGCCGTTCTGGATGATTATGCAGGTTGGGATCGAATGGATTTCGTTGACGGCAAAGAATTTTATAGCGATTTCAATGACTACTCCGTCACGCTTCATGTACCTAAAAATTTTCTGGTCGTCGGCACCGGTACCTTGCAATATCCCGAGAAGATCCTGCAACCGGATATTCTGAAAAAATATCGTGAAACACTCACTTCCGACCAGACAATAAGGATCGTCACCAAGGAGGATCTGGAAGCCAAAAGGGTTACCGCTCAGAATGCCATCAACCATTGGGAATTCCGAGCAACGAACATTCCCGACATGTCTTTTTCGATCAGCGATCATTACAATTGGGATGGATGCAGTGTGGTCGTCGATGACCGCACAGGGCGGCGTTCAGGCGCCTACGCTTCGTACAGTGATGATGCAAAGGATTTCCATTACATGTCGCAATTTGCGCGGCATGCACTGGATTGGTTCTCCCACAATTGGCCCGGAATTCCATACCCCTACGAAAAGACGACGGTCGTACAGGGGTTCGCAGGCATGGAATATCCCATGATGGTCAATGATGAAACTTATGAGGATACCACTTTCTCCAGATTTGTCGCTGAACACGAGATCGCACATACCTATATGCCCTTCTACATGGGCATCAACGAATCCCGCTATGGATTCATGGATGAGGGGTGGGCGACTACTTTCGAATTGCTGATCGGAAGGGACGATATGGGAAAACAGAAAGCAGAAGAACTATACAGGCAGTTCCGCGTGGCAGGATGGATAGGTGACGTTAATCAGGCCGAGGATATTCCGATCATAACACCTGCGAGCAGTCTCACGGGTGCCGGATTAGGAAACAATGAATATGGAAAACCCTCTTTAGGATATCTGGCCATGAAGGACCTGCTGGGAGATTCCCTTTTCCGTAAATGCCTGAACGGTTACATGATACGCTGGAATGGGAAACATCCGACACCATGGGATTTCTTCTTCACGTTCAACGATATCGCGGGCAGGAACCTGAACTGGTTCTGGAACAGTTGGTATTTCAGCACTAGTTATATCGATCTGGCGGTTAAGGAAAGGAAGAAAACCAAGAATGGGTATTCCGTGACCCTTACCAATCATGGCGGGATGCCCGCTCCAACCGATCTCATCGTCAATTATACGGATGGCTCCTCCGACACTCTTCACCAGAGTCCTGGAATCTGGGAAAAAAATAGCCGTGAAGCCACGGTCACTATCATCACCAGGAAGGAGATCAAAAGCCTGTTACTGAATGGAGGTATATGGATGGATGCCGACGAACGCAATAACACCCTTCCAATACAATAGCTGTGCGTTGACCCATATAGGTCAACTCCAAAAAATAGGATAATTATTTATTGTTTGATCAAAGCAATCCCGAAGCCCTTTCCAGATCTTCCGGTGTATCGATCTCTACGCCCATATAGGAGGTAACAACCATGCGTAAACGTATTCCATGCTCGAGATAGCGCAGACATTCAATTTTTTCCGAAGCTTCAAGAGGTGAGACGGGCCAGGAAGTGAAATCCATCAGGGCTTTTTTACGGAACGCATAAACGCCGATATGCTCGTAGTAGGTGATCGGTGCTTGTCGGTCTCTTGGAAAGGGGATGACACTTCGGGAGAAAAAAAGCGAATCACCTTTCAAGTCGACCGCGACTTTGACATAATTGGGATCGTTGATGAATTTTTCTTCTGTCATTTCTTGCATCAAAGATGCCACTTGAACCTTCTCCCCTTCAGGCCCATGAAAAACGGAAAGTAATTCCTGCAGCGGTTCTTTTTTCACGAAAGGCTCATCACCCTGTACGTTCACGATGATATCCACTTCCATGTCGATTGCCGCTTCGGCGATGCGGTCGCTGCCGCTCTCATGTTGCCGAAGGCTCATCTTTGCCTTTCCCCCCTGCGAAACGATCTCGTTGAAGATGATCTCGCTGTCCGTTGCCACCCATACTTCATCAAAAAGACCTGTCGCCACGGTATTATCGTAAGTATGGCTTATGACCGACTTGGATCCGAGTTTCTGCATCAATTTGGCAGGGAATCGGGTGGCTGCATAACGGGCGGGAATGAGAGCAATGATCTTCACTGGACGAAATTAGGAATTAGTGGTTTAATGAGTGGGTGGATTAATTAAGTGCACGTAACGAAACTAAATAAAGCAGGCATCTACCAGCACCTATCCAGAAATATGCTGATCTCCGACTTTTTCAAACGGCTTTTTCATGAGTGCGAAGAAATCCTCGTCCTTTTCATTTGAGTAATATCGGTCGAGCCCATAGCGCAACTTGGATGGATCCAGTTTTCTGAAGGTGCCGAGGAGCCGGTCCCAGATGGAGAGAACGGCGCCGTAGTTGCTGTCCGTATAAGGCTGTTCATGGTGGTGATGTACCTTGTGCATATTGGGAGAAACGAGGATGAAGCTCAGCATGCGGTCGAGTGATTTTGGCAGACTGATGTTGGCATGCGTGAAGCCCGTGATAAATACCAGCAGTGTTTGGTAGATCATGACCGCGTAGGTCGGTGATCCGGCAAAGAACAATCCGATGAAAAAGAATAGACCCCGCCATACGCTTTCCAGCGGATGGTGACGAAGCCCCGTGGTCACGTCCACATTATTGTCCGCATGGTGAATAAGGTGGAAGCGCCAAAACAAAGGCACTTTGTGTTCCACCCAATGGCATAGCCAGCCGCCAAAGAAATCCAGGACCAGTATGGTGATGAGGATCGTCGATAGGGGGCCGGCTCCCACCCAATGTACGATGCCGAAGCCGTGTTCGCTGGTCCAGTTGCCGATCATCACGATGAAAATGGCCAGGAAAGTATGGATGATGAAATGGAGAAAAGTGAAACCGAGGTTAACTCCCGCGTGGCGTGTTTTGTTCTTTTTATACTTGAGGAAAACCAGAGGGGAAAGGTTCTCAAAGAACCAGAGCAGCATGATACCCGAAACGAAATAAGCACCACGTTCGAGAGGACGGTGTTCCAGTCCCTGAAAATACCCGATGATACTTTGCATGGTGAATGAGTTGGGCCATGAATGTAACCAAATTCAGGGCATGAAAAAAGCCCTGTTTAAGGGAACAGGGCTTTCATGAATCTGTCGGAAACATCATTGATTCAGCATCAGGGGCATCACGAGCATCAACAGCTCTTCATTTTCATCCTCTTCAACGGGTTTCAGTATCCCGGCCTTGGTGGCCGTGGAAAGTTCCATCTTCACTTCATCGCTGGGAGTACCGCTGAGCATTTCGATGAGGAATTTTGCATTGAATGCGATCTGCATGTCCTCGCCATCATACTGACATTTCATGCGTTCGTTGCCTTCGAAACTGAAATCTACATCCTGCGCAGCCAGCTGCAGTTCGCTACCACTGATATTCAGGGCCACTTGATTCGTGCTTTTATTGGAGAAGATGCTCACTCGGCGCAGAGCGCTCTGGAAATCCATGCGTCCTACCGTCATCTTGTAAGGATTATCGGCAGGGATGACAACTTTATAGTCCGGGAAGCGTGCATCGATCAATCGACAGACCATCTGCGTGGAGCCGTGGTTGACAAAAAGGTGGTTGCTGTTATAGGAAATCGTCAGCTCATCCTCGTTGTCGGGGAGTGCGCTTTTGAGCAGGTTGAGTGGTTTTTTGGGAACGATGAAATTGTCAGACTTCGGGCAGTTCACATCTTTCCTGCGATACCGCACGAGCCTGTGGGCATCGGTGGCCACGAAAGTCATGCCCTTCTTGTCCAACTCGAAATAGACGCCGGTCATTGCTGGACGCAGGTCGTCATTGCTGACCGCGAACAAAGTCTTGTTGATGGCGGTGAGTAGCGCTGTTGAACTGATGCTGAAGCCATTGGTTTCATCTGAAGCGGGTTCTTTGGGAAAGTTGTCGGGGTTCTCTCCCATGACCTTGTACTTCCCGTTGTCGGAAGTTATCTCCACTCCGTAGTTCTTGTCAATGTTGAAGGTCAATGGCTGATCGGGCAGGTTCTTTAGAGAGTCCATCAGGATTCGGGCTGGGATGCAAACCCGTCCGCTTTCCTTGGCTTCAATGTCCATCCTGATCTTCATAACGGTCTCCAGATCGGTGGCCACCACGGTCAGTGTATTCTTGCCGATCTCGAAGAGAAAATCCTCGAGGATGGGAAGCACCGTGTTGGTGTTGATGACGCCATTGATCTGCTGGAGTTGTTTCAGCAGGGCCGATGAGGAGACGATGAACTTCATGATTTATGGCAAGATTTGTGTTCTGGCAAATATAGGGGGCGGATACATACCGATATCCCGATTTTTTGAACATTTTAACACGTACCAGCCTATCTTGTAAGCCGCATCTACAGAACTTATGGACGTGTTGGACAAACTCTTTGGATGGTATCGCAAAAAGGAAGATGGGAAGCCGGATATCCGCTTCGGAAGGTATTCCGACAACAACAAATCCGTGGAGAAAGTTGCACGATGGAATGACGCAGAACAACTGTTCAAGGAACGGAGATTCGCAGAGAGTATCGATGCCTTCATGGATTATCTGAGGGATGACCATGATCGAAATGTCTTCACTGAAAGGGATGGCGACATACTTGATTTCCAAATCTATCAGGGATCAAAAGTGGTGCGTGGGAAATGCACGCCGGAACACCTTGTAGCCGAAGTCAGTCTGGCCCGCATGCCAGAGCCCATCGTGCCGGTCATGCGCCGTCTGCTCGAATTGAATTTCACCCTTTATTACTGCCGGTATGCAATCGACAAGGATCGGCTCTGCATGCGTTTTGAAACAACCAGGGATTCCGCCAATCCCAACAAATTGTATTACGGTCTCAAAGAACTCGCCATACGCTCCGACAAGCAGGATGACCTGTTGCTGGATGATTTCCATCAACTGGAACCCATGGATCAGGAACACGTCCAACCCATGCCGGATAAAGAAAGGGGAGTGAAATGCCGCCATTTTCGAAAATTCATTCGGGAGGAATTGGATTTCATTGCTGGTCTTGACCCCGACAAGCTGTCCACCGCTGTATCCTATCTGCTGCTTACGCTTGCCTATCGACTCGATTATCTCATCGGGCCCGTGGGTATACTCCAGCAGGAGTTGGAAAAGGTGATAACCATTTTCTATGGTCGGGAGGATATGTCCGTTCTGGAAAAAAACAGTCTGATGATCGCCGCATTCAGCAAACTGGTCGACAGAACTGACGAGGAGATCTCCTTTTCTTTGTCCAGGTCCGTATTCACCTTTTCCATCTCAGCTCCACAACCTTTAAAAGTAGTTTCAGACTCTCTGCACACTTCGATACAGAACATGCTGGCATTCCGTGAAGCCAAGCAGTATGTCATCGCACAACAGATACTGGAGTATGGATTCTCCTTCTGTCAGTTCTCCTATAGCCTGCCTCGTCCGATGACGGAATTATATCAGTTGTTCATGCAAGTCAATCATCCCGATTATTTCCGTGAGCTGGGATTCCCGATATCCTATTACGACAAGGGAAAAAATGCATTCAACAAGGATATGATCGATGAAGATATTCAGCTCATCATCGAAAGCTGGAAAGGAAAATATCCCGGTATGGCGTGGAAAAAACAGAACATCCGGTATGACTCATTGTTGAATTTCAACCATAGTTTTATCAATGAAGTACAAAATCTGAACCTGGTATCACCGACATGAGCATGAATGGACCCGATATCGGCATAACGCAGAAATTGATCGAGGCTTTCCAGCGCGTCATCATCCAGATATCGAGCCATCATGGGAGCGGTACGGGATTCTATGTACGTGAATTTGACACTATCGTCACCAATAAGCATGTGGTAGGCGAACAATCGGAGGTGACCATTTCTGGAAGGGATTTTGAGAAGAGGCTTTCCAATGTGTGGTATTCTGACAGCAAACATGATCTGGCTTTCTTGGAGCCACCACGGGGTGTGGAGCTCCCAGAAGTGCGTTTAGGGGACTATGCGCAGGTATCGGACGGGGATACTGTCATAGCCATAGGCCATCCGTACGGACTCAGTTATTCCGCCACTCAAGGTGTGGTGAGCAAAATGGACAGGATCCGTGATGGTATAAGGTACATCCAGATCGATGCCGCCATCAATCCCGGGAATAGTGGTGGCCCACTGGTTGATGCCCATGGTGAGATAATAGGCGTGAATTCCTTTATCATCCGTGGTGGAGACAACCTGGGGTTCGCGCTTCCTGTAAGTTACTTGCGGACCGCACTGATGATGTATTCGGGGACAAGGGGAAAAGTCGCCATTCGTTGCCCAACCTGTGATCACCTCGTGACGGCTGAGAATATCGACAACGGGAAATACTGCCCCAGTTGTGGTACCGGCATCACCATTCCTGGAATCGAAGAAATGGAAAGCCGTCCGGTAGGGATCACCCTTACGATAGAAGAGATCCTGCAGGAATTGGGGAAGGATGTCAAGTTGGCAAGAATGGGTCCAGACAACTGGGAGGTCCGTGAAGGCAGTGCCCGGATCCGGATCAGTTATAATCACGAAAACTCTTTCATCGCTGCCGATGCATATCTGTGCATACTGCCGAAAGAACCCGCTTTCATAAAACCGCTCTATGCTTATCTTCTGAGCGAGAATCACTTCTTGGACGACCTCACGCTGAGCTGTCATCATAACAACATTGTCCTGTCCTGCATCATTTATGACCTGGACCTCAACAAGGAACGCGGTGCCTCCACTTTTCGAAATCTGTTCCTGAAAGCCGATCATTACGATGATTTGTTGAAGGTGGAATATGGCTGTACGGACATACTTGAGGAATAGGAGAATTGGTCTGCAAGAAAAACACAAATAATCTGGAATCACGCAAACGCATATTGACCCCTGAGATGGCCCTGCAGAAACTCAGGCATTATTGTGCCTATCAGGAAAGATCACATCAGGAAGTGAAGGTCAAAGCCTATGGCTATGGATTGAAAAAAACGGATGTCGATGTACTGATCTCTAAAATGATCGAAGAAGGTTACCTGAATGAGGAACGCTTCGCCAAGCTCTTTGCAGGAGGACGTTTCCGTGTGAAGAAATGGGGGAAGCAAAAGATCGCCTTTGAACTCCGGCAACGCAGGGTCAGTGATTACAGCATTCGGGTCGCATTGCAGGAGATTCCTGGTGAAGATTATCAGAAAGTTGCTGACCAAATCGCCAAGAAGAAATGGAGCAGCATCAGGGGTGAAGTGGTTACTGACTACACCCGACAGAGCAAGACGCGTCAGTATCTGCTGCAACGCGGTTTCGAAAATGCCGTGATCTCCGCTGCCATCCGAAAGATCATGGGCAGGAATGATGATTGATCTGAGAATCGACCCGCTGGTGTACATTTGGTGCATGTCCGATCTCTCCATCACCACCATCCAGACTGATCTTTCCTGGGAAGACCCTGCCGCGAATTTGAGCATGCTCGAACACAAGATCCGGGGCATTAACACGCATACTGAAGTCGTCATCCTTCCAGAGATGTTCTCCACCGGTTTCAGCATGCGACCTGAGGTATTCGCGGAAGAGATGGATGGGCCATCTGTTCTGTGGATGAAGCGATTGGCGAGGGAGAAGAACATCATACTGACCGGTAGCCTGATGATTCGTGAGGTAGGCACAGGTTCAAACGAAGGAGCGGCTTATTTCAACCGGCTCATTTGGATGTTGCCCAATGGACAGTACGGATATTACGATAAGCGCCACTGTTTCGGATTGGCCGGTGAGGATAGGCATTACCGGTCGGGGAACAAACGCCTCATCGCTTCGGTGAAGGGATGGAGAGTGAACCTGCTCATCTGTTACGATCTACGTTTCCCGATATGGTCAAGGCAAACACCTCAGCAGAACAATGGCGGAGCGGTGCAGCCGGAATTCGATCTGATGGTTTTTGTGGCCAACTGGCCGGAACGCCGTGTTCATGCGTGGAGAACGCTGCTCCAGGCCCGCGCCATCGAAAACCAATGTTATGTGGCTGGGGTCAACAGGGTGGGTAAGGATGGCGGCGAGATCTACCACAGTGGTGATAGCCTTGTTGCTGGACCACTGGGCGAAATACTTTATCACCGCGAACATGATGAGGATGTGCATACCCTCACACTTTCCCGAAAGCTTCTGGATGAAACCCGGGAGAAACTGCCTTTTTGGAAAGATGCGGACAGGTTCACGATACTTTGATCACCTGATCATCATATTTTATTCGTACAGATAACCTGCATCGATCAGTTCATTTGCTTTTTGCATCTTGAGGTCGATCCCTTTTCGAACGGCATCTGCATGTGGACCCACTGGGTAATCCGGCATTATCCCTCGGCCATCTTTGGACGGATGATTATACTGTATGATCCTGAAGAGGGGCATCCGCACCCGGATACCAGTGTTCGGTAAAGTGATATTGGGGATCATCAGTCCGTTGTTACCATAGTGCCCCCCACCCGTCTCTTCACCAATGAGCTTGATATTACCTTGATCATGAACGGTATGACAGAAAAGTGTGGATGCGGAGAAAGTGGGACCATTGACCAGAACGAATACTTTACCGTTGAAATGATCTTTCTTTTTGGGGAGGAACTCTTTGTTCTCCCACCACCTGAAATGATATAAACTATCACCTTTTCGGGATGTCAGGAATGCCAACCCGATGCCATTCAGAAAATGTCCTGTGAAAAACGGGCCATCTTTCCCGAACGAGTTCCTTACCGCGTATGCGCTGTCTGCCACCTTGAAACCCTTATTCATAAGGTAACGGGCCAATTGGGTATAATTATTCACCTTTCCACCGCCATTGCTCCGTATATCGATGACCAGATTCCTGATACCGCGCTTGGAGATCTGATGGAATGATCGACGATAGAAAGCGAATAGGTTGCCTCCGTCATCAAAACTGTTGATGGTCATGATGGCCGAACTCCGAGAACTGTCGAAGCCCAGGGAACGGAACATCTCCAGTCTTACCTTTCGGGTCGTCTTTTTTTCCTTTTTCCATGCTGCCTCACCAGGTGCTGGCTTCCGCGCTTGTAGAGAGGAGTCATCTTTCGGTCGGAAAACAGGGAGTATCGTATTTTTTTCCTGACCGGAACTGTCCAGATAGGATACAGGATAGCTCTTCTGAAGGCCGAAGATATTCCGGTGGTAATAGGGAAATGCGCTGCTGAGACGGATATTATTGATGTTGGTTGAATAGCCGTCTGTAGGCATGTAGGGGAACATCGTATCCTGCAATGCACGGGCGTCCATACCATTGATGCGTGTGATCTGCGTGCCTTTGATGATCACACTGTCATTCTTATCCAGGTTCCTGATGACGATCATCGTGTCACCCCAAATTTTCAGGTAAAGCGGGAAAGATGGAAGGGAAAGGTCCCGAAAGAATCGATTGTATCTCTTGGAGAAGGAAAAAGAAGTATGCCCACATCGGATGGGTGTGATGGAAGGGGCCAGGATCCGGAATCCGAACTGCTGTTCCGTCATCGAATCGGTGATCGCTGACCTGTATCGTTCAAAACAGCCGTCCATACTGTCTTTAGGAGTGTACCAGTATAATGATGGGTGGAATTTTTCCATCAGATGACGCATGATATCGAAATCCTCCCGAAGTTTTTCAGCTTCTATTTTTCTGGACGGATCATATCCGGTTATCGTGGATGCACAACCGAAAAGAAAAACGATCGCTAATGGAGCCAGCCATGTTCCAGACAATAGCATGCTCCCGATTTGGTGGTTTCTTTTCAAGCTGGCATGTTTGAATACGATAACGGGTCTCGCCGCCGATCATTTTTTGAAAGCGTTCCAGCCCTGTGCGGTGATAGGGTGTGTGTTGCCACCCTTGGTGATGATCCTGGCACCTTCGGCCGCATCAGTCATATAGCCGATAACGGTGATCTGGTCGTACTGGAGTAGCTGGTCATAATCCTTTTGATCGACCGTGAATAACAACTCATATTCTTCCCCGCCACTGAGCGCACACGCTGTGGGGTCGAGTTCGAATTTGTAGGCAGCCTTCCGGGTCTCCTCCATGATGGGTATTTTTTCTTCATAGAGTACGGCACCAACACTGCTGCTTTCGCAGATATGCAGTATCTCCGAGCTCAATCCATCACTGATGTCCATCATCGCCGTTGGTAATATTCCGCCTTGTTCGAAGAATTGAATGATATCCTGCCGTGCTTCGGGCTTAAGCAGACGTCCTATCACATAGTCTTCCCCTTCCAGGTCTGGTTGTATATTGGGATTTTCGAGATAGATCTTCTTTTCCCTTTCCAGGAATAATAGCCCTAGATAAGGGGCGCCCAAAGCTCCGCTGCAACAGAGCAGATCACCCTTCTTCGCGCCACTTCTTTTAACCAGTTTGTCCGCTGCCACCTCGCCGATAGCCGTGATCGAAATGATGAATCCCTTTTGAGAGGAAGCTGTATCCCCACCCACCAGATCGACACCATAAGTGTCACATGCGGCGTAAACGCCCTCATAAAATTCTTCCAGCGCCTCCACGGGAAAACGGTTGCTGATGCCGAGACTCAAGGTGATCTGTGTCGGTTGAGCGTTCATGGCGAAAATATCGCTGATGTTCACAACGACACTTTTGTATCCGAGGTGTTTGAGCGGGGTGTACATGAGGTCGAAGTGCACTCCTTCGATGAGCAAGTCCGTAGTGACGACCGTTTGCTTCCCATAGTGGTCGATGACTGCTGCATCATCTCCCACACCCAATATGGAGGACACGTTCTGAAGTTCGATGTTTTTGGTCAGGTGACGGATGAGTCCGAATTCCCCATAGTCAGCGATCTCTGTTCTTTCCATCCTGCAAAATTACGACTTGTTTTCCAGCAGGCAGGTATGCATATGACCGCATCATTTCAGATCAACCGTACGGCTGGCCTTTCCCGCGGCATCAAAGCAACGCAGGCGAAAGGTACCCGATGCCTCCACTGGACCGACATATACCTTTGACCTGGCATCTGGCTCGCTTCCATCGGCCGTATAACGGATCGTGAGTCCGGGCATGGACGAATTGGCAAGCAGGCGACCATTCTCGATGACTGCACCGGGTGGCGGAACGCGGTAGTTATAACCACCGTTCAAGTAACTCATCCGGGGAAGATCCCGGGCAGCAAGGGTATTGGCAAAAATGTTCCACCGATCCTGAATGATCTTTTCCCGCGCAGTGCTGTCGGCGATGTCCTCCCAGGGCCGGTGCATGGACCAGGCGCTTTGTGAGAAACCCAACAGCTTGGGCAGCACGGAGTATTCGAGCATGTTACGTCCCTTGATGGTCTCGCTCCAGATCTGTGCTTCCACCCCGATGATGTTCTTTCGTGAACCCGGTTTGAGCTTCTCCACATTTTTGAATTGCATGGGCCTTCCCATGGCATCGGTGTAAGTGGTGTGGAACATGTCGAAAGGATCGAAGGCGAAAGCATCCCAGGTATCATCGAATCCAGCCCAATAGAGGCCAGGCTCCTCGGGACTGTTGTTGTATGAAAGGTCAAAATAGAAGTTGGTAACGTTGCATAGGACGATCTGATACCCTGCATTGGCCATGCGGTATCCCAAATCTGGATCATAAAGGTTGTTCCAGATGTAGGGTATGATTTTTCCCGCGAACTCGGGGTTCACGTTATAGCCACCGCCTTTCTTGTACCAGAGGCCCGCCTCCTCCCATCCATGTACACGGAGCTTGCGTTTTTGCAGGGAGGGGAGGATGGTCCTGATGAAATAGGCATGTAAGTTCTTGTAGGTATCCCAGGTCGGGTTCTTGTTGAACAAGTCCACTGCGGCGGCGGAACCTGTCCATGCACCTGTGGCCACTTCATCACCACCCATATGGATCACATCCATCGTCAGGCCCGCTTCTTTGTACATATCTGCGAGTTCGTCCATCACTTTTTCATAGAAGTGGTAGACGGATGGACGCGTTACATCCACTACATTATCCCTGTAACCCTGTGCGGAGACGTATTTTGATGTGTCTTTCAGATCACTCAGCAAATATTCTTCAGCTTCCTTCTGCTTGCCGGCCGCACTCCATTTTTCATAGCGGGCTTGCATGGACTTGATCGCTGCGCGCGCATGGCCGGGGAAGTTGAGTTCGGGAATCACATGGATGTGACGGGTCTTCGCATATTTCAGGATCTCGATGAAATCAGCACGTGTATAAAAACCGCTGCCATGGCGGCCATCCGTGTTCGCATCGGGGCCGGATCCATAACCGGGATGCAAGCCTGCACTCTTGTAGCCGGACTGATGTTTTCGGTGTGCGCCAACTTCCGTGAGTTCAGGAAGGCCTCTGATCTCTATGCGCCATCCTTCATCCTCAGTGGTGTAGAAAAGCAGCTGATTCACTTTGTATAAGGCCAGCAGATCCAGCAGACGCAGTACGGTCTCTTTTTCCTGAAAATTCCGACCCACATCGAAGTGGAGGCCACGGAAGCCGAATCCAGGTGCATCTTCGATACCAATGGATTGCCATACAAGCACTTTGTGATCCTGAAAATTACTGAGCGGAATGAGGGCCAGCAGGCTCTCGACTCCATAGAAAACACCAGCGGCATCATTACCGGTGATCACCACGCCATCTTTGTTCACGGTTAGCTTGTATGCTTCGGCGGTCACACCATTTACGTTGACCGATCCTTTGCGCAGAAAAATGCCACCTGTACCCGGTGTGCCATTTCGTACATCAAGGCTTCGACCAACTATCGGAGTAAGTTTTTCAGCTAGAAAGGCCGCTTCATTTTCCAGACCCTCATCCGCTGCGATGAAGGTTCTCTCCGTTACGGTGAAAGAATCCTTGCCCCAAGCGTACTTCACTGGTTCGGGGATCAACGGCAATCGCTTCTCCTGTGGAAGCAATGAAACAGCAAGGTTCTTTGCATAATCCAGCTTGGGGGTCTGAATGGGCATTTGGTCATCTTTTCCGCGCAGCTGTTGTTCGCGGGTGGCGAAAGGCAGCACTTTGGCATTGCCCAGGTCTACTACATCCCTTTCCTTCCCATTTGCATCATAACGCACGATATACATACCCAGTGGCGCATCGGTCTCTTTGATCACGGCTTCTTCCGATCGATAGTTGATCTCGATGGTCTTTCCGGATTCGAGGATAAAACCCTTGTCTGGAACCAGTTTGAACCAATCTCCATTGATGTGCTCGACATGGGCTGGCTGCGGAGTCTCCATGGGCACAGGCATACGTGGAGAGATGTTGAAGAAAATCGCCCAGCCCGTTTCACCCAAGGGCTCTTCCCCTTTGTTGGTGATGATGAATTTGGCATCACTTTGTCCAGCGTGGTCCGTGAAATTGCTCACAAGCTGCCAGGAGACTTCCAGTAAAGGCGCCTTATCGTTACCTGCTTTCGAACCGGACCGACATGCAGGGAGCGACAAAGCTAAGAGGAGAGCAAAGATCGTTGACTTTGATAAAGAGGTTTGGATGTGCCGCATACGATTCTGAGTTGATGGAATAGATCCGATCAAGTTAATCCAAAAACGGGCAACGGAAAAATGATGGGGGCATGATCAAGCCTGATCGTTGATCCAACGCAGCAACTCGTCGTGGATCCTGCCGTTGGTGGCCACTATGCGTGGCTGGTAGGGGGAATAGGGATCCCCCTTGAAATCTGTGACACGTCCACCGGCTTCTTCAACGAGCAGGAAGCCCGCCGCGCTGTCCCAAGCGTTGAGCTTATGTTCATAGAAACCATCGAAGCGCCCAGCAGCCACCCAACATAGATCGATCGCTGCAGAACCCAGTCGACGGACCGGAATGCCTTTTCGTATCAGACGGGCAAAGACTTCAAGGGGGCCATTGGGCATGTCGAGATAGGTATAGGGAAATCCAGTGACCAGACAGGACTGGATCACCTCGGTCTTATTGCTGACATGTATGGGCTTCCCGTTGAGGAAAGCTCCCTTTCCTCTCTCGGTGAAATACATCTCCTCTAAAAAAGGATTGTAGATGGCACCCATGATCATGACCCCCTCATTCTCGAGGCCAATACTCACACAGCAGAGGGGTATCCCGTTCGCATAATTGACCGTACCGTCTATGGGGTCGATGATCCATTTGTACGGCGAGTCGGTACTGACCTCGCCGATCTCCTCACTCAGGATGAAATGATCCGGAAATTGTTCACGGATGATGTCCATGATCAGTTTTTCCGAAGCATGGTCAACTTCGGTGACCAGATTATTGATCCCTTCTTTGTTGTCGATCCTGAAACCACTGTTGAAGCGGGATTTCATCAGTTGACCCGCTTCCTGTGCGGCCTTGAGTATGGTCGTTTTCAGCATGGCCCAAAGGTATGCCAAGACCGCCTGACGGAACGTATCAATTTAACCGTTGTAAGTGCACAGGACAGCTTCATGGTATCTGTCACCAACGGCCGATCCCAAATGGGAAAAGGGGTATGGCGAGGGTGATATAACCATTTCCTCAGTTCGTTTCCTGGCTAGGAACAGCATTGTCATATTAAGTCTGTATTTTACCCGCGCGAATCATGCGTGTAACCGTCATCATCGTGAATTATAATGTGCGCTACTTCCTGGAACAGTGCCTCTGTTCCGTGGAGAAAGCGGCACGCGAAGTGGAAACGGAGATCATCGTAGTGGATAACGCATCTAGTGACGGCAGCCGGGCCTGGCTGGAACCACGTTTTCCCCAAGTGCGTTTCCTCTGGAATCTGGAAAACAATGGTTTTGCCAAGGCGAACAATCAGGCTTTGTCGATGGCGACCGGTGATTTCATTCTATTCCTCAATCCGGACACCATCATTCCGGAGGATACCCTGAAGCAGTGCATCTCCTTCATGGATGCGCATTCCGATGCCGGTGCACTTGGCGTCAGGATGCTTGATGGAAGTGGAAGCTTCCTTAGGGAGAGCAAGCGCGCTTTTCCATCACCCATGACCTCGTTCTTCAAATTATCCGGGTTGTCCGGTCTTTTCCCGAGGTCATCTGTATTCGCCCGATACCATCTTGGTCATTTGGAAATGCGCAAAGACCATGAAGTGGAAGTTCTTGCCGGGGCTTTCATGTTCATCAGGAGAGTGGTACTGGAAAAGATCGGGGGTTTCGACGAGGTCTTCTTCATGTACGGTGAGGATATTGACCTGAGTTATCGTATTCGAAAGGCCGGTTACAGGAATTACTATCTGGCCGATCCGGCAATCATCCACTTCAAGGGGGAAAGCACAAAAAAGGGATCCCTCAACCACGTGGCGATGTTCTACAATGCAATGGGGATTTTCGTACGCAAACATTATGGAGGGGCCAGGGCGGGTCTTTTCCATATTTTCATAACCATCGCGATATGGATCCGGGCCATGTTGACCGCAGTAGGTAATTTGATACGTAGAGTCGGACTTCCTCTTATCGATGCGGTCTTGATCCTCATCGCATTCTGGCTGGCCAAGTATAGTTGGAGCCATTTGGTGAAACCCGACATAATTTATTCACGTAGTCTACTTACTATCGCTTTCCCGGCATTTACCTGCATCTATCTGTTGGCCGCATATTATGCCGGTCTGTATGATCGATATGAGATAAGGGGAAGACTGGTACGATCCACTATGATCGCCACCGTAGCTGTTTTGACGGTGTATTCCCTGCTGCCGGAACAATACCGATTTTCGCGGGCCATATTGCTGCTTGGCAGCCTGTTTTCGTTCGCGTTATTAAGCTTGTCTCGTTACCTTTTGCTTCGGGTAGGGGTACTATCCAATGAATCGCTGGAAAAACGTCAGACCTTAGTTGCGGGGACGTCTGGGGAATACGCAAGGGTAATGGAATTGATGGGGGCATTGGGATTACAGGATCGAGTATTGGGACGTGTTGCCGTGGATGAGGGGAAATACGATTCGCTCACAACTATGGAGGAACTCGTCCCTTTTATCAGGAGTTTGCCGGTGCGCGAGGTTATATTCTGTGAGAACAGTTTGCGATTTTCTGAGATCATCCGAAAGGCTGACGAGCTGCGCGGAAGGGTCAGGATCCGTATCACTGCTCAGGGTTCGGGAAGCATAGTAGGCAGTGACTCAAAGGATAGTTCAGGTGACACCTTTTCCATGGACAGGAGATATCAGATCGACGCCCCTGAAAATCGGAGGGGCAAACGTGGAGTGGATATATTCGTCGCATTGATCATTCTCTCGCTGTTGCCCCTACATTTCTTCTTCAACCGTCATCCATTCGGAGTGATCGCCAATGCCTTTCTTGTATTGGGAGGTACCCGAACCTGGATAGGTTATACCACAACTGGCGTTGACCTTCCCCGTTTAAGAAGAGGTGTACTGGGTTCCAATGGGTGGCCGATCGTACCCGAAACACATGAGCATTCTGATGGATCTTATCTGCTCGACCAGCTCTACGCACGCGATTATTCTGCCTTTGCTGACATCGAAAGGGTCTGGAAGGGTTACGGTCATCTGGGCGAAGCCTGAATCGGAATGCCTTTCTCTGAGTAAATAATTATATTGCAGACGATGCCTCTTATTGACATCCATCTGCCCAAAACGATCGCTAAAGCCCTCAACCTGCCAGCGAATTCACCCAAACGCCAGCAGATACGGGTGCTTAAGAAATTGCTTAAAAAGGCCAGGCATACCGCTTTCGGCCAGAAGTATTACTTTGACCAAATCCTGTTGAGTAGGCATCCCGGCAAGAAATTCCAGGAACTGGTACCTACTTATGACTATAATACCATTTACGAGGAATGGTGGAACCAGACCCTGAATGGTATTCCTGATCTCTGTTGGCCCGGCAAGATCAAATATTTCGCATTGAGTTCGGGGACTTCGGAATCAGCTAGCAAATACATACCCATCACTAACGACTTGATGCGCGGCAACCGTGTTGTCATGGTGAAGCAGTTGCTTTCGCTTCGCACCTACGAAGAGCTTCCTTGGAAATCGGTCGGCAAGGGCTGGCTGATGTTGGGAGGAAGTACCGACCTGCAAAGGAGTGCCGGCTACTACGCCGGCGACCTGAGTGGTATCACCGCCAAGAAAGTACCTATCTGGTTCAGCCCTTTCTACAAACCCGGGAAAAAGATAGCCCGCACCAAGGACTGGAACACCAAACTGGAGGAGATCGTTTCGCAAGCGCCTAATTGGGATATCGGTTTCGTAGTGGGGGTCCCGGCCTGGATCCAGATGTGCATGGAAATGGTGATCGAACGGTACAAATTGAATCATATACATGAGATCTGGCCCAACCTCGCTTTTTTCGTGCACGGTGGGGTGGCCTTTGAACCCTACAAGAAAGGGTTCGAAAAATTGCTTTCTCATCCGCTGATCTATATCGAAACCTATCTGGCTTCTGAAGGCTTCATCGCATACCAGGACAAACAAGGAGCTCAGGGCATGCGACTCGCGACCTACGACCATATCTTTTTCGAATTCGTTCCATTCGATGAAAAGAATTTCGACCTCAATGGGAATATGTTGCGAAACCCTGAGGCTTTGATGATCCATGAGGTGGAGGAAGGAAGGGATTATGCCATCCTGCTGAGCACTTCAGCAGGGGCATGGCGCTACCTGATCGGCGATACGGTGCGTTTTGTGAACAAGGAAAGAAGTGAGATCATCATCACCGGCCGAACCAAGCACTACCTGAGCCTCGTTGGTGAACACCTGAGTGTGGACAATATGAACAAGGCGGTGCAACTCGCTGCCGAAGAAATGAATGCCGTGATCCCGGAGTTCACTGTTGCAGGTGTTCCTTGCGATAATTTTTTCGCACATCATTGGTACATCGCATCGGACGATCAGATCGATCCTGAACAATTGCGGACCAAGATCGATGGTCATTTGAAAATCCTGAATGATGATTATGCAGTGGAGAGAAGAAGTGCACTGAAGGAAGTATACCTTGATGTCTTACCGGAGCACATATTCATGGATTTCATGCGTGCCAAGGGTAAAGTGGGAGGGCAACATAAATTCCCGCGCGTTCTGAAAGGGAAAATGATGGAGGACTGGCAGCAATTCATCAGGAGCGGATCAATATGATCTGAAGTCGCTGGTCTTTCAACATCCGGTGTACTTGTCTTATCTTTCCGTCCTGATTTCTTCGCATTGACACGATTAAAACCTGGGCTCTAATGACCGAAGCGATCCTGAAAGGTTTCGGACTGGGGTTGATACTTGCGCTTTCCGTTGGTCCGGTGATCTTCACCATACTCAAGCAGAGCATCAACAACGGCTATCGTGGTGGCTTCAGTTTTGTTGCCGGCGTTTGGGTGAGCGACATATTCCTTGTCGTACTCAGCAATACCTTCTCCCAGTTGGTCACCGATGCACTGGAGTTTCGATCCACGATAGGTTACGTGGGGAGCATCTTCCTGATCGGAATGGGCATCTATTTCGTCTTTTTCAAAAAAGTGAAGATGTCGGGCGAAGATGGGAGTATGACCCCAACCTTCAGCCGTAGTGATTTCATGAAGGTCTTTTTGTCCGGTTTCTTCATCAATACGCTAAACCCCAGCGTGATTCTTTTTTGGCTGGTCAATGCTACTGCCTTTGCAGCCAATCACAGTCTATGGCAGCGCGTGCTTATATTTTCCGTTTGCCTCGGTCTGAACATGATTGCAGATATCATCAAGGTGCTGATGGCGGGGAAAATCAGGCAAAAACTGAATGCACAGAACATATCCGTCATCAATAAGATCTCCGGTACTATTCTTATGCTTTTTGGTGCGGCACTCATTTATGGCCTACTTTTCCTCAAGCAACAACAGGGCTAGGACATTGACTGATTTTTCTCACGTAACGAGTGTAACTTCAGTAATACAGCACATGATCAGATCAGCGCTCTTGTTATTCTCAATGGCATTTTTTCTGCAGTCCAATGGTCAAGGATGGGATATGCTTCTGTTCAGGCGGAACAGTAAAACCATGACCACCATCATGCCCGGTGCCAGGATCTCGATATCTGACAAAGATGGACGATATGCGGAAGGAACGATCAAGAAGATCGATCGGGACACCCTATTCATCACGGAGTATGATGTTCGAAAGGCGTATAATATGTGGTACACTTCCGTTTTGGATACCGTCAGTGCATTCCTCACTCCTATTTATTATAAAGATATCACGAAGGTGTACCGACGATCTTCCGGATTTGAGTTCATACGGGACGGCACTTTGTTCATGCTTGGCGGTGCTGTGTATATGATACTCCATCTCGTCAATTCGGCCATACAGCATCAGCCAGTACAGGCTTCATCTATGGCTATCGCCGGTGGCGTCACCGTTGCCGGCTTGATGATGCATAAACTACGGAAGCATTATTACGCGGTTGGCCATAAGTACCATTTCGAATACATCCGGGTGACAGGTAAGTAAGGGCAAAGGCGTATTTTGCGACTGAAACAAAACCATCCGTTGGCACACCCACTTTCCAAGGCCTGGAGCTGGACCAAAAGGATCCTCCTGTTCCTGATCATCTCTCAGTTCATTTACCTCGTAGCCCTGAAATGGATCTATCCTCCGTTGACCATTACCCAATTGTCCAGTTTTCTGAGTGGTGAAGGCATGTCCCGCGATCATGTGGGCGGAGCGAACATTTCCCGGAATCTGAAACTGGCTGTCGTCGCTTCGGAAGACCAGCTCTTTCCAGACCATAATGGATTTGATTTCAAAAGTATCCAGAGAGCCATGGCCTACAATAAAAAGAAGCCTGGTCGTATCCGAGGTGCCTCGACCATAAGCCAGCAGGTTGCCAAGAACGTATTCCTCTGGCAGGGCCGCAGCTGGTTCCGGAAAGCACTCGAAGTTTATTTCACGTTCATGATTGAGTTGGTCTGGGGGAAGGGCCGTATACTGGAAATATACCTCGATGTTGCCGAGATGGGCAAGGGCGTTTTTGGTGCGGAAGCGGCCGCGCAACAGCTATTCCACAAGTCTGCCCGGAATCTGACCATATCGGAATCCGCCATGATCGCCGCCTCATTACCTAATCCGAGGGCTTACACGGTAAAACCCATGTCCCGCTACGTTTCCGTCAAATACCCTTGGATCATTCGCCAGATGAGTAATCTTTCGGATGATCCTGATGTGCTTGCCCTGATAAAATGATGGATTCAGCTTTTGTTCCAGTGGTCCAATGCCTGCACGGCAGTTTGAAATCTATGTTCCGGATCAGACCCGCTGATCAATTGCCAGGGAGTGCTCTGATTGATCATGATATCCTGATACATGCGGAACAGGTTGTCCCTTGTCACCGGATCGGGATACTCACGGAGATCGTCACTTACCCAAGGAAGGTCTGTATTGCACAATAGGTAAAGATCATATTCTCGTTCAACGACCTGTTGAAGGATCCAGGGATGGCATTTGCCGAAAACAAATTCGCTCCAAACTTTCATTACATACATGTCCGTGTCGATGAATAGCATCGACCTATTTTCCTCTGGATCTGTACCGCCTTGCGACATGCTGCTATATTCATCTTCTTTGGCCAACTGACCCTTTGCGATAACCAGAAGATCATCATAAGTATACTCCATGCCATTGGTGAGCAGGAATTCGCGAGCATACTCCGGACACCAATGGGTACCATAATGCAGGGCAAGCCTCTCGCAGAGGGTGCTCTTCCCCGTACTTTCCGGTCCGATGACGACGATCTTTTTTAGCATTTTTTGAACATTCAAGCTGTTTCCCGATCACATTATTTTCATGGTATCCTGAGATGCATTCCGATGTTGCATGGCCTTGCGCTGCCATTCACTCAAACCAGCGAACGCCAGAAAGAGCAGTACGAAATAATAAACGCTGGTGAACACATAATGCTTGACGAAATAAAGTGGTATGGAAGCGAGGTTGGTGAGGATCCACCAGTACCAGCTTTCCACTTTCTTGCGCGCCATCAGCCACATGCCAGTATATGCGGTTGCAGAAGCAAACGCATCGGCCCATGGGATGGCCCCGGGGGCAAACTCCTTCTGAAGAAAACGCAGAACCGCAAAAAGTATGACATAGGAAACCGTGAAAAACAAGATTTCTTGAATCCACTCCCTTCGGGATGAAAAAGTGACATGCACCAGCCTTTCCTGCGAGTTCTGTTCCCGCCTCATCCATATCGCCCACCCATATAGGCTCATTACGGTGTAGTAGAAATTCACGCTGGCCTCTCCATAAAGGTGTCCTTTTAGGCTCAGGTACACGTATATCATGGTATTGATCAACCCGACCGGATACACCAGTATGTTCTCCTTTTTGGAATACCAGACGCTGGCTATACCTGCGAATACGGCTATGTATTCGAGCCATCCCGTGTGGTACATATCATCGACGAACTGTTGCCAAATGCCTTGCATGGTCTCCAAAAATGGATACTAAATTCTACATTGCCTAAATAAATTGAAAATCATGGGCAGTTTCTCGAACGCGACCGTACTGATCACCGGAGGTGCATCCGGTATCGGAAAGCTGATGGGCGAATCCGTGCTGAAGAAAGGTGCGCGCACCCTCGTGATCTGGGATCAAGATAGTAATGGGCTGAATCGAGTGGTGCAGGAATTCACCAGTAAGGGATATTCCGTGCATGGGCAGTTGGTGGACGTCACGGACCTGGACTCGATCCGGTCTGCAGCAGCGGAATTGAAAGACCGTTTCGACGGAGTGGATTTTCTATTCAATAATGCGGGAATCATCGTCGGCAAATTATTTGAGGAACATACGCATGCAGACATCACGAGGACCATGTTGGTGAATGCGGATGCGCCGATGCACATCACCTTGGAATTCCTGCCCGGAATGATCGGGAAAGGCATGGGCCATATCATCAACATTGCCTCGGCGGCGGGCATGACCGCAAATCCCAACATGGCTGTATATGTAGCCAGCAAGCATTCATTATTGGGATGGAGTGAATCGCTGCGGCTAGAGCTGGAAAAAAAACCGGGACGACTCCGGGTCACCACGGTCACACCCTTTTATATTGATACCGGTATGTTCGAAGGAGTCAGGTCACCCATAATACCCATTGTTCGACCTGAAAAAGCGGCAGCAAAGATCATCCGGGATACGGAGAATGAAAAGATCTTCAGTCGAATGCCCGCCATAGTTTATGCCATTCCGTTCTTCAAAGGCTTACTTCCCCAGCGCTGGTACGACGTCGTGGTAGGCAAGTGGTTCGGGATTTTCAGATCCATGAACGCTTTCAAAGGCAGGCTTTGAGCTTCCCCATTCTTAAAAACTGGCTTCGATTCGTGTTCCGCACACTACCTTAGGGCTTAAATCAACGATCATGAAGATTGCCATACTTGGAGCGGGAATGGTAGGCAGGGCAATGGCCCTCGATCTTGCCGTCCGTCATACCGTCACCTCCTTTGATATAAGCCCAACGCATCTGGACATACTCCGTAAAAGGAACTCAGCCATCCACACACAGGAGGCAGATCTTTCAGATTACGACCATTATCCCGCCCTTCTAGCGCATTTTGATCTAGTGATCACGGCAGTACCTGGATTCATGGGGTATGATGCATTGGAAGCCGTCATCAAGGCCCGGAAGAATGTGGCCGATATTTCTTTTTTCCCCGAGAATGCCTTGGACCTGGATGCCTTGGCCAAGGAGAAGGGGGTGACCGTCATCACGGACTGTGGTGTTGCGCCGGGTATGAGTAATTATATCATAGGAAGGTATAACGAGGAGGTCGATCTGAAGGCGTTTGAGATTTATGTGGGGGGATTGCCCAAGATCCGCACCAAGCCTTTCGAGTACAAAGCTCCTTTTTCTCCGGTGGACGTCATTGAAGAGTATACTCGTCCCGCACGGATGATGGAGAATGGATATATCGTGGTGCGTGAGGCGCTCAGTGACCGCGAGTGGATGGAGTTCGAAGGCTTGGGCACGCTCGATGCCTTCAATACCGATGGGCTCAGATCTTTACTTTATACGATGTCCCATATTAAGAATCAAAAGGAAAAAACTTTACGTTATCCGGGACATGTCGATCTCATTCTATCCCTTCGTGAGAGTGGTTTCCTATCGCATGAACCTGTACACATTGCTGGACGCGACATACGTCCCATCGACTTCGCCTCTAAAGTGCTGTTCAATGAATGGAAGCTTGGAGAAGAGGAAGAGGAGCTGACGGTGATGAAGGTCATCCTGCATGGCGAGCAGAACGGGCAGGCATACAGGAGCACCTGGAGTTTGCTGGATCGTTACGATCCCGAAACAAAGATCTCTTCCATGAGCCGTACCACAGGATATACCTGCACCGCCACGGCCGAGATGATCGGCAGCGGGTTGTTCACTGAGAAAGGCGTTTTCCCACCCGAGATGGTAGGTAAATACAAGGCCTGCTTCGATCATGTCATTTCATATCTTAAAGAGCGTGGAGTGATCTGGAAGGAAAGTTAACTCAGTGAGCAACGGTGCTGGGTGGATGGTCTTAGGCAGCTTGAATGCAGCAAGGGTTTGGTCTGGCAGTGAATCTGAGTTCCTCCGCCGAGTAAAGCTGGTGGCAAAAAAAGGCGGAAGTACAACTTCCGCCTGAATATCTATGTAGTGTTTGAGGATACTTCATTCGACCATCCCATCTGCAGACTGACTGCCTTCCGTTGGCTGAACCTTTATTCCGCTTCAGCCACCACTTCCTGCACTTCGGGGATCATACGTTTCATCATCCCTTCGATGCCGGCCTTCAGAGTGATCATGGATGATGGACATCCGCTGCAACTTCCCTGTAACATGAGTTTCACCACTCCGTTCTCAAAACTTTTGAACTGTATGGCACCGCCGTCCATTTCGACCGCAGGTTTCACATAGTTCTCCAGGAGTTCCTTCACTTTTTTCACTACGTCTCCGTCTTCTGCCAGAACGATGTTGCTGCTTTCCGTCTTCACGGTGGCCACCTGATCCTCGTCTATAACAGGCTTTCCTTCCTCGAGGTACTCCTTGAGGAAAGTGCGTATGGTCGGCTTCACGTCATCCCACTCTGTATCGGGAGTGCGGGTCAGGGTGACGAAGTTGCTGGCGATGAAAACGCTTTTCACGAAGGGAAAACTGAAGAGTTCTTGTGCCAATTGGGATGGCTTGGCACTATCCAGATCCGGGAAGTCAATGCTCCGGCCAGGATAGAGGAGTTTGTTCGCCACGAACTTCATGGTCTCCGGATTTGGGGTCATCTCCGTATAAATGCTCACGACAAGGTTTCCAGTCTGTATCATATATGTCTCTTTAATTCGATCACAAAGGTAACATGGAAGGGTGGCATTTTGTTGAAAACAGCTGACTGACACACATCTGACAAGCTAAGGAGAGCAGAATTTTCCAAATTCGTAAGGGGAGGTGTGGGAAGAATGCGCTCAGTATAAGGCTTTTAACCGGTATCCATTCTTTTTCAGTAGGGCGATCAATCCCTCTTTGCCTGCCAGATGACCAGCTCCCACAGCGAAGAAACTGGGCATTTCCGACATTGCGCTCTCCATGACCGGTATCCAGTTCTGGTTCCGGTCTCGGAGCAGGATATCCTCATATCCGACAATATCTGGTGCATCGTTGAGTTGTTCGCCAAGGGCTACAAGATCCCGCTTCTTGTATGCGGAAAGCATCTTCTCGAAATCTGCCTTTTGCTCACTACTCTGGTCGATCATGTACATGATCATTCGTGCCTGGGCACTGTCCGGAATCCGGTCGAACACACCGAACTGGTATTCCAGGGTTTCAAGTCCCTTCAATTCCATGTTCCTGGCCTTAGCCATATCCTGGAAATGCTGCTCATAGGATTCCATCTTTTCGCAAGGCAGTTGTTTTGCAGCGAGCAGGCTGGTGATGGCGATCGGTTTCAGCTGGTTGAAGAGCATCATGGGCATCCCGAAATTATCCTTCAGGTATTTCTCCAATCGGGCATAATCCGCTGGTGTGAAAATATCCTTCAATGTCTTGTCTTTCATCATCGACAGCTTCATGGTTTTCATCGCCATCGTGGGGTCGTCCATGTCCAATTCAAGATATAGTTGTCTGCTTTTTCCAAAAGCCTTTGTGATGGTATCACTCATGCTGAAATCAGCAGCGCATATCATATGGATGGTACCGTACAGATAGGAAGGCTCCTTGATGCCTGCACTCCTGATTTCCCAAAGCAGACCATTCTCCTTTTTCGGTTCGACCATTTTTTGGACGGGCGAACAGGCTTGCAACAGGTTAAGCACAGCGAATAGCAGTATGATAAGTCGAGCGATTGTTCGGGAGTGATATCTGTTCATGATGGCAAGTTAATCCTTTCCTCTTCCTGCATGTCTTCAAGAATGGATCGAAGCTTGTTGATATGTTTACCGTAAAGCATTTGTATGTACCACTTGTTCAAGATAAAAACAACGACCGTGACCAAGACGACAGAAAAGATCCAGGCCAGAACAACTTTCACCAGCGGATTCTCGGTGGATACGAAAAATGGATTATGGGGATCTATATCGGGTAATTTTTTCCAGGTCAACCATCCAATGAATCCCATGGTGATAGGCCCGAGTGCGGTTCCTGCCCATAGATAAAAGCGCATGAAGGAATCGAGTGAATGTATTTTTCCTTCCAATGCATCATGCACGCTACCTCCCATGTCTTCAAGCGAACGGAGCAGTTTGTTTTTCCGATAGTAATATATGCTGAAGATGATGCCAATGGTCAGGGTGAACCACGATATCTCCTGCATATAGCCACGGAAACCAAAGAAATAAACAATGGTAATGATCGGGTATGTAACCAACATTAAGATGGTTTCGATGCGAAGGTTGCGCAGCATTCGTCGAACCGGTGAATGGATATTCCCTTTTCTCGTATCTAGCCGCTGAATGGCGTCCGGATCTGCAGTTGCGCTGATCCTTTTCCAATCCGATCTCATTTCATCGAGTTCCATAATATCAGATTTGGGTTAGTTTTCTCAGTTTTTCGCGGATCCTGGTCATCCGTACGCGAAGGGTGTTCTGCGCCACTCCCAGGATCTCTTCCATCTCCTCATAGCTTTTATCCTCGAGATAAAGCATCACGAGTGCGCGCTCCCACTCGGAAAGGCCACGAATGGCATCATACATTTTTTTTCTTCTTTCTTCACCTTCGGTATCCATTTCCTCCGCAGGGACATCGTGTATATTATCAACGCCCATCAACCTGATACGCCCCTTTTTTCTTCTCCATCCAGTGATGGCGGTGTTGAGTGCAATGCGGTATATCCAGGTGCTGATTCGGGAGTCCCCCCTGAACCTGGGCCAAGCTTTCCATACTTGGTATGTGATCTCCTGGAAAAGATCCTCCCGGTCAGATGCGAGATGCTCATATAGGTGACATACCTTATGGAGAATGGCCTTGTGCGTCCCCAGCACTTTCATGAACTCTGCTTCTTTTTCGTAAGGCTCCAAGGGTTATTTTTGATTCGTCATTAGTCGGAAAGAACAGGAAAATATTACAGCGTTCGCGTACACTTCCGGTCGACGGTATCGCGGCATCTATTTTCAAATATCACCACTTCAATTCAGGTATCATGCCTAAACATTCATTGGACAGGACCGTTTTTTTCCTGGGCAGTTGCTCCACCTGCCAGAACATAATACGGGAGAACAGGCTGGAACAAAGGGGTTTCCGTCTTAGGGATATCAAGGAATCGCCCATCACTCCGGAGGAACTGGATGCGATGAAGGAGCTCTCTTCCACTTACGAAAGCCTGTTCAGCCGTCGAGCGATCAAGTATCGGCAAATGGGGTTGGGTGATCTGGACCTAAAGGAAAAGGATTATCGTAAACTGATTCTGCAGGAGTATACTTTTCTGAAGCGCCCGGTCATAATTCAGGATGGAATGATCTTCGTGGGAAGCGAGAAGGCAACGAGGGCCATGCTGCAGGAAAAACTGGGGAAATGAAAAAGCCGGGACATAAGCCCCGGCCTTCCCATATGTATGTAGCAATTATTTCAGGATTCCATCAAGTACTTGGATGACACCTCCTTTGGTGGGGATGCTTTGGCTGATTTTTGCACCACCCAGATTAAAGGCATTGCCGGCGGCATCCTTCAGGCCGCTTCCAGCCAGCTGAGTAGGATCAAGCTTTCCCGGAACAACATATTTTTTCAGCATGTTGGTGAGCTGGTCTTTGTTCTCGGGTTTGAGCAGGTTGTCCAGAGCGCCTTTACCCATGGATGCCAATGCGTTGTCGCTGGGAGCCAGGAGAGTGAAGGGACCTTTTCCGACCAGGTTGCCCAGTCCACCTGCACCTTTCAACAGGCTGGTAGCGCCGGATAGGTTAGGTACTTTACCGAGTGAACCCAAGAGGGCGTTGGCAGGAGAGGAACAGTTGTAGTTGATGCCGGCCAACAGGAATAGGACCAGTGTCACTTTGAGGAGATTGTAACGCATAAAAGATTGATTTAATTGAAGATTTTTTCTAGTGAATGTGGAAAGTAGTGTTTTTGGTAAATCCGTACCCAACATCCACAACCAACTTTGCACCCTTTTTTAATCTCTTACAAATCTACTTCTGCTAGTCCACGATCCTCAGTTTGGCGTAATTGAGCATGATCTTCTTCTCCCCATTGGTCTCGAATTTGATGGTAGCCACCGGGTTGTGTGATGCTCCCTCCAGTTTGATGATCTCGCCGAAACCGAATTTCAAATGTTCCACCTTATGCCCTGCCCGGATTTCGCTGGTTTCGCTGGGTTTGAAATCTTGTGTAGGGACGTGCTCTTTGGTCGTGGATTTGGTAGGCGGTGTGAGGTAGGTGGGTTTGCTTTCCCTTGCCGTGTTTCGGTTGGTCCCCCCGGTGGAATTTCCTCCGCGCGCACTTCCATGCATACGTTCATATGCAGATGCGCCCCCGCTCCAACCACTGCTTGTAGGATTCCTGCTGCTGCTGATCTGACTGTTATCCAGATATTCATTGGGCAGCTCTTCAATGAAACGGCTGGGTTCATTTTGAACCAATTGACCGAATTTATAACGGGTATTAGCGTAAGTGATCCAGAGTTTTTGTTTTGCTCTGGTGATGACCACGTAGAAAAGTCTTCGTTCTTCCTCCAATTCCTCCCGGGTGTTTATGGCCATGGCATTGGGGAAGAGCATCTCTTCCAGCCCTGCTGCGAAAACACAACCGAATTCAAGGCCTTTGGCTGCGTGGATGGTCATCAGTTTTACTGTGTCTGCATGTTCATCCTTCTGGTCGGAGTCCGTCAGCAGGGTGATCTGTTGAAGATAGGCGCCGAGACCCTTATCCACCAGTTCTCCATCTTCATTGTCCGGACTTTCCACCCACTCCTTTATGGAATTGAGCAATTCCTGTATGTTCTCGTAGCGTTGAACACCTTCTGTGCTTTTGTCGTTGAAGAGTTCTCGCACGAAATTGGTCTGCTTACCCACATGCACCGAAACCTCCCAGGCGTTCTTGTTCTGGAGCATGCTGGCGAAACTCTTGATCATGGTGACGAAGTTCTCGATGGCTTCCAGTGTACCCGCCTTGAATCCGAAGCGTGCAGCCTGATCGAGCACATCCCACATGGTCAGGTTGTTCTCGTTGGCGAACAGAATCGTCTTGTCCACTGTGGTCTTTCCGATACCGCGCGCGGGATAGTTGACGATCCGCTTCAGCGCCTCTTCATCCTTTGGGTTGATGAGCACACGCAGGTAGGCGACATAATCCTTGATCTCCTTACGTTGATAAAAACTGATGCCGCCGAAAATGGTATAAGGGATCCCCATGCGACGCAGGGATTCCTCGAATGCACGACTCTGTGCATTGGTACGGTACAGGATGGCAAAATCACGGTTGTGGAAGTGATTTCGCAACTTCTGCTCCTGTATGGTGTCTGCAACGAATTTACCTTCATCATTATCACTCTGTGTTCGGACGAGTTGGATCTTTTCACCGCTGGCATTCTCGGTCCAAAGCGCTTTGGGTATCTGGTTCTTGTTGTTCTTTATGACCTCATTGGCAACGTGTAGGATGGATTGTGTGCTGCGATAATTCTGTTCAAGCTTGATCACCTGCACCTCTTCATAATCCTTCTGGAACTGAAGGATATTCTCAATCGTGGCACCCCGAAAAGAGTAGATGCTCTGGGCATCGTCACCGACCACGCAGACATTCTCATGTGCTGCTCCAAGCAGCTTGATGATCTCATATTGCGCCGGATTGGTATCCTGGTACTCGTCGATCAGGATATACCTGAATTTGTTCTGGTACTTGGAAAGGGCCTCAGGAAAATGCCTGAGCAGGTCATGGAATTTCAGGAGCAGATCATCGAAGTCCATCGCCCCATTCTTAAAGCAGCGTTTTACATAAGCGGAATATATCTGGGAGATGGCTGGCCTGTTCGCGCGCATGTCCTCCTGCTGGAGGTAATAATCCGTCGCATATTCGTCCGGCCCCACGAGTGCATTTTTTGCGGAAGAAATGCGGTTATAGACGGTGTTCGGCTTGTAATGCTTGTCGTCGAGGTTCAGTTCGTTGATCACGGTTTTGACTACGCTCTTGGCATCATCCGTATCGTATATGGTAAAGTTGACGGGATATCCGAGTCGGGTGGCCTCACTGCGCAGGATCCGTGCGAAGACACTGTGGAAGGTGCCTATATAAAGATTACGTGCCTCTGAGTTGCCGAGTATGCGCTCCACGCGCTCTTTCATTTCCTTTGCTGCCTTGTTGGTGAAGGTCAGGGCGAGGATCCGGAATGAATCCACTCCATTGGCCATGAGGTGGGCTATGCGGGTGGTCAGCACTTTGGTTTTTCCGCTTCCCGCACCTGCAACGATCATCAGCGGACCTTCGAGATGGAGTACGGCCTCACGTTGTTTTTCATTCAGTTCCTGGAGGTAATCCTTCATGGGGTGAAGTTACGAAGGACGGTCCATGAGGCCGGTAGCTGTGGGTAAGTTATGAAAGTTTTAAACAGGTATTTTATACACGGGCATGTGGGAAAAGAACAATGCCAGCCGATCAATCTTTCTTGGCCGCATACACGATCTTCCCTTCGAACATCGTCCACAGAACACGTGTTTCCCAGAGTTTTTCAGGAGATACGGAAAAAACATCTCGGTCCACCAGGATAAGGTCGGCGGATTTACCTGTCTCCAATGAACCGATCTTTCCTTCCATCATCATGCATTTTGCCGCATGGATGGTATATGCCATGAACATGTCTTTTCGAGGCAGACATTGTGATGGATCCAATACTCCCTTGTCACCTAGACGTGTCTCCGCTCGGGAAATGGCTTCAAATGGGTTGGCGGAACTCACTGGCCAGTCGGAAGCTCCACATAGAAGGGCACCAGCATCACGCAGGGAACGGGCCGGATATTGCCAGCGATAGATGCTCTGATCGACATAGGGCTTCACGATATCAATGGTCGTCGCATCCCCGAATGCCCAGAGCAGTTGAACCGAGGCGGGTACATTCAGGGCAGCGAAGCGAGGCATGTCTTCAGGAGAAATGAATTGAAGATGCGTGATGGAATGCGGCAAACTATTGTTGCTGTTCGCCTTGCGTGCAGATTCTATGGCGTTCAGTGTTTCCGTGACCGCCCGATCGCCGATGGCATGGGTATGGACGATCAGTCCGGCTTTGTCTGCTTCCACCACAAATTTCCTGAATCTTAAGGGGTCATAGAGCAGATCGCCGAAGTAGCCGCTGTTCTTATAGGGTTTGGACAACGCAGCAGTCTGTGTCGGGTATTCAACAACGCCATCAGCGAATATCTTGAATCCGAGAAGAGTTATATGTCGGAGTCCGGAATATCTTTTCTTCAGGTCATTGACCACTGCGATCTGAGCGGCTGGGTCAGCATTGCCATCTGCCAATACCACACCTGCCATATGCATGTTCAGTTCACCGGCACGTTCCAACCCGGCATAGGTCTCCAGATCATGATTGTCCGGCCCATTACTGGTTTCTCCTACATGAGGGTCAAGTAAAGAGGTTATGCCCAAAGCATGAAGGTGGGCCAAGGCCGTACGAAGAGCCTGTGGGTTCTTTGCATCCTGATCGGGCAGGGCATGGAACAATTTGGTACTTCCGCTATCCGCTGCAAAACCGGTAGGTGTCCCATCAGCGTCCAAGTTGTAAAAATGTCGGCTGGGTATGGGTAAAGAAAGGATGTAGTTCCGATCCAGACCTGCCTTCTTCATAAACATTGCATTGGCGAAGCAAGTGTGCCCGTCAGAACCTTCAAGCAAAATGGGCATGGATCCCAGCCGACCGCTGTCCAGAGCCCTTTTCAGTCCGGGCAGGTCGGACCAGGTGGAGATGTTGATACCAGTGCCGTACAGGATGTCACCTGCCATCATCTCAGGTTGCAGGGATGCGCTGTCCAGGTAGGTATAGAGTTTGGTAATGCTGCAGGGACGGTCATACAAGTTCGGCATCGACAAAGTCTGACCTCCACCAATGGTATGGATATGGCTATCGATGAGGCCGGGGAGTATGAATCCACCTTTCATATCGATCAAAACCGCATTTTTACCGGCTGCTCTTTTCACTGCATCAGTTTCACCTACGGCAATGATCCTGTTCCCGCTTATGGCAATGGCATGGGACATCGTTCGCTTGACGTCTGCAGTAAATATGTTTGCATTGTAGAGTACTTTGACTGACGCATTCAATCCCGAATTTGATTGTGCGGACAAGGCACTGGAAAAAATCAGGCAGATCGCAAGAATGATCAGATGATGGATCTTTTTCATGTAGTTATCTGGTTTTAATCATTTTCCCCTTTCCTTGATTTTTCAATAGGATACGATATGCGAATAAGCGGGAAGGTCGTGGAATTTTGTATTTTAATAATAACGTTGGGCATAAAAAAACTCCGGCACCCTTCGAGCCGGAGTTTGAAATTTATTTTGAGAGGATCAGAAGGTGAAGCCCAGTCCGAATCCCACGTGCAAGGCAGCGATATTCTGGTCGAGGTCGTTACCACCGGAGTATTTGAATTTCGGGCTCATGTAGATGTAATCCAAATTACCCAGGATGAATATGCGGTTGCTGATATGATATTTCAGGTCGAATCCGGGTTTGAATGCGAACGTGCTGGCTCTTACCTCATCCAACAAAATACCGTCTTTGTTGGGCACAGCGGAACGGACACGCGCGGTACCGGCAGCGATCTTCACATGGGCTGAAAGTCTTTTGGAAAGGGGGATACCCAGGGATGGACCAATGGTGAAACCGGAATATTTCCAGTAATCCAGAAAATATCCTGAGTTGGACAGGGCATTTTCATGGATACCGAAGCGGGAGAAGAAATAGTCTGCCTCGATGGATAGGTTCTTGGCAACGACAATGCCTCCATGGAGGGTAAAATTATACCCAGTGGTGGCATAGCCTTTGGCCACGTCAAGGATGTCGTGTGATCCGAAGTTGCCTTCCGGAATTGCCCATCCGTATGTGGCAGCCAGGGAGAAATTTCCTGTTGGCGTAACGGTATGGGTGGTTTTGGTCTTCGTCGTGGTCACATCAGTCTGCGCGGTAGCAATCATACTGACCAGGAGAAGACCGGTCAGCAGGGGATACAGCTTTTTCATGACAGCAGTTTTTGGTTTTGGTGCCTTATGGCAGGGCTAAAGATAAGTATTGGCATCCATTTTTCATCGGCCGTCTTACCGCTCCGGGCACGAAAAATCCCGACACCAAAGGTGCCGGGATGCTCGTTCAGGACTTCCTTCATTTCAGAAACGCCAACCCAGTCCCAATCCGAGGTGCATGCCTACGATGATCTGATCATAGCTGCCTGTATTGAGTATTTTGAATGTGGGCCTCATGTCGGTATAGTCCAGATCGGCAATGAGATAGGTGCTTTTTGAGATCATGTATCTGAGATCCGTCCCCAGCTGCCAGGTGAATGCACTGGACCAGTCCTCACCCAAAGTTTGATTCTCCAGTGTGAACAAAGGGTAATTAGCTCGGGCCATCCCCCCAAAAAGTTTGAAATCCCAAGTCACTTTCGGGCTGCTCACCGCGCGTATGTATGGGCCTACCGCAATTCCATAGTACTGCCAATGATCTGCCTTCAGACTGCTGTTATTGAATGGCAAAGTGTTGACGGTATAAGTGGAATAGAAGAGATTGCCGCCAATTCCCAATCTGTTTGCGATCAGATAACCTCCATTGAGGGTGAAATTGAATCCTGTCTTGGCAAATCCACCATGCTGCATACTGGTGGAGGCGAAGTCGCTCATCGGCAGGGCCAGACCTGCGGAAAACCCAAAATGGCCTTTGTTCTCTGTAGTCTTCTTTTTCTCTTGGGCAAATAAGGACATGCCGGCAAGCATGACCAATGCCAAAATCAGTGTTTTTTTCATGATCAGGTTTTTTTATGAAATGATAATTATGAAAACATGGTGTTCATTACCGGATCATGGATGTTGATGGATGTTCAATGAATAGGATTTTGACGAGTGAGTGAATGTATCCCCTTTTATCTGCCGATTCCTATGACCAACGACATGCTCCTCCATGACAAATAAGGTAAGGCCTCCCCAAAGCAACTTTTTCGTAGATCTCCATGATGGGTGAAGATTTGATGATCATGATCAGTTTACGGAATGACTACCATGCATCAAGACATATTCATAATATGGATATCTCTGTGATCACATTCATTCATTGATCACAACAAGAATCATGTCAGTATCAAAATCAAAAAGATCGACATATCGGGTCATGGCATCCGGCAAACTTTCTCTGGATGCAGGGGCCGCAAACCAGCCTCCGGGGTTAGGGAATGGGAAAACTTCTAAGTCGTACGCATTCTCTTTGCGAACTATCCCATCCGGACTTAATGGAGTAAAAGATCGCGGGACTAAATACGTCTATTTCTTTGGTGGTGGTAAGGCTGACGGCAATGAATCGATGAAGGATCTGCTGGGAGGCAAAGGCGCGAACCTGGCTGAGATGGCAGGACATCCCCAACTGAGGCTTCCTGTTCCTCCCGGATTCACCGTGACCACGGAGGTGTGTACCTACTTTTTCCAGAATAAGAGGAAATTTCCAGCCATACTCAAACCGCAGGTGGAATCATCCCTCAAAAGGATGGAGAAGATGACCGGTAAAACTTTCGGTGATGCACGTTCTCCTTTGCTGGTTTCGGTACGTTCGGGCGCTCGCAGATCCATGCCGGGCATGATGGAGACAGTACTAAACGTAGGGTTGAATGAGGCCACTCTAGAAGGATTGATTGAAAAATCGGGCGATGCCCGGTTCGCTTACGATGCATACCGACGCTTGATCATGATGTATGCAGATGTGGTGATGGAAAAAGCTGCGGGCATAGAACCCCAAGGAAAGGGTATCCGTAAACTGCTTGACGAGCAGCTGGGCAAGATCAAGAAAGGAAGGGGATACTCCAGTGATACGGAGTTGACCATTGATGAATTGAAAAGGCTGGTGAAGGATCATAAGTCCACCGTCAAAAAACATCTGGGCAAGGCTTTTCCTGAAGATCCCCATGAGCAGCTATGGGGAGCCATAAGTGCCGTTTTCTCCAGTTGGAATGGCAAACGCGCCGTGGATTATCGAAGGATAGAGAAGATCCCTGATGAATGGGGGACTGCGGTGAATGTTCAGGTCATGGTATTCGGGAACATGGGGAATGACAGTTGTACCGGGGTGGCCTTTACGAGGAACCCAGGCACGGGTGAGAACCGATTCTATGGTGAATATCTCTTGAATGCACAGGGAGAGGATGTGGTTTCGGGAATACGTACTCCTGCTCCCGTCAACGAATACTCGAAGAATCAGCAGAGCAGGCACATGCCAACCCTGGAGAAGACCATGCCGGTATTATACAAGGAGCTGTTCCAATACCAGCAGCGTCTGGAAAAGCACTACAAGGACATGCAGGACATCGAGTTCACCATAGAAAAAGGGGTGCTCTACATGTTACAGTGCCGTGTGGGTAAGCGCAATGGTGTGGCCGCTGTTCGCATGGCCACGGAGATGCATGCCGCCAGGCTGATCGATGCTCGAACTGCTGTCCAGCGAGTGGCGCCAGACCAGTTGGTTGAACTGCTGCTGCCCATGATAGACCCCGCTGCCGAGAAACTGACCATCCCGATCGCCAAGGGATTGCCTGCAGGCCCCGGAGGGTCCGTAGGCCGTGTGGTGTTTTCCTCGGAAGATGCCGTTGAATGGGCACATCGGGGGGAGAAAGTCATCCTCGTTCGGGAAGAAACCTCCCCGGAAGATGTGGATGGCATGCACAAATCACAGGCCATCCTGACCACCAAAGGAGGAATGACATCACATGCGGCCCTTGTGGCTCGTGGTTGGGGCAAGTGTTGTATCGTGGGCTGTGGAGACATAGAGATCCATCAGGAGTCCAAAAGCTTTCGTGCCAGCAACGGCACCATCATACATGAAGGCGATCTCATCAGCCTGAATGGAACCAAGGGCTTGGTATATGGAGGGGATATCCCATTGATTCAGATCGACATCAACGGGAACAGGTCATATGAGAACCTGATGAAAATGGTCGACAAGTTGCGTACCCTGGGTGTGCGTACCAATGCAGACACCCCAAAAGATGCCGCTCAGGCCATGAAGTTCGGCGCAGAAGGCATAGGCCTGTTCCGAACGGAACACATGTTCTACGGCGACCATAGTGCGGAGCCACTTTTCCTGCTCCGTAAAATGATCGTAAGCAAGACTCATGAGGAAAGGAAGAAAGCATTGGACGAGCTTTTCATTCATGTGAAAAAAGATATCAAAGCGACGTTGGAGATCATGAAAGGCAATCCCGTCACGATACGTCTGCTTGACCCACCGTTACATGAATTCGTCCCGCATGATGCGGAGAAACTGCATCAGCTGAGTGCAGAACTGGGAATTCGCCTGAGCGTGCTGAAGAGACGTGTACTTGCATTACATGAGAACAATCCCATGCTCGGGCACCGTGGCGTACGTTTGGGCATCAGTTATCCCGAGATCACGGAAATGCAGGTCCGCGCCATTTTCGAGGCTGCAGCAGAGTTGAATAAAGCCGGCAGGAAAACATACCCGGAGATCATGATACCGGTTACCTGCACAGTGAATGAACTGGTGAATCAGAAAAAGATCGTGGATGAGGTGTACAAGGAAGTATGCACGAGGCTCCGGGTGAAGAAGATACCTTACTTGTACGGAACGATGATCGAGACTCCCCGCGCTGCACTTCTGGGGCAGCGGATGGCTGAAGTGGCCGACTTTTTCAGTTTCGGCACGAACGACCTTACCCAGATGAGTTTTGGCTTCAGCAGAGATGATATAGGTGGTTTTCTTCCGAATTATCTGGATGGGAAGATTCTTCGTGATGATCCTTTCGTTACTATCGATCAGGATGGTGTGGGTGAACTGGTCCGATTGGGCATCGAACGTGGCCGGATGACCAAACCAGGGTTGAAGGTGGGCATATGCGGAGAGCATGGAGGTGATGCGAACAGCGTGAAGTTCTTTCACCGGATAGGGATGAATTATGTGAGCTGTTCGCCATACAGGGTACCCATCGCCAAGTTGGCCGCCGCTCAGGCAGCCATTGAGGGAAAAAGAGGGAAATGATCACAGATGGATCTTTGTTCGAAGGGGCAATTGAACGGGGTAACTTCATGCAGTGCTCAGGTTTTGCTCAGTAGTGAAGGATGTTCCTGTTTTATTCTACCACTTTCCCGGATTCCCTAATTTTGAGGGTATAATGCAACTGTATGCCTATCAGGATCTTCGTCACAGGGGGCACTTTCGACAAGGAATACAATGAGATAACCGGTGAGCTGTTCTTCAAGGACACGCATATGTCCGAGATCCTCAAGTTGGGCAGGAGCCGTGTGGACGTAACCATTCGGACACTCATGATGATCGACAGCCTGGAAATGACAGATGAAGACAGGATGATGATCGCACAGCATTGTGAAAGAACAGAAGAAGACCGGATCATCATCACACATGGCACCGATACGATGGCGGCTACAGCGCATGTACTGGCGGGAAAAAAGATATCCAAGACCATAGTCCTCACCGGCGCGATGATACCATACAAATTCGGCAGTTCAGATGGACTTTTCAATCTCGGAAGTGCATTGGCCTTTGTACAATCCCTTCCTCATGGGGTTTATGTAGCCATGAACGGTCGTTATTTCCATTGGGATAATGTGCGCAAGAACCGGAAGACGGGTGAATTCGAGGAACTGAATTGAGTCAGCAATTCACGAAGTTGCTTCATCCCCCAGATGGCGCATGTCATAGTCTGGGTTTTTCCCACGCACCCCTCGGTAGAATTCCATCACTTTTTTCAGGTCGGCCTGTTCATCTCCCGTGGGACGGAAGGGTTCGGAGAACCAGACCGCCTTTTTACTGTAATCAATGGCAGACAAGATGATAGGCACTCCTGCCGATCGGGCGATATGGTAGAAGCCTGTTTTGAGCCGGTCTACTTTTTTACGTGTTCCTTCAGGTGCTATGGCCAGCAGGAAATGTTCATGTTCCTGGAACACCTGTGTGACCTGTTCTACCATGTTGAGTTTATGTGCACGGTCCACAGGTACACCACCTGTCCATCGGAAGAGCCATCCGAAAGGACCATCGAATAATTCTTTCTTGCCGAGGTAATGGGCATTATTCATTCTGGTGATGCTGCGAGTGGCCATTCCTATCAGAATGTCCTGCCAACTGGTGTGTGGCCCTACGGCAATGACAGCCTTGGGCACTTGGGGAAAAGGGTTGAGCACTTTCCATCCCGCAGCGGCAAAAAAAATTTTCCATACTGGTCGTAAAATCGACATACTTGTATTTTGAAGGCTCATCCCTACCCTTGGAGAGGGTCCAGGATGTGCCAAATTATGAAAATGCACGCGCACCCGGCGACATTTGAGCACCTTCTTTCCATAATGAGTATATTTGGTCGAAGTGCAGGCCTGTGATCACCAACCCAGGCGCCAACACCACATGAACAGATCCGTCATCACCGGAACAGGGGCATGCATTCCTTCTGAGATCAAAGCGAATCGTGATTTCACCGTACATGATTTTTATGGGGAGGACAGCAAACGAATCGATACACCATCCACGGTGATCGTGGAAAAGTTTGCTGCAATCACGGGTATTGATGAAAGAAGGTATGTGATGTCTGAACTCAACACCTCTGATATTGCTTCCATCGCGGCACGTGAAGCCATCATCGATAGCGGGGTGGATCCTGAGACGCTGGATCAGATCATCATGGCACATAATTTCGGTAACGTCCTCAAGAATACGATCCAGTGTGATGCCGTTCCATCACTTGCCAGCAGGGTCAAACACCAGCTCGGGATCAGAAACCCCAACTGTGTTGCTTACGATATTCTTTTCGGTTGCCCAGGATGGGTACAAGGTGTGATTCAGGCAGATGCTTATTTCAAGGCGGGGATGGCAAAAAAATGTCTCGTGATCGGTGCGGAAACCCTTTCCCGTGTGATCGACGCCTACGACAGGGATAGCATGATCTTTTCCGACGGAGCAGGGGCTACAGTGATGGAATACCGTGAAGTTGCTGAAAACGGACCCGGAATATTGGGTCATGGGGTACAATCCCACTGTTTGGATGAGGCTTATTACATATACATGGGTATGTCGAACTTCCCGGAAAGCGACCCCCATGTTCGTTACATCAAGATGAAAGGGCGCAAGGTTTATGAATATGCCATCGTCCACGTACCGCTTGCGATGAAGGAATGCTTAGACAAGAGCGGCATCCCCATCGAACAAGTGAAGAAAGTCTTCATACATCAGGCCAACGAGAAGATGGATGAAGGCATCATCAAGGCTTTTTACAAACTGTATGGCGCAACCGCACCAAAGGACATCATGCCCATGAGCATCCATTGGCTAGGCAACAGCTCGGTGGCCACCGTTCCCACTCTGTACGATCTGGTACGAAAAGGAAAAGAAAAAGACCACAACCTGAAGGCAGGTGATGTGGTCCTTTTCGCATCCGTTGGAGCCGGAATGAATATCAATGCGGTCTGCTACCGCTATTGATCTTATCCTTTTTTAGGTTCGAGCAAGTTGAAGAATTGATCCAGCTGGGGTAGGATCACGATGCGTGTGCGGCGGTTCGTGGCCTTGCCTTCTGGCGTATTGTTCGGAGCCACCGGTACGAACTCGGCCCTGCCCGCAGCAGCGATCTTCTTTGGGTCCATTCCATATTGTTTCTGCAGGATCCGTACCACGGATGTTGCCCGTTTCACACTGAGATCCCAGTTATCCACCAGTACTCCTTTGCTGAAAGGGGCATCATCCGTATGCCCTTCCACCATATATTCGATATCAGGTTGATTCTTGAGCACCATTGCAACTTTACCCAGCACTTCCTTTGCATGGTCAGTCACATCATAACTCCCGCTCTTGAAAAGCAGCTTGTCCGAAATATCGATGAAAACGACACCCTTGTCCACCTTGATGTTGATATCCTTATCCTCCATGTTGCCGATCGCACCTTTCAGGTTCATGACCAAAGCCATATTGAGGGAGTCCTTGCGCGACATCTCCGTCTGCAAGGTTTGGATATAGGCATCTTTAGCACCGATGTTCTCCATTGACTTTTTTATGCTCTCCGCCTGCTGTGAAGAAATGACGGACATGTCCTGCAGGGATTTAATAGTCTGTGAGTTGTTCTCCTTGAGGAAGGTGACTTTGTCGTTAAGCGCATTGACCTGACTTTCCAGTCCTGCTTTGTCACGCATCAGCAGTGATTTGTCATTTTCACAACCCTTGAGGGTGTTTTGCAGATCGGAATACTTTTTGTTTAGGTCGGCCACTTTTGCCTCTTCTGCCTTGAATTGTTTGCTGCTGACGCAGGAAAAGAGCAGGACTGACAGTGTCGCTGAAAACAGGAGATGATGAGTTTTCATGATGTTGAATGGTTTTATAATTGGAGTTGGGATACCAAATTAAGACTTTATCCGCTCAGGATTGCAAGCGGTGCAAAAAAAGTGAAGGGTGAAACGGAATAGGGGAACAGGATATACCCCTGGAAAAGCACCAGCAATCCGTTGCTGATTTAAATAGTGCAAGCCAAGGTAGGTGCACGCATGTGGGCTTTTCATTTCCTGACTTTTAAAATTGAACTCTCGGCATTTGTCCTCAAGCCATGCGGATGTACTTCCATCGTGGTCATACAGCTAAAAAGAGGCGCCGGAATATTCTCAGTATCTTGCATGCATGGAGCGTTCCAATTTCGTCGATCAGATCAGGGTGTTCTGTAAAAGTGGTCATGGAGGAGCCGGAAGCCGCCATTTCATGCGTACCAAGTTCAATCCACAGGCAGGTCCCGACGGTGGCGATGGAGGCAGGGGGGCACATATCATCCTTCGGGGTAACAAGAACCTGTGGACCCTTCTTCACCTCCGGTATTATAAAAATGTACTGGCTGAAGATGGCAAAGGTGGTGATAAGAATAATATGACCGGACGCGATGGAAAGGATATCATTATTGAAGTACCATTAGGTACGATCGCGAGGGATGAGGAAACTGAGGGCAAAGAAGCCGAGATCCTGGAGGATGGGCAGGAGATCATCTGGCTTAGGGGAGGCAGGGGAGGATTGGGCAATAAGAATTTCGCCACCGCCACCAATCAGGCTCCGGAATATGCTCAACCCGGTGAGTCCGGGGTCGAGGGTTGGAAAGTCCTTGAACTGAAGGTGCTGGCTGACGTGGGACTCGTGGGCTTCCCGAATGCCGGGAAATCCACCCTGCTGTCGTCCATCACCGCCGCAAAACCCAAGATCGCCGATTACGCCTTCACCACCCTCATCCCGCAGTTGGGCATGGTTGAATATCGAGACGGACGTTCTTTCTGTGTAGCCGATCTTCCGGGCATCATCGAGGGTGCAGCGGAAGGACGTGGTCTTGGACACCGTTTCCTCAGACATATTGAAAGGAACCCCGTGCTCCTATTCCTGATACCGGCAGACAGTAAAGACCATGGTGCGGAATGGAGGATACTGCTGCACGAACTGGAGAAATATAATTCCGAATTACTCGATAAAAAGATCATCATCGCCATCAGTAAAAGTGACATGCTCGATTCGGAACTGAAGATCGCCATCGAAAAGGAACTTCCCCGGGACATCCCACATATCTTCATATCCTCCGTCACGGGTCTGGGTTTACAACCGCTGAAGGACTTGCTCTGGAAGAGCCTGCAGGAAGATCCTGCTGTCTGAGACAGGCGCTACCTCATATATCCCATCCAGATCGGACGGGCTCTGTATTCACCTATGCAAAGGCCGTGTTTCAGCAGGCGGCTCTTTGGAGCCAAATGCCCAATAAAGTGTAGGTTTGTCGCCTAAAGCATGGCGATATGAAAAAGATACTGATCACTCTTTCCCTTTCCCTCCTTTTCATCAGAGGTATGGCAGATGAGGGTATGTGGCTTCCCCTACTTTTAGGTCAGCAGGTATATGATGATATGGTGAAGAAAGGTCTGAAACTGACCAAAGAACAATTGTACAGCATCAACAAAGCATCCGTGAAAGATGCGATCATCATATTCGGTGGTGGATGCACCGGAGAGATAGTGAGTTCCAAAGGGCTCATCTTCACCAATCATCACTGTGGATATGCGGCCATTGCTGCGGCCAGCTCCGTTCAGAATAATTACCTCCGAGATGGTTTTTATGCCCGCACGCAGGCAGATGAGATCCCTGCAACCGGATACAGCGTTCAGTTCCTGCTGAAGATCGAGGATGTGACCAATCGTATGGATAGTGTCCTGAAAGGGCTTAGCGGTACCGAGCGTTCCAAAAAAGCTGCAGACGCCATGGCAGCGATCAATCAACAATATTCCGATGTCGCATCGGGTGTCGAGGCAAGGGTGAATGCGCTTTTCAAAGGCAACCAATACATGGTCTTCGTCTATCAGCGATACAAGGATATTCGATTGGTGGGTGCGCCACCGGAGAGTGTAGGCAAATTCGGTGGTGATACTGACAACTGGGAATGGCCCAGACATACGGGAGATTTTTCCGTATTCCGTGTTTATGCAGACAAAGATGGGAAACCTGCCGACTATGCCCCTTCCAACACACCGCTGAAACCCAAATATTACCTGCCGGTCTCCATCAAGGGTTTGAAGGACGGCGACTTTTCCATGATCTACGGTTATCCCGGTGGTACGAACCGCTATGAGAGTTCCTATGGCGTGAAATTGAAAACGGATATCGAAAACCCTTCCCTGGTCGAATTGCGCGATATGCGGCTGAAGTACATGTTCGAGCAGATGAAGAACGATCCTGCAGTGAAACTCAAACTGGCATCGAACTATGCGAGCATAGCCAATTATTGGAAATTCTTTGATGGAGAGACCAAACAGCTCCTGAAGTACAGGGTATATGAACAAAAACAAGCGGAGGAGCAGGCTTTCCTCAATTGGGCAAAGGGCAAGCCCGAGTATGAGCAAATCTTCAACGATTGGAAAAAGGCTTATGATCAATGGAGGCCATATGCGAGACACCGCATGTACATGACAGAGGGTATAATCGGTTCCCCGCTACTGGCGTATGCCTCGTCTCTCATGCAACTCGAAAATGAAATGGTCAAGAAAGGGGTGGACCATGCGGATACCAAGAAAGCCCTTTCCGCTGCCGACAAGGCCCGAACCAATTATCTATCGGAGTCCAACACCACCTCAGATAAAAAGATCGTCGCTGATGCCCTTAGACTGTTTCACGATAATATAAACAAGGACCAGCATCCCATTGGATTTTATGAAGGTATGCGCAATACCTATGGCGACCTCAAGGATAATGCGACGTATGCTAAATTCAGTGAGAACATATTTACGAACACAATGATACTTGATGATGCCAAGTGGAAAGCATTCATGGCGAAGCCGGATGCGCTCACCCTGCAGAATGATGCGGCCTATTCCACCGCGAGTACATTCGTCCGAAACTACAACAGCAAATACGGTCCTTTCCGCCAGCAGTTCATTGCCGCCAACGACGACCTTCAGCGCCTGTACTTGAAGGGAGTCATGCAGATGAATCCGGGGAAGAAAATGTATCCGGATGCCACCTTCACCATGCGTGTGAGTTATGGCAATGTAAAAAGCTATCAGCCTCGTGATGCCGTCAAGTACGATTATGTCTGTACGATGGCGGGCGTAATCGACAAATACAAACCCGGGGATTATGAATACGACCTACCTGCCAGATTGATTGAACTCGCAAAGAAGAAGGATTATGGCCAATATATTGACAGGCAGAGGAATGATCTGGTGGTCACTTTCATCACCACCAACGATATCACTGGTGGAAATTCCGGCTCTCCGGTGATGAACGCCAAGGGTGAACTCATCGGGCTGGCTTTTGATGGAAACTACGAAGCGCTCAGCCATAAGATTGCTTTTGACAAGGACTTGAACCGGACCATTTGCGTGGACGTCCGCTATGTGCTCTGGTGCATAGATAAGTTGGGCGGTGCTCCGCAGATCGTCAATGAGTTGAAGTTGGTTAAGCAATGATCACTTGGCATTCAGCATTCGTTTGTTCTTTTACTGCGGCTGTGCTATTTTATTAATCATATATATGAAATTCCCGGCGGAGAGTACTCTCCGCCGGATTTGTTTTGGTGTATTCATAATGGGAAAAATCAGACCAATTGGATTTCGGGTCCGGGAAGGGTCAGACACCGTCCTTCCAGCGCCATAAATAAAGGCAGGCATAAGTTCTGTAAGGGGACCATTTTGCTGCAATCCGTTGCATGTCCTCTTTCAATTTTTTCTTGGGTTCCTTTTCTAGTTTGTAGAGGCTGATCATCCCCTGCTGTATGCCCAGGTCATCCACAGCGAACACATCTTCCCGTTTCAGCGAGAACATGAGCAGCATTTCCACGGTCCATCTGCCTACACCTTTGATCTGCGTGAGGAGATGGATCACCGCCTCATCGTTCATCTTCCGGATCTGTTTATTAGATAGGCCTTTTTCGATGAAGAATCTGGCTACGTTATGCATGTACTGAGCCTTGGCTAGGGAAAGGCCGATGGAGCGCAACACTTCAAGGGATGAAGCCAGCACCTGCTCTGCCGTAGGTTTCTTCCCTGAATAAAGATCAAGGAAACGTGAATGTATCACACGGGCCACCTTGGTGGAGAGTTGCTGACTGATGATGCTGGCAAATAGATCATTCATCAGGTCATTTGAACCGCGCAATTCTACTGGGCCGACTGCAGTCATCGCTTTTTTCAGGCGTTTATCCCGGGAAAGATGTTCTATATGAGACATAATCAAAAGTACGATGTGTGATCTGTAATGAAGTTCCTGGTATGGGCGGTGAATTCAGACAAGTGCATCGAACAGGATGTCCACGGTATGGAATGCCTGCTGCCCCGTCCCGTCCTTGATCTGGTGACGACAACTGGTGCCCGGTGCGGCTACGATGGTATCCTGTTCTTTCATCCTGACGGAAGGGAAAAGTACGAGCTCCCCGATCTTCATCGATACTTCATAATGTTCTTTCTCGTATCCGAAAGAGCCGGCCATGCCGCAGCAACCGGAAGGGATGGTCTCGACCGAATAGTTCCTGGGGAAAGAAAGTGCTTTCACGCTGGGAGCGGTACCCATCAGCGCCTTCTGCTGGCAATGCCCGTGTAGCAACACCTTTTTACGTTGATCGGTGAATTGTTCTTTTTTGATGATGCCCTTGTCCATTTCGGAAGCGAGGAATTCATCGATCAGAAAACTGTTCATGGCCAGTTTTTTTGCATCATCGAGTTGTGCATCGCTGGCGAGGTCGGGGTATTCATCACGAAAAGTGAGTATAGCAGAAGGTTCAATACCGATGAGAGGTGTTTTCTCAGTGATCAAATGGGACAGCGACGAAAGATTCCGTTCGACTATCTTCTTGGCCTCGCGGACCAGGCCCTTTGAAAGCCAGGTACGTCCACTTTCTTCATGTTGCGGAATGATCACGCTGTATCCTAGTCTTTCCAAAAGCAATATGGCTTTGATACCTGTATCGGTATCGTTGTAATTGGTGAATTCATCGCAGAACAAGTAAACGGACCTTTCTTGTTTCGGCGCGACAGGGCGATGTTTCCGGTACCAGCTTCGAAGGGTTTGTTTCTGTAAGGTGGGCATGGACCTTTCCACGGCGAAACCGGATGCTTTTTTTATCAGCGGTGCAAGGATGTTGTTCGTCATCACGAAATTGTATGCCTGAGGCAACAAGGCGCCTATTCGTGACGTACGGGTGAACTGGGCAATGAGTTTTGAGCGGAAGGGAACACCATTCGCATCGTGATAATGTTGCAGGAATTCGGCCTTGAGTTTGGCCATATCCACATTGGAAGGGCACTCACTTTTACATCCTTTGCAGCTCAGACACAGATCCATGATCTCATAGATCTCCTTGTGGTCGTACCGGTTGATCTTTTCTGAATGGGTCAGGAATTCCCTCAGGATGTTGGCTCTTGCGCGAGTAGAGTCTTTTTCATCACGTGTGGCCATGAATGAAGGGCACATGGTACCTCCGGATAGATGGGATTTCCTACAATCCCCCGATCCGTTGCATTGTTCCGCATGCTGGAGTATATCCTGATCATGGAAACGGAAATGAGTTTTGAATTCAGGAGTTTTTTGGCCGGGCGAATAACGGAGGAAGCTGTTCATGGAAGGGGTATCCACAATCTTGTTCGGGTTGAATATGTTCTCTGGATCCCAGGTCTGCTTGATGGTGCGCATCAGTGCATAGTTCTTATCACCCACCATCTGGCGTATGAATTCGCCCCGCAGCCGACCATCCCCATGTTCTCCGCTGAGTGAGCCTTTGTATTTTTTCACCAGAGTAGCGATCTCCTCCGCGATGGTCCGGAACATGCGGTTGCCTTCCTCGGTTTTTAGATTTAGTATAGGACGCAAATGCAGTTCACCCGAACCGGCGTGTGCATAATGGACCGAGTAGAGATCGTATTTCCGGAGGATCTCATTGAAGTCGCGGATATAAGCGGGAAGATCCTCCACGTCAACGGCGGTATCTTCAATGACGGGTACCGCTTTTTCATCACCAGGCAGGTTACTCAACAGTCCGAGACCTGCTTTCCGGAGCGTCCATATCTTCTTGGTATCCTCGCCGAACAGCAAAGGGAAGTGATAACCTAATCCTGATGCCCGCATCTCCGATTCCACCTTTTCGGCAACGGCCCGGATCTCTTCGCGGTCGTCGCTATGGAACTCCACAACCAGTATCGCACCCGGATCACCCTGTACGAAGAAGCGGTTCTTACGCTGTTCTATGTTGTCCTTGGTGCATTCCAGGATGAAGTGATCTATCAGTTCACTTGCACTGGGTTTATATTTCAATGCGATCAGGTTGGCGCGAAGGGATTCGTCGATCGAATGAAAATGCACACAGAGCAGGCCTGTTTCTTTGGGTGGCAGGGGGACGAGATTCAGTTTCATCTCCGTGATCAAGGCGAGGGTGCCTTCGGATCCCGCAATGAGTTTACAGAAGTTGAAGGCAGGCTTTCCGGCCATGAACGGATCAGTTCCCATCAAGATGTCAAGTGCGTATCCCGTGTTCCGACGTTCTACGGAGGCTTTCGGGAATTCACGGGCAATCTCCTGCTGATTGTCGTAGTTGCCGAGCAGTGTACGAACCGTTCTGTATATGTTTGCTTCAAGGGTCGACCCTTCACATTTGGCATGGAAGTCCGCCGTATCCAATGTGCCGAAGATCGCCTCAGTGCCATCACTGAGCAGGGCCTTCACTTCAAGAAGATGCTCCCGGGTGCTTTTGTATACCACGGAATTCGATCCGCAGGAATTATTACCCACCATACCACCCATCATGGCCCGATTGGCGGTGGAGGTTTCTGGACCGAAAAGCAGTCCGTGGGTTTTGAGATGCAGATTCAGTTCATCACGAACCACACCGGGCTGTACGCGCACCCAATTTTCTTTTACGTTAACCTCGAGTATGCGGTTGAAATGCTTTGACACATCTACGATGATGCCATTGCCCACTACCTGTCCTGCTAATGAAGTACCTGCTGTTCTAGGTATTAGGGAAGTCTTGTTCAGGCGTGCGAAAGCGATGAGTTTCCTGAGGTCTTCTTCTGTTTTGGGTATGGCCACGGCGAGGGGCATTTCCCGGTATGCGGATGCATCTGTTGCATATATGGTCCTGATCGCCTCTTCCGTATGAAGGTCGCCATCCAGTTCAAGTGCCAATTTCCTCAGTTCATTCACCATGTTCCGTTCTGTTGCTCGTTTGAATGATGGTGCAAAATTACCCCCTTTTCCCCTCTGGGCAAGGGGTAAGCTTGGAGTTCAGTTGGATAGGTAAGGAATGATCAGGAACTGAATGACCAGCTGATCCTTCCATCTTTTTCGTCCTTAAGCTGTATCCCCATCGCAAGCAACTGATTGCGGATGCGGTCGGAGGTCATGAAATCCTTTTTGGAGCGGGCATCTCGGCGGATCTCGATGAGCAGTTGCAGCACTTCGTCCAGTTTATCGTTGGCGAACGACTTTTCCTCCTGAAGTCCGAAGATGTCGACCAGATAAAGTTTGAGTCCGGTCTTCATTCGTTGCATGGTCTTTTGTGAGATCATGCTCGAGCTGACCTGACCATCCCGAATGGAGTTGATGACCGGCACCAATTCGAAAATATTGGCAAGGACCTTGGCGGTATTGAAATCATCAGCTATGAATTCATCCAATTCGTTCAGCAGCTTGTTGCATTTATCGTCCATCAAGGGGTCGCCTGCTTCTTGACCACCTTCGCCCAGCCCGGCCAGATGGCCGAACGCTTCCCAAAGTCTCTTGAGCCCTTTTTCGGAAGCTTGCAGAGCCTCATTGCTGAAGTCCAGTGTGCTGCGGTAATGGGTTTGAAGGATGAAGAAGCGGATGGTCATCGGGCTGTATGCGTTAGTGAGCAGGGGGTGCTCACCCGTGAAGAGCTCACTGAGTTTGATGACATTATTGTAGCTCTTGCCCATCTTCCTCCCGTTGATGGTGATCATGTTGTTGTGCAACCAGTATCTGGCAGGGATCTCGTGGTTACAAACAGCACTTTGGGCTATCTCGCATTCGTGGTGCGGGAACTGCAGGTCCATCCCACCTCCATGGATGTCGAATCGCTTACCCAGGTACTTGGTACTCATGGCGGAACATTCGATGTGCCAACCCGGGAACCCCATGCCCCAAGGACTTTTCCATTGCATGATATGTTCTGGGGCTGCATGCTTCCATAGTGCGAAGTCGGATCTGTTCCTTTTCTCTTCCTGAGCCTCGAGTTCACGTGTCGTTTCAAGCTGCTCCTCCAGCACGCGACCACTGAGTATTCCGTAGGGCATGCCCCGGGTGCTGAAGTCGGTGTTGTATTTCTCTACGTCGAAATAGACCGATCCGTTCACTACATAGGCGTAACCATCTTTGATGATCTTCTCGATCATCGTGATCTGCTCCACGATATGACCGGTCGCTGTAGGCTCGATGGTGGGATCCAGATTATTGAACTGACGCATGGCCCAATGGAAGAGGTTCGTGTATTTCTGCACGAGTTCCATCGGCTCCAGTTTCTCCAGAATGGCTTTGCTGGAGATCTTATCCTCGGCTTCTCGTCCTTCTTCCTCAAAATGACCTGCATCGGTGATATTGCGCACATATCGGACCTTGAAACCTTTGGAGAGGAAATATCGGTTGACGATGTCGAAGGTGATGAAGGGTCGGGCATGGCCCAGATGACTTTCGCCGCTGACCGTGGGCCCGCATACATACATGCCCACATGACCTGGGGTAATGTTGCTGAAAATCTCTTTCTCCCGCGTCAGGGAGTTGTATACTTTGAGTTCGGCCATCTTTGAGTTTCGCTTTTCAACTAGATCCGTTGGTCTGAGCAAGTGCACAGCAGGGTTGCTGTTTTTCCGGAAGGGCAAAGGTAAATAAACCTTGGCATCATTCCCCTTTTGGCAGGGAAACATCCACAACCAATGCTCTGTGGTCGGACAACTTTCGGTTCATCTGGGTGAATTGTTCGGTATGAACTCCATCACTCAGAAATACATAATCTATACGCAGCGTGGGAAGCCAGTCGAGAAAACGGGAATTACCACTGGCGAAGGTCTTACCCAGTCCAAAACCTTTTTCCAGAAAAGCGTCTTTTCTGTCGCCCCGCAGGGTGAAATAGGCATAGGAATTGGGTACATCGTTGAGGTCGGTGCAGAGGATGTAAGGATAAGGGCTATTGCTGATATGTGAACGGGTTTCTTCCGCCTGAACCGCCCTTTTCTGGAAGGCCTTTCTCATTTTGTAAAAAATGCTTTTTGATGCGGCCAGTCCTGTGTCTTCCTGATCCCGGATCTTGCGCATGTCATTGTAATCCTTTTTTCGGAATGAGAAGGATTGAAGGTGGGTGGTGTAAATCCGTATGGTATCGTGCCCGATATGTAAATCTGCTGAGATCAGGCTTTCCGTCGCCTGGCTGTTGTTGTCGGGGAAGGTGTACCGCAGGGAATCGATCACGGGATATTTGGAGAAGATTGCCGTACCGCTCCACACTTTGTTCAGGTAGCCATGATCACGTGCGAATACGGCATGGCAGTATCCCAGATCCTTGCAGAATCTGCCGATATTGTCCGAACCCCATTCGGCGTTGGTGGAATAGAATTCCTGAAGACAAATCACATCGGGTTGATATCTGCTTATCTCGCCGAATATACTTTTAAGGTTGTCCGTATCATTGGGATCGAACTTCTCCGTATAAAAAGGCGTGAACCTCCTGACATTCCAGTCCATCACCCTGAGATTCCCTTTTTCTTTTTCCATCCGGAATGTACTCGGTTTATTCATGCCGAGCATGACACGGATATTGGTTGCTCCGATCAGAAATGCTGCCAGGGAGATGAGTATGCGTCGGGGTCGAACGACAGTCCAGATGAAGATGAAAATGATCAGCGTAAAAAAAAGCCATGGGAGAAGCAGGCCGCTGAATCCTACGAACCACCAATTGGCAGGATTCAGATAAGGCGCCAAGCACGTGATCAGGAAAAGTACGACCACCACCAGATTGAGGAGGAGCAGGAGTCTGGAGGCGAATCTTTTCAACTTATCGGCCATGGCTGAATTTAAATATCCTCCTCGCTTGCACGACGCAGTAGATCTTTTTCCTCCTCGGTCAATCGATCATATCCACCTTTCTGGTTGATCTTATCGAGAATGTCATCTATCCTTTGCTGGGTCAGATTGGAAGTCTTTTTGAAAGGACTCTTCCCCTTCGTATCATAGAAGACCTCCACTTTGACCCTTTTTTTGACCTTTTGTTTTACAGCCGGGTTGAAGAGGTTCACGAACCATTCATATGCCTGGTTCATGCTTTCAGACCAGTCTTTCCCTCTGTTCAGGGAAACAGCGAAACCATACCCCGTCAATCCACTTGCCAGATGAGCGGCAACTAGCGCCGAGTTCCCTGCCAGGGAGGAGAGATCGATCAATATAAAGATCATCGTTACCACCCAAAGGGGGATGCCACCCGATATCATCGGAAAGAAACGGTATTGCGGTGAAAGGATGGTCGACGCGATGGCGATGGCCACAACACCTACGGAAGCACCATTGAACATGGATCCTTCGATACTCGTTCTGGACAGGAGTGTGCTAGTGATCAGAAAAACAATAGCGCCCAAGAGCCCACCGTAAATGAAGAGTGGGACGATACGTCGGTTCCCGGTCAGGTCCTGAAAGATTCGGCCAAATGTCCAAAGCCAGAAAAGGCTGGTAAGCAATAGTATGAAATCGATCTGCACGAAAGGTGCCGTCAGTAAGGTCCAGGGACGGTAAAGGAATTTTTGCCAGTCGGCTGGTACCGTGAACCAAGAGTAAACGTTTTTCAAGAAGATATCTTCAGGAATGCGGGAAAGGCTGTAAACCGACTTGATGAAATACAGGATAACGAATGCCAATCCGTTGAGCAGGATGAGCATCATCAGGGCGTTATTGTCGCTCCATAGCGAACTTTGCTTCAACTTCGGATAATCCCTGTCTCCCATTTAGGTGTTTCTTGATGTGATGGTACGTCTATCCCTGAAATTACGCCGAATTAATAAAAAGTCTGCCGGTTTTTGCGGTTCCAAAGGTACACCAGCAGGATGCCGATCAAGGCTCCACCGATATGGGCGAAGTGTGCCACGCCTCCACCCTGATTGCTGGATATGCCCCCGAACAGATCGTAGCCGACAAAGCCAAGCAGGGCCCATTTTGCCTTTATGGGAAAAGGTATGGGGAATATGAACAGCTTACTGTTGGGGAAGCTGTATGCAAAAGCGGCGAAAATGCCCATAACAGCTCCTGAGGCACCCAATACGGGGATGTTCATCAGGGAGTTGAATTCCTCGGTACTGATCTGTCCCGATCCGAGCAGACCCTTGTATTGCGAGGCATCATAACTCATGGCAGCTATCTGAACAAATCCTGCAAAAAGACCACAGGTCAGATAGAAAAGTACGAACCGCTTGGGTCCCCAGAGGTTCTCCAGTGTACTTCCGAACATCCAAAGAGCAAGCATGTTGAAAAGGATGTGCCATGGGCCGTCCGGATCATGCATGAACATATAGGTCAGGAACTGCCAGGGTTTATAGAGTTCTGACTTGATGTGGTGAAGGGCGAAGAGGTCGCTCATGGGTATGGCGCTCTTTCCTACGGTGATCTGTGCCAGCCAGACCAACGCATTGATGATGATGAGGTTCTTGATGATCGTTGGAAGTACCTGCCACCTTCCCGGCCTGATGTCTTCTACCATCTTTGTTTTTATTGGTGATGCGAAGTTAGTGCAAGTTGACCCAAAGGCATTGTCAGAGGACTATTTTAACTTGAGTTGAACAACATTCTCTATATGATGGGTATGGGGGAACATATCCACAGGCTGTACGCGGGTCACTGCATATTTTTCATCCAGCAAAGCCAGGTCACGTGCCTGGGTGGCGGGATTGCAACTGACATAAACAACCAAGGGCGATTCCATGTCCAGGATCTTGCGCACCAGCTTTTCGTGCATGCCTGCCCGTGGGGGATCGGTGATGATTACATCCGGTCGGCCATGGTCCAGAAAGAATGCATCGGTACATACATCTATCACATCGCCCGAGAAGAATGAAGCATGCCCGATTGCATTAATGTCTGCATTTTCCTTAGCATCCTCCACGGCCTCTCTGATGGTCTCCACTCCAATCACCTTTGCTGCCGACTGGCTGACGAAGAGGCCTATACTGCCCGTACCGCAGTAAAGGTCATAGACAATCTCCTTTCCCGTTAGTTCTGCATAGTCCTTGACAACCTGATAGAGTGCATACCCCTGATGAGTATTGGTCTGGAAAAAAGATTTGGGTCCAATACGGAATTTCAAGTCACCCAACTTCTCCGTTACATATGCCTTGCCGGAATACAATTCGGGCTGCAGGTCATGCATGCTGTCGTTCCATTTCGTATTGACGGTGAAGTAAAGGCTGGTGATCTCCGGGAAAGCCACCTTCAATGCATCAAGCATCTCCCGCGTTTTTCCTTCATCGCGGTAGCCGATGCAAAGGTTGACCATGAGCTCGCCTGTAGTACAGGAACGAAGGAGCAAGTTGCGCAACCAACCCTCATGAGATCGGATATCATGAAAGGTATGTCCTTTTTGCAGTGCGAATTCCCGTATGAAATTTCGTATGCCATTAGCCCTGTCCTCCATCAGATGACACGTACGTACATCGACGACTTTATCGAAAATGCGGGGGACATGAAATCCTACTGCCGGCCCGATACATTCGGCCTTTTCCTCGGCCCCCATCCCATCCATAGACCTCAACTCATCATGTGTGAGGTATCTTTTACTGCTGAAAGTGAACTCCAGTTTGTTCCGGTATTCGCGAATGTCACCAGCACCAAGTATAGGATCGATCTTCGGGAGGTTGATTTTACCTATCCGGCCCAGTTGTTGTCGCACTTCCTCTTCCTTATATTTCAGCTGAAGTTCATATGGCAACATCTGCCATTTGCATCCGCCGCAGATCCCGAAATGTTCGCAGAAAGGATCGACACGGTCTCGGGAAAGTTCCAGAAATCGAAGGACGCGAGCTTCAGCCCAGTCCTTTTTGTTCTTCAGCAGAAGAAGGTCTGCACGATCCCCGGGAACGGCCCCTTCTATGAAGATCACTTTCCCGTCAACCTTGGCCAAGGCCTTGCCTTCTGCAGCATACCCCGTGACCTCTACACCATGCAACTCTTTCAACTTCTGTTTCCGCATCGTTCAAAATTAACGATTCAAACCCGCAAGACCGATGTGTATATCACCAAAAGAAAAACCGCATCACTGGTGATGCGGTCCCTTTCTTCACTATTGTTTCAGAGGTTGCGAGAAAAAATGTAATGGCGGTTCAGTTTTTCTGTTGCCAATAGAATTTGTCAAGACGATTCCTCCGGGCATATTTCAGAGCATAACGATCATTACGATGGTTCAAAAGTTGATAGATAAGATTCAGGAATTTTTCCATGAGATATTTTTTAAGGATTGTGTTAGTAACGTCTTTGGAAGGGCATAAAGTATGCAGGAACTTGTTAATATATCTTGAAAACGAGTCTTAGGCTTTGATGATATAGACGCCAAGACTTTATTAGAATAAGATTTTGATTATGAGGGACTTGTTTAAAACAACCCCATTTGCTTAGGGGTGTTCTTCCCGCTGTTCGATTTATAATTAGCGGCTGTCATCTGATCGGGATCGGAGGAGTTAACTTCTTTCGGGTAAGCAGGTTATATGCCCACATGATCGTGAAGGAAGGGATGAAATCGGTGAAGGGCAGGACTTCCTCCACAAAGTTGAAGAGCCCTCCGAACGCACCTTTCCAACCACCGAAGGTCTTATAGAAGATGAAGGCCGATATAGGTGCCCAAATGAGATCACCGAACTCACCGATCCCGGGGATGGCGAAAGTGGCGTAACCTGCGAGATCCATCAGCAGGCAGAAGAGAAGCGAGGGTTGCTCTTTATTCATCTTTGTTTCGTATTGGATTTAAGATGGATGAGAGCAATACATGGTTGCATGCTCCGACATTTCAGAGATTCCACCAATAGTTCAATTTCAGGACAATAGCCCGGTTTTTGACGGAGAAAGGCGCGGGCAGGTAGTTGTCGGTGTAAACGATATACAGGTCGGATGCCGGGCGGTATCTCCACTGGAAGCGAGTATTCAGATTGATGTTTTTGAGTTGATCGTTGTACTGGATATACGTGGTGAAGAAGATCTTGTTGGTCAAGGTTAGATCGATGCGGGGTCCGATGAGCCAGAAATCATTCTTTCCCCAAGGCTTGGGTAGTTGAATGTCGTTATAGTTGATAGCCATGTATAGATTGGCGAAAGGTTGGAAACGATAACCTAATTCTGCAGCCAGGTTGAGGCGTGTACCATCTGAATAGTAACCACCATACCTCATGTTGAAACTGTAGGTGAAGAGCTTGCCGGGCGATGAGGTGAAAGAGGTACCGAAGGCATTCCAACGGTGCAGGCTTCCCCTTGCCAGCGTATCTTTCCCGGAATTGGTGGGATCGAAAGGTTGAAGTAACTCCACGAAATCATGAGCGATCCAGGTAGTGAGAACGGGTTGCTTTCGGAAGGTGATTGTCCAGGCGAGATTGGTCTCATTGTCTGTCATGTGCATGGCCTCATTGAAGAAATAGGTGGAATTGACCATGAGGTTGTGACTGAGTATCGGACCTGAGCGGGGGAAGAAATTCCTGGCTACGGTGGGATTGAATTTATGGTAACCTACACGTGGCACATATCCTGTTTCCGCAACGAAATTCCTGCCCACATATTCCTGTTGCCAGTTGATGGTCCAGACCCGGCTGGAATATTGAAGGTTACCGGAAAGCGAAAGGTCATGCCCATTCTTCCCGGGTGTGAAAGATTTCAGGACGGTGGCACCTCCCGTCCAGATATTGTTGGCGGAAGCCAGATTATACTCCAGTCCGATGTTGCGGTTGTATTGGGAATAAACGGGTTTGTCGGGCATCGATCCGGGGATATAATTCAATGACTCCTTATTGACCATGATCATGCCGATGCTGGATCGCTTGAACACCCTTCGTTGAAGGGAGAATACGCCGAAATTCTGTGCGGGCAAACCGATCTCATCTTGCCTGGCCGTTTGCATGTCCATGACGCCTATCCTCCAATCCCGGTCGATCTTGCCGCTCAGTCTCGCTCCCGCAATGATGGGCACGCCAAGTCCTATGCGCCGGGAGAAGAAAGGGCGGATGTTCTGGTAACCGAAGTTGCCGAAGATGTCTGCGTTCTCCAGGAAGAACTGCCTTCTTTCCGGGAAGAACAATTCAAAACGGTCGAGGTTGGTGACCTGTTGGTCGACTTCTACCTGGGAGAAATCTGGATTGACGGTGAGGTCGAGGTTAAGGGAGGATGACAAGGCGACCTTGGCATCAACCCCTGCTTTTCCGGTCAGTTTGGTGGAACCTGCATGTTCCTGATCCCTGCCGATGCTGCCTGAAACATAGGGAATGACAGATACGTTGGCTCCGGGTGCAGGAGGATTTTTGTCCCATACCAAGAGGCCGCTGTAGGCGAGGGATGCAGTTGGGAACTGCCGGGGCATCCCCGCCCAGCTTGACTTTTCCGCGGTCTTCAGGTCGAGCCTGCTGAAATTGATACCCCAAGGCCTCATGCTCTGTTTATATCTCAGGGTTTTGAGCGGGATGGCCATTTCGACTATCCATTCCCGCTCGGTATTGCTGGTCGCGGAAACCCACTTGTTGTCCCAGCTGAGATCCACCTTCCCTCCGTCGTACATAAGCCCGTCCCATTGGGCACCGGCGGCGTTGCTGCCGAAAGCGAAACCATTCACCTGGTCATCGAAGGGATCGATGAACACGATGAAATTGTCGTTCTTCAGGAAACTGAAATCCCTTCTCAGTGATTCCACACGATAGGGGCCCTGTACGGGCTTGCTGCAAATGGCCACCAGATATAGATTGGTCTCATCATAGGTCATGCGCACTTCCGTCCTCGCCTTGGCCACACTGGTGTCCATGGGCAGCACCATCTTGAAATTGGTGACGTATTCAGCCTCGGACCATTCTCCGTTGCCGATCCGCCCATCGATCACGGGTGCAGATCCCGTGTGCCGTATATGGATGACCTTATTGCTGTTCTTCTTCTGGGCCTGTGAAAACAGGGCCGGAAAGATGAATATAAAAAGGGGGAAAAATGGTTTCAATCTTGACATGGTTTGGTTCGGCAGTTCCGGATTCAGTAATCGATGACCTGTTCCTGGATGGACGCCGGGATCTGCCTCCATTCATATTGCTGGTTGCGGAGTTGCGGCTCGAAACCAGCTTCTCGGATGGCGTCCTGCATGGTCCGATAAGTGAACCGGTGCGGAGCTCCAGCCGCACTGACCACGTTCTCCTCGATCATGATGCTTCCGAAATCATTGGCCCCTGCATTTAGACAGAGTTGCGCCACTTTCTTGCCTACAGTAAGCCAGGATGCCTGTATGTTCCTGATATTGGGCAGCATGATGCGGCTGATGGCGATGGTACGAATGTACTCCTCTGCTGTTGTGAGGTTCTGCACTCCGCGGATCTTGGCCAGCAGGGTATCCACATCCTGGAAGGTCCAGGGTATGAAGGCAAGGAATCCCTTAGCCTGTTCCGGTTTTCGACTTTGCACTTCGCGGATCCTGACCAGATGCTCGAATCTTTCTTCCAGGTTTTCCACATGGCCGAACATCATGGTAGCCGAAGTGGTGATGTCCAGTTTATGGGCCTCATGCATGATGTCCAACCATTCCTGTGCTCCGCATTTCCCCTTGCTGATCAGTCTGCGCACGCGATCCACGAGGATCTCTGCACCAGCCCCTGGAAGCGAATCCATCCCAGCCTCCTTAAGCTTCACGAGAACATCGCGATGGTTCGATCCCTCCAATTTGGTGATGTGGGCAACTTCAGGAGGGCCAAGGGTATGTAGTTTTATTTGCGGGAACTCTTTCTTGATTGCCCTGAATGTGTCTGCATAGAAAGCCAGCCCCAGATCAGGGTGGTGTCCGCCCTGAAGCAACAACTGGTCACCGCCGTATTTGAGCGTTTCGCTGATCTTCCTCCGATACGTTTCCATGTCGGTGATATACGCTTCGGGATGACCGGGTATGCGGTAGAAGTTGCAGAATTTGCAATTGGCGACACAGACATTGGTCGTGTTGACGTTCCGGTCGATCTGCCAGGTTACTTTGCCATGAGGCACCTGCTTTTTCCGAAGTGCGTCGGCCACGGCCATCAGCTCGGCCAGCGGGGCATGCTCGAAAAGGTACTGACCTTCCTCTGCACTAAGAAATTCAAGATCCAGCGCACGCTGGAACAACTCGGCTAGGGTCTGCATGTCCGGGACTATTGATAGGCTGTGAAGTTACGAAGGATTCATCAGGACAATAGCCTTCGTTTTACCTTTCGAGGGGTGTCCGCGATGTTTTCCACTTAACTTTACATGACCGATCCGTCTCGAATGACGTAAAGTGATTCATGAGATACCGATTGATCAAACTTTTCCTCTTGGGCATCTTGCTCAATAATGTGGCATCTGGACAGGTGTCATCCTCCGACACGTCCTCTCGGTTCATCACCCGTTTAGCTTTCCGGCAATTGAATGGCGGTATCATTTTATTCAAGGCCAAGGTCAACGATTATCCCGACAGTCTCAATTTCATACTCGATACGGGTAGTGGTGGAATTTCACTGGATTCGACAACCTGTACTGAATTCGGCATACCTCTTGAGCCTTCCAACAGGACCATACGCGGTATAGGTGGCATACGTAAAGTGAGTTTCCTCAACCATGCGACATTGCATCTTCCCGGACTTCGGGTAGATAGTCTTGACTTCCATGTCAACGACTATGAGATCCTGAGCAGCGTGTATGGGATGAAGATAGATGGCATCATCGGGTACAGCTTCCTCAGCCGCTACGTAGTCCATCTGGATTATGATAGTTTATTCATGGATGTTTTCACACCAGGTGAATACCGATATCCGAGAGGTGGGCACCTCCTGCATCCTTCCATAGTAGCCATACCCATTCTGAACATGCAGATCCGTGACCGTTCCGATTTCCAGAACAGGTTTTATCTGGACACCGGTGCAGGTCTGAATTTCCTCCTTTCGGAAGATTACGTTCGGGACAGTGCCATACTCAGCACCCGGAAGAGGAAGAAACCCGTGGTCACCCAGGCCGAAGGGATAGGAGGTAGGATGACCATGCGCCTAACTACGATTAAGGAGGTCCGGATCGGACCTTACCGATTCCATCATGTTCCAACCTTCCTGTATGATGATGAATACAAAGCGACCTCCTATCCCTACTTGGGAGGGCTTGTCGGTAACGATCTTCTTCGCAGGTTCAACATGACTTTCAATTACCGGAAAAGGGAGGTTCACCTCATTCCGAACACGCATTACCATGACAGTTTCGACTATGCGTATACGGGACTGGGGATATATTATGAAGGTGGCAGAGTGGTCATCGAGGATGTAGCGGAAGGTTCGCCCGGCGAATTGTCGGGATTCCGGAAAGGGGACATCATTGTGGGTATCAATAACAACCTCAATGGTGACTTGCAGTCGTACAAGGTCATGATGCAGGGGGCCGGGCATAAGCTTAAGTTCGTCGTCATGCGCGAAGATGGCCCCGTCACTCTAGTACTGAAGACATACAGCATACGCTGATCCATCATCCTGGAATCTGTTGCTATCCTTTTTGGCCTACCTTTGCCATCGCATAATGCGGATACATGATCAAATTTGACCGATTCGAATTGAGGAACGGACTCAGGGTGCTGGTGCACCAGGATATCAGCACGCCCATGGCAGTGGTCAACGTCTTGTACGATGTGGGGGCACGCGATGAGGACATCAGTAAAACGGGTTTCGCCCACCTTTTCGAGCACCTGATGTTCGGGGGTTCGGTGAACATCCCGGAATATGATGAACCACTCCAGCGTGCCGGCGGGGAGAACAATGCTTATACCACGAACGACCTCACCAACTATTATTGCCAGCTACCCGCGGAGAATCTGGAGACGGCTTTTTGGCTCGAAAGTGATCGTATGCTCAGCTTGGCCTTCAGCGAGAAGAGCCTCGATGTGCAACGCAAGGTGGTTTGTGAAGAATTCCGGGAGCACTATATCAATAAACCGTATGGGAATGCCTGGCACTTGATGCGTGAACTCGCTTATTCCGTTCATCCCTATCGGTGGATGACGATCGGAAAAGAATTGTCCCATATCGAAACGGCCAAGCTGGGTGATGTAAAGGCATTCTTTCAGAAACATTATACCCCCTCCAATGCGATCCTCGTTGTCGCCGGGAATGTATATACGGACCACGTCAGGAGCCTTGCCGAGAAATGGTTCGAAGACATCCCTCCGGGTCAACGTTATCAGCGGAACCTTCCTGCCGAACCCGAACAGAGATCGGCACGCCGGAAAGAAGTGCGATCCAAAGTACCCTTGGACGCTTTTTATAAATCCTGGCACATGGCTAGCAGGCTGGACCCCCGTTACTATACCGCTGACCTGATCACGGACATGCTGGGTGGTGGGGGAAGTTCAAGACTGTATCAGGTGCTCGTCAAGGAAAAGAAATTGTTCAGCAATATCGATTGTTACCACTTTGGAAGTCACGATGCTGGCCTGATCGCTGTGGAAGGTAAACTTGTTCGTGGAGTGGATCTGGAGGTGGCTGAAGCCGCCGTGGATGCTGAACTGGCGATACTTACGGAGCAAGGTGTTCAAGAAAAGGAACTCATCAAGGTGAAGAACAAGACCGAGAGTGTTATGGCATTCGAGGACATGAGTGTGATGAGCCGTGCCGGGAGTCTGGCCTATTATGAATGGCTGGGAGATGCACAATGGATGAATACGGAACTGGAGCGATATCAGGCGGTCTCGGTGGAGGATATACGCAAAGAAAGCAGCGCCATATTCCGGGAAGAAAACAGCAACACATTATATTACCGAACGGATAACACGGCCATGGATGTGGCGGAAGAAACCGAAGAGACTGACACTGATGATTAACCGAAAAACACAGCCCGACTTCAAGGATGCCGTGGACTTCAATCTGGAGCTGAAGCCATACAGGTTATTTACGTTGGACAACGGCGTTCCGGTCTATGCGTATCATGCGGGTGCTGAAGAGGTGATGCAACTGGAGTTGCTTTTCGACGCAGGCAGCTGGTATGAAGGCAAGGACATGGTTGCAGGAGCGACGAATTTTCTGTTGAAGAACGGCACCACTTCACGATCCGCTTACCAGATCAACGAGCATTTTGATTTCCATGGCGCATACCTGAACAGGAACTGTTACAGTGAAACATCCAGCCTGATGCTGCATTGCCTGACTAAGCATCTTGGAGAACTACTGCCCGTGATGAAGGAAGTGATCTCAGATTCCAACTTCCCTCAGCCGGAGCTCGACATCTATCGCCAGAACATGAAACAGCGGCTGGAGGTGAGCGAGAAGAAATGTGATTTCATAGCTTCTCGGATGATCGACGTACACCTTTATGGGGATAGACATCCTTATGGACGCTATAGCAAGGCCTCTATTTACGACGCCCTTGAAAGGGAAGAAATCGTGGACTTTCACGATAGATTTTATAGGAATGGGCACTGCAAGATCTTCGTCGCAGGGCTTCTGCCATCAGATCTCGAGTCACAGCTGAACAGGGCCTTTGGGCAGTTCCCTTTCCGGAAAGAATCCATCCCTCGTTCGTTTATCGAGAAACAACCATCCCCGGAGAAGCATCACCGGATCATGAACGACCCACAAGGCGTACAGGGTGCTATCCGAATCGCCAGACCCTTCCCGGGTCGGCACCACCCCGATTTCCATGCCGCACAGGTGCTCAATACTCTTTTCGGTGGTTTCTTCGGTTCTAGGCTCATGAGCAATATCCGTGAGGATAAAGGGTATACTTATGGCATTTACAGTTTTTTGCAGAACCATTTGGAAGGCAGCGCATGGATGGTCAGTACGGAGGCCGGCCGTGAGGTATGCGAGGCCACGATCCAGGAGGTTTATAAGGAAATGAAGACATTGCGGGAAGAGCCCGTCGATCAAGCGGAACTGCTCTTGGTCAAGAATTATATGATGGGAAGCATACTGGGCGATCTGGACGGCCCCTTCCATGTCATCGGAAGATGGAAGAACATCATTTTGAACGGGATGGATGAAAGTTATTTCTACGAGGGATTAAGAACGATCAAGCAGGTCCAGGCCGGTGAACTCATGGAACTTGCTCGCAAATACCTCCTGCCGGAGGAATTCCATGAGTTGGTTGTGATCTGAACCAGGTGGCTAAAATGAGCTAACTTGAATTAAAACCGATCTCATGGGAATCCTGCTTCGTCTGTTCTTCACCTGGCTTGCCATACTGCTGGCATCTTACCTGCTTAAAGGTATTCATGTGACCGATTATATCTCGGCACTTGTGGCTGCCGCCGTTTTGGCGGTACTCAACAGTTTCGTGAAACCCATCCTGGTTTTCCTCACCATTCCCATCACGATCGTAACACTGGGTCTTTTCCTACTGGTGATCAATGCCGCCATCGTATATCTTGTGGCTTATTTCGTGCCCGGATTCAAGGTGGATAGTTTCTGGTGGGCCATCGCCTTCAGCCTCTTGGTCTCTTTTGTCGTTTCTGTCCTGAGTGGGATGGGAAGAGCTGCAAAACGCAGCTGATGGATCCGTTCCTCCGGAAAGGGGTGATCTTCTATCGACCCATTTATCCTGTCGGATGGATTTAGCTGTCCGCTGCCATTGTCTTTGTCATTCTTGGATTTCTGAAAATCGATGGTCCTTCCCACTCCGTTAGTGACAGTATACAGAATACTTTCTTTCCAGGGGCGATCATTGCCGTTTTATCGAACCTGCTGGTGGCAGCGATTCATTTCCCGATGCGTCGTGACTGAGTTTTCGGGTACTGCAAGGGACTTTTTTTTTCCGGCAAACTGCGCGACCTTAGCCGGATGATGACCTTCGATCGAAAGGGGCTCTCTTTTGAAAGGTGCAAAGAGATCCACCGCAGTTTACTCCTGCCTAGAATGGTCGAGGAGAAGATGCTCATTCTGCTGCGCCAAGGGAAGATCTCCAAATGGTTCAGTGGTATTGGCCAGGAAGCGATCTCCGTGGGGGCGACTTTGGCGCTTCAGGAAGACGAATGGATCATGCCCCTCCACCGCAATCTGGGCGTATTCACCACTCGGAATATCCCCCTGCATCAGTTGTTCCGCCAATGGCAGGGCAGTCAGGATGCGTTCAGCAAGGGACGGGAGCGTAGTTTCCATTTCGGCAGCAGTGAGCATCATATTTGCGGGATGATCTCGCATCTGGGACCGCAACTGGCCATCGCGGATGGGGTTGCACTCGCCCATAAGTTGCGGCATCAGGAAAAGGTTTCCCTGGCCTTCACCGGGGAGGGCGGAACTTCTGAAGGGGATTTCCATGAAGCACTCAATGTAGCGGCGGTGTGGGACCTGCCCGTCATTTTCCTGATAGAGAATAATGGCTATGGCCTCAGCACACCAGCATCCGAGCAATACCGCTGCGAAAGCCTGGTCGACCGTGCAAAAGGCTACGGGATGGAAGGCGTGCGGATCGACGGGAATAACATACTCACGGTCATGGATACCGTAAAAGGGGTGCGTGAGTATTGCATTCGACACCAGAAACCGTACCTGATCGAATGCATGACTTTCCGCATGCGGGGTCATGAGGAAGCCAGCGGCACCAAATATGTTCCGGCCGGGCTTTTCGACGAATGGGCGAAGCAGGACCCGATCTCCAATTTTGAACGCTTTCTGGAGGCAGAAGGAATACTTTCCCGGGAGCAGATCGTGGCGATACGTGAAGAGCTCAGATTATACATAGAGGAAGAATTGCGGATTGGTTTTGATGCACCCTCCACCGTGGCCAATATCAAACTGGAAATGGAGGATGTCTACGCACCTCTTCCGAAGGCGGATAAAAATGATCTTGACGATATCCCCGTTCACCTGAAAACACGGGCACCCGAGAAGAGATTCATTGACGGTATCCGGGATGGACTGTGGCAGAGCATGGAACGCCACCCTAATCTGGTTCTGATGGGTCAGGATATCGCCACCTATGGTGGTGCGTTCAAGATTACTGAGGGATTCCTGCAGAAATTCGGAGCTGCACGGGTGCGTAACACCCCCTTGTGTGAGAGCGCCATCGTGGGTGCCGCACTCGGCCTTGGTCTGGAGGGGTACAAATCCATGATGGAAATGCAGTTCGCCGATTTCGTCACCGTGGGCTTCAACCAGATCGTCAACAACCTCGCCAAGATCCATTACCGATGGGGTCAGAACGCCGATGTTGTCATCCGAATGCCCACGGGAGCCGGTGTGGGTGCGGGGCCTTTCCACTCCCAGAGCAACGAAGCCTGGTTCACCCATGTCCCTGGCCTTAAAGTCGTCTATCCATCCACGCCCGCTGACGCAAAAGGACTACTGACCGCTGCGTTCAACGACCCCAACCCTGTCATGTTCTTCGAGCATAAGGCACTTTACCGCAGCATCAGCGGGCCGGTACCCGAAAGTTATTACACGGTGGAAATTGGGAAGGCCAGACAGGTCCAGGAAGGGAATGACCTCAGCATCATCACCTACGGCAGTGGCGTACATTGGGCAATTGCATGGTCGAAAGCGAACCCGAACCTATCTACCGACATACTGGACCTTCGCACCTTGTTGCCCATGGATCATGAAGCCATCCGTGCCAGTGTCACACGTACGGGTAAAGTACTTGTTCTTCATGAGGACACCTTGACAGGTGGCATCGGAGGCGAGATCGCCGCCTGGATCGCCGAACATTGTTTCGAAAAACTCGACGCGCCTGTCATGCGCTGTGCGTCCCTGGACACCCCCATACCCTTCTCCATCGAACTCGAAAATGCCTTTCTGGCCAATGACCGACTGTCGGATATCTTACAGAAACTGATCGAGTATTAATCCGATGTGAATTCGCGGTAATTTTTCAGCATAATCATGTAATATGATTATTTTCGGCACCAAAGTTGGCTTTGAACCTACGTAAGAAAATATTGAATCTGTTGATGGTCCGGGATTCGGAGAGTAAACTCGTTTCCCGCTTGCTCACCTTTGAATTCTTCCAAGGTGCCGCTATAGCCATTTTTTACCAGGTCGCACTGACCATCTTCATTCACGATAGTAAGAAGCCTACCCGGGAATTGCCCGTCGTTTATGTGATTTCCGGTATCATCATCTGGCTTACCGGTTATCTCTACCATAAGCTGGAGCATAAGTTACCGATCAAGAAGCTTGTACTGACGGTACTGCTGACCAACACCATCCTGATCCTGCTTTTCAGTATTTTCTTACCTATAGGTGAGCATAATGAATACTTTCTATTCGCGTTCCTGGCCTCTTATAATGCCCTGTACCTGCTCAATAATCTGGAGTTCTGGGGCGTAGCCTCTTTGCTTTTCGATGTCCGTCAGAGCAAGAGGCTGTTCACTATTGTGAGTTCAGGTGATATTCCCGCAAAATTGATCGGTTTCATTCTCGTGACGGGCATTTCCCTGGCGCATTCATTCAGCCTGAGTCGCCTGCTATGGATCTCGCTCGCATTCATATTGGTATCGCTTTACTTCTATTTTCCGCTGATGCGGCTCCCCGAGATCAGTAATATCCAATCCGATGAGTCGCATGGACACCACCATGATTCACATGGGCAACACCATGAGTCGAATGCGAAACCCAAGAAAACCCCTGCCTACATAGCCGGGGACCTGATGATCAGAAATCTGGCACTGGTCTCCCTATTTGCAATGTGCTGTCTGATCCTGGTCAACTATGTGCTATACGCCAAGGTTAAGACCAGCTTCGAGGACGACACTACATTGATGTTCACTATAGGTGCTTTTCTGGTGATCAGTCGTAGTATCACCTTGGTTGTCAAGTTGGCTATCACCAACCGTATCTTGGAGAAATTCGGGCTAAAATGGACTTTGTTATTACCCCCTTTGGTATTGCTCCTATTAACAGGGGGGGGCCTATATTTCATTCCGAGGTCTGGCGCCCATTCACTGCTTTATGCTTTCGGGATGATCGCCATCACGGTGGATATTTTGCATTCAGCCATCCTGTTGCCGGTCCTGCTTGCCTGCATGCAGCCCCTGCCCACCCAACAACGTCTTCGCGGGCACACCATCATCAAGGGGTTCATGGACCCGTTCGCATACCTGGCCATGGGTGTAATGCTCCTGCTTCTGGTCCCCAAGTCAGGGGAATTGAATTTCATCATCATCAATTTCATCCTCATCGCATTTGCAATCTGCTGGATATACCTCACTTTTTCGGTAGAGAGGGAGTATATGAAGACATTGACAGCCAACCTGCACGACCGAACTTTGCAGGGTGTCACCATAGAACTGACGGATGCCACCTCCTTGGATATCCTGTTGAAGCGGATTGATACGGCCAATGAGATCGACGCCATTGGCGTACTCAACCTCATATTGACGCAGCCCGTCGATAAGAAGCCTTTCATTGCCAGAGCCATGGCGCATCCTTCACAGGAAGTGAGGAAATACGCATTGTTCATGATCACCCAGGAGCAATCGGATCAATATCTTCCTATGCTTCGGGAAATGCTCGGCACGGAAAAAGAGGGCGGTATCCTTGCCAGCCTTGTCCAAACCATCTCGGTCATGGAGCCCGAAGAGGACCTGAGTACATTTCTTGATCACCCCCATAACGAAGTGGCCCGAGAGGCTTTGCTCGCCTGCCTCCATCATCCAGGGCAACCCGACAGGGAAGAGGCGATCAAACGGGTTGAGGCCATGCTCCAGTCAACACTTCCTGAGACCAAGATGGATGCTTTATGGTTGGCCGGTAAATGGAAAGATGGGCATTTGCGCGAGAGGATCAAGATGATGATGGAAGATGAAGATTCCAACGTGCGTAGGGGAGCAATGAAAGCAGCAGTGGAAAGGCGTGACCCTGAATTGATCGAACGACTTGTGTATAATCTGTTTCAGGGTATATATGAAGATGAAGCATTGAATGCAGTCATTCAAGTCGGGGAATCCCAGTTGCCCGTTTTGAAACACTACCTCTGGTCGCACAATCTCGAAGGAAATCTTTCCCGAAAGATCATCCAACGGTTAGGAAAAATGGAAGGTACTCTGGTGGGGCCTTTTCTGGAGGATACCCTGACTTCATACCCGGCCAAATCGCAACTCTTGCTGCCCGTCATATTGCAACGGAAAGATAAAATGGAGCATGGAGACTATGCGATCTACCTGAGGTCCATCCAGGAAAATCTTCATCATGCAGGTGCTTTGCTTTACGAGATCGATTACTTGCAACAACATAACGGGGATGCGCTACTCATACGTGCGCTTGAACTGGAAATGGATATGATCCGGGCCAAATGCCTCGGCCTGTTCTCATTCATCTATGATGAGGAAAAGATACGCAGGGCGCGCCATGGCCTGGAATCAGGATCAAAGGAGGCTTTCGCCAATGCCCTGGAGCTGATCGGCATGACCGTACCACCGGAATTCGCGAATATATTCTCTCTGATCTATGAGCGCTCTTCCGTCAAGGACAAGTGCCTCCATCTGCATTCCAAGATAGAGACACCTAAGATCAAGGAAGGTGCGCTTGTCACAAACATACTTTATGACATAGGTTTCCATTATGACAACTGGACCAAATCATGTGCCCTTTATTCTCTTCGTGAAAGTGGAGAATCGAGGAATCGGGAGATCATCCTCCCGTTCGCTTCGAACGAAAACCCGCTGGTCAAGGAAACCGCGGAGTACATCCTCTCCCTGGACACCATTTAAAAATTGAGCATGAAAGATTCCCCCAAAAGTAGTCATCGGTTGTTGCTCATAGAAAGGGTATTGCTCCTGAAGTCACTGAGCCTTTTCCGGGATACTCCGGAGAACATACTGGCGGAGATAGCGCATCTCATGCATGAAAAGGACGCAGCTGAAGGTACGGTCATCTTCAATGAGGGGGATGTAGGGAGTTGCATGTACATCATCTACAAGGGATCCGTACAGATCTCCAAGGGAGCACAACAACTGGCTGTATTCAAGGACAATGATTTTTTCGGCGAGCTTTCGCTACTGGATACGGAGAACCGTTCCGCCACAGCCAAGTCCCTGACTGATACGGTGCTCTACTATATAGATCAGGAACCTTTCTATGACCTGCTTGAGACTCGTCCTGAAGTGGCAAAAGGGATCATGCGTATACTGTGCAAGAGATTGCGTGCAACGGGTCAGGCCCTTTTTGAAATGACCCAGGGGAAGAAGAATGGATAGGTAAAAAGTAAAGTCAGGAAAGGTCCTTTTGCAATAACTTCAAGTATGCCTCTTTCCTTGGCTGTCTGTTCTCTTTGGAAAAACGGGTATGGTACTGATGACGGGAAAGAAAATTGATCTGCAGCTCATTCCATTTTTCAGGATCGGTGAGATTAAAATAGACTTTCAATTCCTCGAAAAGTGAATCGGCTATCCGGTTCACACTATCCCCACCCAAATAATCAAGGTCAGCATCACAAATGATCTGCTCCAGATGGTTCTGGGGATTCTGAGGGACCTTGGTAGCCATGATCATCCCACAGATGATATCGATCTGTTCCTGATTGAATCCATAACCAGGCAACAACTCTCGCGCTAGTTCTGCTCCCCTTTCTTCATGATCTTTATAAACATAGATGAATCCAGAGTCGTGGAAGCAGATCGCTATACGTAGAAGCTGTTGCTCGTATTCACTCTTGCCTTCCGCCTGAGCGATGATCATAGCGGCATTCATCACATCTTGGGTATGATGGTGACCATGATAAAAGAGGGTGTCAGGCAGCTCTCTTGAAAGCCGACCCATGATCAAAGCTTCAACAGCTTGATAATTAGGCTCGTTTTTTTGTCCTCCCATGACAGGATAAATATACTGCAATAATTATTCTTTGCGGTCATAGTGGCACCCATATGCAAGATGGGGCCTGTCGTTTATAGCCCAGGGTTATGTTCCCAGGTCCAAAATGGGTTAAAAAATAATAAATAAGTCACTAATTATCAAATATTCGTGTGCTCAATTTTGGACCAACTCCCCATCATTCACCGGGGTGGTAGGTTTTCTCGGCGTGCTTCACCACATCTTCTTTATAGAAAAGCACATCCTTGAAATGGCCTTTCGTATACATCTCTGCCTGATCTCCGAAATGGGGTGAAAAAGGATCGCTACTCTCCCCTCCCGCCAGCAGCGATCTTGCCTGGATGCGTGTTCCGAACTCCACTGCACATATAAAGCTGTTGCCATTATACCCATAACGTTTCTTGGTCCCGTCGATAGTGCGGCTGACGAAGGAAGGCAGTGCGCCCCAAGTGGACGCAGCAAAACCACAGGGCAAACTGGGACGGTTATCATCATAACTCTCCTTCAACTTTCCGGTGCTGCGTTGGTATCTATTGATACCCCCCCAGGGAACCTCCCAGGTTCCAAACCTCAATTTCAGATCGACCACTACACGGCTCAAGGGAAGTAATAGCGCATCGGAAGATGCATTATCTGAGAACCTTTTGGTACGGGTGACCTGATCCTCCTCTTCATCTTCACTCCCCGGTTTCATGATGGTGGGCAACAGCAACTGCCCCCATTCGATGGCGAGGGTGGTGGCAACAGACTGCTCGCCCGATTGTAGATCCCATGTCTCGAGGGTACTAACGGGTCCGGATAATCTATCTTTAAGACTATCGCCTGCAGGTCTGTTTTTCCAGGCTTTGATCAGTGCAGGAACCAGGGATTCGAATGCAGGAAGATATGTTGTGTACCCTTTTTTGATGATCTTATCTATCGTGAAATCTTTTTCTCCGGAAAGCTGTTTAACCGCATTTATTCCCCGAAAATTTTCTCCATCCGGAGCCATATAAGACGGGTAATCGGCTTTCCGGGGGCTATAAGGACCGGCGGAAGTGAATGGAGTGGAGTTGCAGTTTTGGATCCATCCGTTCGCGGGGTTGTGAATGTGGATCATTTCGGAGGTTTCGTGCATCCCCTTCCATTCGGTTGCGGAAATGCTGCCGTCAACCGGCTTGGACCAATCCAACTTCTGATCGCGCCTGGGCATGAAATTCCCATGCCAATAGGCGATATTCCCGCTTGCGTCCGCGAACACGGTGTTGTTGGATCCGTTGGCGCGCCATTCCATGGTCTTTTTGAAATCATCATAACCTTTTGCTTTGGTTCTCTGCCAGCATTGGATGAGTCCGTTCATGTTCCTGTTGTTGGCTTTAACGCTAAGCCATTGGCCATCGCGTTTGGCCATGATGGGGCCATGCTTTGTAAATGATGCTGTGAAATTTCTTTCCCTGACCACATTGCCTTCCGTGTAGCGGATGGTAATGGACTTCTGTATGACAGGAAATAGATTACCATCGTATTCATAATAGGATTTCCCGTTCCTGGTGCTGATCTTTTCGATGTAGAGATCGGCCACATCGGTATAATTGGATGTGTGCATCCATCCACAATTCGCATTGAACCCCTGGTAGATGAAAAATTGCCCCCAGGTTACCGCCCCATAAGCATTCAATCCTTCTTCGCTTGACATCTGTACTTCAGGGCGAAAGTAGAAGGTGACGTGCGGGTTGATATAAAGGATGGCATGTCCAGAAGTGGTCAATGCGGGCGCAATGGCAAAGCCGTTCGATCCGGATGGATTTTCATCACGATCGGGTTTTTGCCAGGCAACGGGAACAGGACTTGAGCTGTATAGCGCCTGAACATCCTTCTCTCCCACTTCTGCCGTATTGATAGCACCGATGCTTCCATCCGTCCACAAAAGAGGGTACCAGGGTTTGAATCTGGTGACTAGCAATGGCTTGACCTCCCGATGGACATCCAGGAAATAGTTCAGCCCATCGGCCCATGCATCCAGAAGTTTTTTCAACCATAATGGACTCTTTCTATAATCGGCTTCCGCTTCTGCACTGTCTATGATCATGCGCATGTAGAGATCACTGAATATGGATCCGGAGCCTTTCACTTCCGACATGCGTCCCAGTTTCTCGATATAGTTCATCTCTACACGGGTGAAATCATCCTCGCACTGTGCATAGATGAGGCCGAACACGGCGTCGGCATCCGACTTCCCATACACATGTGGTATCCCCCAGTTGTCTCGAATGATGGTGACCTTAGCGGCCTGGGCTTTCCACTTTGCTTGCTCGGCGGAGGAAAAAGGTTGTGCAAAGATGGCTGATGGCATCAGCAGGAATAGAAACAGTTTTTTCAGCATATGCGAATATTGAATATTGATCGAATGCGCCAAGTCATTTTTTGCCCGGTCCATAAAGGATCTGGCCGCTCCGGGTACCGGTATGTTTGCCTTCGTCCACTACCACGGCACCGTTGACGATAACATACCTAAAGCCTTCGGAGAATTGGTGGGGTTTTTCAAAGGTTGCTTTGTCAGCGACCGTATGCTCATCGAATATGACCATATCGGCGGCCTTCCCGGAAAGGAGTAGGCCTCTGTCGGTCAGATGGAATTTTTGTGCGGGAAGTGATGTCATGCGACGGACAGCTTCCTCAAGCGGAACCACTTTTTCCTCCCGGACGTATTTGCCGAGAACACGCGCATTGGTGCCGTATCCTCGAGGATGCGGCATGCCCTTGCCTGTCTCGATCACCCCACCATCGGCGCCGATCATATTGAAAGGGTAATGCATGAAGTACTTCACATCCTCTTCACTCATGGAATGGTAAACCATTTGCGCACCTCCGGCAATCATCAGATCGAGAACCGTCTCGGCCTCTTCATTCACACGTGATTTCCGACCCTTGAGCAAGTTGATCTCGCTGATGCTTTTACCATTTAATGTGGTATCTGCGGCATGCATGGCCACCACGGCAAAAGAGTAATCTTTGTATTTGAATTTCTTCAATTGCTCCAGCATCTCCTTTACGATCATTTTATGCTGTATGGGATCATTTATCCTAATCTTGAGTGAATCTTGACCTCCGGACAATGCCCAATCAGGTAGCCTGATGCCCAGGTTAGTGCTGCTGGCGGTATATGGATATTGATCGATGGTCACATCATATCCTTCGATTCTGGCTTTTTCGATCAGCGCAAGTGTCTGTGTTGAACGTCCCCAATTCGCCCTTCCACTTACCTTGAAGTGGGAGATCTCAACCGGTATGCACGCTTCCTTTCCAATATTGATGGCTTCATTGATCGCGTCGACAACGCCATTCTCCTCATTGCGAATGTGTGAGGCATATACGCCGCCATATCTACCAGCAGCTTTGGCTAAGGCAACGACTTCGTCGGTCTTTGCATACATGCCGGGCAAATAAATGAGTCCGGTACTCAGCCCCACGGCTCCCTGTTCCATCGCTTCTGCCACGAGTCGATCCATCTTTTTCAATTCATCGTCGGTGGGCGCCCGATTGGAAAGGCCAATGCCGAGTTTTCGAACGGTGTTGTGTCCCACCAGCGAAGCCACGTTGATCGAAACCTTCACGCTGTCGATGGCATGAAAGAAGACGGACAGCGTATCCGCAGAGCCTCCGCAATTTCCGGTGACCACTGAAGTGACCCCATCATATATATAGTTATCAGACGTTGGATTCGAGAGAATACCATTTTCCACGTGCCCATGAACATCGATGAAGCCGGGTGCCACGATAAGGTCCTTTGCATCCAGGATTTTTCTCGCAGTACCCGATACCTTACCTACAGTGACGATCTTTCCATTAAGAACAGCGATGTCGCCACGGAACCAACTGTTCCCCGTACCGTCAATGATGCGTCCGTTGCGGATAACGAGGTCATAGTCCTGAGCCTTTGAAATCAAGGAAACCAAGGCAAGGGACAAGGTGAATGCATAACACCAGAAGGTCCTGCGAAATGGAGTACTGAACATATTTTATTGATGTTGTCTGAATAGTGTCGTCCGATGGCTAAAGCCCCTTGCCATATTTGTCGACCACTTTCCTCATGATGATGTCTCGCGTGCCATTATAAGTGCTAAAGCCCGTGGCGCTCCCATCTTTTGCCATGTTGAAGATCAGTTCTTCGTCCACGCCCATGTATCGGAACTGGAAGGCACCTGTCTGTTCCAGGACTGTCTCTTCTCCGGTGTCTTCGTTTCGCATCACCAATGTCTTGTTTTTGATGCTCATGATGTCGCGCCTGCCGAACTCATCTTCATAAATTCCAGAGAATTTGTACCAAGCGGCGGAGTCGTACGGAAGAACTTTCTTTATATCGGGAACCTGATCGCTCAGCTTCCTATTGAACCTGATGGGTGCGTAAGTGGGTATCAGCGATATGGGAGAGATGCCACTTACTTTTCCGTTGCCATCTCGAATGAGTTTCATCAGTACCCATGGGTTTGAGGGATCGAAAAGCGAGTCGGCCCCGGCGGCCACAAGTTTGGTAACAGGAGTGCCGGTGCGTTGCAGGGTGAGTTTCCCGCTATCTGCACGCAGGGTAAGGAAGGCTGGTTTTTCAGTGAAATTTCCTTGTAGGCGCAATCCCAGATTGACGGATTCGTATACTCCGCTTGCTTCTTTACCGTCCACTTTCAACTTATCATTCTCTTTGAGGGGCTTTATATCGTAAAGAATGGATAGTACCCCATTTCCCAGTTTGATGGTATTGCTTGAAGCAGTATTGGTGAGCATCACGATATAAACATGGTCGTCCGGAATACGATAGCCTCCGGAACGGAACCCTCCTATCGCACCACCATGCTGTATCAATTTCCTGCCACGTAATTCGCCCACAGCCCAGCCCAGCCCATAGTTGGCGGGTTTGCCGTTATCCAGGATGTAGGATTGGTGAGCAAGGTTGACCGTGGATGCCTTGAGCAGTTTGCCGGAATAAAGGGCTTCGTCCCATTTCAACATGTCGTTTACCGTACTGACAATCTGGCCCGCTCCGTATGCCCAGTACCAGTCGTAGGTGGTTTCCATGTTCATCATGCCCTTCGGAACCTGGGCGTATTCACCTGAACGGTTGGGGATGGCGAACCCGCTACCCAGACTGGTCTCGTTCATGTTCAGCGGGTCAAAGATGCGCTTCTGGAGGAATTCGTTGAAAAGCATGCCACTCAATTTCTCGACAACCAGTGCTGCGAGCACATAGCCTGAATTGGAATAGCTCCAATTGGAACCAGGCTCGAAGATCAGTGCTGGCGTCTCGAAGAATTCCACTAGCCTGGAGATGGGAGCAGCGCGCTTCACCAGCGCATCGAAACCATGTTGCTCCGTATAGCTGGGTATCCCTGATGTGTGTGAGAGAAGCTGCTCCAAAGTGATGTTCTTCCCATGGGTGTTGTATCCGGGGAAGTACTTCCGGATATCGTCCTTTATGTTGAGTTTTCCTTCGTCTTGAAGCATCAGGATGGCCACCGCGCAGAACTGCTTGGACATTGATCCGATGCCGAGTCGGTGGTCCGTATTCATAGGCACTCCCAGTTCCATGCTGGCCATGCCATAGGCCTTCTTGAATATAGGCATGCCGTTCTGAGCCACCAGCAACACACCACCTGGCCCCGCGGAAGGATAGGCGGCCTTGAACAGGGAATCGATACCATTCACTTTATCAAGCGAGATGGTCACAGGTTGTGCAAGCAGAGACTGCAAAGACGTGGCTATGAGTAAGGTTAAAATCAACCTGTTTGTCGATGTCTTCATTGCTTGTAATATTTCTTGAAGAATCCGTAGGTGGCGGTTTGCGCATTCAACCAGCTTTTGTGGAGGAGGAAGCCGTGGACCTCATCCGGGAATACAAGGGTCTCGACGGGAACTTTACGCTTGCGCAACATCTCCGCCATGGTCACACTTTCGTTGAAGTTGACATTGCGGTCGTCATCGCCGTGAATCAGTAGTACGGGTGATCTCCATCCGTCAACGAAATGAATCGGGGAGGATTCAGTTGCCTTCTTGGCGAAGTCGGCCCTTTTCTCCGCATTGTAGGAAGGAATGAAGTTTTTGATTCCGTTGTTCCAGTCGTGCACTCCGTGGATGTCCACGCCACAGGAGAAGATGTCGGAGTGCGTGGAGAGCCCCATGGCGGTCAGATATCCGCCATAGGATCCGCCCCAGAGGCCAATTCGGTTGGTGTCCACGTCGAGTCTCGAGCGCAAGAATAATCCTGCGCCGATGACATCACGCACTTCACTCGCCCCCGTGGCGCCAAAGTCCAGTGCTTCCCGGAACTCCATCCCATAGCCGATGCCGCTGCGATAGTTAAGGGAGATCACCACATAGCCTCTGGAAACGAAATATTGATTCAGCGCATATGCGTTGGAGTAATATTGACTGTAATGGAAGCCCAGTACCATTTGACGCTGTGAACCTCCATGCATGAAGATCACCGCTGGCCGCTTGTCACCGGGTCTGCTATCAGTAGGTTCGAAAAGGTCGGCAGGAGTCATCATGCCATCGGTCGCTTTGATTCGGATGGCCGTGGGCTTGACGAGATTGATGGGGAAATTGGTGGGCTTGAGTTCAGCGGCTATGTCTATGACAGTACCGTCGTTCTTGCGCAGTGCTGGCCAGGCCGGGTAGGTCGCCGAGGAATGCAGCAGGACCATGCCGGCCGTGGTCGGTGATGGTGACCATTCGATACCCTCACCAGGCGTGAGGTTTACAGGGGCACCACCATCGATTTCCTTTTTCCATAAGTGACGGCGCTCGATGTCTCCAATGTTGGTTGAATAATAAACCGTCTTGCCGTCTGAAGACAACATATATTGCTCCACCTCACCTTCGCCTGCCATTAGCGGTTGTACTTTACCGTTAGAAACTTGAAACAGGTAAAGTTGCTGCCAGCCCGTTTTTTCCCAAGCGAAAACGATTCGGTCGTTATCGGACCAGGTGATGATATTATCGACCACTGGAATGCCATCCCAAAGTATGCTCCCCTTTCCTTCATCTGCCTTCCACAACTCACGTACCTGCCCCGTCGTTACATCGGCTACCATGATGGACCAGGGTACGCCGGCACGGACCGGCATGAACAGCAGGCGATCCTTTTCGCCGGGTACACGGGTGAAGGCGATCGACTTCCCGTCGGGGCTGAATGCAGGGTCTCCGTCATTATCCAGCCCGGGTCCAAGGTAGGTCAGTTCCTTTTTGGCCAGGTCGAAAAGGCCAATGAGGGAATGGTCTCCCCGGCTGCTCACGAAAACGATCTTACTTCCGTTTGGTGACCAGCGGATGTTGGAGGCACCGCCGCGTGCAACGATCAGTTTCTCTCCACCCTTGCTACTGTCCAGATCGACCATCCATACGGCACCGCCATTGAGGTAGGCGATCTTTCTCCCATTTGGCGAGAACTTCGGGTAACTACCCGGACCGATCTTCCGACTCTTGGATCCGTCGACAGTAGTCACCCAAAGGGTCATTTCGGGGACTGTCTGCAATTGTGCAGGGTTGGCCACTTCACCACGCCCATTGACGGAATTGCCACGAGTATAGGCGATCTGTTTGCCATCAGGAGAAAAGGTCAAGTTCCCGATCTCCACCCCGTCGTCCGATAGATTGTTGGTGAGGTTTTTTGCCTTGAAATCGGGCGCGTTAGCCAGGAAGAGATTGCGTGCTCCCTTGATGTTGAAGACCCAGGCGACCTTGCTGCCATCTGGCGAGGCGTGCAGATCGGAGGGAAAAGGTGGTGAGAGAAGGGATTCGATACTTTGCGACTGAACAGAGAATATGGACAATACGATAAGGCAAAAGGCAAGCAGATATCTCATATTCGATGGTTGAGAACGGTTGTGTTTAATGAAAGACTGACTTTGCGCCGGGTCCCCTTTTTCTAAAATAGCACAGTTATGCGAGAAAGTCGTGCATACAACGCCCATTTGCCTGGCAAGGCTGTATCCTTGCGCCTTGTCACCGATCAGGGAGGGATAGGGCCGACTTGCTTATTGCTGATTCACCTCGAATACCCGGATGAAATTCCCACCGAGGATCTTTTTGATATCTTTTTCACTATAGCCTCGTTTGACCAATTCTTTTGTGATCAGGGGCATGCAGGTGACATCATCAAGCCCTGTTGGTGCGGACTGTATTCCATCGAAGTCGGAGCCAAGGCCGACATGGTCCACCCCGATCAACTTCACGATGTGATCCAGATGGTCGAGAAGCATGGATAGGGGTGGGCGGAAACCCTGCACGAGGTCATTATACTTCTCATAGATTCGGGCTTCAGCATCGAAATGCTCCGAGCCCGTTTTCATGAGGTTGTCGATTTCTTCCTGATGTGCTTTGGTGAAAGCCTCGTTCTTGCCCATAAAGGTGCTGTCCACGAAGCCTGAGTAGAAGTTGAGCTGGATCACGCCTCCATTTTGACCAACTGCCAGGATCTGTTCATCTTTCAAGTTGCGAAATACCGGGCAAAGAGACCATGCGCAGCTATGAGAAGCGATGACTGGTTTAGTGGTGGTGTTGATCGCATCCCAGAAGGTCTGTTCCCCAACATGGCTGATGTCCACGATCATTCCCAGCTGATTCATCCTACGGACCACGGCCTTTCCGAAATCGTTCAGGCCGGGTTTGCGTCCGTCAGGAAGCGTACCTTCTTTTTTCCACTTGGATTCCTCCATGGCGGAACTTGCCCACCAGGTGCTGTTGTTCCAGGTGAGTGTCATGTACCTGCCGCCGCGTGCGTACAGTGCATCGAGATTCTCGATCTTGTCCTCTATCATATGGCCGCCTTCCACGCCCATCATGCTGCCGAGCTTGCCTGACCTTACTGCTTTTTTCAGGTCTTTCGGATCCAACACGAGCATCATCTTATCCGGATTTCGTTTCACGTAGGCGTACAGCGAATCCATCTCGCGGTTGGCCATGGCATAGGCTTTCCCAGGGCCATAAGTCTCGTCACAGAAGATGGAGAAGACCTGCACATCGATGCCGCCCTGTTTCAAGCGGGCAAGATCGGTATGGGTCAAGCCCCGCAAGTCGGCTTCGAACATGACTTTACGGTCGATGCTTTTGCTGATGAAATCGTTGTGAGTATCCACGACAATGGCTTGTTGATGGAGCTTTCCAGCGTCCTGGGCCGATGAAGCGAGGCTGTAGATGAGGAATGATGCGAAGAGTGATTTTTTTATCATTTGTTTTTGTTTGTAGGTTATCTGAGCCCTCCTGATCACCGAGGCGTATATAGGCAAGAGGGGCCAAGGCACTCTGCTGATTGTGCATGGTTGACTGAATCTCATTTCATTTCCGGGTGAATATGTAAGGGGTGTACTCCACGAAGTCGGCCACCTTTACCGTGACGCCGGTCACTTTACCTTTTTCCACGGTGAAGGGAAAGACTGCCTTACTAAACTCGGGATCGGTGAATGTCGCATAAAACCGGTTGCCACCAAGAGCTTCGAGTCTTGCGTACATGTCCGGATGATGGGAGAAACGCATGCGCAACTCACCATTTTCCCTGACCACTTTCATCTCTCCATACACGTCATTATGATAATCACCGATGTAGGAGGTGATGGGAAGCGAGGTGGAAGGCTTCATGGATATCGTGTCCTTGATCGCTTTTTCTTTCGTATCAGCGGCTAGACGGTCTTTCCTATCATAATTCTGGTAGACACTGTCGTAGTTACGATAAGGCTTTCCCAGGCAGGCGTCGAGTATTTCCGAGTTCAATGATAAGAAAAGGGTGTTCTGGTCCGTATTCGTGAGTACGACGATGCCTAATTTTTCCTCCGGAACCAAAGTGACATGGGTCACAAATCCGTTCACCCCTCCATCGTGTTCAATGATCTTCCTGCCGCAATATTCGCTGAGCTGCCAACCTAATCCATAGAGTTGAAAGTGTCCTGTATTGTAAAGTGCTCCCCCATTGCCGATGATGGAATGTGGTTTTCTGGTTTGTGCGATGGCGGCGGAGGGAACTACCTGTTTGTCCATGTACTTCCCGTCATTCAGTTGCATGATCACCCAATGACTGAGGTCGTTCACGCTGGACCCGATGCTTCCCGCAGGGGCCAGGTTATCCAACTTGGCGATGGGGATCCTGACCATTCGTCCCTCCTGCAGCGTATGAGCGTTGGCGTGATTAGGGGTTGAATTGAATTCCGCACCCAACGCTACGGTATTCTTCATCTCCAAGGGTGTGAAAATGGCTTTCCGAAGGTATTCCTCCCAGCTCATGCCGGTTACTGCAGGGATGATCTGCCCTGCCGTCAGGAAGCCCGCATTCGTGTAACCCCAGGTGGTGCGGAAAGGGTAAACCGCTTTGATGTGGGACATCTTTTCCATGACCTCTTCACGGGTAAGCGTACTGGTCCAGTAGGTGAAGTCTCCCTGAAAGGTCATGAATCCCAAACGGTGGCAGAGCAGGTCACGAATGATGGCCTGTTCGCCTGCCGCCTTGTTATCCAAGCGGAAAGAGGGTATCCATTTAGTGACCTTGTCGTTCAGGGAGAGTTTTTTCTCGGCTTCAAGCATGGCCATCAAGGTGCCGGTGAACGCTTTTGTATTGCTACCTATCATGAAAAGCGTATTCTCATCCACCTTGTCGTTTCCGTCCAGCGTTTTCACGCCGTAACCTTTCATCAGGACCACTTTCCCGTCCTTCACCACTGCCAAGGCTACACCGGGGATATTCCAGTTCTTCATGCCCCTTGACACGTAGTTGTCCAGACTGTCGCGAAGGAAGGAGGGCAGGCTATCGGACTGTGTGAACGCAGTGAGTTGCAGCAAGACCAGGGCGAATGGCAAAAGATAGAACCTCTTCATTTCTACTTGGATCATTTAGTTTCAGTCGTTGATTGCGGAATAAGCCAATACTTTGAACTTGTTGGTCAGACCATGGTCGTTCAGAGCATAGTGCTGACGAAAGAATATCCCCACGAGTTTTTCCTTCGGGTCGGCCCAGTACGTTGTGGTGAAGGCGCCGCCCCACTCAAAGGCGCCCTCCTGTACCGGAAGTGCGGCGCTGCCCTTCAATGAGGTGATGGAGAAGCCCAGCCCGAAGCCGTTGACGGGGCCGTAAAGATCACCCACCTGGTTCATGGTCATCATCCGGACGGTGTTCCGGGCGAGTATGCGTTTACCATTGTACTCCCCCCCGTTCAGCAGCATTTGCATGAAGATGCCATAGTCCAGTGCCGTGCTGGAGAGGCCGGCGCCGCCCGAGAAATAGGTGCCTGGCGTTTTCGGATAACCGAAATCCTTGGGGGCTCCACTCTGCATGATCGGTCCGGTAACGGGGGTCAACTTCCCATCTTTCTGCGTGAAGACGTTAGCGATGCGGTCCTGTTTGATGGCAGGCACATAGAAATAGGTGTCGCTCATGCCAAGCGGTTCGAACAGTCGCTTGCGGAGGAACACGTCCAGACTCATTCCGGACATCACTTCAACAAAGTAGCCGAGCAGGTCGGAGTTGAGTCCGTAGGTGTATTTCTCACCCGGCTGGTGCATCAGCGGTAGCGCACCCAATTTCTTCATGTCCGTGGCTAGGAGGTGTCCTTGTTGGCCCCCGAAACCATCGACGAGACCTGCTTTTGCATAAATGGCGTTGGCTTCGGCACTTCCGATCTGCGCGTAGCCGAGACCGGAAGTATGGGTCAGCAATTGCCTGATGGTGATCTCCGATTTGGCGGGGACCGTCGTATAGCTCGAATCCGCGGGATTGAATTTGTCCAGAACGCGCGCGCCCTTGAATTCAGGGATGTATTTCGAGACGGGATCGTCAAGAAGGAACTTCCCTTCCTCATAGAGTATCATGGTAGCCACGCTGGTGATAGCCTTGCTTTGGGAGGCGATGCGGAAGATATTGTCCGTGCGCAGCGGCTGTCTTTTATCCGCATCGTTATATCCGAAGGCCTTGTGGTAGACAATCTTGCCGTCACGGATCAGCAGTGCCACACAGCCGTTGGTGAGTCCATCTTTTACCCATTGGTTCACAACTTCATCGATACGTGCGATTCGGTCTGACGACATCCCGACACTGGCGGGACTGGAAACGGAGATCGCTTTTTGTTCTGGTTTGGATGGTTGTGCAGAAGCGGCAATGGAAAGAAAAAGCAACAGGGCCAGAAATGATTTATTCATCCCACCGGTTTTTTGGTTATGTTGAAAGTAACCAAAAGTCTGAATCAGGGAGCGGGGCTCATTCCTTTTTTTCGACCCGCGGTATCATGCGGTGATTCCTGAATTCCCTGGCGGCAAACAGGATGTATTGATCGAATTCATATTCATTGGTGATCGCAGTGAAATCATAAGTGGGCCGATATTCTTTCATGAAAGCCTCCATCATCTCCCCATCGAAGCCGGTCAGGGTGCGGACGAGCCGCCTATTGAAACGGTAGTTGACATATTTCTCCTGTTCCTCCGTCAGCAACCTGTTCTGGAAATTTTTCAGGTTATGGTTACGGCGGAATCGGAACATGTTGATGAGTTCATTGGGATCCAGCCCGACTGGTGCCCCGATGGACGAATTCCCTTCACTGATGCGCAATCCACCAGTGCTGCCGCCAAAGATCTTTGAATATCGTTCCCTGTTTTCCATGGAATCCTGCTTATAGGTCTTCCCGACCACCACCACTTCCTGGAGGCTTTGATAACGATCGAATACGCGTACGCGCAGGGATACGTCGAACTGCTGAGGGTAGGTGATCTTCCTGACCGGAAAATATTGGGTCGACTTGTCCATGTAAACGAAAGCGATAGAATCGTCTGATGCCACGTTGATCAGATATCTGCCAAGGGAATCGGTGAAGGTGAGTAGGCCTTTAGTGCTTTTGACCTTCACAGCGGGCACGGGAACCAAGCGGGATGAATCATATACGGCACCATTGATCAATACCTGACTTCTCAGCAGGGACGGGGAATTCAGAGCGATCAGGAAAGTGATGATGCCAATGGCCTTTCTCATGCGGCGTGAAATTAGTCCTTTGTCGGGCAAATGTCAGGATGCTACCGATGGGATTGGAGGGGAAGCGGGTATTTAACCCCGTCTTTGCATTTGCAGTATCCGTTCTATCACTACCGGGTAGTGTTCATGTTCGAGTTTTTGGACCTTTTCGGCGAGCATGGCCGCATTGTCAGTGGGCGAGACCGGGCATTTGGCTTGGAAGATGGTACCACCGTGATCATACAACTCGTCAACAAAATGTATCGTGATGCCGGTCTCCTTCTCCCCACTTGCAATGACGGCTTCATGCACACGGTAGCCGTACATCCCCTTACCTCCAAATCGGGGGAGAAGGGCAGGATGGATATTGACTATACGAAGGGGAAATGCCTGAATGAGGAGGGGTGGTAATTTCCAAAGGAAACCAGCCAGCACAATGAGGTCGATCTCATACTCTCTCAAATACGGCACATAGGCATCACCCTGGAGAAAGCGGTTTTTCTCTATCAGCAGGGTGGATATACCCTTATCTTCAGCAATACTCAGGATGCCGGCCCCCGGTTTGTTGCAGACGACAAGGTCCACCTTGACCGTCTCCGACCCCCTGAAATAATCGATGATCTTACCGGCGTTGGTGCCGGCTCCTGATCCGAAAAGAGCGATATTTTTCATCTATGTGATGGTCAAATAGTTATGATAAATTTTACGCTTTGCCCTCTGCCTTTTTTTCAGGTCTCATGAGACCAAATCGGCGCAGGATCTTTTGCTCATATTTCCAGAAAAAAGGGAACTGGCCGAAAAGAAGGGCTACAAAAAGGATGAGGATCTGATATCCGAAGATCAGGACAGCCAGCCTGAGTACTATTTTCCAAACCCAGAAAGTCTGCTCATCCATCCCGGACCAAAGGGTCGCTTGACGACTTATCCAAGCGGTCAATGTGCCTGTGACCGCAAAGGTGCATAGGATGAGGAATAATTGCCTCGGCCCCACCCCCCACTTTTTCTGCCATTTTCTGAACATGCTGCAAAGAGAAATAAAAATGCTGGAAAGGCAATCATCGACTGCTTGTCACATGATTATTGCATAGCCATGACAGGAGTTACGAAAAGCGGTTGTGATTCGTCTGAAACCCTTGCTGGACAAGAGCTAAAAAAAATTAAAAGTTGTTGATAATTTGTTGGTTTCCTGCCTTATTTTTGCACCTTGATCAGGGTTTTTCCACGTCTACCACAACTCAATGCGCATATGTTTCAGTTTCGAACCCAAGTGAAGGCATTACAGACAGCAATATTATTTATTTTACTAATCTCTTTTTCCCTTAGGATCAACGCTCAAGAAGGGAAGGCTCTTTTCAACGCAAAATGTGCCTCTTGTCATGCCATTGACAAACAATTGGTTGGCCCGGCACTGCGAGGAGTTGAAGATCGTTGGGGTGGTGACAAGGCCATGATCCATAATTGGGTCCACAACAGTGCTGCCGTGATCAAAAGTGGCTACCCAAGGGCGGTTGAGGTATATAGTCAGTTCAACAAGGTCCAGATGACCGCGTTTCCTGAACTGGCGGACAAGGACATAGATGCAATTCTCGCTTATGTATCCGCTCCACCCGCTGCCAATACCACGCCGGGTTCCGCACCTTCCTCTGCTGGTGCTCCTGCGGATAATAAAGATGATAGTTCATTACTTTTCGGCATACTTACCTTGATTCTTGCTGTTATATCACTCATCCTGCTTCAGGTAAACAGCAATCTCCGCAAGCTTTCTGACGATCGTGAAGGTGTACATGCCCCTGAACCTGTTCCTTTCTATCGCAATAAGGCTTACATCGCAACTGGCGCCATCATACTTTTTCTTTTGGCGGGCTATTTCGTTTTCCAGGGAGCGCAGGGCTTGGGTCGTTCACAGAATTACCAGCCCGAGCAACCGATATTCTACTCCCATACGGTGCATGCCGGTGTCAACCAGATCAGCTGTCTTTACTGCCATGGTGGTGCACAGGACAGCAAGCATGCGAACATCCCTTCGGTCAATGTATGTATGAACTGTCACATGGGCATCAATGAATATGCCAAGGGACCGAAACTTTACAGGGAGGATGGTTCAGAAGTAGATGGTACTGCCGAGATCAAGAAACTTTATCAATACGCCGGATGGGATCCCACCACCCGTAACTATACTGGTAACGGTAAGCCTGTCGAGTGGATCAGGATACATAATCTGCCCGACCACGTTTATTTCAATCACTCTCAGCACGTGAAAGCAGGCAAGCAACAGTGCCAGACCTGCCATGGTGAGATCCAGAAGATGAATGAGGTCTACCAGTTCGCCAACCTCAGCATGGGCTGGTGCGTGAACTGCCACCGGGAGACGAAGGTCCAATTCGCCGACAACAAGTTCTACAGCATCTATGAAAAATTCCATGAGGATATCAAGAACAAGAAACTGGACAGCGTAACGGTGGAGAAGATCGGTGGAACGGAATGCCAGAAATGCCACTATTGACCGATCATCAGGGGGCAGGTTGCCCCTATTCCCGTTTTTCATTCCGCATACAACCTTACAACTGATATATGGAGCAAAAAAAGTACTGGCAGAATTTCGGTGAACTCAGGAATAGTGAAGGCTACGAAAAGGACCTTCAGGATGAGTTCAAGGAACAACTTCCTTTCGAGGCCGATGACAAAGGCCTGCTGGAGGCCAGGACACCCCGTCGTGATTTCCTGAAATACGTTGGTTTCAGCACTGCCGCCGCAGCTGTGGCAGCAGGTTGTGAGATACCGGTCAAAAAAAGCATTCCTTACCTCAACAAACCGGAGAACATCATACCTGGCGTACCGAACTATTTCGCCACTACCTATGTGCAGGACGGCAATGTCGTTCCCGTCGTGGCCAAGGTCAGAGACGGCCGCCCCATCAAGTTGGAAGGCAATGAACTTTCTTCCATCACTCTCGGAGGTACCTCAGCCCGTGTTCAAGCAGCCGTATTGGGTATTTATGATACTGCACGTTCTCGTTATCCCATAGCTAATGGCAAGGAAGTGACTACGTTCGAAGCATTTGATAAAATGGTCGTCGAAGCGATGAAAGGTGCTGGGGGTGTCACCGTACTTCTGACCTCTACGATAACTTCCCCAACGAGCAAAATGGTTATCGCGCAATTCCTGGCAAAAAATCCAGGTAGTCGCCATGTGCAATATGACGCCATTTCAGCAAGCGGCCTTTTGCAGGCGAACGAAGCCGGCTACGGAAAAAGGGCCATACCATCGTATCATTTCGACAATGCCAAAGTGATCGTCAGTCTGGGTGCAGATTTCCTCGGAACTTGGCTGAACACGATCGAATATTCCCGTCAATACGCTGCCGGAAGGAAGATCAACCAGTTGAACCCGGAAATGAGCAAGCATATCCAGTTCGAGAGCATGCTCAGCCTTACCGGTGCAAATGCCGATGAGCGCTTTGTACACAGGCCTTCAGAGGCTGGTGCTGTGGCCCTCGGACTCTATGCACGACTTGGCGGGTCCGTTACCGCACCTGCTGTCGCAGATGAAAGACTCAAAAAAGGTCTTGATCTCGCAGCATCTCAACTCAAAGCGGCCAATGGCGCAGCTTTAGTGGTCAGCGGAAGCAACGATGCTCGTGTACAGACCATCGTGAATGCGATCAATGAGATCATCGGGGCTAATGGAAAGACGATCAACTGGGCCACCACACTCAATACCCGTCAGGGGAATGACAAGGAAATGGTCCAACTCGTTCAGGATATGAATGATGGTAAGGTCGGCGCCTTGCTCATTCATGGTGTCAATCCAGCATATGATTATTTCGATAGCAAGAAATTCACCGAAGGTCTGAAGAAGGTCAAAGTGAGCATTTCCTTCAACGACAGGGAGGATGAGACTTCGGAAAATTGCAAGTTCAGCCTTCCCGACCACCATTTTCTCGAAAGTTGGGGTGATGCGGAAATGAAATCAGGAGCCATCAGTTTCCTCCAGCCAACGATCGCACCCATATTCAAGACAAGAGCATTCCAGACCTCACTAATGCACTGGAGCGGCGATACCTCCGAATATGGGGATTTCTTCAAGAATTACTGGATCACCAAACTTGGTGGCCAGGAAGCATGGGATAAAGCTTTACAGGATGGTGTCGTAGAGAATCTTGCCGCACCAGCAGCAGCACCCTTCAACAATTCAGGTGTTGCCGAAGCTGCAGCCCAACTCTCCTCAGCCAAAAAAGGCGGCAAGACTGAATTGGTTATTTATGAAAAGGTGTCCATGGGAAGTGGCAAAGATGCGAACAACCCATGGCTGCAGGAACTTCCCGATCCCATCACCAAGGCAACTTGGGACAACTACGTCATCATCTCCTATGCAAAAGCCAAGGATTTGGGCATCGTGGTTGATGATAATTATGAAGTCGAGACATCCAAGCCCACAGTGACCCTGAAGTCCGGTGGCAAGGAATTCGTGTTGCCGATCCTGGTCATACCGGGCATGCATCCGGATGTTGTTGCCTTGGCTCTCGGCTATGGACGTAGCGAAAAAACCGGAAAAGCAGCAGCAGGTGTAGGACAAAACGCTTTCCCGCTGGTATCCTTCAACGGTGCCAGTTTCGAATATGCAGCCACTGATGTAAGTGTTGAAAAAACGGGCAAGACCTATAAGGTGGCTTATACACAGACCCATAACCAATATGAAGGCCGCAAGGAAGTGGTCCGTGAATACGATCTTGAGGATTTCCGCAAGACCCCAAAAATACTCAAGGCCGAAAGGGACGAGCTCGTGGAAGACTTTGCAAAGCAGACCGGAGATTACCGTGTTGAAGGCACTCTTTACCCGGACTATCCCTACCCCGGTGCCAAATGGGGAATGAGTATCGACCTGAATACCTGCACCGGCTGTGGCGCCTGTTCCATAGCCTGCACGGCCGAGAACAATGTGGCTGTCGTTGGTAAATCCGAAGTGCTGCGTGCACATGAGATGCATTGGCTCCGCATCGACAGATATTTTGCTACTTACAGAGACAATTCCGGCAATGATGATCTGGACAATCTGAATGTGTTATTCATGCCAGTCATGTGCCAGCACTGCGATAATGCTCCTTGCGAGAACGTTTGTCCGGTAAATGCAACCAGCCACAGCAGCGAAGGCTTGAACCAGATGACCTATAACCGCTGTATCGGTACGCGCTATTGTGCCAACAACTGTCCCTTCAAAGTCCGCCGCTTCAACTGGGCCGACTATATGGGCGCCGACAGTTTCCCCGACAACCAGAACGGGAAGTTGGATGCTTCTGTCATGCAGATGAATGATGACCTTACCCGCATGGTGCTCAATCCTGACGTTACCGTCCGCTCCCGTGGCGTTATCGAAAAATGTTCGTTCTGTGTTCAACGCCTGCAAGACGGCAAACTCAAGGCCAAGAAGGAGAATCGACCGCTGGATACCGGTGCGGAAGGTAAGTGGGATATCAAGACAGCCTGCCAGCAGGCGTGCCCCACCAATGCCATCGTATTCGGAAATGTCAACGATAAGAAGAGCCCAGTATCCAAGATCCGCAACGAGGAACAGACTAACCGTGTATTCTACGCGCTTGAACAGCTCCACGTTCTGCCCAGCGTGAACTATCTGGCCAAGATCAGGAATACGGACAGGCATGTGGGTGTTTCTGAAGAAGGACATGGTGCTGCTGAGGGAGAGAAGAAAGCCGAGACCCTTCCCTCTGCCAAGCAACCCGTAGAGGCGGAAGTCAAGTGATCACTGTTCGCGATTAAGTTTTTTTTGACCGCGCAACGCGGTTGCATAAATAAAGAAAGAAATGAGTTTAATCAAGTACGAATCACAGATCAGGGAACCACTGGTGGATGGATCGAAGACCTACGCACAGGTCACCAACGACATCTGTCATACCATTGAGGCAAAACCCACCCGACTCTGGTACATCGGTTTCGGCATCTCACTGACCTTGCTGCTTTTCGGTGTGTACTCGGTCTACCGGGAAGTTGTTTATGGTATCGGTCAATGGAACGTTAACCGGACCATTGGATGGGGTTGGGACATCACCAACTTCGTGTGGTGGGTCGGTATAGGTCACGCGGGTACGCTGATCTCCGCGATCCTGTTGTTGTTCCGCCAGGGATGGAGGACAGGGGTGAACAGGGCAGCGGAAGCCATGACCATCTTCGCAGTGATGTGCGCAGGACAGTTCCCCATCTTCCATATGGGGCGTGTGTGGCTCGCTTTTTTCACCCTTCCCTACCCGAATACACGTGGACCACTGTGGCCCAACTTCAACTCACCACTCATGTGGGACGTGTTCGCGATATCAACCTATTTCACCGTATCGTTACTGTTCTGGTATTGCGGGCTGCTCCCCGACCTAGCTACCGTGAGGGACCGTGCCCGTACCAAACTCCGCAAATTATTGTACGGTGTCGCCGCTTTCGGCTGGACGGGAAGCACCAAACACTGGCAGCGCCATGAAAGCCTTTCTCTCGTTCTTGCAGGTCTTTCCACCCCGCTGGTACTTTCCGTGCACACCATAGTATCCTTCGACTTCGCCACTTCCGTGGTACCAGGCTGGCATACGACGATTTTCCCCCCTTATTTCGTTGCTGGAGCCATCTTCTCCGGCTTCGCCATGGTGCAAACCCTGATGGTGATCACCCGCAAAGTGATGAACCTGCAAGATTATATTACCATCAGCCATATTGAGGTGATGAACAAGGTCATCGTACTGACCGGATCCATCGTGGGTTGCGCATACCTGACCGAGCTTTTCATGGCCTGGTACAGCATGGTGCCCTTCGAGCAGGACATCTTTTTCAAATATCGCATCGCTGGTCCCTACGGATGGAGTTACTGGCTGATGATGACGTGTAACGTGATCTCTCCGCAATTGTTCTGGTTCAAGAAACTTCGCAGGAATGTCACCTTCACATTCATCATGTCGATTGTCGTGAACATCGGTATGTGGTTCGAACGTTTCGTGATCATCGTGTCTTCGCTATACCGCGATTATCTGCCTTCTTCTTGGTCGATCTATTACCGCCCGACCATTTGGGAGATCGGATTTTATCTCGGCACTTTCGGGTTGTTCTTTACCTGCTATTTCCTCTTCTCAAAATATTTCCCGGTCATAGCGATCGCAGAGATCAAGGCGATCCTCAAGCAAAAAGGGGAATCTTTCAAGGAAGGCATGGACAAACTGGAAAAAGAGAATGTGGAGGAATTCTATGAGGTGACTCATCACGACGACCATCACGGTGCCGTGACGGTCGTCAGCCACTGATTTGTATTTGATTCGAAATTGATCTTTAGTTCATATAAGCCGTAGTGAAAGCTCCGGTACAAAAGAAAAAACAAGGTATGGCCTTAAAAAAATTCGTTGTAGGCTGTTTTGATGACGAGAACGTACTGTTCCCGGCCGTCTCCAAGGTGAGGAAAGCGGGCTACAAGTTGCACGATGTGTACACCCCTTTTCCGGTGCATGGATTGGACAAGGCCATGGGCCTGCGGGAGACCAGCCTGCACACCGCGGGTTTCATCTATGGCTTGACCGGCACCACTACCGCCGTCACGTTCATGACATGGGTCTTCACCAAAGACTGGCCCGTGAACATAGGAGGTAAACCCCATTTCGCCCTGCCTGCGTGGATCCCCATCACTTTCGAGCTGACCGTACTGATGGCTGCCGTGGGTATGGTACTGACCTTTTGCTACATCAGCCAACTGGCACCATTCATCAAAAAACATCATTTCCACGCCCGGGCCACAGACGACCTGTTCGTCATGGTCATTGAATGCACCGACCGCACCAATGAGAGCGAAGTGAGGGATTTCCTCGCCAAGTCCGGTGCTGTGGAAGTGGATACACAGGTTGCCGAGGAAGGATGGTGGATCGGTCGCTACGACAAGGACCAGAAATTATACAAGGACGAAATCGCCGTTGCCTAAACGAACCATATCAACAAGATGAAAAAGTTATCGATCATATCCCTGCTGCTGGTGACCCTAATGGTCGCTGCCGTTTCCTGCAGCGACATCAAGCGTAAGCCCGGAAGGGTGTACATGCCCGATATGGCTTACAGCCGGGCCTACGAGACCTATTCCGCAAGTCCCATTTTCGCAGATGGTCAGACCAACCGTGAAGCCGTAGCGGGAACGGTCAAGCGTGGTGAGTTGCTGCCCTTTCATGTGGCAAAAGACAAAACCGGCGATACCAGCAACTATTATGCTTCCAAGTTGGTGAAAAGCCCTCTTGGTGAAATGAGTGAAGATGACAAGAAGGAAGCGGAAAGACTTTTTTTGATCAACTGTGCGATCTGCCATGGTCCTAAACTCGACGGGAATGGTCCTTTATGGAAAGATGGCGACGGCCCTTACCCCTCCAAGCCGGCGGCACTTGTCGGGGACGCAAGATATGAGAACATGCCCGAGGGTCAAATGTTCTATTCCGTGACCTATGGCAAGAACCTCATGGGCAGCTATGCCTCACAACTGGACCGCAAGCAGCGCTGGATGGTCATAGCATACATCAAATCCAAACAATCCAAAACTGTAGCTGCTCCAGCAATCGCCACCCCAACCCTGAAGGACAGCGCGACTGCAAAAGCAACCACGAAATAATTTTTTAGAAAGACATAAATATAACAGGATGATCAAGCAACAATTTGAGATACCAGCAGGCTACCGGAAATGGACGAACGGCCTTCTTGCCGTGGGCGCCCTTGCCCTGGTGCTGGGTTTCATTTTCCTGGGAATGAACAGCGATGAGCACGCACAAACACGCTTCTGGGCCGTACTGCTTCAAAACAGCGTATTCTTTCTGCTGATCGTCAATGCAAGCATGTTCTTCATTTGCGCCACAACCTTGGCCATGGGCGGCTGGCAAATGGCTTTTCGCAGGGTACCTGAGGCGATCTCCACACTCGTACCTGTTTTCAGTGTGCTGGCACTGATCGTATTCGTCGGTATCATCTTCGGACACAAGACGCATATTTATCATTGGCTGGACAAAGAGCATGTAGAGCATGATTCCATATTGAAAGGTAAAAGCGTCATTCTGAATCCCACTGTCTTCTTCGTTTGGACGCTGATCACCTTGGGCGTTTGGTCTGCCGTGGGTTGGAAGATGCGCCAACTCTCTGCGCAGACCGATGAGGCGCCGATGGACCTCGAAGGATCGAAATCCTGGATGAGGACCAATACCGTCTGGGCATCCGTATTCATCGTTTTCTTCGGACTGACCGTTGCCTCCACCATTCCTTGGCTATGGCTCATGAGTATTGATGCGCATTGGTATTCCACCATGTACAGCTGGTACACATTTGCGAGTACCTTCGTATCTGGGATGTCGCTCGTTGCCATCTTCGTCGTATACCTGAAGAATCAGGATTACTTGGAATTTGTCACGGAAGAACACTTGCACGACCTGGGAAAATTCATGTTCGCATTCTCCGTGTTCTGGACCTACCTCTGGTATTCCCAGTTCATGCTGATCTGGTATGCTAACATCCCGGAAGAGACCGTGTATTTCAAGCCGCGGATGCAGGGCCCCTACCAGTGGGTCTTCTTTCTGAATCTGATCGTCAACTTCGTGCTGCCCTTCCTGCTGCTCATGCGCAGGGGAAGCAAGCGGAACTACACCTCCATGACTTTCGTGGGCGTGATCATCATCTTGGGACATTGGATCGATTTCTACCAAATGGTGATGCCCGGGTCCGTTGGCGAGCATTATAGCTTGGGATGGTTTGAGTTCGGCATACTGGCACTTTATGCAGGCTTGATCATGTACCTCGTAGGTAGAATGCTGGCCAGCAAACCATTAGTGGCCCGCTTCCATCCATTCCTGAAAGAAAGCGTGATCCACCATACATGATGATAACGACAGAAAAACTTTAACTCAAATATTTTCAACAGTATGTCAGGTTATTTAATCCTTGCGATACTTGCACTGGCCTTCGTGGTCACTTTCCAGATCGCCAAAGCCAGCGAATACGTTTCCGTGCTCAAAGGCGAGGAAAAGTCCTTCAAGCAGAACAACAGGATCAACGCGGCACTTTTCATTGCCTTTCTTGTATTGGGGTTGATTGGTGCATACTGGTGCAATGAGCTCTACTACAAGAAAACCCTTCTTGCTATGCCCGCGGCATCAGACCATGGAAAGAAGATCGATGACATGCTCTGGCTCACTTTTGCAGTGACGGGATTCGTTTTCTTCCTGACACAGATCCTGCTTTTCTGGTTCACTTGGAAATACCAGTATACGGAAAAGAGGAAGGCGTTCTACCTCCCCCACAACAACAAACTGGAACTGATCTGGACCGTCGTTCCGGCCATCTTCCTGACCATACTTGTTGGCTTCGGCCTTTTCTATTGGTTCAAGATCACTGGCGATGCCCCTAAAGATGCACAACTGGTGGAGATCACTGGAAAGCAATTCAACTGGATGATGCGCTATCCGGGTAAGGATGGAGTGCTCGGTCGTAAAAATTATCGCCTCACGGATGCATCAAACGGTAACGCGCTGGGTGTGGATTTCGAAGATGCCGCAAGCCACGATGATATAGAAGCCACCGAAATGCACCTGGTCGTGGGCAAGCCTGTCAAGCTGATTATCAATGCACAGGATGTCATACACGATGTGGGCCTAACGCACTTCCGAATGAAAATGGATGCCGTTCCAGGCATCCCGACCACGATCTGGTTCACCCCGCTGTATACCACTACACAAATGAAGGAGATCACGGGGAACAAGGAATTCGTCTATGAGATCTCCTGCGATCAGATGTGTGGCAACGGGCACTATTCGATGAAGGGCCAGATCACGGTCGAAACACAAGCTGAATATGAAAAATGGCTGAGCGACAAAAAGCCACAATATGTTCTGAACATGGAAGCCAAGGCTCCCGCTGCTCCTGAAATGAAGGCCGCTGCGGATACCGTGAAGGCTGCTATGAAGCCGGTCGCTCAGGTCATGAATAAATAATCATACCAACTCATACCATAATAAACGCATTAACATGAGCACAGAGATCTTACACGGACATGCCGAAGTGGTTTCAGAAGCACACGGAGAGCACCATGAGGGACATCATCACGAGGAGTCCTTCATCAGCAAGTACGTGTTCAGTATGGACCATAAAATGATCGCCCGGCAATTCCTCATCACGGGAATCATCTGGGCGATAATCGGCGGTTTGTTCTCCGTATTGTTCCGTTTGCAACTGGGATATCCCGACATGAGTTTACCCTTCTTGGAAGATATCTTCGGCAGGTGGGCTCAAGGCGGAAGGATCACTCCTGAATTCTACTATGCATTGGTGACGATGCACGGCACTATCCTTGTATTCTTCGTGCTCACCGCCGGACTTTCCGGCACCTTTGCGAACCTGCTCATCCCACTGCAGGTGGGAGCAAGGGATATGGCATCCCCTTTCCTCAACATGTTGTCCTATTGGTTCTTCTTCCTGGCCAGCGTGATCATGTTCGCCTCCCTGTTCATTCAAACTGGCCCTGCTGCCGGCGGTTGGACCATATATCCTCCCCTTAGTGCTCTCGGCCAGGCCAGCGATGGTTCCAAACTGGGTATGGACTTCTGGCTCATCTCCATGGCGATGTTCATCGTTTCATCGCTGCTGGGCGGCTTGAATTATATCACGACCATCCTCAATATGCGTACCCGCGGCATGAGCATGACCCGGCTGCCGCTGACGATATGGGCGATTTTCTTCACAGCGGTTTTAGGTGTGCTTTCTTTCCCGGTACTTTTATCGGGCGCCATACTGCTCCTGTTCGATCGTAACCTCGGTACCAGTTTCTATCTGTCCGATATCGTTGTGAAAGGAGAGATTCTTCCCAACGAAGGTGGCAGCGCCATTTTGTTCCAACACCTGTTCTGGTTCCTCGGCCACCCCGAAGTGTATATCATCCTATTACCAGCAATGGGTATGGTATCCGAAGTGCTGAGCGTGAATTCACGTAAACCCATCTTCGGTTATCTCGCCATGGTCGGATCACTTTTCGCCATCGCGATACTGGCCTTCCTCGTATGGGCACACCATATGTTCGTGACCGGACTCAACCCCTTCCTTGGAGCCTTCTTCGTACTGCTGACCCTGCTGATCGCGATACCTTCGGCCATCAAAGTGTTCAACTGGCTCACCACCTTGTGGAGAGGGAATATCAGATTCACTCCAGCGATGCTTTTCGCCATCGGCTTCGTCAGCCTTTTCATCTCGGGGGGTCTTACGGGCATATTCCTAGGTAACTCCACACTGGACATACATCTGCATGACACCTATTTCGTCGTGGCCCACTTCCATATTGTAATGGGTGTGGCATCTTTCTTCGGGATGTTCGCTGGCGTATATCACTGGTTCCCCAAGTTGTACAGCCGATACCTGAACAATACCATGGCTTATATCCATTTCTGGATAACACTGGCAGGGGCCTACCTGATCTTCTGGCCTATGCACTATGAAGGACTTGCAGGTATGCCTCGCCGTTATGTGGATTATTCCAGCTGGGAGTCGTTCAAGATGTTTGCCGACCTGAACAGGTTCATCAGCACCGTGGCCATGATCGTCTTCGCGGCCCAGTTGATGTTCGTCTTCAATTTCTTCTACTCCATTTTCAAAGGGAGGAGGCTCAGGACGGAAAACCCATGGGGTTCGAATACACTGGAGTGGACCACGCCGATCCATCCCGGACATGGAAACTGGCCCGGCGAGATACCCGAGGTTCATCGCTGGCCATATGATTACGGTAAGGATGGCAGGGAGTTCATCCCGCAAACAGAGCCGATCGGAAAGGATGAGTCGGCCCATCATTAATACTTCCTTCCGCCGGAAGCAGCGGATCGATATAAAGTTTTTTGACAAGCGATGCAAGATGATGTGGTGAAGGAAGGATCTGCAGTATTGAGAAAACTGCGGGATTATTACCTCCTGATGAAATTCACGCTGAGTTTCACGGTGGTCTTTTCCTGCGTGATTTCCTATCTGTTGGTTCCCGAGGTGCGTTTCGACCTTGTTTCAGTTCTTTTACTTTTTGTAGGTGGAATGCTCGTGACCGGATCGGCGAACGCGATCAACCAAGTGGTGGAGAAGGATACTGATGCACTCATGCGACGCACTTCTCTGCGGCCTGTGGCCGCCGGAAGGATGGGCGCTGACGAAGCATGGACATTCGCGGCTGTGACCGGCATTCTCGGGATATTCCTCCTAGGGTGGTGGTTCAATACAACTACAGCCGTCATTTCGATGTTCAGCCTTTTCTTGTACGGGTTCATATACACCCCGCTCAAGAAGGTGCATTCGATTGCCGTACTCGTGGGTGCAATACCCGGCGCTCTTCCCTGCCTGATAGGCTGGGTCGCTGGAGCGGACGCACTGACGCCCGGAGGTTGGATCTTATTCTCGTTGCAGTTCGTCTGGCAGTTCCCCCATTTTTGGGCGATCGCCTGGGTGTCCTACAACGACTACAGCAGGGCAGGCTTCAAGTTGTTGCCTTCCTCCGGAGGTCCTACGAAGCATGCAGCGGTTCAGGCCATCCTGTATTCGGTCATCCTGGTTCCGATAGGTTTATTGCCTTTTGTCACTGGCATGAGCGGGAAGATGAGCCTCTACGTGGTACTGATAGCCAACCTCTTCATGGTCTGGCAATGCATCAGATTGTTCCGCGAGATGGATGTGAAAGCGGCGCGACGAGTGATGTTCAGTTCCTATATCTATCTGCCAGTGGTGCTGTTGGCATTGTACGCGGATAAAATGTGATCAAGAGAAAAGGGAAACGATATCATGGCTGAATTGACGAATGACCAGAGTAGGAGGATACATCCTTACAAGTTCACCCTCTGGGTGGCCATGGGGAGTATCACGATGATGTTCGCCGGATTGACCAGCGCTTATATCGTGAAACGGAATCAGGCGAACTGGGCCATGTTGGAACTGCCGGTCATTTTCTGGTACTCCACCGCGGCTATCCTGCTGAGTAGCGTTATGCTCTACTTAGGGGTGAAAGCATTCAAGGAGCGGAGGCTGTCCCGGTACCGTACATTGATATCGCTGACCACATTGTTGGGAACATTGTTTCTTATCCTGCAGGTCATTGGTTTCTATCAATTCGGCAAGCAGGATATCAAACTGGTTGGAGCAGGATCCAATCCCTCCTATTCCTTCCTGTTGGCCATAGCAAGCCTTCATGGTCTGCATGTGTTGGGTGGAGTGATAGCCCTGCTCGTATTGTTCGGGAAGGCCTTGAGCACTAAGTATAGGAACTACAGTAGCATACCCATCGAAGTGGCGGCCACCTACTGGCATTTTGTAGGGTTGCTCTGGGTCTACCTGATTCTGTTCTTTAACTGGATGAGATGAAACGGAGCGGATATAACATATACGAACTTTAAAACAATATAAAAGATATGTCTACAGCGCAAGCACAAGTACAGACCAAATGGTGGGGTGGGGGTAAAAGCCCATTCAACCTGGAGTATGGAAAAGTGATGATGTGGTATTTCCTCATGAGTGACGCATTCACTTTCGGCGCTTTCCTGATCTCCTATGGGACGATTCGATTCAGTCAGAATTACTGGCCGGACCCCAACAAGGTTTTCAATGCGTTCCCGCTAATGGGCCACGCTAACCTTCCTCTGGCTTTCGTAAGTCTGATGACCTTCATCCTGATCGTTAGTTCCGTAACCATGGTGCTGGCGGTTCATGCCGGTCACAATATGGACAAGAAAGGAGTGGTCAAATGGATGGCTTGGACCATCGTTGGAGGAATCGCTTTCCTGGCCTGCCAAGCCTGGGAATGGACCCACCTCATCACCGGCGAGCATGCCGTGCTGATCGATGGTAAGATCCAGGAGATCGGAACTACGGTCAGCCGAAACCCTTGGGGCTCTGAGATCCTGGGTCTGGAACATGGGGAGCATCATGTGACCAAGACCGGGCCTGTTGCTTTCGGTGGTTACTTTTTCGGCATCACCGGTTTCCATGGATTCCATGTGTTCTCCGGTGTCATCATCAACATCATCATGCTGCTGATGGCCACCAACGACGTATTCGAACGTAAAGGACATTACCTGATGATCGAAAAGGCGGGCCTATATTGGCATTTCGTGGACCTCGTCTGGGTCTTCGTCTTCCTTTGCTTCTACCTGATCTGACCAATATTAATCGAACATTCAAGATATAAGAAAATGGAGCATCAAGAGAATATCTTCCCTGAAGTCACCTTCCAACCTGCACACGTGGACAATGCAGTGTTCACGAAGAAGGTCATCCGCACCACCGTCATCCTCTCGGTCATCACCTTGATCGAACTGGCCCTTGGCTTTGTGATCTATTTCATGCATAAGAATGCAGAGTACAACCATGCCCTGGTCCTTTTCATCAAGGGCGTCATCACGATATTGTCTCTGGCCAAGGCATTCTACATCGTATCCATATTCATGCACTTGGGAGATGAGATCCGCAACATGATCATGACCATCGTGGTACCGTTGTTACTATTCACCTGGTTTATCGCAGCCTTCCTGATCGATGGCAATTCCTGGAGGAGCCTCAGAAATACAGAAGGCCATAGCAAGACTTATGTTGAACCTGTACAAGAAGTCCAGCCCGAGGCTAAAAAACCAGGTTCGGTGGAATAAAGGTTAGCTCCTGCATTCCTGCATATCTTTACATCGTCCCGGAGATCGGGACGATGCTGTTTAGTGAAGAACCCTTGACATGAACAGAAACAAGATCATAGCCGTTCTCATCGCCGTCATCCTGCCCGTGGTCAGCTACTTGGTGGTTAGCCATTACAGCGATAAGGCGATCCCCATGCCTCAACATTATTTCTTTGACACGGTGGTTACCCTGACGGAGGATGGAAGGTCAAGATCAGACACGGTATGGCATAAGATCCGCCCCTTCCGGCTGAAAAATCAATTCGGAAAGGAAGTCACCCTTCAAGACCTGCAGGGCAAGATCATCATTGTGGACTTCTTCTTCACATCATGTCCATCCATCTGCCCGACCCTGACCAGGAACATGAAAAGATTGCAAGACGCTTTCAGTAAGACCGACACCATTGTCCGCTTCCTCTCTTTCACCATAGATCCCGAACGCGACTCCTCAGCGAAATTGAAAGCTTATGGAGACAAATACAGGATCAACCACGATACCTGGTGGATGCTTACCGGGCCCAAGTCAGAGATCTATGATCTCGGTCTACATGAATTTAAGGCCAACATCGCACAGGAAGGAGGCGTGGATACCAGTTTCATGCATACAGACCGTTTCTTTTTACTGGACAAGGACCGTGTCATTCGGGGTTGGTACAATGGGTTGGACAGTTCCAAACTTGACTTGCTGGCAAGGGATGTCGTTCTGCTCAATATGGAAAGGGACAAGAAAGTGAAGAGGAATCTTTTCAGGAAGTAAACCAGACCCACTACCATTTGTTATGATATCTAAATCAGAAATATGTTGAAGGCATCTATCAGGAAAGATGACAGATTGGCCCGAATACTGATCATCACGGTATCTTTCGTTGTTTTTGCTGCAGTCGTTCTTCTATCCCGCTTCAAACTAAATGCGGGTTTGGGTTTCAATATCCATGTTTTCGCAAAGATAAACGCAGTGATCAACACGATTGTTTCCATATTACTGGTTACCGGGCTTTTCGCAGTACGAACCGGTGACCAGCTACTGCATAAAAAGATTATGCTGGCTGCCATATTCCTGTCCGTTCTTTTCCTGCTTTCCTATATTGCGCATCATCTGCTGGAAGGAGAGACCAAATTCGGGGGTCAGGGCATCGAGCGTACGATATACTTCACCATACTCATCACCCATATCTTTTTGGCAGCAGTAATTTTACCTTTTATTCTTTATACGGCCTATCGCGCATTGTTGGCTGAGTGGCCTGCGCACCGCAAACTGGCCAAGATCACTTGGCCCATTTGGCTCTATGTTGCCGTGACCGGAGTGATCGTCTATCTGATGATCAGCCCCTATTATTGAAAAAGAGGCACCATCACCGTTTTTTGATCAGGGCACTATTTTTTATTCAATTCATCTGAAGGATTCCAGAAAAGTTCTCGAAATCGAACTATCCTGTCTTCAATGACTTCTATTCCTTCCGCTCTCAACATATCTTCCATCGCTGATGGAGTAGGAAAATGGTGCTTTCCAGTGAGCATGCCATTCCGGTTGACAACACGATGCGCGGGGACCGGAGGATTTGCTGCACCCGCCGCATTCATGGCCCATCCTACCATCCGTGCTGATAATCGTGTCCCTGCAAATTCGGCGATGGCGCCATATGAGCTGACCCTGCCTTTGGGGATCATTCTGACAATGCGGTAAACGGCTTCGAAAAAATTCCCATCACGCACGATCCCCTTGGACTTATTACTTTCGATGGGTAAGGAGGGTGGTTCAGATGGATTTCTCTTGAATTTTTTCATGATGATCCTGCATGAGTAATTCCGATCTCCTGGGTTCACGCACGTTGATGAATGCGTAGGGGCAATGACGGCATCCATTCCCGCAGCATGTGCCTTTTTCCCGATGATAGTGTTCAGTGAAAACAATATAGCCCGTTGTGTCGAAATAAAAGTCCAGGCCTTCCACTAATTTTTTTTTTTTCTTTTTCATTATCCGGTTGATCATGATCATTTCAGCTCTTCCGTCCTGATCTGCTCGTGCAGGACGGTATCTAGGTGGGGAAGGGATGTGGTGGGAAGAATGAACCTCAGGTAGTGGATACGGTTACTTCCTGCAATGTCCAAACCTTCATAATGCGTACGGATCTGTAATTCAGGACCGATTTGCATCTGTGCATGCACATCTTCAATTTCTTCCAACAAGGTCAGGCCGTACATGTCTATGACTTTTTTGGTGAACCCATGAAGTACGGGCGAGTCCGTTTTCAAGTGTATATAACCCCCGGGACGCAGAAATTGTTGATAGAGCCTTAAGAAACGCGGGTGAGTCAGACGCTTTTTAGCTCTTGATATCCGGAGTTGGGGATCGGGGAAGGTGATCCAGATCTCGCTCACCTCACCAGGCTCGAAATATTCGGCGATCTTGTCGATCTGTGTTCTCAGGAATGCCACATGCCCCATCTTCGCATCAAGTGCCTGCCGAGCACCAATATATAATCTGTTTCCCTTTAGGTCGACACCTAAAAAATTCCTGTCCATATGCAGTTTGGCTAATCCGACGGCATATTCCCCTTTTCCGCAAGCCAGCTCCAGGGTGATGGGGTTGTCATTTTGAAAGAATTCCGCCCACTTTCCTTTCATATCCTTCGGGTATTGAAGGACATTAGGAAATCCGGCGATGGCTGCGAAACGGATGAGTTTTTTCTGCCCCATGAGCTGATTTGGTATTCGATGGCGAATAGGAAAAGGAATGCTCTTTGTGGTTCAGGGAATGAATTTCCTGAAAGCCATTACAGCATTAAGTCCTCCGAAAGCGAAGGAGTTGGACAAGGCAACGTTAACTATGGATTTACGTGCCGCATTGGGCACCACATCGATATCGCAATCAGGGTCCAGTTCATTGAAATTGGCTGTCGGCGGAAGGGTATCATTTTGTATGGCAAGCACGGTGGCAACTGCTTCGACTGCGCTGGTGCCGCCCAATATGTGACCGTGAAGAGATTTGGTCGAACTGAGAGCCAATTTTGCGGCATGGGATCCGAATACCTTCTTGACCGCCCCCACTTCCATGCTGTCGTTCACTGCTGTTCCGGTACCGTGGGCATTGATATAATCCACTTCCTCAGGCGCAATGCCGGCATCATCCAGTGCCATGCGCATAGCCCTTTCAGCGCCAAGTTGATCGGGTTTGGTGATATGGCTTGCGTCGGAAGACATACCGAAACCCACCACTTCAGCGAGGATTTCGGCCCCGCGCGATCGAGCCGACTCCAATGTTTCCATGACCAGCATGGCACCACCTTCTCCAAGGATCATGCCTTGGCGGTCTTTCGAGAATGGTCGGCAAGTATCAGGGGCTACCACACGGATCGCTTCCCATGATTTCAGGAATGTATAGGTGAAGGGAGTTTCGCTGCCACCAGCCAAGGCCATGTCAACGATCCCGTTTCGGATCATCCAGAATGCATTACCTATGGCATGGTTGGAAGATGCACAGGCGGTTGAAATGGTGAAGACGGGTCCCGTTATGCCATATTGCATGCTTACCAGACTTGAGGCCGAATTGGGCATCGTACGCGGGATGGATAATGGGTGGACACGTGTCTTGTTTTCTTTGTACAGATCGATATAAGCCCTTTCCTGCGCAACAACGCCTCCTATGCTGGTGCCACATACCACAGCTGCCCTCGATTGGCGATCGGGACCTATCGATATACCCGATTGCTGCATGGCTTCCCTCGCAGCCACCAGCGCAAACTGAGCAAAGCGGTCAGCTAGGTCTATGTCCTTGGGTTCGAAATATGCAGCAGGATCATAGTCTGCGATCTCAGCGCCATTCTTGAAACGGATGGAGGAGGAATCCACGTTGACAAAAGGCCGTATACCGGAACGGCATTGCAAAATGCTTTCCCAAAAACTAGCCTTATCCTTTCCAATGGAAGAGATCACGCCCGCACCGGTGACCACTACTCTCCTTGCTTGCATGTTCAGCGTCTTGTTTTATTGGGCGATGGCTTTTTCCAATCCTTGCGCAGCCTGTCGGATGGTCTTGAAATGATGTAGTTCCGCATTCGGTATGTTCACATTGAACACCTCCTCCAGATCGGATACCAGCTCAACCGCATCCAGGGAGTCCATGCCAAGCGATTCGAAACTGCTATCCATAGTGATCAGATCGGGGGCAACACCCTTTTTGGTAGATATGAGTTCCACGATCTTGGCGAAAACTTCTCCGGCCATGTTGAATCATTTAAGTGAGTAACCAATATGGCGAATTTATGCCTTTTCATCCAATGAAGGGCCATTTCAAGATTTCCCAACCGTACTACCATCGTGTTTTTCACAAGTACCGTGGTTGTAAATACCGATCCATCACCGTGTATTGAACCCAATGCAGGACAGACCGGTTACTATCTTCATTTCCGGGATGATTAGACCCTCGCCAGGTATGCCGGTCTCCGTCAATGCCCATTCATTTCACCAGTTAAAAACCAAGCGCATGAAAAAAATGATCGTTCTGCTGATTTTATCCGGAAGCCTTTTTGCGTCCGGCGCCCATGCAACGACCTGGAAATACTCAAGGACAGCGGTCCGTTCCAGTGATTTCCTTAAAGCATCGAAATGCAAAGAATGGAATATCAAAGAACCCTACTCGTGCACTATCACCGTAACGGGCACACTGAGTGCAGGTTTCGGTAGTATCACCGCCACCTGTTCTGCAACGGAAGCCAATTGCGACTTAGCCTCGCAAATGGCTTCGAATTGCTTGAACTCCGTGCTTCGCTCATTGAAAGGACAATTGAAATAAAGAAAAGAAGGCCCGGCATACCTGGTCTTTAACCTGTAAATCAAGTTCATGAAGTGGATCATTGATCGCAAACTCTTGTTTTTCCTCCATCTATGCATGGTTCTGACCGTCCGGTCACAGGATCATTTGATCCGTTATTCCTGTGTATTCAACGATCAGTTCGACCGAGAGGAGCATTACCGGTATTTCAACGCTGAATTGCATATTTCAGGCAATTCATCCTATTTCTTCATGACGCCCGATGAACATGTTCCTTTGTCTCCCCAAGATCCCAATGCCATATATGTCAGACTGGACACCCTTTTACGAATCGCCAAGTTGACAGACGATCATCAACTTGTTTTCGGTGATATCACAATAAGCGGTAAGGAAAAATTTTATATGGATAGTCTATTTCCCATGCAATGGGAGCTGGTTCAAGAGCAGCGTGATATGGATAGCATGCATTGCAGTAAAGCAGTGGCCCTATTCCGGGGAAGACGATATATCTGCTGGTATTGTCCGGACATTCCCCTGAATGATGGTCCATGGAAATTGGGAGGATTGCCGGGACTCATCGTGGAGGCCTATGATGAAGAAGAAAATCTGCATTTCAGGTTGCTGTCCTGGGGATCATCACCCTCCTTGCATATTCCCATTCCCATGTCCGGGGTATTGCCGGATTTCGAACAGTACAAACGATACTGGCGAGATCTGTCTGACCAGTTGCAGGCGTCCATGGGCATTACGGAAAGTTCGGATTGCGTAGCCTGCCAGACCAAAAGCAAGATCAAGATCTATCTGTGGGAAAAAGTGCTTTAGTGCTCAGGTTTGGATTCTATTGTGTCCTCCTATTGGGATATTCCCAAGTTCGGGCACAGGAGTTCAGGGTGTATGGTCAGGTGTTATCTGAATCAGGGGAACCTCTACCGAGGTCTACGATCACACTTCGACCGGATTCCGGAAGTTCGATCCTGTCCTTCGGATTTTCTGATACAGCAGGTTCATTTGATATCACATTTTTTCGGGCGAATACATTTTCCGTATTCATACAGGCCGCTCATATCGGCTATTGCACGGGTTCGATCATTCTGAACGATACATGCTCATCCGGACAGTATGTATTTCGACTTCAGAAAAAGCCGGTTGATATGAACACCGTGATATTGAGATCGGTGGACAGAGGTATACGAAACCGCGGAGATACCGTGGAGTTTTCCGCTTCAAAGTACTTGGGACCGGAAGTCAAAAAGGTAGAGGATCTTCTGGCACATATGGAAGGTTTCACCTTGTCTCCAGATGGCAAGATCAGTTTCAACGGCAAGGAACTGGAGAAGATCCTCATCAATGGGGAAGACATGGCCGGAAGTGATTATCAACTGCTTTCTCATCATCTCCGTGCTGGTCTTATAGACAAGGTGCAGCTGATCATGAATTATAATGAAGATCGGTTGATGCGCAAGGTCAGCCATTCGGGCAAGGTGGGCATAAACCTCAAAGTCCATGACAGTCTATTGCACCAACTTTCAGGTGGATTGGAATATGGCGCCACGCTTTCAGGGAGGCGACTTGCCGGATTCCATGTTCTGAAAATGGACGGAAAACTGAAAACGATCGGATCGATCCGGTTCAATGAAACGGGTGAACGTGATGCGGGATCCATGTTGGATGAAAATGGTGATGGTCATGGTGGACATGCTGTCGTTGGGATGTCGGGATTGCTAGCACAAATGGGTTCGGGTACATTTCATACTACAATACTGCCGGCAACATACACGCGAAATAATCACGATGCCATTGGATCTGTTTCGCTCAACATGCCCCTGGGTAGTGGGACGAAGGCCCATATCAAGATAGGGGCGGGTCGGACGAACCGATCTCAGAAGATCAATGCATTGGAAATATATTCCATGCCCGATCGTAGTGATTGGTTCCTGAATTCCCGTCAGGAATCATTTCAGAAGAATAGTCTTGTTGATGTTACACTTGGCCTGGAACATGACAGAATGAAAGAGAACCGAGGGGATGTTGCTGTAGTTGTATCTGGTGCATTGCTTCGGGGATCCCTCAACAGGCAAACGAGTGGGATCTTGGAAGATTCCATGAATGAACTGAAGAGGGACCAGATAAAGGGAGTCACCTTACGAGGTACGGAATCATTCCGCTTGGGCAAAGGCGTTTTGCGTATGGAATATGAGGCCAACATGAGGGTTCATGATCTGAGTTTAGCAGACCTAACTCAGCGCTATGCGTCTTTTTTCGGCTTGGATACGACTTACCAGGGTATCCTGCAGCAACTGAAGACAAGAGCGGCGGATAAAAAGATATCCTTGAGTTATTTAACTAACCATAGGGGACATGAGTGGAGGGCGGGTGTCAGATCAAAGGGTGGTGTTGATCAACTTTGGGCGGCAAGCAAATTCACCGGCTTAACAGACAGTACACTATATCCCAAGCAAAAGTCATCAACAGGCTTCCATTCATTGACCATGTTCACTGATCTGTCGATAGACCTGGGTAGGAGATCGAGGCTAGCATTTTCGATGGAAGGTGGAATGGGAGGTGTGGATGGATCTGGACGATATGGCCACAGCATTAACTCTTTAATATATGATTTCGGGATAGGCTATGAAAAAATTTTCAATCCTTTTCAAGGTGTATCCATCACTTACAATACCTGCAGACATTTACAGGACTTGTGTTATGCCTTGCCTTTACCCCTTTTCAGCGGTAATGCCACCATCATGGAGCCGAGCGAACTGAAAGGGCCGCGATCGCAGCATCAATTAAACTTGTCCTATCACTCCCGTAGTATTTCATCCGGTGTCGGCATGTTCTTACAAATGAAGTATGGGATGAATGTTAAAGAACAAAATTGGGCAACGGTATTTGATCCACGGATCAACCTGTTGACGCCTTTTACTTCGACCAGGACTGAACAGCTTTTGATGGCCTTCAGTCTGGAAAGATATATACCGGCCATGTCCATGAAGTGGATCATGGAGGGTAATCATACCTTCAGCAGCGGCGATATTTCTCTGAATCATGCCACCCTGGTCAAAAGATTCATTAATAATGGATTGGGGGTCAAGGCTCTATCTGGTTGGAAAGGCAAATTGAATATTGAAGTGGCATTCCGATGGGAACAAAATCGCATATCCCTAAATGAAAATGTAACCCGGACACAGTCCAACACCACCTCTTTATACAGGTTGGATCTGAAAATAAAATACCCTATTGGCAACCGATTCTATTTGGCGAGTGTCATAAGCTGGTATCACGCACCGGACAGGTCGGATCTTCCTGCCTGGGGGCTGCATTTCAGCTGGAAGCCTTCATCGATTGTGGAATTCGCCATGGATGGGCACAACCTGCTCAACATCAGAGAATTTGGGGAAATGGACTTTTTTCAGGGTGTGTCCAGTTTTCGGTCATATGTTCTGGTACCTCGGTATGTGATGTTCAGGGTGTCGATTGATTTTTAAAAAAAGGACTTGAAATATTTTTTTTGATTAGAAAATTCTATTACTTCGTTATTACTTCAGTCTCATGCCTTATAGTCTGGATCCTTCCCCTGTAATTATCCATTCTTATCCACCCCAGTTCATACCCTACTGAGAAAAGCATTGTGTTACCCATTCGGTAAACATGATAAGCTGTTCTATCGATTCAACCACAAATAAGAATCCATGTCCATCTTCCATTCAAGAAGGGTGATTTCTTTCATTGTTATTTCATCTCTTTTCATATTTGCTTCCAATGTTGTCACCACATTGTCTTCCCCTGGTGTGGATACAGAACTCTTATTCAATGAAGGAACGGGCACAACGACGGCAGATGGTTCCGGTAATGCACACACCGGAACCTTGCTCAACGGTCCACTTTGGGTCAGTGGTAAATATGGGCAGGCCATCAGCTTCGATGGAACCAATGATTATGTGAATTTGGCAGATCAAACCACCTTCACACTGGATCCTGCGGGCGTTTATACCTGGAGTGCCTGGATCAAAAACAGTAGTTTCAAGCAATGGAGCACTGTTTGGAGTCAGACGATCAATACTCAGAACTTCTTTTATTTTTATGCTCATACAACCACCGATCCGGATGGTGGCCCTGTGACTAATGGCATATCAGTTTATTGGTGGGTTAACAATGGCGCAAGTAAATTAGGGGTCCACAGCACAAACAACGTACTCACCACAGGGCAATGGAGTTATGTAACGGTCACCTATGATGGTACCAAAGCGCAGAATAGCAGATTCTCCATTTATGTAAACGGGGCTGATGTAACAGACAGGACTGACATAGCTTCGGTGGGTACGGTTACTACAATAGATCCTACGAACATACGCATAGGTTCTAATCAACCTTTCGGGGAGTATTATACGGGATCCATTGATGAGGTCCGATTTTACAGACGATTGTTGACGACGACGGAGATCGCCACGGATATGAACACGGGTGGGACGCCTGATTTGCAGGCGCCAGCGGTCAGCATCACAGCTCCTGCCAGTGGATCCATTATCACTGGTACTACAACGGTAACGGCCAATGCTTCTGATAACGTCGCCGTGGTCGGTGTGCAGTTCCTGCTCGATGGCGTCAACTTGGGCGCCGAAGTGATAAGCTCACCATATTCTGTTTCCTGGAATTCTTCTACGGCTACGGGCGGAACTCATTCCATAACTGCCCGGGCAAGGGATGCGGCTGGCAATACCACAACTTCTTCTGCAGTTAGTGTTACGGTGAACATGGATAATATTGCACCCACGGTGAGCATTTCCGCGCCAAGTGGTGGCTCTGTCGTTTCAGGCACCACCACCGTTTCTGCCAATGCAAGCGATAATGTTGGTGTCGTGGGAGTCCAATTTCTTTTGGACGGAGCGAATCTAGGTGCTGAGGTTATCGCTGCACCATATAATGTTAGTTGGAATTCCTTGACATCTGTCAATGGGATGCATTCCCTGTCAGCCAAAGCACGGGATGCCTCAGGGAATTCTACTGTTTCTGCTACCATACCGATCAATGTTTCCAATTCGAGTTTGGTCGCTGCTTATGGATTCAATGAAAATACCGGGACCTCAACAGCAGATCAAAGCGGAAATGGGAATACCGCTTCATTTACAAACTCTCCGACCTGGTCGGCATCCGGAAAATTCGGTTCAGCCATTTCTTTCAATGGATCCAATGCATATCTCAAGGTAAATGATGCGAATATACTTGACCTGACAAGCGGAATGACACTGGAGGCATGGGTGAATCCGACAAGCCTCAGTAGTTATCGTACTGTCATCAGCAAAGAAAATGGTACCACCAATCTCGCTTATGCGTTGTCGGCAAATAACAGTACAACAAGTTCTTCGAATCAGAGACCAGACTCCCGGATCAGGATCGGCACAACTACGAAGACAGCTACAGGTACCGCAAAACTTGCAGCCAATACCTGGACCCACTTGGCAAGTACTTATGATGGAGCCAACCTCAGACTCTACGTGAATGGGTCATTGGTTTCTACCTTGGCTGTCACCGGAGCAATAACAGTAACCGCCAATCAGCTATGCATAGGGGGAAGCCCTGCATTAGGGGGTCAATATTTCCCTGGACTGATCGATGAGGTCAGGATATATAATCGTGCCATATCAGTAGCAGAGATCTCAACGGATATGGTCACTCCAATAGGACCTGATCTCACTGCCCCGTCCGTGAGCATCACGGCACCATTGGCCAATTCCACCATATCGGGAACAGTTCCGGTCACGGCAAATGCAACAGACAATGTTGGTATCGCAGGGGTGCAGTTCCTATTGGATGGCACAAGTCTCGGGTCAGAAGTCACGGCATTACCATATTCGGTCAATTGGAACAGCATAACTGTGAGTAACGGTTCACATATCCTTACCGCCCGAGCCAGGGATGCAGCAGGAAATATAACCACTTCCGCACAAGTGACCGTAACGACGAATAACGACAAAACAGCACCTGCGGTCAGCATTACATCTCCTACGGACGGGGCAACCATCTCAGGTTCGATCCCGGTGACTGCTACTGCAACGGATAACATAGCAGTGATAGGCGTCCAGTTCCTACTAGATGGAGTCAATCTCGGTACTGAAGTTACTACAGCACCATATTCAATTTCTTGGAATACTGCAACGGCAACCAATGGAGCACATATCCTGACTGTACGTGCTCGGGATGCCGCCGGGAACATGACTATTTCCTCCCCCATTAATGTCACTGTCAATGGAGACATTACTCCACCAACAGTAAATATTATTTCCCCTGCTGACGGAGCGACGATTGTCGGCACCATCACCGTGACTGCGAACGCATCGGATAATATTGCAGTCGTTGGCGTCCAGTTTCTGCTGGATGGTGTGAATCTGGGTACTGAGCTCACAGCATCCCCTTATTCCACCTCCTGGAACACAGCCACTGCCGCCAACGGGGCGCATGTGTTGACAGCACGAACCAGAGATCTTGCTGGTAATACGGCTACTGCCACGTCGGTAGGAGTAACTGTAAACAATCCCGTAAGCAATGTTTCCATATCTGGAGTTTCCTCTGGATCCACCACAGATGGTTCCACCGTGATCAATTGGACGACTAGTGGGCCGTCTACATCACAGGTCAAATATGGTTTGACCACCACATATGATCTGAGCACACTTGTTGACCCCAGCTTGATCATCAGCCATTCACAGACGATACTTAGCCTGGAACCTGGTAAAACCTATCATTATGCGGTCGTTTCCATTGGTGCAGATGGCGTATTAGTCACTTCCCCGGACAAGACCTTTACTACAGCAGCACTTACCAATTTGGGCACCTTAAATGGGCATACTGTAAAAGCGGATGCTGGCGGCAAGATTATTTCTTGGACGGCAAATCCTGCACTCGCTTTTGATTCTGTAGTTTATTTGGCCTGGGATTATATATTGAATAAAGTGCCCAATGATCCATCAACAGGTAAGCCCGCCTACTTTAGTCGTAGTTACATAAACCCATCCACGCAAGCCATGGTAGATTGGCCTCATAATCCAGCGGGATTATATCATATGCTGGCTGAGTCCGCGCAAAAATATTACCTGTATTCAGGAAATTCCGCTGTCATGCAATTGGCGGAGAATGTAGCAATCTGGCATCTGGATCATGGCATGACACTTTCCACGGATAAATGGGCGCTGGTTCCTTATTCCAGCGGTGACCCTGGCTCTTTAACTTATGGCGGATCCTATTGGGGAAATTCTAATGGGACCGGTGATGGAACCGGCTATTTACAGCCGGATAAGATCGGGGAACTTGGTTTTGCTTGGCTACAGTTATATAAGTATGATGGGAATGTCCGTTTCAGGGACGCTGCTATCCAATCCGCCAACATCCTAAGCAGTAATATCCGGTCGGGGAATGTAAGCCAGTCGCCATGGCCATTCCGTGTTAATGCCAAGACCGGTGTCGTAAAGGAGGATTATTGTGCGAATGTGATAGGTCCTCTCATGCTTTTTGATGCGCTTATCGCCAGTGGATTGGGAAATACTGCTGCTTACCAGACGGCTCGTAACACGGCCTGGAGTTGGTTGATGACCTATCCCATGTCGAACAATGCCTGGGCACAATATTTTGAGGATGTTCCTACCCAGACAGCTTACAATACAAATTTAAATCAATACGATGCAATGATGACTGCCCGGTACCTTTTGGAGCATCCAGAGATGGATCCCAATTGGGAGATGCATGTACGGGGGTTGATATCGTGGGTCGAAACCATATTTGGAGAAGCATCTTTTGGCGCTACGTCGATACGCGAACAGACACCAGTTTTTGCTTATGCCATGGGTAGTCACACTTCCCGCTATGCATCCGTTAATGCGCTGCTTTACGAAAAGACGGGTGACCTGACTGCTCGTGAAAAAGCTTATCGTTCATTCAATTGGGCAACATACATGGCTGGCAGTAATGGTGTCAATATAGATGGACCTAGTGTGAACAATGAATGGTTTACTGACAGCTATGGTGATTTTGTTCGTCATTTCATGACCGGAATGGCAGCCGTTCCCGATTGGGCTCCTTTCTCCCAAACCCATTTTTTACGTTCTGGTTCCGTGGTGAAAAGTATCACCTATGGCAGTGGGATCTTGAGTTACGCAACCTATGATGGTTCTGGAAATGATGTACTTCACATGAATTTCACCCCCCTATCCGTTACTGCAGATGGTGTGGCATTATTACAAAGGACCGATCTCAGTCAGGCTGGCTGGACCCTTGATGTTGCTACCAAAACCATGAAGATCTATCATCCCGGAGCCACCCAGATTGTCATCAGTTCAACTCCAGCTGCACCATTGGCTAAAATCACCAGCATAATGAATAACTCCCGGTACACCATAGGTACTGATAGTTTGATCACATTATCTGCAAAAGTTACCGATCGGGAGCATCCCGATTGTCTTTTGAAATACCAATGGGAAAAGGAATTAATTCGGAATGGGATTAAGCTATCCATTCCCATAGATACGTCGCACCAGAGCAGGGCTTATCTGTCCGGAATTGGTTGCGATGGAAGTGATGGACATTGGTTGATTCGCCTGACGGTAACCGATCCTGATGGGATGTCTTCTTCTGATTCCGTAACCATTTACCTTGATTGCCCAACTGATAAGGCTTCGCCAGGGATCAATGGGTCATCCATGAATGAATTGAAAATTGCACCCAATCCAGTCAGGGGTCCAATATCATTGATTTACCGCTCTGCCCATGATCGTCCGGTCAGCATCCAAGTGACCGAGCTGGATGGTAGGCCTGTTGCCATGGTTGGGGCTAATGTACGGCGAGGGCAGAACACCATAGTTTTACAAGAGTTGCCTATACTTAAATCAGGGATGTATATAGTATCGGTACGACAGGGTAATGATGTTAAACGCGGTAAAGTAATAGTCATGCAATAGATGTTATTGGATAATGACAACGCTTTACGACTCCTGATTGCAAATATCCCTTCCAGCGCAGATCTGGAGGGGATATTTTTTCTTATGAACGCACAACGGTTTAAATTACTGTATTATGGAGAACTCCGGAATGGGAGAAGGGGTAGTTATTTTGGAGTTTCATTTTAACAACTATATAAAACCATGTACGGCAATTCATTCAACAGACGGGATTTTCTATCCATCTTACCTTCTTTTTCACTGACACCCATGATCAGCAAGGGGTCGACACTCAGGTATGGGCGATACCCTATTTCCTGCAATGCGTACAACTGGGTCACTTTTTACCAGCGAGATGGCAAACTTTGGGGCAAGGACCCGGATCAGGATATCGCTGAATTCGCAAGTACCGGTATCAAGGCATTCGAGCCCAGTTTCTCCGATAAAGAAAAGGCTTTGGCGTTGATTCCTGTTCTGCGAAAATATCAGATCGAGATGCCATCTATTTATGTGAATAGCGTGCTTCATGAAAAAGAAGGTATTGAAAAATCAATAAATACGGTTCTGGGAATAGCGGATGTTGTAAAGAGTTATGGGACACGGATCATTGTCACGAATCCCAGTCCCATCAGTTGGGGTTCAAAAGAACTGAAAACCGACGCCCAATTGATCATCCAATCTCAGGCTCTGGAAAGACTGGGACTGGAACTCAAAAAAAGAGGATTGACCTTGGCCTATCATACACATGATATGGAGCTCAGGGCGGGGGCCAGGGAATTTCACCACACGCTATTAAATACCGATCCCGAAAATGTCTCTTTTTGTTTTGATGTTCATTGGATTTTCAGGGGATCCGAAAACTCTGAAGTCGCCGTATTCGATGTTTTGAAATTATATGGGAAAAGGATTGTTGAATTGCATCTGAGGCAATCCGTGAATGGGATCTGGTCGGAGTCGTTCGCTAATAAAGGTGATATAGACTATGAAAGGTTCGCGCTGGAACTTGCCAGGTTGAACATCAAACCGCATCTGGTGATTGAGCAGTGTTTGGAAGCCGCTTCACCCAAAAAACTAGATGTCGTGCAAGCTCATATCAGGGATCTGGAAGTCGTCAAAGCAACCTTTCTTCAATGAGTTATCTTTAGTCAATGACTAAGAAATTGTTTTAAATAGTTTCGAGATAGGTTTTAAATTGAACAAAATATAAAAAATCATGCAAGACCAAAATTTTAAAAACCATGCTAAAATGGTCACTGGATACCATTACATAACCCTTCCTGCTATACTATTGTTTCTTATTGGATCTATTAATTATCTAGTTCAAGGCACTGCCGAAAATAAATATATAGGGGCTATGTTGTGTTTACTTTCAGTAATACTTGTATTATTATCTTGGTATGCTAGGGGCTTTGCATTAAAAGCACAAGACAGAGTCATTCGTGCCGAAGAAAATTTTAGACATTATTTAGCAACAGGCAAAGTATTTCCAAAAGAATTAAAAATGAGTCAAGTGATTGCTTTACGTTTTGCATCTGATGATGAATTTGTTGCTTTAACAGCCAAAGCTGTAGCAGAAAATTTATCTAATAAGGAGATCAAGACTTTAATTAAAAACTGGAAAGCAGACCATTCTAGAGCTTAAAATAATTACCCTTTATTAAAAATCCGGTTAGTTTTAATAGGCTAACCGGAATTTTTTACCCTGTCTACTTCTTAGCTGATCAGTACCGATAGTGCCGATAATTCTAATATATTTTAGAACATAAGTAAACAGGGATATCCCATCCTTTAGGCTGTTTTATAGTCCATAGTGGAGCAATTTGGCAGGGAATAGTATGTCAGGAAAAGAAAAGGTAACTAAGACGGTATCAGACTCCTATAAGACCGGTAATAAAAA
>CAIKEH010000013.1 GCA_903826405.1 uncultured bacterium
CAGTGACCCATCCCCTGTTCATGGCCTCAGCTATACTGTAGCATACTTCAGGATAGCTGATGATGAAGGTAGGCTCACCTGTCAATCCAGAATAATACTTTTTATAGTTCAGGAAAGAGATTTTACCCTGTGCAGACAAAGACGCCATACTACTTAGGTCCTGACCCAGATCCGCACCCTTGAAGGAACGGTAATCCGTATCCTCGAAGCCAAGGCCACGGGCGGGTTCTGCAAGGTACATGGCACGGATATCATTCAGATCACTGAGGTTATTTAGTAATGTTCCACCGACATTCAACCTTCCCGCATCATTACCATAATTATTGCTGTTGTTGGGGTAGTAGTTGTATTTGTCGTTATACACATATTGCAGGTTGTCGCTGTTGCTGGTGAAGATGGGATACTGAGCAGGATTGTTGAAGATCGCCCCAAAGCGGGATTTGACATTGAGATCCCCGTCATCAGCTTTCTTGCTCAGGTCGATCAGGAGTCTGAGTGCGTAGCTGTTCACTACTTTCCTCCATTGAACGAGTGCATCATACCCATTACCGCCACCATAAGCACCGCTGAGCGCCTCTTTGAAATAGAAGTCACCAGAGAATTCCTTTACACCGCTACTGAGAACACTGGAAAGGATGATATTGGCGGAATCCAACCAGTTTAGGGATTGAAGGAAGATCTGCTTCTGTGAATCGTATTTGGGCTTGATGTTCGCTGTACCCTGAAGTGCCTCGGTCATGGGCAGGTCCCCCACCTTCTTGGACATTTCAGTGAAAAAGTATGCACGTAGAAAAAGTCCCAGAGCATGATATGGGTTGTTACTGCTTCCGTTCGCATTATAAGCCAGTTCCTCCATGGAGATCACGTTGTTCAAAACGCCATAGGAAAGACCCGCACTTCCATTCCAATATTTGTTATCACCATAATAAGTATAGTTGGAAACATAGAACTGGCATGCCTTGTCCTCTTCACCACCTGGAAAAGTAACAATATTGTTGAGAACACCTTTTAGCACCACGCCTGAAGGCACGCTCGTGGGCAGGTTCTTGTTAAGTGAATATTCCTCAAATTTTTTGGAACAACCCGTTGCTCCTACGATCAGCAGGGCAAGGGCGACCATATTTATTTTAAATGCTTTCATATTCATGATTTTTTCTGGTTCTTGATTGATCCTTGATTAAAATACCACGTTGATGTTGAAACCAAAGCTCCTGGTTGTAGGTGTCTGCAAATTGTATTCTCTGCTCACACCACCGAATACATCACGGCCGGGATACTGGTCAACATCGATATCATGGAATGCCTTGGGGAAGAAATAGATGAGGTTCCTGCCCACCAGGGAAAAATCAACCCTGCTGATGAAAGTCTTGTCCAACAACTTGCCGGGCAAGGAGTAGGTGATAACCACTTCACGGAGCTTGGCGTAAGTCTTGCTCACCATGGTATGCTGGGGGTCGTTGTAGAAACTGCTCACATAGTCCTGAACCCACTGCGTAGCTACCTTGTTGGGAGTGAACTGCAGACTCTTACCGTTGGTGATCACACCTGTTGCGGGGTCGTACTGAATCTGATCACTACCGCCTACGACGACGACACCATCAGCGCCCAGAATGGGAGAACCATTGGAATTATATGCTCCTGTGTATCCAGCATCACCCCAGTGATTGGATTCATACAAACGAGCCGCACCGATGACGCCTTCGTTGGTGTTTGCTCCACGTCCACCTTCAGTGAGTTTGCGGAGAACACGATCCTGTAACCTTCCACCGACCATGCCATCGAACTGGAATCCAATGCTGAATGATTTATAGGTGAACTTGTTATGAATGGCCCATGACCAATCCGGATCGGCATGCCCCAGGTATTGACCCTTGGGGAGGTAGATGGGGAATCCACCTTCATCATGAATGACCTTGCCATCGGGAGTGAGCGCTTCAAATGAACCGAAGAGCTTGTCTACGCGATCACCGATATGATAGGGGTAACCGGTACCATTGGAGATCTCTGTCTGACCACCCGCGAAAGAGGCAAATGTCTCTTTATAGGTTGCCCAGTTGACCATGACATCCCAGCGCAAGCCACCTTTGGACTGAATGGGAGTTCCGGTCAAAGAGACTTCAGCGCCTGTCCTCTTCGTGGTACCACCATTTGTGGTGAAGTAATTTAGGCCGCTGGCTTCGGAAATGGATTGGTTGAAGATCTTCGGGCCATCCTGATACTGGAACCAAGTGGCACTAAGACCTAATCTGTTCTTCAGGAAACGCATGTCGAATCCTGTTTCGAAGTTGGTCCTTGAAGTTGGCTTGATGCCGGCATCGATCCTGTAATTAGGAGAATTGGCCGCTGTGGCATTGTCGTAGCCATAATAGGTCAGGTAGGGAGGGTTTGCCAATTGGTAGTTCGGACCATTATATGGGGTAAAATAGCTGTTTCCATAACCAAGTGGGCCACCTACGCCGAGGCTCTGGAAAGCTGCGCCTATATATGGGCTGGTACCACCATCCTTCACATTCACATAGGCTGCGCGAACCTTCAGGAAAGTTATCGCAGAAGGCAGATCGATATAATCGCTGAGGACCGAGCTGAACGAAACAGAAGGATAGAAATAGGAATTCTTTCCAACAGGCAGTGCCGAAGTTTTGTCCAGACGGCCAGTTGTGGAGATAGTGAAATATTTCTTGTAGGTCAGGTCCACCGAATAGTATGCACTCAGCTGCAGCAGATCTGAAGCGAATGAATAGGCGCGTATCGGCTTCATGGTGTTGGCGAAAGTGTACACATTGGGAACAATCAATTGGTCCGTGCTCACAAAGCTGGAGTTGTACCTCATGGTCCTCGCAGATCCGCCGCCGTAAGCACTTAAACTGAAACCACTGTTCAGGAAATTGTCCTTGTTATAACGAACCAGTAATTCCGAGTTGTTCTCCCAAAGGCTTCTTCTATCTTCCCTGTAGTTGCCGTGGTTATGCTCATCCCCATAAGGGTGGGCGGAGAAAGGCATTTTCTCATTTCTTAAGATGTCATAGGTCGTAACATTGGAACGAACCATAACATCCAGATCCTTGTTGAAACGGTAGGTAAAAGCCATCCATCCATACACATCGTTCTTCTTGTGACCCCTGAGCCACTCATAACTCTGGAAGTATGGATTGTGATAACGCTTGTACTCCACGAAGTTGGACTGAACACCTTCTTTACCGGGCTGCCAGTAATTGATGATGTTCGGATCCTTGACATTCCAGTCAGCACCGGTCCAAATATCAATATTGTAGATAATGGAGTTGGGGCCGTAGACAACATCAGGGATATTATTCGAATTCTGATGGTTGTAGTTGATGTTCGCCTCAACTTTGAATTTGCTTGTGATATCGTAGCTGCCGATCAAATTCAGGTTCTGCGTGTTCAAGCCGGTGTTCGGAGTGATGCCGCGCTGGTATCCATTGGAAACCGACATCCGGATATTGGACCTGTCGGTAGCTGCTGAGAAACTAACGTTTGTCGTGTTGAGCAGACCAGCCTGAAGGAATTTCTGAAGATTGTCCTTTCCGCGGGAAACCCATGGAGTAGGCTCTATATTCCCGGTGAAAGTGGATCCGTCAGCAAATGTGGTGACGTAGGTTTTATTGGGATCATACTTGCCGTCGTATTGCGGAAGAAGAAGTCCAGCATCCAGACGGGGGCCCCAAACGTCATAGTCTTTATCATTACGTCCGGATCCAGTACCGTTACTGTTGTAGTCACCGAAGGCAAACGTCTGATAATCACCGCCACCATATTGATTTTGCACCTTGGGTATGGCTATGAAACCTTTGTTGATCTGAAGGCTGTTGCTCAGCTCAACGGTGAATCCTTTATTATTTTTCTTACCCCTCTTAGTCGTGATGAGGATGGCGCCGTTGATACCGCGGCTTCCATAAAGGGCGGCGGCGGTGGGGCCTTTCAACACGGTGTAGGTCTCGATGTCATCGGGGCTGATGTTCCAGGTATCTGAGTTGATGGGGATACCATCCACTACATAAAAGTTCAGGGGTGAACCGCGAAGGAGCACGGTGGGTGCAGCCAGCAGTTCCTGATTGATACCCACGTTCAGGCCAGCCACTTTACCTACCAATCCATTCACCGGGTTGGGTTCACGGGCTTTGAGCAGATCAGAACCCTTGACCTCCTGGACAGAATAACCCAGGCGCTTGGTTTCCTTCTTGATGCCCAAAGCGGTCACTACCACGTCACTCAGGATCTTGGAATCCTGATCAACTCCTATGACCAAATTGTTGTCGGATACAGTCTTTTCAAAAGGCTGGATACCTACTCCGGAGAACTGGAGCACATCCCCTTTGTTGGCACGAATACTGAATGTACCATCGGCATTCGTCGAAGTCCCTTGCTTACTCCCTTTCACGACCACGGTGATGGCCGAAATAGGAGTTTGATCAGCATTGGAAAGAATCTTTCCGGTGATGATACCCTGTGCTTGCAACAGATGCGGCACAAGCAAGACAAAAAGGGAAAGAAAGAACAACTTACTGGATCTAGCTAATGCATGCATAAACATTGGTTTTGGTTAGTGCAGAATGAGGCCGCAAATTATCTGGCGTATGTTAAGGAACCGTATCAATGGGATTACAAGAATGTTATAGCTGTGTTACCGAAATCTTATGAATTAAACTGAATGTGAAGCCAATATTAAACTTTTCAGGAATTCTGTCAATGAAAACCTAAAAATTGTGGAAAAACCACGAAATACTGTCAATCCATGTTTCATATTATAAAATTAACAAGTACGAAACCTGAGGAGGTAAAATGCGTAAGAGATAAATCCTATTTGGGTTTGCGTCAAACAGCTTCCTGAAACAGGTATGGGCCGTCAACTGTATGGGGCTTGGGCAGAAATCCATGCAAAAAACTCAAAAGTCTGTCCGGGCAAGACAAAACCCAATCGCGATACTGATCAGGTATATGATGTCCCGATCTGGTGATGTTGATAAGCTGATTCATGTCGAAGGTTGAGCCCTGTAGCCCGGCTCCCGCTTCCTGAGCTTCCATGGCATTGCAGCGCTGTTCAAAATGACCTTTGACAGGTACCATGAAAATAGGTTTCCCCAAAAACATGGCTTCACATACCGTCTCAAAACCCGCGGTGGTGGCCAGGCCGCTGCAACCTGCAAGCTGCTCCAGGAAAACAGTTCCGTCCAAACTGTGAAAACTGAGTTTGGAGTCAACCTGCCAATACCCAAAATGTTCCTCGCGAACCTCCCGGCTGTCCGTGAAACAACGGAGATGAACCTCGGGGTTCTCCCGGTGCCATTCGAGAATATCTTTCATGTATCCGCTGTTGACCAAGTATACAAGTAGGTATCCCTCATCCCTGCTGTGCAGGGACAGCAATTCCCGACGAAGAATGGGAGGAACCGTATACAACTTCTTACGCGGACAAGAACCAGAATCAGAAAGTGAAATCGCCAGACAGGAATTCGAACCCAGCTTGGTCAATTTCGTATAAGCAAGAATGCCGAGCTTATGCAAGGACTTGCTGAGAGGAAATCTGTGTTCGGGATGAAGATAACTATATTGATGGGCGATGCAGACTACAGGAGGATGCCCTGAATATGAACCAGCATACAAGCCTACAAGGGGTTCATAAAAATTGAGGATCAGATCTGGTTCATGAAAATCCACCAGCCTTTTGAATAATCTCACGCTCCGGATATATTCCGGTAGCATCAAAAGGTTTTTGATCAGTGTCCTTCCCATGTGGATGCCTCGACCATGACGGTCCATGAAAAAATTCGGACTCTTCATGGGAACCACCGGTTCATTGAAGGACTTCTTGAAAAACTCGGGTAATTCCCGTCGTGAACTCCCCCCAACCACTACACAACAGACTTCAAACCCATTTCGTGTAAGCAGTTCATACATCGAAATGGCTTGGGTCAGGTGGCCTCTGCCCTCACCCTGAACAGCGAACATGACACTTAAAGCCTTCATGTGATATCGTTTATTTCACAGCATGATCATGCAAACTCCTCCAGCAATTCCCCAGCGCCCATGAGATCTTTGATCGCGAGGTCAAAATCGATTCCCTCTTCTTCGGTATGAACTTCATTGACCCAATCCTGGTATCGAATGATCTTCCATTCCCCTTCTTCCGTCTCCACCAATGCGCTCAGTGTTTCGACCCAATCGCCGCTGTTCAGATATTGAATCCCATCCACGATCTTGACCGCTGGATGATGAATATGGCCACAAATGACCCCATCGCAACGCTCTTGCCTGGCCACAGCACACAACTCGGATTCAAAATCGGTCATGAAGGAAACCGCTTGCTTGACCTTGTGCTTGACCACCTGTGAAAGGGAGTAATAGGGCAAGCCTTTGTTCTTTCTGAAGTTGTTGTAGTGACGGTTCACCCACAGTAGGAACGTATATCCCACATCTCCCAACTTGGCCACCCATTTCAGGTTGGTTGTGACGGAATCAAAGATGTCTCCGTGCACCACGAAATATTTTTTACCAAAAGATTGGTGAATATGGGTCCTGACTATGGAAAAATTTCCGATCTCTAAAGGCAGTATCTCATCCAGAAAGTCATCATGGTTGCCTCTTAAGTAGATGATCTCCGTTTCTGTTGTGGAAAGCCATTTCATGACTAGCCTGAAGAAGGCAGTGTGCTTCTTCTTCCATTTTCCCGACTTGCCCAATTGCCAGCCGTCGATGATATCACCATTTAGGATGAGCTTGTCGCAAGTGTGGTGCTTGAGGAAATGAATGGCTTCTCTGGGGTGGGCGTTGCGGATGCCCAAGTGGATGTCGGAGAGTACGATGGTCTTGTAGTGTGTTTTCACTATTCCGGGTTTTATCAAAGTTTTAGCATGAGCATGAACAAATCGTTTCGAGATGGTTAAGAAATGATTAAGACAAGGCGTATCTGGAATTCATTCACTTTTCATTCACATCGGGATAACCGTAGATTAATAGTATTTCCATCGGTTTGTATCATGAGTACAAATCGTATGTTTTGGGCCATCCCATTGATGTCGTTGATATCCTGCATGCATGATCAGCCGGCCATGCCGATACCGGTTGACAAAATCTGCTTTCAACGCCAGGTCCTCCCTCTTTTCGTGAATTATTGCAGCAGGGTCGAAGGCGGCTGCCATGATGCTGGGAATCCACGGATCTCACTGGTTGATCATGCCGGCATCATGCGGGGGATACAAGAAGGGAATGCTGATGGCAGTTGGTTCTTCCACACCATCGGATTGAGCATGCCGCCGGGTGCAGAACCACAGTTGAATGCAGAACAGGTCGGGATCATCAGAAAATGGATAGATCAAGGTGCTCCGAATTCCAATTGTGAAAACCTCCCGTGTGATACGAGTAGATTGACCTATTCAAATTCCGCTTCGGCCATTTTCTCCAATTATTGCAATGGCTGCCATGATTCATGGGTTTATCCGAATGCCCTTGGCTTCTCCTCGTATGACCGTGCCAAAAATTCCATCAGCGCCGATCCGGAAAAATTCCTGCGCAGCATCAGGTACAGCGCAGGGGCACAGAAGAATATGCCCCCTTCCTGCGAAATGAACCCATGCGACCGGATGAAAATCGAAAGCTGGATCAACAGAGGTATGCCTTATTAGTTCTTTCCAAAAAAAAGGGCCGGGCAATGCCCGACCCCTTCATATGAAGTATTTCTTACTTGTTGAAAACTGCCCATCCACTTGTCCAGTCCGTGCTATTATCAAAAGCGCCGACGTAAGCGACCTTGTCAAAAAAAGCATCGGCAAGTGTTCCAAAATCGAATTTGGCTCCTGCGAGTAGAGGTGAACCTCCCTGAGGTTTGAGATTGGGAGCTGCATTGTTGAACGGATCGCCCAGTTGAAGGGTGTTCGGATCGGTCACGATCTGTGAACCATAGACGCTGGTCAACCTATTGGCTACTGCAGCTGAATCATAAACCAGATTAGGGATATTCAGGCCGGAAACGACATCCACAACCTTACCCAGCGCAGTGTGGAAATAGCTGTTGTAAAAGGCACTGGTTCCACGCTGATGATATGCGATCGTTGAATCCTCTTGAAGACGGAAACCACCTTTTTGTGAACCTATGACAACGGAATTGGCAAGGATGAACTTAGTTCCTCTCCTCCAGCGCATGCCCCATCCATAATCCGAGGAGGTTCCTGGAGCGTTGTTGGGACCAATGGCGGTGAAATTGGAAAGTACAGGGAACGTAATGGGAGCCCTGCTCAGGACGAAGCCGTTGGCAGGATTCACATTATCCACTTCAAAATTATTCGAAACATCACCAGTGGTTCCTTTGGGATCGGTGAACTTGGGGTCTTTGATGGAGATGGCGAACTGGATCTTCCCGGAATAACCGTCGTCCATATCATAATCATCATCTGCACTGTTGTAAGCGATCAGATGCTTGCAGTTGACAGTGCCTCCGAAAAATTCAAAAGCATCGTCCAGGCCACGGACCACTTCTACATAATCGATGGTGGTGGCATCACCCACCCCATAAAGTGAAAGACCGTTCACCTCATCGCCTGGATTGACCGCCTTTCCAGCATATTCGATCCTCCAGTATTTGATGACACCGGAATTGTCCGTTTTATTCGTGCCTCCGAAAAGTTCATACTTTGAATCCACGCCACCTTCGATCTTGGCATGGTTTCCATTACCAGGTGCTGCACCAGCAATGATGACACCACCAAAGTCACCGGGCGTAGGTGTTGTTTCGGCGGATGTGAATACGATGGGAGAAGTCTGAGTTCCTTCGGCCTGGATCTTTCCACCACGGGTGATGACCAGTACGCCTGCGGAATCTTTATTGGAAATGATATTTGTTCCAGCTTCGATCGTAAGGGTAACACCATTTTCCACGTAAACATAGCCGCGAAGACGCCATTTATAATTTTTGGTCATAGTCAGGTTTGCATTGATCACGCCACGAATGTCAATCACGGAGCCATCAGCTGGAACGATCTTGAAACTTTCGGGAGCAGCGGGAGATGCAGGGGAAGTTGCGGAATTCTTGGCGCCGTCTTTGGAAGTGACGCGGAAATAATAGGTGGAACCTACGGCCAATCCGGGGAGTTTCACGCTGTGCGTGGTCACCAAGGTCGCATCAGTTACGTTGGAGCCTAAAGTAGCATCGGTGGTGCCATAATCCACACGGCTGTCACTTGCTTCATTCGTTGTCCATGTGACCACTGCGGAGCCATCACTGTTCGGTGTCGCAGTAACGGCTGAGATCGTTGGTGGAGTCACGTCCGGAGGAGTAACTGGCGTGTCCGATTTTTTGCAGCCCCAGGCCATGATCAAGGTGGCGAGAAGCAGCGAGGAAATTTGTTTTTTCATCTGCTTTGGTTTAGTTGTTTTTATGTTCGGTTTTATTTGGAGAGGTTGATCTTTGCACTCAGGATGAAAGTGGTCCCCAGCCTGACTGAATTGATTACTTTGTCATTCGCTGGATCAAAGGCATTGTTCTTCGGGTTGGCATCGAACTTATAATACCAGTTGTAGGGTTGTGCCAGCAGATCGCTGATCGTCAGTTTGAGTTCCACTTTATCTTTCAGCACCTTCTTTGAAACCTGTGCATCAATGAGGTCACGTGAATTTTCGAAGATGTTCAACGCGCCACCGGTGACAGCTCTGTATTTCAATCTTGGGCCGATACGATTGTAAAGAATATTGAATGAGAACCCATCATTGGGTGTCGAATAAGTCAGGCCGGCATTGATGAGATATGGCGACTGTCCCTGAAGTGGACTATTGAAATTCACGTTGCCGAATTTCACGGAACCCTTTATGTAGGCGAGATTGGTATAGAATGTCAGTTGGTTGAAAAAATCTCCCCCAAGGAAACCAAGGCGTTTGCGTATCTCCAGTTCAGCACCGTATGCGGTAGCTTGAGTGGCATTCTCATAGGAAAGCACATCATTCCCTGCATTCACCTGTTCTATGGGGTGATCGAAATGCTTGTAGAAAACGCTGGCACTGATGATCTCACCTGAACCCGGGAAAAATTCATACCGCAGATCACCATTGGTATTTTTGCTTCGTTGCAGCAATGGATTGCCACGGATGACATTGTAATTCTCATAATCGAATACACTATAGCTGGCCAACTCACGGAACTCCGGTCTGTTGACCGCTTGTGAACCCGCCAACCGCAAATTGGTCTTGCTATTCAGTGACCAGGTGAGCAGGAAAGAAGGTAACACGTCCAGATCCTCCTTCTTGATGGTGGGTTGGTTCAACGCCTTCAGGTCCTGAGTGTATCTCTCCACACGAACTCCACCAGTGAACTTCAAACTCCCCGAAATGAAGCCATCATACATGGCATAACCTCCGTTCATGAGAGCATGAGCCTTGTAATCCGTGGAGTTTGTGCCGATGGTGGCCAATGTGAGTCGGTATAGATCGATGTTGGCCGGATCAAAAAGATTGTTGAAGGTCTGATCCTTCGTCTCCTGGATGAGAATCCCATAAGGATCCAGTGTGGAATAACCCAAGGCGTCCACGACGACCTTGCGGTCACGATAATAATTGCTCAGACCGAATTTCAATTTCGCCTTTCTATTTCCTTTCAGGTCGTATGCGAAATTCACATTTGCACCATAGATGAATTCCTTCAGATCCGAATACACTCTACCAGCATTGCGGATCTCTGGTGAATTCTCATTGGCCAATTTGATATAGTAATAACTGGAATCGTTGTTCGGGGTCCGGAAAGTGAGTACTTTTTGGTCCGGCTGGTGGCGGTAGGTGTATCCTACGGATCCGTTCCAGTCGAACTTCCACCTGTTACCCAGATTGTGAAGGCCTTCCAGGACCGAATTCAAGAGTCCATTCCCTGAAGCTTCGCTATTCTCACTTTTATAGAGAAAAGTATACGGGTCATTGGATCGGTCAAACCCTTTACGAAGGCCCAATGACCTGGAAAAATCGTTGTTGAAGATGTTCTTCCAGGAGATCTTGGACTGCCTGTAAGCATAGGTCAGGTTGAACAGGGCAGAGAGCTGGTTACGTTGATCATAATTATCCGTACGGTTCTGATACAGGTAGAACTTGTCGATCTGGTATTCATTTCTTTCCCTTTCCGAAACCTTTCGGGACGACCCGTAACCTATGGTGAGGATATAACCCAATTTCCTGTTCCTCTCCAGGATACGGGTATTTCCTGCAGTGTATCCAAATGAAAAATTCGGATAGCTTCGATACGCGGGCGCTTGACCATAATCGTTTCCGAAATCCTTGGTGATGGCTTGTTTGGTCGCTGGTGGCTGATTGATGAATGAAGAGCCCCTATAGGGAATGTATGAAGCCGGTATTTCCCGGGAATCATCGAAAAATCCTATGGCATCATATTTCCCATCCGGGAATCCCTTATAGAAATTCTTGAATGTGGTCAATGTATTATAACCCATGCCCAAGGACAATTCACTGATTGGTCTGGTGGGGTAGTCTTTTGTGCTGACTTTGATGGCGCCACCAGAGAAGTCACCGGGCAAGTCCGGAGTGGGTGACTTGTAAACGACCAGGTTATCTATAAGAGCGGAAGGAATAATGTCGAAGGCGAAAGCTTTCTTATCTGGTTCCGTACTGGGGAGTACGGCATTATTCAGCAGGGATACATTGTATCGTTCATTCAAGCCCCTGACTATGACGAATTTATTATCCTGAACGGAAGCGCCAGAAACCCGTTTGAGCACATCACCCGTATTTCTGTCTGGCGACTTCCTGATGGCCTCTGCGGAAATGCCATCGGAAATGGAGGAACTGTTCTTCTGAAGTGCATATACGGAAGCCAGAGATTCCTTTCGAGAATTACTTCTGATCACCACTCCCTCCAACTCCTTACTTTTAGCCCTTGCAAGAGAAATATCCAAGTTTGCACCATTCTCTAATTGCAGATCGGATATTTCCTTTGTCTGAAAGCCTAAGCTGGATATCGTTAGGGTGTATTTCCTGCCTCTTTCCAGGATCAAAAAGAATCGTCCTTCTACATCAGTTGTTACCGTTTTGGCCGGATCGACAAGATTTACGGTGGCACCGGAAACGGGCGTGCTACTACCTTCTTCGAGTACTTTTCCCGAAATCCTGATCGTCTGAGCACGTACTGATACGGAAAATGCTATCAGCAGTGTCATACATAGGAAATGCATGTTGAGTCGGTTCATTTTTCGCTAGATAAGAGGGTCGAAAGTAGAGGCGCCTGATTACCGATAGATGAACCGAACGACAACAAAGAGTTAATCCAATATGAACAACACGTAACATTAAGTTCATTTTTTTCTAACCGTAAAGTGATGTTCTGGTCACATACGATTCTCAATATTTACAATTGTTAATATGACCAACCTTTCCAAAGAACTGTTTCAACCATATAAAAACGCATGAGCCAAGCCCGTAAGATCCTGTTCATCAATGTCCCCAATGTTTTGATCCGGGACACTGAATCACTTTTAGCAGATGAGGGTGCCGCCGTGATCAATTCATTCGGATTTCAGGACTGCATGCAAATGGCCAGGATCCACATCCCCGAGGTATTCGTTATAGCTGAATTGTCAGATGGCAACCCAAAAGGACTGGAGACGATCAATGAGCTACGCGAAAACAGGATCTTTGACCGTGCGCTCATTTTATACATGACAGGAACACAGGGCGAGGAAAGCCAGATGAAGGCTTTCAATGCTGGAGCAGAAGACCTTTTGCCCCTGGACATCAGCGCCAAAGTATTGGCAACACGGATCTCATCGCTGATCAAGAGGCTCAACCGATCGACTGTAGGCATCGATCTTAATGGAAATTTCCATGTGAACCCGGAATCACTTTCCGTGACTATCCAAGGTAGACACATAGATCTGGTCCGAAAGGAGTTCGAATTGCTTCATCTACTTTGTTCAGCACCCAATCGTATTTTCTACAGAAAGGAGATCTTCAATCATATCTGGAAAGGAAGCCAGTTGAAAAATGACAGGACGCTGGATGTGCACATCAGGAAGATCCGCAAAAAACTGGGCATTAAAAACATCAAGACCATCAACGGCGTGGGATACAAATTCGAATGGAATGGGTAGGCCATTGGACGGAACATTTTCTAGCTCCCATTGACATAATCGGAGTGTCTCTGAGCGCGAGCTCCATTCCTTCAGGGGAAGTTCAGAGTTAATGCATGCTCAATCCTTTCCGAAAACAAAATAAAAAGTCAACCTGAAAACCAGGTCATGGCTTTTGTATTTTTTCCAGAGGACCGGGATTGACATATTTGTTCAACCAGATGTTCGGCATGAAATGGACAAAAGATAAAGGCCTGCCGTGAAAAAACTTTCCTTGGTAACGGGATCATTATAGTTAGCCGTATGACCCACATATTTATTTTATACGGCATTGTCGATCCTATTATCGGGATTGAACCGATCAAATCGCACAAACCATTTCAATCTTTTGGGGATGAACACCCCATTAGCGAATAGGGATATGCCCTTTGCCGTACCACTCCATGTATCCGTACCTACAGTTATCCTGGTCGCGAAATCTTCGTTTTTCAAGTTGTTGAGGTAGCCCTCTATTCCGAATGTGAATGCCGGAGTGGAATAGGAAGCGAAGCCCTTGATCATGCTCCTGGAATGATGCCAGGAAGGAATGTCGTTCAACTTCTCATAGTCTACATAAACATCGAAAGTCAATTTCCTATTGATGAATAAAGCCCATACATCGGCATTGTACCACCTGAAATTGTCATTCTCCGGCCTGGCGCTCGTGCCATTTCCAGCCCTGACATAATATCCGGATCTCCCGTCTTTCCCGTATTTGCACTGCACTGTGATCCCTGAATCACAGGAAGGAGTTCTACGTATATCTGTAACCCTCCAGTCAATGGGCCGATACCCCCAGATTTGCTCCGTAAAAATGGAATAAGCAGGTGTACCTACTTGCCCCAAAACGAGATCTGTCGCTTTCCAAATGTTCTTCCATCGCAGGTTGATCAGTTTGATGTAAAAGGCGAGTTTAATATCAGCAAGGAATTCCCCGTTTGTAGTACCCGTTCCCGTGGTGATATAGTCCTCTGCCGCCAGCAGGATCGCGGTGCTGAACGTTCTGGAGATGTTGAAATCATAACCCAAATAGATCCACCTCATCTGGATTTTCGTGCGTCCCTGTGGTATGCTTGTATGTTGTTTGGATCCGCCACGTGCCAAAGTGTTTGTTTGGGGTTTATCATAGAGATCACCAAAAGCATAACCCCACAGGCGTCCAGTAGAGGGCTGCCCCTTTTGTACAGAGAATCTGCATTCCTCAGGACCTGCGACAATAAAATGTTGATTACTAATAAATTAATAATTAAAATGGCCAAGGGCTTGACGGCGTCCTTGAGACTTTCCCTAGTCAAATGCGTGTTATTTCTTTCCTGTGAGAAAACACAATGTTAATAAATTATTAACTATACAATAAGTCCCTCAAGGGTGGGCGTAAAATCTATTTTTGCCAAAACTTGGAATCCATGCTGAATTCATTCCTCAAGATATTCCTACCTAAAGACAGGGTTTTTTATGACCTTTTCGAGGAGGTCAGTGACAAGGTCAGGCAGATGGCTGCTTTGCTGAAGGAAGTGGTTTATGAACCCGATTTCGATAGGAGAACAGTCTTGATCGGGAAGATAGAGAACTTCGAACACCAGAATGATGAACTCACCCACCGCATATTCACGGAATTGGGACGCAATTTCATCACGCCCTTCGACCGGGAAGACATTCACTATCTGGCCAGTTCGCTGGATGACATCGCAGATTACATATTCGCATCTTCAAAAAAGATCAATTTCTATCATGTCAACCCGCTGGACAGAGGCATGCAACGTTTTGCAGACCTCATCCTTCAGAGTTCTGAGCAGGTGCATAGCGCCGTCAAGGAACTGCGGAACATGAAGAATCTGCGCCTGATCACGGAATGCCTGGTCAAGATCAATAGCATAGAGAATCAGGCGGACGACGTGTTCGACATGAGCATCGAACGCCTGTTCGCCGAGGAGCAGGATGCCAAAGAGGTTATCAAGATGAGAGAGATCTACCAGGTCATGGAGATTGCTACGGACAAATGCGAAGATGCCGGCAATGTCATCGAGTCCATCATCGTTAAATACGCCTGATCGATACAGGGTTAGCCTGCCCAAACCCATAATCAACGACCATGACACTGCTTGCAGTCATCATCATACTCGCCCTGATATTCGATTATATCAACGGGTTCCATGACGCCGCGAATTCCATCGCCACAATCGTTTCTACAAAGGTACTCACCCCCTTTCAAGCCGTACTCTGGGCAGCCTTGTTCAATGTGGTTGCCTTTTTCATATTCAAGGATCATAATGTGGCGAATACGATTGCCAAAACCGTTCACAAGGACGTCATAACCCTTCCGGTGATCTTGGCAGGCCTCATTGCTGCCATCATCTGGAACCTCTTGACCTGGTGGTACGGCATACCCTCTTCTTCATCTCATACCTTGATTGGTGGTTTCGCCGGTGCGGCGATAGCTCATGCCGGATTCGGCAGCATCGAATTGGAAAAGATCACCAAGACGCTCTCATTCATTCTGCTCGCACCCCTGATCGGCATGATCATCGCCATGTTCATCTCCATAGTGACGATTGTCAGGAACATCTGGCTCAAACTGGCCATCATCACTGCCGCGGTCACCCTTACTTTGTATTATATCGACTTCAATCCGATCATAAGATATGGATTGGTCGTGATGACCATCATTTTCTGTATTTCCTATCTGATCGATGCTTTGAAAACGCCCAATGCCTACAGGACATCGAACATGTACAAAAGGTTACAATTGGTTTCTTCGGCAGCGTTCAGCATAGGCCACGGTGGGAATGACGCACAAAAGGTCATGGGGATCATCGCTGCCGCACTGGTGGCTAATGGCAATATTCAAGACTTAAAGGACATGCCTTACTGGGTACCTATCGCCTGTTACTGCGCCATCGGACTTGGCACCATGAGTGGAGGATGGAGGATTGTGAAGACCATGGGCACCCGCATCACCAAAGTCACCCCTTTGGAAGGAGTAAGCGCAGAGACTGCAGGAGCCATCACCCTTTTCATGACGGAGAAATTAGGCATCCCGGTCAGTACAACACATACCATAACCGGTTCCATCATTGGCGTTGGTGCAACAAAAAGACTTTCCGCTGTACGGTGGGGAGTCACCGTCAACCTCCTTTGGGCATGGATCCTGACCATCCCGGTAAGTGCCATAATGGCCATGATCATCTATCAGATCCTGAAATTTTTCATGCACCTTTGACTTCTACCCAGGTGATGATCCCGTGTTTTTGACAACCAAAATACGCGGTACCTATCCGATATTTTGAGCATCTTTGCGGGGTATTGAAAACCTCATCTTTATCATGAAGGGAATCATCCTGGCCGGAGGATCCGGCACCAGACTCTATCCGATCACCTATGCGATCAGCAAACAGATCATGCCTGTCTATGACAAACCCATGATCTATTACCCTTTGTCCACCCTGATGCTCGCAGGTATCCGGGAGATACTCATCATTTCCACACCTCACGATCTTCCCAACTTCATCAAACTTTTCGGGGACGGCAATCGATTCGGCCTCGACATAAGTTATGCAGAGCAAAAGGAGCCAAATGGATTGGCACAGGCATTCGTCATTGGTGCAGATTTCATCGGCAAGGAAAAAGTGGCTTTGGTTCTGGGAGACAACATTTTTTATGGTGCCGGGTTAGGGACTGTGCTGGCCAAGAACAATGATCCGGATGGCGGCATTGTCTATGCTTATTCGGTCAGCGACCCCGAAAGGTATGGTGTGGTTGAATTTGATGCTCATATGAAGGCCATCTCTATTGAAGAAAAGCCCCTAAAACCGAAAAGTCGTTACGCCATACCTGGTCTCTACTTCTACGATAATGATGTCGTTCGGATCGCCCGGGAATTGAAACCTTCTTCACGCGGCGAATACGAGATCACGGATGTGAACAAGGAGTATCTAAGAATGGGCAAACTGAAAGTCTCTGTACTGGAAAGGGGTACCGCCTGGCTGGACACCGGCACTTTCGATTCATTGATGCAAGCCTCTCTTTTCATTCAGGTCATCGAACAAAGACAAGGTGTCAAAGTTGCTTGCATCGAGGAGATCGCCTGGCGGAAAGGATTCATCAGTAAAGAAGAACTGATCACTTTAGCACGCCCATTAATGAAAAGCGGCTATGGCGAATATCTGATGAACTTAGTATCTTGACGATCCATATACCGTCCATATTTAATTAAACCGAATGAAAAAGATCCTGGTGACCGGAGGTTGCGGATACATAGGCTCCCACACTATTCTCGATCTTATTGAGAATGGATTTGAGGTCATCTCCGTAGACAATCAATCTCGCTCCAATAGCAAATTGCTGGATGGGATAGAAAAGATCTCAGGCGTCAAGGTCAAAAATTACAAGGTTGACCTATGCGATTTCGATGACACGCATGCCATTTTCACGGAAAATGATGATATCGCCGGCGTCATCCATTTCGCTGCATTTAAGGCAGTGGGAGAGTCAGTCGACAAACCACTCCTGTATTTCCACAACAATCTGAGTTCACTGATCAATTTGTTGCGTTGCGTGGAGGAATTCCAAACACCGCATTTTGTATTCTCCTCTTCCTGCACCGTCTATGGTAACCCGGATGCCATTCCCGTTACTGAACAAACCCCAATGAAAACGGCTGAGTCACCTTATGGCATGACCAAACAGATGGGTGAGGAGATCGTTTCCTCCTTTGCGAAAAAAGGGAAAACGAATTGTATTCTCCTACGCTATTTCAACCCGGCTGGCGCGCATCCGACGGCCTTGCTAGGTGAATTTCCCATCGGCCGTCCGCAGAACCTGACCCCAGCCATCACTCAAACTGCCATGGGCAAGATTCCGGAATTGACAGTATATGGGAATGACTACCCCACTCGAGATGGTTCCTGCATTCGCGACTTCATCCATGTCTGCGACCTTGCCCATGCACATACCCTTGCCATCAAATATCTTGATGCCGGCAAAAATTCCTCTTCCTGCGATGTGTTCAACCTGGGCACCGGAAACGGTATCACTGTGCTCGAAGCGATAAAGGCTTTTGAAAAACAGACCGGTCAGACCCTGAACTACAAGATAGGACCCCGAAGAGAGGGCGATGTTGTTGCCATTTATGCAAATAACGATCTTGCGATGGACAGATTGGGCTGGAAACCCAAATTCTCTTTGGATGATATCATGTCCTCTGCCTGGAAATGGGAACAACAGATCAAACAAGATGAAGAATTCTTCTCCCGACAGAACTCCAGTCTCAACTAAAGACATGTCCTGTTGAAAAATTATCCTCAGATGGGCATCAAAACCCGCCTCTTTGGCTTTATTTTGCCCTTCAATCAACTCCCATGCTCAAAGACATCCAGGTATCCGGTCAAAAAGACACAAGAAGCGGCTTCGGTGATGGCATCGTAGAAATCGCACAAAGGAACGAAAGAGTGGTGGCGCTCACCGCAGACCTTGCCGGATCATTGAAATTGGGAGCTTTCATCAAGGCATTCCCGGATAGATATTTTCAGTGTGGCATCGCAGAAGCCAATATGATCGGCATTGCAGCAGGATTGACCATTGGCGGCAAGATCCCCTACACAACCACCTTCGCCAATTTCTCTACGGGCAGAGTATACGACCAGATACGCCAATCTGTTGCATACTCCGGTAAGAACGTCAAGATCTGCGCATCTCACGCAGGTTTGACCTTGGGTGAGGATGGGGCAACACACCAGATCCTTGAAGATATAGGACTGATGAAGATGCTTCCGGGGATGACCGTCATCGTCCCTTGTGATTACAACCAGACCAAGCAGGCTACTATAGCCATCGCCGATCATGAAGGTCCTGTCTATCTGCGTTTTGGCAGACCAGTGTGGCCGATATTCACGACCCCGGAAGACGCTTTCATCATAGGCAAGGCCCAGATCCTTGGGGAAGGTACCGACGTGAGTATATTCGCCTGCGGACATATGGTTTGGAAATCCATTGAAGCTGCCCGTATTCTTGAAGAAAAAGGCATTTCAGCAGATGTCATCAACATACACACCATCAAGCCACTGGATCGCGAATCGGTACTCAAGTCACTGAAAAAGACCCGCTGCGCCGTTACAGCGGAGGAACACAATATCATTGGCGGACTCGGAGACAGCATTGCTCAGCTGGCTGCACGCGAATTCCCCATACCCATCGAAATGGTGGGAACCAAGGATACATTCGGTGAAAGTGGAAAGCCCATGGATCTGCTCAAAAAATACGGACTTGATACACCCGACATCGTTGCTGCAGCTGAACGCAGCATGGGCAGACGTTCAAAATGATTAGGCCCTGTTTTAAACTTTCCCAGAGCCGATAAGTCCAACGAGTGAATCAGAAAGTTCAGACCACTCAAAATACCATGGATGGCCATCCACGCCGAAGATGCTGAACTGCTTAGCTTATTCCGGATCCCGGAAAAGAGGGAAATGGCGTTCACCGGCATCATCAGGAAATATCAGGAAAAACTTTATTGGCATATCCGACGCATGTTGGCAGATCATGATGACACGGATGATGTGCTTCAAAATGTCTTCATCAAGGTTTGGAACGGACTTGAACATTTCAGGGCAGATAGCAGCCTATACACTTGGCTCTACCGCATCGCCACCAATGAATCTTTATCATTCCTTGAACAAAAGAAGAGAAAAGGGGTAGTGCCCATCGACGGTCTTGGAGATTCCTTTCAGGACAAAATACGCGCCGAAACGGATTTCGATGCCTCTAAACTGGAATGGAAACTCCAACTCGCCATTCAAGAACTTCCTGAAAAACAGAAACTTGTGTTCATTTTGAGGTATTATGACGAGATGCCCTATGCGGAAATGAGCCGTGTGTTGGAAACTTCAGAAGGGGCACTCAAAGCCAGCTATCATCATGCGGCGAAAAAAATCGAAGACTACATCCTCAACCGTTAAACCCCGGCCTTAGGAAAGGGTCAAAACATAATCATGAAAAGGGATCTGGACATACGGAATGAATTGAGGGAGGTCAGCCCGATACTTGCGGACCTGCCACTGGTCAATCCCCTTAGGGTACCGGACGGCTATTTCAATGACCTTCCCGATGTTATCCTGTCTAGAGTTTCCGAACGTCCGGGACTTAGCCTTCCTATTTTAGAAAAACCCTTGAATCGATTCACACCGGAAGGATATTTCGACAATTTAGCCGGAAGGGTCATGCAACGGGTCAGGGAGGAAGGTTACATGAATGTGCTTGAGGAAACCGCCGCTATCGCACCCGTTCTTGCCAATTTGAGTCGGGAGATGCCTCAGCAAGTACCTGTGGGATATTTTGAACAGTTTGCCGCAAAAACTGTCTCTGGCTTGAATCAGAGTGAGGTTCCCCCTGATCGGCTCATCGTCATGAGCCGTAGTTCCATCTGGAGGAAGTATGCTGCCGCTGCCGCCATCGTGGGTACCATCTCCGTCTCTGCCTGGATTTTTATGTTCAATAGAAATGTCAAGCCAGAGAATGACAAGTCATTCGTCGAAGTTCAATCCGCACATCAATTGGACACTTTGCAGGTCAGCGAGAAAGACATGGCCGTTTTTCTTGATTCCAACGAGACGCTGGAGAATATGGACCTGACTGAAACAGCGTCCGGTTCCGACAACGACATCGCACTTGTCGATATGGATGACAACAGATTGGGTGAGGCCCTGCAGACCCTGCCCGATCACACCCTCTCCGAATACATTCAGGAATCTCCTGATAATAATGAAACCTCTATAACCAACTGATAAATGTCACTTCTCAAGAAATCATATTCCATGGGTCTGCTCCTATTCCTGACCACAAGTGCGCTGGCACAACAGGAAGACATGTTGAACGAACGAGCAGGCGAGAAACTCAAGGCTATGGAAGTCGCCTATCTCACACGTGAACTCGATCTCAGCCCGGAAGATGCCCAGAAGTTCTGGCCAGTGTTCAACAAGTACCGGGAACAGGTACATAATATAATGGCAGACCATTCTCTGACAGATCCTCTGGACCGGCAGCAAAAGGTATTGGATGTCAGAAAACAGTATCGAACCGACTTTTCAAAATTACTTTCGACGGACAGGGCCAACAAAGTTTTCCCTTCTGAAGATCAGTTCAGGCAGTTGGTGAGAAAGGAATTCATGAGACGACAGATGGAGAAAAGAGAAATGCTCGGACCCAGAAAAAGAGGATACTGATTTAAAAAAATTGATTAATTTTACCTCGGTGTTTTTCATAGGTTAGCAACGGCTGGCTCTTTCTAGGGCTAGCCTCTTTTATTTTATGGCAGTGTTGAGCTCCCTGATATGATCCAATAGATTATTCGCATCCTTATCCTCGTTCACTAGGGTCACCACATCCAGACCCAAGGTATCACGAACATAGATGACTGCCTTTTCGGCGGACTCTCCTTTTCCCACGACCACTGCAGTCATGCGTACCCATGTCTGATCTTGTACGGCCTTGATCACCCTCTTCACCAATTTGAACTCTCCATCGGTCACGAGAAAAACTTCCTGCCTTGTCTTTCCCCTTGGCGTCTCTGACAACTGATCGTATGCCATGTCGATGGCACCATTGACGTTGGTGGCGGTAGCTGTCGACCTCATCTTTTCAATAATTCGCATCAGCGAATCAGGAGTGGTCAGGGAACTAGTTCGATAGATCAGCGTGACCGCGTTTCCGAAAGTGATCAGGCTGACCCTGTCCACGGGCCTCAGATTCTCCAGGAGAGATTGCATAGATCTCTTCAATAGTTCCATCTTCTTATCCTGTGCCATGCTGTTGCTGATGTCCAAGAGGAAAACGATATCTTGAGGAAGAGCAGACTGCAGCTGCGTACTATCCGGTTTTTTGGGCAGTGTATCCATTCCTTTATACACTCGAGGAGAAGGTTGATATGTATGGGCCTTCAGGTCTGGAGCCCCCCAGACAATAGTCATGAAGAACATCATAATTGCCAAACGGAATATCATGAACATCACATTTTGATTTGAGATTGATCATGCCGGCCTGCTTGGTAAGCGGGGGTTAGAAGGTCATGGTAGAACAAGAAGGTCCAGCTTTCAAGATTGCCTTGTTCCCACCACTTCTGGCGCATTTCCATCGCCCTTCTGCCATCATGATCATACTTTGCCACGAAACGGCTCTTCATCTGTTGGAGTTGCGGGGCCTCATCACCTCCGAAAAAAATGGTTTCCCCCTGATCATGTATCCGGAAGACTTGATGAAAAAGACTGTGTCCGCCGCTGGGTTGATAATGGATATACCCGTCCAGGTCGCCTTCCCCATCAAGGAGTATGACCCTATCAGAATCACGCAGGATCTCCAGTGCGCCGGGGATATAGGAAGCCGCGTCATTCGCGAATGCGTATTCCCATTCCCTGCGTTGCACGTAATGTATTGCATTAGGGAAAGAGAGGAAAAACCTGCCCAGAATGTCATCATACCTGCTGACACCTCCTGCGTGGTCCTTATGGAGATGGGTCAATAAAACTTTGGTGACATCAAGTGGATCGATGCCCGATCGGGTCAGATTATGATGGATCTGAAGTATCCCATCGGCTCCTACGTATCCCAAACCTGCGTCAAGCAGGATGGTGTCCCGTGAGGTGATGACTGCAAATGGTTGTACTTCCACGAGCAGGCTGCCCCTTGACCTTTCCTGTAGTTTTTCTGAGGAAGTGTCGAAAGGAATGAATTTTTTGGAATGATCGATCGTGAAACTTCCTTCTGAGAGCGGAATGACTTTCATCATGCAAAGTTCATGAAATTTCCGGCAGGAATTCAGGGGCCGGCGAAAAACAGACGGTATGGATAATGGTCAACGAAGTACCATCTGCCTGTCTGCATCCAGACGGATGAGTATAAAAAGCAGGATCGTGAATGTGAGCAGTGCCGTTCCCCCATAGCTCATTAATGGCAGTGGTATACCTATGACAGGCACAAGACCAACGGTCATCCCCATATTGATGAATACATGAAAGAAGATGACCGAAGCCACTCCGTACGCATAGCAGCGGCTGAAGGTGCTTCGTTGCCTTTCCGCCACCCATATGATCCTGAAGAGGAGTCCCAGGTAGAGCAGCAGCAATAAAGCACTTCCGAGGAATCCGAAGCCTTCGCCGATGGTACAGAAAATGAAATCCGTACGCTGTTCCGGAACAAAATCATATCGCGTCTGAGTTCCCTTGAGCAAGCCCTTGCCGGAGAATCCACCCGAACCGATGGCGATCTTGCTTTGCTTCACATTATAGCTCGTGGCCCTTTTTTTATCCTCTATCTTACGGATATCCTCCTCCGACATCGTAGTCGGATCGACGGGAAAATCACGACCAACAGTGGCATAGATCCGTTGTACCTGATACGGCTTCAAAACTTTGGAGAAGAAGAATGGAACTGCGAATCGCTGAATGCCCACGCAGATCGCCCAGATGCTTATGATGAGAACGAGTATTTCTTTTTTCCGTTTCAGTTGTCTTCGCAAAAGAAGGATGGTGATGATCGCGATGGCAGTGAGCAGTATCGCGAGTAGGTTTGGATCCAGGAGCAAGGTGGCGATGACCAGTGCCGCAAGTGAAAATCCTACGACTAGTACTATGGATGGAAGTCCTTCCCGATACATCACCAGGAAGAAAGAAAAATAGACGAGGGCAAGCCCCGTCTCACTCTGCATGATGGAAAGTATGGCAGGGAGAAGAACCAGCCCCGCCGCGATCAACTGAGATCGCAGTTTTTTGAAATCAGTGTCCACCTGAGATAGATATTTGGCCAGTGCGAGGTTCACGAAGATCTTGCAAAGTTCTGCAGGTTGAAGTTGGAAGTTTCCGAACCTGATTATCGATTCGGTGCCCTTGACACGTGTATGAAATGGGAACACCAGTAGCAGAAGAATGATCCCAAAAAAGTATAGCAGGTTGGCGGTCGCAGTGAAAAATTTACTGTCTGTCAGCAAAATGAATGTAGCCAATACAATACCGATCAAGAGGAATAGGGTCTGCCGGCTATAATCGGTTTTCATGGAAAGGAAACCGGAAACAACGTCTTCATTATGATATGTCGCTGCGAAAATACTCATGATACCCACCACGGCTATCAGTCCGTAGAGCCAAACCAGGACCCAGTCGATCCCTCTGGATATTTCAAGATTTTTTCCGTTCATCGTTCGGCAGTCTGGCTGCTGATTTTAGGGTGGTATCCTTTACTTTTCTGTTCTGACTGTCCGGTTCCGGCTCTGGCATCGGTACGATAACAGGATTGCCATATCTATCCTTCTGGACATTGATATCCAACTTCGGTCTTTCAGGAGCCGGTGGTGGAGCATTCTGCAAGACACTGCTGTCACCCATTTCCAACGCCAACCTGATCCTCCGAAGGGAATCGAGTCGCATGCGTTTCTGTTTGACCACAGGTAAAATGATCTCCTTGGAAGCGATCCGATCAACCTCTTTCAGTCTTTCTGCACTCAGTGTATCACGGAGGTATTTTTCTACTAGAAGTGATGCGATGGGGCCGGCCCAAGTAGCGCCGAAACCGGCATTCTCCACGACAACCGCTATTGCGATCTTTGGATCTTCGCGAGGTGCGAAACAAACGAACCAAGAATGATCCTGCAGTTTTTCACGCTTGCCGTTGATGATGCCATAGTTCTCTGCAGTACCTGTCTTTCCCGCAATGTTTATTCCTGCAACGTAAGCAGGCTTGGCGGTTCCTTTCTCGACGACATCCTGCATGCCCATTTGCACGACCTGATACATAGTATCAGATATATGAGTGACCTCATGGCGTAATTTGTAAGCATTCAAGGCAGTATCGATCGTGCTCTTCCCGTCGATCGACTTCACGAAGTGAGGTACATAATAATAACCCTTATTGGCAATGATGCACATCAGGTTGGCCATCTGCAAAGGAGTAGCCGTGATCTCCCCTTGTCCGATTCCCAGGGAGACGTTAGTGCAGGAATTCCAGGAACCTTTGTAAAGCTTGTTATAGAAACTCGTATCAGACACATTTCCTTTATCCTCACTGGGCAGGTCTACTCCGAGCCTAACTCCCAGTCCAAATGAATTCATATAATGCCTCCACGCTGCATAACCCTCACGCACATTGCTGTATTTAGGATTGTCGACCGCCAGTCGATACGTGTTGGAGAAAAAGGAATTGCAGGACCATGCGATGGCCAGACGAAGTGAAGCGGCATGGCCCGACCAATGTTCCGTGCATTTGATGGCACGGTTGCATCCATAGTAGGCTCCATTGCAGCCTATACCGGATGCCGGGGTGATCACTCCCTCATCGAGACCGATAAGTGCTTGTGAAGGCTTGACCGTGGAACCGGGTGGATACTGACCCTTGATGGCTCGATTGTAGAGGGGACGTGCCGTATCCGTCAGCAGCCAGGAAAAATTCCGCTTTCTTTCAGAACCGGTCAGAAGATTGGGGTCGTATGTGGGTCCGCTGGCCATGGCTATGATACCTCCCGTTTTCGGTTCAATAGCTACCACGGCACCCAATTTATTAGCCATGAACTTTTCCGCCAATTGCTGGATCCCGACATCAAGATAGGTGCGTAGACTCCGACCTGCAGTGGCAGCCGTATCGAACTTGCCGTTCTCATAGGAACCCACGAGTCTGTTCTTGTTGTCTTTGAGTTGATATTTGACGCCACGCTGCCCCATCAGTATGGGTTCATAAAAACGTTCCAGACCGGTCAACCCCGCATAATCCCCCATTTGATAATAAAAATTGGTTCTTTTCAAAATGCTGGAATCCACCTCTCCGATATAGCCAAGTAGGTGCGCTGCCACTTTGTATGGATAGGATCTGATCGGGCGGTCCTGCAGGAAGAAACCTGGCTCGAATCGATATATACTCTCTTGGAGTTTAACAAATTTCTCTACCGGCAAAGAAGCTTCAAACACCGAAGGCCTGTATCTCCCGTTCTTCAAAATGGAACTGACGAGGCGATCGCGGAAAGCAAGGGTATCTATGCCGAGTATCCTGCAAAGCCCGAGCGTATCCACTCCTTTCAGTTGCGTGGGCATGATCATGAGGTCATGTGTGACCGTGTTCTCCAATACTGGCTTGTCGTTCCTGTCGAAAATGATTCCCCTGTCAGGGTATATGGTGGTCCTGGCCACCGCATTGTCCATAGCCTGGATCTTGTACTGAGGAGACAAGACCTGCAATATGAAAAGTCTAACCAGCAGGATGATGACGGCTGAGAGTACTATGAATTGGATGACGGTCTGTCGAGACTGGTTAAACAATTTCGATCAAGTTTGTTGGGAATATGCAAAAGTACATTTATCCAACCTTACGACATCAGGCAGAATTATTCCTATATCGGGCTTTACGGGGAAAAATCATTTCCGTGATCAGAATCAGCAAGAGGCTGACGGTTAAGGTGCCCATGACCTTTCCCAGAAAATACAGGAAATCCCCTACTTCCAACCACTCCAGGAATACAAGCCAGGTATGATGCAGTGAGGTGAGCACCAGGATATATACCGAATACTGCATCCACCCCATACTCTTGATGGAGGGCTCGGCATAATTGATCTCCATGATCTCTTTGGGCATCAACAAGGTGATCAGGAATGGTCTTACATAGGCGATCAAGGTACAGGCCGCGGCATGCAGTCCAGGGGTCTTGGTGAAAAAATCCAGACAAAGGCCAAAGAAGAAACCAACCAAGGTCAATGCCAACCGTGGCATCTTGAATGGAAGCCAAAGTATGAAAAGAAAATACAGGTATGGGGATATGAAGCGATGCAAGGGTGGGATCCTATTGAGGAGAAAGACCTGAACCAGCAGGAACACCACGAACCGGATGATATTTTTGAGGAGATCACTCATTGTCCTTCTTGATCGTTTTTTCCAGAGCGTCCAGTTCCTCCTTCTGCATGTTCCTCACCACATAGGCGTGTTGAACGGAATAGAAATTGGTAGCGGTACGCAAGGTCAGTACATATGTGCTGGTACTTTTGTCATCCTCCACTTTTTCAACTACACCCACTAAATGTCCCGGAGGATATTTATCAGAATACTGACTGGTCACGACTGAATCACCCTTGCTGACCTTCACGGTCTTCGGGATCTTGATGAGTTGGACGAGGTTCGGTGTCTTGCCATCCCAAATCACTTCACCGAAACCACTGCCTTTTTTCAACATGGCGACGATCTTGCTCTGTCGATGGAGCATTCCCATGACCACGGACATATTTCGGCTAACATTGACAACGGTACCAATCACTCCATCTGGACCGACAACGGCCATATTCACCCCGACGCCCTGACCGCTGCCCCTGTGCAGCATGACATAGTTGTTTTGACTATTCACCGTGGTGCTGATCACTTTTGCGGGAAGGTACAGGTACTTGCGATACTGCTCTAGCGAGTCAATGCGAATGGTATCGTTTACGATGCTCAGTATGGAATCGGGCCAGTCGAAATCCGACTTAAGGAGATTCAACAGCCGCGTATTCTGTGTCCGCAGGCTCTCATTGTCTTTTTTTAAACTGAAATAGTTCTCGACGTTATTATACCGCAAATTGACCTTTCCGGAGACTTCATTGGCCACACCCATGAATGCAGCCTCGTGGAATTTATTGTAACTGAAGAGCAGGGTCAGGGCAACCACCTGCAAAAACAGGAAGAATAACAGGTTGATATATCTGCTGATGAAGAGAAATACATTACGCATCGATCACTTGCTCCTCCTTACGAGGGCGTTTTTATTCCACTGCAAATGTATGGCAATTGGCACCAGTCCTGCAGTCATACCGTCAACGCATGACGAAGGGGTAACGCTGGTAATTCTTTAGTGCGAGTCCGGTACCCCTGACGACACTTTTCAGCGGGTCATCTGCAACATGCACGGGTAGTTTGATCTTCTGACTCAGTCGTTTGTCGAGTCCTTTCAGCAGGGCACCGCCACCAGTCAGGTAAAGCCCCCTGCGATAAATGTCGGACGCCAGTTCAGGTGGGGTGGTTTCCAAAGCCTTCAAGATCGCTTCTTCGATCTTGAAAATGGATTTGTCCAGCGCTTCCGCGATCTCTTGATAGCTAACCATGATCTGCTTGGGAATGCCCGTGACCAAGTCACGTCCATTCACGGGAAGATCGTCCGGAGGATTATCGAGATCCTTAAGTGCCGCTCCGATCTGTATTTTGATCTGCTCTGCGGTACGTTCACCGATCAGCAGCGAATGATAACGACGTAGCGCCTCCATGATATCAGCGGTGAATTCGTCACCAGCTATGCGTATGGATTGATCACAGACGATGCCGGCAAGCGCGATCACCGTGATGCCTGTTGTACCTCCTCCGATATCTATGATCATGTTCCCCACGGGTTCCTCGACATCGATACCGATTCCCAAAGCGGCGGCCATCGGTTCATGAAGAAGGTATACTTCTTTGGCGCCGGCTTGTTCCGCACTGTCCCGGACGGCACGTTTTTCAACTTCCGTGATACTTGAAGGGATGCAGATCATCATGCGCCAGCTCGGTGGGAAAAGTGGCTTCTTGGGATAGATCATCTTGATCATTTCCCGGATCATGAGTTCTGCTGCGTTGAAATCCGCGATGACACCATCCTTGAGGGGCCGTACGGTCCTTATGCTCTCATGAGTCTTCTCATGCATCATCAGAGCTTTCTTGCCAACAGCCAGAACGATCTTGGGGTTGTTACGGTCAAGGGCAACGATGGAAGGCTCGTTGACAACGATCTCGTCGTTGTGGATGATCAGGGTGTTGGCCGTTCCGAGGTCGATGGCGATATCCTGGGTGAACCAGCTGAAAAGTCCCATTTTTCCTTGATATTGGTTTTAGAGCAATACTATCTTCAAAATTGAAGGAAATAATCCGAATAACAAAACGCCAAAATATTGGCTTTATTGACTTTAGACGAAACTTTATTGGCCGAGACCACCCCCGGAAAGGGAAATTCGAAAATTCCAGAATGAAGCGGCCTGAAATGAAGGGGAGTAAGTGCTTCAGCTGAACTCGTACCCAATGTCTTTCCGGTAGGTGATACCTGGATAATAGATCTTACCAAGAACTTTGACGGAAGTTGACACTGCCTGGGCGATGGAACTGCCGAAGGAGGTAACTGCCAATACCCGACCCCCATTGGTGAGCACTTTGCCATTCTGTATCATGGTACCCGCATGGAAAACATGCACACCTTCTTCATTCATTTCCTCCAAGCCATCGATCTGTAGCCCCTTGTCGTAATGGCCAGGATAACCCTGGCTGACCGCCATCACGGTTGTGGCTGCACGGGGGTCGGTCTCCATGACAATTCCGGATAATCGGCCGGCATCGACGGCAAGGAAGAGGTCTATGATGTCATTTTTTAGTCTGGGGATCACCACCTCTGTTTCCGGATCGCCCATACGGCAGTTGTACTCGATGACGAAAGGATCATCGTTAACTTTGATGAGGCCGAAAAAAACAAACCCCTTATACACCAGACCCTCATCCCGAATGCCACTGATGGTCGGTTCTATGACCCGGGTACGCACCTTTTCCATGAAAGTCGCATCGGCGAAAGGAACAGGGCTGACCGCTCCCATCCCTCCTGTGTTCAATCCTTTATCCCCCTCCCCGACCCGTTTATAGTCTTTGGCTTCAGGCAGCAAGAGGTAATCTTTCCCATCAGTGAGCACAAAAACACTGAGTTCAGTGCCCGTCAGGAATTCCTCGATGACGATCTTTCGGCTTGCTTCTCCGAATTTGGATCGCTGCAACATCATCTCATATTCTGCCATCGCTTCAACATGACTCTGGGCGATGATCACACCTTTGCCTGCCGCAAGTCCGTCCGCCTTCAGGACGATGGGAGTGGGAAGCGAACGGATATAAGACAATCCTTCCTCATAATTGGCTAAGCTGAATTCTCGGTATCCGGCAGTGGGAATTCCATTACGGAGCATGAATTCCTTGGCAAAAGCCTTGCTGCCTTCCAATTGTGCCGCCATGCGGGAAGGTCCGATAACAGCGATATGTGACAATCCCGGATCGTCAGTCATGAAATCGTAGATACCCCTCACCAGCGGCTCTTCAGGCCCTACCACAACCATATCCACCCGCTTTTCCAAGCAGAATTTTTTCACTTCCCAGAAATTGGTCGGATCCATTTCCACATTGGTCCCACAGAGTCCGGTCCCTGCATTGCCAGGAGCAATAAAAAGTTCTGGATGATGTGCACTTTGGCTGATTTTCAGTGCCAGTGCATGTTCCCGGCCGCCTGAACCCAATAAGAGGACTTTCATACTGCAAAGAAGATTGAAATTTGAGCTGAAAAAGGCCGGAGTGCCGTCATTCCCATTCCATTTTCATCTGTGCGAATATACCCACAGCCGCCTTCATGGTAAACATTATTTATCTAGGCCGATGCGGTTCCCTGCCTTACGAATAAATGTGTACTTTGGTCATTCACCGGCCACCGGCTTCAATAAAACCAGCGATATGAGCCAGACGAAATGGGGGGGATACCCGAAAGGACTGTACGTATTATTCGCGACCGAAATGTGGGAGCGCTTCAACTATTACGGTATGCGGGCGATACTGGTCTATTTCATGACCGATGCGCTGCTATTCAACAAGCCGTTCGCCTCCAATCTATACGGCGGATATACCAGCCTGGTCTACCTGACTCCGCTCATAGGAGGATACATAGCAGACCGATATTGGGGCAACCGGCGCTCGATCATCTTAGGCGGTTTGATCATGGCTCTCGCGGAACTAGTATTATTTATTTGTGCAAGCATTTACACCAGTTCCCCCGCACTCGCCTCAACCCTTTTTTACACAGGACTCGGAATGGTGATCGTGGGTAACGGATTCTTCAAGCCCAATATTTCCTCCATGGTCGGCCAGCTGTATGAACAGGGGGACAAGCGGACCGATGCGGCTTATACGATTTTCTACATCGGCATCAATGTCGGGGGCATGTTGGGTCCTTTCATCTGCGGATGGGTGGGCAACACTGGGGATCCCGCCGATTACAAATGGGCCTTCTTGGCGGCAGGTATTGGAATGCTCCTGAGCGTGATCACCTTGAAGATCCTGCAGGATAAACATATCGTGGCACCGGATGGATCACCTGTTGGAAAAATGCCCGAAAAAATGAAGGAAAGCAATTCCCCGTTGCGTTCAACCTTTTCTCCATTGGTCATCGGGGGACTTATCTTGTTGGTGGGCATTGCATACCTGTTGCTCCACCTGCATGCACAAAACATCTTTGACATATCTTGGCTACTATTGCTTTCACTTGCAGCGATCCTTTACATTATTTTTTCCGACAAGTCCCTGGACAAAGTGGAAAGACAACGCATCATCGCCATTTTCGTGGTGTCTTTCTTCGTGATCTTTTTCTGGAGCGCTTATGAGCAAGCAGGAGCATCACTCTCTTTCTTTGCCAAGGAACAGACGAACCTGCACGTCGGATTCCTCAACAAGGACGTACCGCCATCCTGGTTCCAATCTTTGAATTCATTCTTCATCGTGATCTTTGCACCCATCTTCGCTTGGATCTGGGTGAGGCTGGGCAACAGGAATCAGGAACCTTCGTCCCCGATGAAAATGGCCATCGGGCTATTCCTGTTAGCAATGGGATACTTATGGATCGCGTTCGGAGTAAAAGGCATTTCACCTAACATCAAAGTGAGCATGATCTGGTTGACGGGCATGTATGCCTTGCATACATGGGGCGAGCTTTGCCTCTCCCCGATCGGCCTGTCCCTTGTCAATAAACTAGCACCTCTCCGCTTCGCCTCCCTGCTCATGGCGGTTTGGTTCATGGCCAACGCAGCCGCAAATGTTTTAATGGGCAAACTGAGCGCGCTGTATCCTCCCGGCACTCATGAGGTCCTGCAAGCCCGGGAAGCGGGCATCGACCTGCAGAGTATCCTGGATGGAAAGACGGCCACCGCTGAGCAGATCGCCGCACTGCAGAAGCTTGACATCCCATATATCTACCGATCATTCATGGGATTCACTATACATAATCTTTATGAGTTCTTCATGCTCTTCGTGATCATGTCCGGCCTGGCTGCATTCATCCTGTTCTTACTTACCGGCTGGCTGGGAAAGATGATGCACGGAAAAAGATGACGGCCATCCGAAAGGCATTCACCGGGTTGGGATTTTCTTTTTCTGTAAGATTGGTGTACTTTGAAGATGTGCCTATCGGACTCACAATGGAATTGACCGAACGGTTATACTGAAACGAATAACAGCTCCCATGTCTGACAAAACCTTTCGCCCCTTCATTGCGCCTGAAACGGAAATGAAAGAGTTCACGCTCAAAGCCGTTCTGGTTGGTTCGGCGTTTGGGATCATCTTTGGTGCCGCCACGGTATATCTGGCCCTCAAAGCCGGCCTGACCGTATCAGCATCTATCCCCATTGCGGTCATGGCCATTGCCCTGAGCAAACTGTTCCTGAAAACGACCATTCTTGAAAATAATATTATACAAACCACGGGGTCCGCAGGGGAAAGCATTGCGGCGGGAGTGGTATTCACGCTACCTGGCTTCCTCTTCCTGACGGAAAAAAGCAGCGCCGAATATTTCAACTATTCAACCATACTGACACTGGCCATTTTCGGTGGCATATTGGGCACACTGATGATGATACCGCTACGGCGTGCCCTCATTGTCAAAGAACACGAAGCCTTGCCTTATCCGGAGGGAACGGCCTGTGCATCCGTTCTCAAAGCAGGTGAGAAAGGAGGGGATTTCGCCCGTACGGCTTTCTGGGGCTTGGGAGTCGCCGCCATTTATGCTTTCCTGCAGAAGATCCTCCACGTGGTTGCGGAAACCCCGGCCTTCATGACAAAGCAGACCAACCGATTTTTCCCTTCAGCCAAGATCAGTGGGGAGATCACACCGGAATACTTGGGTGTGGGTTATATCATAGGCCCCAAGATAAGCGGCGTATTGGTAGCGGGCAGCGTACTCACCTGGTTCGCTTTCAACCCACTGCTGGCCACCCTTGTGCCATCGGACACCATCGCTGCGCAACTGGTCAAACTGGGTTATCTGAAAGATCTGACCACACCCGGTGGACCCGGAGGTTGGGATCCCGGAACGCACCAGTTCTCTGACTATTCCGTCGCCATCTATCGAGCATTCGTTCGTCAGATAGGCGCAGGTGCGGTTGCCGCAGGCGGGTTCATCACCCTGATCAAAACGATCCCGACCATCATCTCCTCTTTCAAAGGCAGCGTTGGCTCATGGAAAGGCAACAAAGAGGACATGACAAAAATCTCCAGGACCGAAAGGGACCTTTCCATAAGGATCGTGGGGATCGGTAGCGCAGCCCTCATCCTGCTCATGACCATTCTGCCCCAGGTGCCCGGTGATTCCATTGGCAGCAAACTTTTATTGGGTGTACTCGTGGTCATATTCGGAGCTTTCTTCGTGACCGTATCATCCCGGATCGTCGGACTGATTGGATCTTCCAACAACCCGATCTCCGGGATGACGATCGCCACCATCATGGGGACTTGTCTGGTATTCATCGGCGTAGGATGGACGGGCAAGGTCTTCGAACCCATGGCCCTTGTTGTCGGGGGCATGATCTGCATCGCTGCAGCAAATGCTGGTGCGACTTCGCAAGATCTCAAGACAGGTTACATCGTTGGTGCCACCCCTCGTTATCAACAGCTCGCCCTTTTCATAGGCGTGATCGTTTCCTCGCTGGCCATAGGACTTACCGTCAAAATATTGGACAAACCCACCAGCGACATGGTGGCTCAAGGAATACAACACGCGATCGGAACAGACAAGTATTCCGCTCCCCAAGCCACCCTGATGGCCACTTTGATCAAAGGGATACTTTCTTTCAACCTCGACTGGCAGTTCGTCCTCGTGGGTGTGGCCATAGCGATAGTGATGGAACTCTGTGAGATCAAAGCACTGAGTTTCGCCATAGGACTATACCTTCCTCTTGCGACAACCCTTCCTATTTTCATAGGTGGACTCATACGTGGATTTGTGGACAGAAAAGAGAATAAAAAAGTAGCTCCCGAAGAGGAAGACCTGAGCAAAGGGAACTTGTTCGCAACGGGCCTAGTAGCGGGTGGGGCCATCGCCGGCGTCATCATTGCATTCCTATCCGCGTTTGACGGCACCAATGCCTTCCTGAAAAAGATCAGCTTGGAAGATATGTTCAACCGATCACTGGGCACCAATGGATATTTCCTGCTCGGAACGCTGATGTTTTTCGTCATGGCCTGGATGCTATACAGGACGGCCGTTTCGAAAAAGACCATGAATTGATCTCGATCAATGAATCCAGTGTGTACATCACTCATCAAATAATATGCAGGTCCGCTCCCTGAAATACGCATCTCCATTCATCGTTTATGCAGCCGCATGCCTAGCCTTTCTCCACGCAGGATGGGTCATCTTTCTCCCCCTGCTCTATGCATGGGTATTCATCCCCCTTGCCGAACTGCTTGTCCACCCCGACCCCTCCAATATGGATGCAACACAGGAGGCATTGGCAAAAAAAGATCCCCTTTATGACTTTTGGCTTTACCTGATCGTACCCTTCCAATATGCAGCCCTCTGGCTTTTCCTTTCATCCATGCAGACTCCAGGACAGCCTTGGTGGATGGTCATAGGACGTATATTCGATATGGGATTGCTCTGTGGCGTCTTCGGCATCAATGTGGCCCACGAACTCGGACATCGCAGCACCAAAATGGAAAAATGGATGGCCAAGGCCCTGCTGCTCACTTCACTCTATATTCATTTTTTCATCGAGCACAATAAAGGTCATCACAAAAGGGTATCCACACCCGAAGATCCAGCGAGTGCCCGTTATGGCGAGAACATATACAGATTCTTCCTGCGCACCATCAAAGGATCATACCTTTCCGCCTGGGCTATTCAGCAAAAGGAGTTGGATAGAAAGAAACTTCCCTTTCTGAGTCTGCACAATCAGATGCTGATGTTCCAAATGATTCAGACTTTCTTGCTGATCCTGATCATGATCATTTTCGGCTGGACATCACTCCTCTCATTTATTGGAGCCGCTGCCATTGGTGCTTTGCTGCTCGAGACCGTCAATTACATTGAGCATTATGGATTGCAAAGGCGCAGCAATCAAGCAGGGGGTTACGAACGGGTCATGCCGGAACATAGTTGGAATAGCGACCATGTGCTGGGCAGACTCACCCTTTTTGAATTGTCCCGGCACAGTGACCATCATTTTCAGTCGAGTCGGAAATATCAGGTGCTGAGGCGTCACGACAGAACACCACAGATGCCCACGGGCTATCCCGGAATGATGATTCTTGCACTTTTCCCACCTGCGTGGTTTCTTATCATGAACCGGGAGTTGTCAAAACTCCACAATCAAAGATCCAAAAGGATAGAATGAATGGAGCGAAGCCTATGCTAAGCACTTCTCCCCTTGATCAGACCAAGATGAAAGATGAGGTCGGAATGATTTTGATCAAATAAAGTTGACCAACTGACAGCATTCGGTTGAAACTATTGATCTCATTTCAGCTCAGCACAGTTTGATCATATCAGGATCGTAGATCCGAAATAGCCATGGAGAATTTCCGGCAAGTTGATGCCTTTGTCCGACTGGTTGTTCTCGAGCAGTGCGGCAAGGATCCTCGGCAGGGCAAGAGAACTGCCATTCAAGCTATGGACCAGTTGGGTTTTACCATCTTCTTCTTTGAAACGGATCTTCATACGATTGCTTTGGAAGGCTTCAAAATTGGAAACGGAACTCACTTCGAGCCATTTTTCCTGAGCGGCGCTCCACACTTCAAAATCATAAGTGAGGGCTGAAGCAAAACTCATATCACCGCCACATAACCGCAGGATCCTATAGGGAAGACCGAGGGACAGCAACAATCTTTCCACGTGAACAACCATGGAATCCAGTACGGCATAACTCTCCGCGGGATCCACCAATTGAACGATCTCGACCTTGTCGAATTGATGAACACGGTTCAAACCCCTGACATCTTTTCCGAAACTACCAGCCTCCCTGCGGAAACAGGGGGTGTATGCGGTCATTCGGATCGGCAGATCACTTCTCTTGAGTATGGTATCCCTGTAAATATTGGTGACGGGAACCTCAGCCGTAGGGATCAAATAAAAATGGTCGGCGGGCATATGATACATCTGCCCTTCCTTATCAGGTAGTTGCCCTGTGCCATAAGCCGTGGCTTCATTGACCATCAGCGGTGGCAGATATTCTGTGTACCCTGCTGCCGTATTGAAATCCAAGAAATATTGGATCAATGCCCGCTGAAGTTTGGCCCCTTTGCCCTTATAAAGAGGGAATCCGCTACCGGTCAATTTGGAACCGGTCTCAAAATCTATGATATCATACTTTTTGATCAAGTCCCAATGCGGAACCGAATCAGGAGGTAAGTTCGGCTTGACTCCACCCTCTCGAACCAGAAAATTGTCCGCCGGGGTCCTGCCTTCAGGAACCAAATCAGAGGGGAGGTTCGGTAACCTGACCAAGGTTTCCTGCAAAGACTTTTCCGTATCAGCCAGGTCGGATTGGATCGGTTGCAGGGAGGCCTTCCAACCGGCGACTTGCGCCTTTTTCTGTTCGGCGGCATCCTTCTGTCCCTTTGACATCAATTGTCCGATCTCCCGGGAAGCACTGTTAACAAGAGATTGGGTGTTTTCGAAATCCAATTGCAGTTTCTTTCTTTTTTCATCCAGTGTAATCACCTCGTCAACCAGTTGCAGGTCAGCAAAATGCTTGACTGCAAGTTTCTCCCTGACCTTTCCCGGATCCTGTCTCATTACCGCGACCTGCAACATAACTTGATTTTGGGCGAAATTAATCCATTTGCGGGTACGGACGCAGCAGGCATATCGAAGGATCCGGCAGGAACACTCAGATATAATCATCCCAGCGGTTGAAACCTGCGGCTTACCTTTGCAACATGTTACAGGCAGAGGACGACCTGCAAAGCAGGTGGTGGAAACTGGAAGAGAAAATGCTGCAGAGATTCGGTAAAAAACCCGATCTCGAAGGTATCCTGTTCCTAATAGGGATCCAGGAACTCGGGGATATACGGGAAAAATTCACCAAAGAACAGAAACAAGATCTCATGCACGTGGCCGTATGTACGGTCTTAACCTCCAGCGGGTATTATCTCCGGGAAGGACATGACGATGATGGATGGCCACATTTCCGCCAACTTAAAGCCGTTCCCGCACTTCCACTACCCGAGCAGGAAGCTTTCCTCAAAGACCATGTTTTGCTGTATTTTCAGCAGTCGGGCCTTTTTGATTGAAGATCTTCTACTGACTATAATAATTTTAAAAGGCATCATCCATTCACCCGGAATTTCCACATATTTGCACCTCTAAACGAACCAGCATGAATTTTCCCGACAATCTTCACTACACCAAAGACCACGAGTGGATCAGGATCGATGGCCAGGTAGCTACAGTTGGCATTACGGATTTCGCACAGGGCGAACTGGGCGACATCGTATATGTTGACATTGACACCATTGGCAAGAAATTGCCAGCAGAGTCCGTCTTTGGCACTGTGGAAGCGGTAAAGACCGTTAGCGACCTTTTCCTTCCTTTGAGCGGCACCATCACGGAGAAGAACAGCATATTGGACGCTCAGCCCGAATTGGTCAACACAGACCCTTATGGTGATGGCTGGATGGTCAAGGTCAATATTGACGATTCATCGGAGATAGCCCATCTGCTTACAGCTGTCGCCTATCGTTCACTTGTTGGCGCATAATTCAACGCCATGCTTAACCGGATCATTGGAAGATCATGGACTGCACTAGCCTGGTCTACCATCATTTTCATTTTGCTGGTCCTGCCCGGTCGTTCCCTTCCCGAATCCGGCATGCTGGGGAAGTATCATTTAGACAAGTTCGTTCATGCTTTCCTTTTCGGAGCCTTTGTCTATCTCTGGTTCGCATGGTACCGTACAGCATCCAGAAGTAATAGCCAACTCATCCGTGCAGCGGTTATCTTATTCGTCGTTGGTGCGCTTTATGGAACGGGAATGGAATTCTATCAGGAATATTTCACGACCCGGGAATTCGAGACAGGTGACATCATAGCGGACAGCTTGGGTGCAGCCATCGGTGCTGCATGGTGCATTTGGGCCAAAAAATAGGCCCCTATGGAAATAGGGGCCGTAACCAAAACTAACTGCTTATGAGAAAAATTGAATGCTAAACATTATAACAGATAAGGTGCAAATCAGATGCCAATCTCGATAGGGAAACTGTTAATAATCCTTTAAAGAACTTCATCCTGACACCCCCTTTTTTCCTCGCTCGTTTCCATGAATAGTGTCGTATTACCTGCTACCCACATAGTGATCTTTGGACGCTTTCTCTCTGTGGTCCCTTTCATAAGAAAAAGCCAAAATCCCATTTCCCCGATAAAGAAATCTTGAAATCATTCTGTGAAATTCGCAATGATTTCAAATTCAAATCATTGAAAAATCCCCCGGGAGGCAGTTCAGGAGTTCATTTCATGAACCCCTTGAGCAGGTCCATGATCCCGCCTTCCCCTTGCTGTGAAGCGGCCCTGGAAACGTTACCAATGATATCCTGAAGATCATTGCTACCACTTCCTCCGGACTGCAATTTCTGCAGGATACCGCTGAAATCGGTATTGCCGGTACCGCCACCGGTTAGCGACCTTATGACACTGTTGATATCGATACCAGGATTGGCAGGATCATTCACCTGACCTGACAGTCGGCTTAGCACCTGTGGTATCAAGTCTGCACCAACCTGTTGGGCGTTGTTGGGGTTGAGCTGGAATTGGTTGGTCAGCTTGCCGGAGAAAGTTTGGATCATATTCTGTACGAGAGGGTTGGTCATCAGGGAGGCTATTCCACCTTGCTGGGATGAACTTGCACCGCTGATGAGTTGCATCACCTGGGCCAATCCGCCTCCAGCCAATGCCTGTTGTAGGCCACCGACAATGGAACTTCCCGCCTCATTCATGACCTGCTGGTTGTATTCATTGGGAACTACCGGATTTTGCACGACTGTTTCCTGTCCCTGTTGCTGGATCAGAGAGATCAATTGTTCTAACATAAATGATGATTTTTTCTGCAATCTATATCAATCATCACCCATAGAGAAGAAAGCTTTGAATCCGAATCGAAACTCGTTTCCGGTCATTGCTGCGTAGCCAGCTTTTCAGCGTTCTCCGCGAATTGTAATGCATCTATGAGTTCCTGAATGTCTCCGTTCATCACCTCCTGAAGATTATACAAGGTGAGCCCTATTCGGTGGTCAGTGATACGGCCCTGGGGGAAATTATAGGTCCTGATCTTGGCAGATCTGTCGCCGGTGCTTACCAGACTCTTCCGGTGGCGGGATATCTCTTCTTCCTGCTTGCGAACCTGTTCTTCGTATAGACGGGTACGGAGCATCTGCATGGCCTTCTCGCGATTGGCCAACTGGGTGCGTTCTGTCTGGCAGATCACCACTGTACCGGTAGGTATATGCGTGAGCATGACCTTAGTCTCCACCTTGTTCACATTCTGTCCGCCAGCTCCACCACTGCGGGAAGTTTCCATCCTGACTTCACTATCCCTGACATCGACATCCACTTCCTCTGCCTCAGGCATGACAGCCACTGTAGCGGCACTCGTATGCACGCGTCCGCTCGCCTCCGTATCGGGAACACGCTGAACACGGTGTACACCACTCTCGAACTTGAGGATTCCATAAACATCCTCACCGGTAACTTCCAACTGAACCTCCTTATACCCTCCCACCGTGCCTTCATTTTCCGAAAGCAAGGCCGTTCGCCAGCCGCGTCTTTCACAGTATCGCATGTACATCCGCAAAAGATCCCCAGCGAACAAAGAAGCCTCATCCCCCCCGGTGCCTGCTCTGATCTCGAGGATGGCATTCTTCTCGTCCTGAGGATCCTTGGGTATGAGGAGGTTCCTGATCTGCTTTTCCAGGTCCTCCTTACGCAGCTCCAGTCCAGAAACCTCGGCTTTGGCAAGCTCCCGCAATTCTTCATCATCACCCGTTAGTGCTTCACGATTGAAGACTATCTGCTCCAAAAGCAGTTCATATAGGCGTTGCGCATCAACGATCTTCTCGAGGCTACGGTACTCCTTGCTCATCTGTGAGAATCGCTTATTATCATTGACCACTTCCGGGTTGGTGAGTGCAACTCCCAGTTCGTCGAATCTGGCTCTTATGGCATCCAGTTTATCCTGCATGTTGGTCCTTCTACCCGTTCACTTCAAACATGAGTTGAGGCGATAGGGAAATGTTTAATTTCGGGCAGCGAAGTTAATCGAAATAAACATGGCTTACCGCAAATTCAGTGCAGACAGGATATTTGACGGAACCCGATTCCGAGATGCGGGAACCGTACTCATCACGGACGAGCTGGGAAAAATAGAAGACATCGTATCCGGAACTGAGGCGGTTGATGATGTAGAACGGTTATCAGGCACCTTGCTTCCTGGGCTCATCAATGCCCATTGTCATCTGGAACTCAGCCACCTGAAAGATGTGATCCCGCCTCATACAGGCTTGATCGAGTTCCTCGTCAGCGTGGTACAGAAACGCGGCTTCAGCAGAGAGGTGATCGATGAAGCGATTCTCCGGGCAGAGGCGGAGATGCAAGGCAACGGTATCGTCGCCGTGGGGGATATCGGCAATACCGCGGACACCGTATTTTGCAAAAGCAAAAGTTCCATCCGCTGGCAAAACTTCATCGAGGTGCTCAGTTTCACGGATGAAAGTACACCGACGAACCTGAAACATTATCAGTCAGTTTTGGATACTTACCAGGCAGAACTGGATCCTGGGCGCCACCGCTCCGTCCTGGTGCCTCACGCCCCTTACAGTATCAGTCCATCGGCGTTCCGCGAACTCAACCGACTTGGCGCAGGCCAGGTCATGTCCATACATAATCAGGAACATCCTGCGGAAGATGAACTGTACCGTTCCGGCGGTGGCGAATACCTGAAGTTGTTCCGCATCTTCGGCATCGATAGTTCACCTTTCCCCGTCACAGGCAAAACGAGTTTGCGCTCATACCTTCCGCACTTCGATGAAAAGCAGACGCTATTCCTGGTGCACAATACATTCATGCCGAAAGAGGATCTGGATTTTGCGCTCGAGCATGCGACGGCGCATGGCATGGAACTGGTCATCTGCATCTGCATCAATGCCAATTTGTATATCGAAAATAAGGTTCCTCCCATCGGACAATTCCTAGATAAAGGTTGCAGGATCGTTATGGGAACAGATAGTTATTCCAGCAACTGGCAATTGAGCATCGGCAGTGAGATCGCATCCGTACGCCAACATTTCCCGGGGATTCCCGAGGAAACGGTCCTCCATTGGGCGACCCTGAGCGGAGCCAAGGCATTGAGATGGGACGATCAGTTGGGGAGTTTTGAAAAAGGAAAGAAGCCCGGCCTCGTCGTGCTGGACCAGGCATATCGAAGTAGTCGTCTGATTTAATCCAGAACTTCCTGCAACACGGGCACCGACTTCAGTGTGCCGAAATCCGTATTCCTCAACGCATAGAAATGTAACAGGTGACGAAGCAGTTCCCGCCTCGATTCCTGATTGAGCGGGATATCCGCCAACTCGGCAGGATCCAGGGTTTTCAACAAGGTGGACACGATGGTGGACTGCAGCCCTCCGATCCAATCTGCATGTTGCGGTTCTTCCGAAACGAATTCACCTTCCCGTAGATCGAGCACCCCATGTGCCGCATCGTGGTCATCACTGATCCTGTACCCAAAGAAGTGCGCCAAGTGCAAAGCGAAATACAGGGGGAAATTAGCTGTTACCATCGGTTCGGCTTGATCCAAATGCATCAAGGCATCTTCCGTAAAATGGAAAAGGTCTGCATTCGGTTCAGGTTGGCGTAGGCATTTCTGCAAAAGTTCGACCATGAAAAGTGCCACTGCATTTTTCCGGATATCCTGGAAGATGTGGCGGTATAATACTGACCAACGGGATTCGCGGATCCGTTGCATACTCTTCGATCCCTGATGATAAACGACCATCTCTAGAAGTGTGGCCGGTTGGAATTGACTGGCCTTTTGTACAGTTTTCAAGGAAGATGTACGCACCCCATTTACCATATAGGTCTGTATGCCGAACAATTCCGTGAATATCGTCACCACCAGGCTGGTCTCCCCGTACTTGACGGATCGCATCACGATACCTTTGGTCTTGAACAGCATAATGGTGTTTTGATTTATTTATCTGATGAAAAAAATCCTGGCCATCACCTTATCCCGGTTATCCGCATCAGTGGCCAATACCAGATATGCCCCGCTCGACACTTTTTCTCCTTTGTAATTCCTGCCGTTCCATACAGCCTGTCCGCCCAAAGACCTTGTCTGATGAACAAGACGGCCATCGAGTTCGGTGATCCTGACCCAGGCATTCTCCGGTAATCCTCGAATGGCGATTGTACCATTGAATCCCGGAGGAACTGGATTCGGGAAAACCAAAACCGAACTCTTGTTGCTGTCGGCTACCGTTGCCGTACCCCGGAAGGAACAGATGCCATTGAACGTGGAAAAGAAAACCTCCCCTGATTTTGGATCGATGGCGATGTGGTTGACATCATTACTCAGGAGTGGACTGTTTATTTCCGTGAAATGTTCCAAAGTCTTCTCCCCATCGGCACTGATTAACCAAGCGCCATTTCGGGTTCCCACCCACTTGCGATTGGCTCCGTCAACAGTGATGGTCTGTACGGTCTCACCTTGGAAAAGATATGCTGATATGCCCGCTTGTGTCACCACAGGAAGAAAAACCTCACAGGAATTATCCGTGAAGATGTCATTCATGCACTGCATGACACAGATTCCGTTCGCCGTTCCGATCCAGATGAATCCATCCCTGTCCTTTGCAAGGCATCGTACATCCGATGAAGGGAGGTTCCCGCTACCCTTGCCCTGTCGCAGGTATCGCCAACGGTCATCCCCAGTGGATTCCAGACTTGGCCCACGGTCATATACGAAGACACCATTGCCCTTCGGAGACTCCATCCAGAGATATCCATTGTCATCGAATGTCAATTGAGACAATGCATTCTCTTCATGCAAAAAAGGGATATCGTATCTGGACCAGCTTCCATCGGCTTTGCGTAGTACCAGTTCCTGCGGCGCCCCATAATTGGCTATCCACAAGTTCCCATCTCGGTCGTACGCCAATCCTGAAACGCGAAAAGAGCCAGGATCACCGATGGCGGACTGAAGCCCGGTACCCTGCTTGTAGATCTTGAATCCATTATCGGCATCCACATCCAGAAGACCTCCGCCATATGAACCTGCAAGTAAATGGTTGGTCAAAGGATCCTTGGCCAAAGTGATGATGTCCAGCAAAGTATCCAGCTTCGGGTATGCATAAAGGTTTATACCGGCCCAGTAATCGTCGCTGAACCGATATATCCCATTCGGATTATAGCGGTAATTCCAAGCTTCGTTCACGGAACCAGCAGCGACCCAAAGGCTGTTACCATCATGAAGCATTTGCCCATACGCAGTACTGATCGGCGAGTTGGGGAAAGTCCTTTCCTCCTGATCACCATCCACCCGGAGAAGTCCGTTATTCTTGTCTGCAATCCACCATATTTCTCCTGAGGCAGTGGCTTGTCGCGGGTCGGAGATAGAAGGAGTGTTGATGCTTCGAAGAAGTGATCCGGAATCGTCCAGCACATCCACCTTGCCCTTACCTTGGAAACTAGCGCACAACGCAATCCCTTTTAAAGTGGCATCCATGCCCACGATCGGCCAACTGCCCTGATACAGAAAGCGCCATCCAGTTGAACTGTGAGTGAAAAGGGAATCGTTTTTCAATACAAAAAGTTTCCCTGAATATTCAGCCACATCCTGGCAGCCACCTGCAGTGAATACACCATCCTGGATCTTTTCCCATTGGGCCGGGTCTGCCAGATTCGCACCGGGGTAAATTCCACGTTTCAACCCATCGCGACAACATGCATAGATATACCCATCATGAATGGCTATTGCGGTAACAGGCACCTCTGTGCCGTCATCCCCGATGCGCCAGGTATCCGAGATTTCGCGCCTGTCCGGATCCACTACGATAATGCCCAAACCTGTACCCAATAGCAGCTTGCCTTCAGACCAAAGGGCCGTGATCAGTTGCTTGTTGCCATTGACCGGACTCAACATGATGTCTGGTATGTTGAATACTCTATCTCCATCGATTATGTCCAAGTCGCTGTTCTCATAACCCAAAGCCACCCTTCCACTTGCCGCATCCCTTCCCATGATCGAAACCTTCACTTCATGCAGTCCATTGACTTTTGTCTTCCTGTCGAATGTGTTGGAAGACTCATCATAATGGAAGTAGCCGTATGGTGTGGCACACCATACCTGTCCGACTTCGGCACTGACCGAGATCGCATTATTGAAAGGAAGATGTTCCCTCCACTGACCTATCAAGGGTATGGATTGTGCAGGTGCGAAACACCAGGAGAATATGAGGAGCAAGAATGGAACGAGGCGACAGGGCATTACCCCAAAAGTAGGGAAAGCAGACGTCAAGCCATCGATGGGAGCCAGTTGAGGGTAGCCTTTTCGGAACGAATTAAATTTCCCATACACCCGAAATTGGCGTTATTTGCATCAACCAAAACTCTGGTCCTTATGTGGCAAAAACTGGGTGAATGGCTGCTTCGTTTTCGGCTTTCCCTGCTGATCGGGCTATTTGCCTTCACCGGGCTCATGGCGTGGTATGCCAGCAAAGTCAAGATCAGCTATGAATTCGTCAGGGCCATACCCACGGACAACCCCAAGTATCAGGCTTTCCTGAAATTCAAGGAGCAGTTCGGCGAGGATGGCAATATCATGACCGTCGGATTGATCTCCGACAGTTTATTTACTCCATCCACTTTCAATGATCTGATCGATTTTCAGAAAGACCTCAAGACTGTTCAAGGCGTTGAGGAAGTGATCAGTCCAGCCAATGCCGTCACCTTGAAGAAGAATGACAGTACGGAGAAATTACAAGCAACCCCCATTTTCCCTAAGCGCATCAATTCCCGGGAAGAAATGGACAGTTGCAGTAATGTGTTTTTCAGTCTGCCTTTCTACAAAGGCCTCATGTACAATCCGGAGACACATGCCTATCTGATCGCTGTCAGGATCAACAAGGATGTAATGGATTCGAAGGAACGAGAGACCGCAGTGGCCTCGATCATACAGAAATCGAATGCTTTCGGCGAGCGTTTGCATACGGAGATCCATCTGAGCGGCCTTCCCCTGGTGAGGACCGATCTTGCTGTACGTGTGGAGAAGGAAATGCGGTGGATACTTGTCGCCTCACTCCTATTGTCCGCCATCATCCTATTCCTGTTCTTCCGTTCGCTGAGCACCATGGTATTGTCCCTGATGACCGTGGCCATCGGAGTGATCTGGAGCTTGGGCACGATGTACCTCTGCGGCTTCCAGATCACGTTGCTGAATGCCCTCATCCCATCCTTGGTGGTGGTGATCGGCATACCGAACTGCATCTATTTCCTGAACAAATACCACACCTCCTATATACAAAGTGGGGACAAGAAAGCGGCACTGGTGAATATGGTCAGCAAAATGGGGATCGTCACCCTGTTCTGCAATATCACTGCGGCCATAGGATTTGCCGTATTCGCCCTCACCCGTAGCGCGGTACTCAAGGAATTTGGCATCGTTGCGGGCATCAATATCATGGCCCTTTTCTTCATTTCCTTCATCTTGCTGCCCACGGCACTCAGTTTTCTGCCTCCTCCCAAAAAACGCCATATCAAGTATCTCGACAACAAATGGTTGATCCGCTTGCTCACCAAGATCGAATTCTGGGTCTTCAGTCATAAAAAGACGATCTACCTGATCGCCATCGCCGTGCTCATTTTCTCCATTACCGGCATGATGCGTCTACGCACCGAAGGGTTCATCGTTGACGACCTTCCAAAAAAGGATAAGGTATACCTCGACCTCAAATTCTTCGAGAAACATTTCAAGGGGATCATGCCACTCGAGATCATCGTGGATACCCGTAAAAAGTATGGATTTTCGGGTATGCGTTCCCTGCAGCTCTTCGAAAAGATCGATTCCTTCAGCAGCTACATCGCCGCGCAGCCAGAGATGGCCAGGCCTCTTTCAGTAGCGGAAGGTCTTAAATTCGCCAAGCAGGGATTTTATGATGGCGACAGCGCCAACTATGCCATTCCCAATTCATTCGACGGCGCTTTCGTCAGTGACTACCTCAAGGCGAAAAAGGACAGTGGGACTGCGGCTTCAGGAAATGCTTCCAACTTCGAGAAAATGCTCACGGCCTTCATCGACAGCAATAAGCAGAAGGCCAGGATCAGTGTGAACATGGCAGATGTCGGAAGTAAAAGACTTCCCTTGATCATAGACACGCTCACCAAGAAGGCAGCTGAATTCTTCGACACCAGTAAGTATACCGTTGAAATGACCGGCACCAGTGTGACCTTTCTGGAAGGCAGCCGCTTCATCATCAATGGCCTCAAGGAAAGCATCCTCTGGGCATTCCTGCTCATCGCACTCTGCATGCTATACCTTTTTCGTTCCTTCAGGATCCTCATTTGTTCCCTGATCCCCAATCTGATCCCGTTGATCTTCACCGCAGGGGTTATGGGATGGCTCGGCATCGCCATCAAGCCATCTACGGTACTCATCTTTAGTGTGGCATTGGGGATCGCCATTGATGTCACCATCAGGTTCCTCGTCAATTATAAACAGGAACTTCCCGTGCATGGGAATCAGGTGAAGATCACGGTGATCGAGACGATCAGGCATACAGGAATCAGCATCTTATATACATCGATGGTGCTTGTTGCCGGATTTATTGTATTTGTGTTCAGCGGATTCGGAGGAACTCAGGCACTTGGCCTGCTGACCTCACTTACCTTGTTCTCGGCCACGACGACCAACCTTATCCTGCTTCCCGTTTTGCTCATTGACACGGCGAAGAAAGGGAAAGAAAAAAGTCAGAATCCATCCGAGGCATGATCAACAAGCTATACAGATTTTAGCTAAGCTCAAACCCGGGTTTTCCAGGAACTACTGAAGCGGGTGCTCACTTGAGCACCTGGGACAATTTATTCTCCAGATCGGGGCCGCGCAAAGAAGTGGCGACAACCTTTCCTTGGGGATCGACCAGTACATTGAAAGGGATGCCTTCGATATGGTAGAGTGGGACTACGGAACTATTCCAGTATTTCAAGTCACTGACGTGGGTCCAGACCAGTCCATCATCCTTGATGGCCTTGAGCCAGGCATCCTTGTTCTGGTCAAGTGATACACCCAATATCCCGAAGTTCCTGCCCTTGAACTTCTGATATGCTGCCACAACATTCGGGTTTTCGGCACGACAGGGTCCACACCAGCTGGCCCAGAAATCGACCAATACGTATTTGCCCTTAAATGAACTCAACGAAACATTCTTGCCTTCCGTGTCGGGCAGGGTGAAGTCCGGTGCCTGCTTGCCGCTCATATCCTTATCCATCATCGCCTTTTCTTCCTGCAGGTAATCCTGGGTTACCTTGACCACTTCCGCATTGTCCGGGAATCTCTTGGACAGACCCGCTACCACCGGATCCAGTTTCTGTGGATCGGCTTGGCCCCTGACCATACCCAAGGCATAAAGTGCCACGGATGCAGACTTCGCAGTGTCCGCATAGCCTATCAGGAGATCCTCGGTACTTCCAATGAAAGAGCGGAAATCCGACTCATAACCTGCCTGAAGACTATCAGAGAGTTTCTGTGCTCGAGCATCCAAAACTCTTTTACGTAATGAATCGATGACGGCCAGGTCGTTGTTGAAACGCTTCAACAACCTGCGAAAGGAATTGCTGGATGCACTGTTCACGGCATAGTCGCTAAAGGAATTCCAGTCGGCCTGAAAGCGGATGTTGGGGACATCATTGATCAGCAAGGCGAAAACTCCATCACGCTCGAATCTCAGCCGGTACATGCCTTCCTTACCTGGATCCGCCGTCTTGAGCATGAAATCCGTATTCCCCTTGGGCAGGATCATCGTGTCGAGGGTCTTCGGTGCCGATCCTGTCAAGTCCACTTTATCTAGATAGACGGTCTGCTTTTCGGGATTGTTCTTCAAGCTACCTTCTACCCGAAACTCTTTTTTTCCAGGATTAGTGCAAGAGAATAGCATCAGTGCAACGGCCAATAGCGTTAGGATAAGATTACGCATGATATGGTTTTATGATCGGTTGAGTTTTTCGAGTAACAGTTCGTTCGTGATCTTGGGATCGGCCTTGCCTTTGGACAGTTTCTTCACTTCCCCAACGAAGAGTCCGATGAGTCCTTTTTTACCCTTTTGGTATTCCATGACCTTATCTGGCATGCGGGCGATCACCTCATCCACCCATTTCTGAACCGAACCGGAATCCGCATCTTGAATGATATTGAGTTCTCTGGCGAGTTGTACCGGATCGGTTGAAATACCATCCAGGAGTGCCGGAAGGAGTTTTTGTGCTGCCACGGAAAAATTCAGTTTCCCTCCTTCGACAAGATCGATCATAGCCTTCCAGGACACAGGGTCGATCTTGACCGCATCCCAACCCTCCTGTCTTTCATTAAGCCAAGAGCGTACGGGCCCCATGAGAAAATTCGCCGTTGGCTTGAATTGATCAGTGTGCCCTACGATTCGTTCATACAGATCAGAAAGTTCACGCTCCTCACAAAGTGCATGTGCATCGTAGTCCGTCAATCCATGTTCATCCCGGTATTTTGCCATCCGTTGTTCCGGCAAAGGCGGCAAAGCCTTTTCCACTCCACGGATCCACTCTTCGGTGAGATGAAATGGATTTAGGTCGGGCTCAGCGAAATATCTATAATCATCTGCGTCCTCCTTGGTACGTATGGAGAATGTGGTATTTCGGTCGGCATCATAGCTTCGTGTCTCTTGTAATATCGTCTCACTGCGATCCATCATGCCCATGAGTCTTGTCGCTTCGGCATCAATAGCCTTCCGGATGTTCCGGATGGAGTTCAGGTTCTTGACCTCCACCTTGGTACCCAATTCGGTGACACCATGTGGACGAACGGAAATATTGGCATCGCAACGAAGGCTGCCTTCTTCCATGTTCCCATCACAGATGCCGATCCAACGGACCAACTTACGCACTTCCGTTAGGAAAGCAAAAGCTTCCTCACTACTTCGCATGTCCGGCTCCGTAACAATCTCGATCAGCGGCACACCGGCCCTGTTGTAATCCAGACAAGTAAAAGACGGGTCTATATCATGGATGCTTTTGCCTGCATCCTCTTCAAGATGTATCCTAGTGAGTGGCACCTTCTTCTCCTCACCTTCCACGTTGATGATCACATGACCATTACGGCATATGGGTGTGGTATGCTGAGAGACCTGATATCCCTTGGGCAGGTCAGGATAAAAATAATTCTTACGAGCGAAATAGTTATGACGCTCGATATCGCAATGGCAGACCAGACCCATGCGTACGGCGAATTCGACTGCCTTCCTGTTGATCATGGGCAATGTTCCCGGGTGTCCGAGGGTGATGGGACTGACATTCATATTGGGTCCCGATCCGAACAGGTTGGCATCGGAGCAGAAAAGCTTAGACTCTGTTCTCAACTGAACATGGATCTCCAATCCAATGACGATCTCGTAAGGATCCGGACTTTTTTCCTTCTTGATTGCTTGCTGCTGCATGAATGCCTCAAAATTACCGAAATGAGGCTTATCCCCGAAATGAAAAGCCCCCCAGAGAAGCACTTTAGGGGACCATTTCATTGACTCATGCAGGGTCAGAGGTCTGCTTTGCGCAATGGTCTGGGCATCCTGACCTCCACCTTCAAGGGAGTTCCATTGCGTAGCAACATAATCGGAAAACTGGTTTTATCCCTCGCATCGTGAATGGCATTTATAGCCTGCTTCACTGAATTGGCTTCTTTACCGTCCACCTGGGTGATGATGTCATCTTCCTTCAGTCCTGCTTTTTCACCAGGAGAGTCGGGTTTTACATCCATCACTTTAACTCCTTGGGAATCTTTCGTTTCTTCGATCTGTACTCCGAGTCGTGGCCTGTCGTTTACATACAAATCCCTTTCCCAACCCTTGTTGCTGAAATTCTTTGGTGGCAAATAAGGAAAAATCTGGCCTTCGCTGATCCGTGGAACGGCATCCATGAACTCGTCATCATTCAAGGGCAGGGTGATATCAAAGGTCCCAGAATTCCTCGCCTCTCCCAATTTCACTTTGATCTTCTTTGTCTTTTTTTCCCGGATAAAACTGATCAACACTTCATCTCCCGGCTTTTTGGTTTGGATGATCGATGCAAGTGAAGCTTGGTCCGTGATTTTGTTTCCATCAACAGCCGTGATGACATCTCCTTTGGCCAGTCCAACTTTAGCGGCGGCTGAATTTTCTGATATGCCGGAGATAACCGCGCCTTTTTCCCCTTTATCTGCTGTCACGCCCAGCATGGCCCGGGGCTTACCTATTTCTTCCCCATCTTCGTTGAAATTCCAGGACTTGGGGCCAGGAACATGGGGAGATGGGAAACGAAAACTAAAATGCTTCATCCCTGGTTCAATGGATCCATCCGGCACCTCAATCTCAATATTCCGTTCGATAAGGTCATCGAGCCGATCCAGATCTCCCAACCTGTTCTTATTGATGACGATGTCGCCCCCCTGATATTCCACAAGAGGCTTACCATTGATGGTGATTTTGTCGCCATCAATCACAACGGTCATCTTTTCCTCATGACCACCGTTGTTGCGGATGATGATCTGTTTCTCAGAATTATTTCTGATGGGTTCTTTGCCAGAAGGTGCTGGCGATACCGACTCCTGTGCAGTAGCCGTTATCGTAAAGAGGGTCAGCATGCTCACCGATCCCTTCAGCATTAAAGAATATAGTCTCATACTTGGTGAAATTTGAATGGAAAAAAGTCCAGTAAAAGTAGTGAAGGGGGAAATTGCCCTTAGTTTGAGAATTGTTAAAACTCAGGCGAGCAGATGTCTAATTGCGGCAATGACCTGCTCGAGTCCGGCGGGATCCTGGCCACCAGCCGTGGCAAGATTTTTTTGACCTCCACCACCGCCCTTGATCAAGGGTGCAATGATCTCCTTGATGATCTTTCCTGCATCAAGCCCACGGGCTGCAACCACTTTGTCATCTATCCCGATGGCCACAAATGGCTTGCCGCCTATATTGGCAGTGAGGAGAATGAGGTAGTCGTTCAAATGGTTCTTCAGGTCGAAAATGAGTTTCTTGAGTGCCTCGGCATTACCGACATTCACTGCAGAGCCGATGAAAGTCACGCCGTTGATGATCTCATCTTTCATCAGCAGTTCGTTGCGAATGCCCACGAGCAGCCTTCCCTCGAGATGATCGATGTGTTTCCTGAGTTCTGCATTTTCCTGCTGCAGGTTTTCAATAGCCTTGCCGATCTCCTTGGGATGGCGCAATTGCTGACCGACGGCAGCCAGAATATCCATCTGATCCCGAACGTGCATAGCTGCTGGCGCACCACATACCGCTTCCACACGACGCACACCGGCAGCTACTGCAGTTTCAGCTGATATGGTGAACAAGCCGAGCTCGCCCGTGGATGAAACATGCGTACCTCCGCATAGTTCTATCGAGTAGGCCGGGTCGATGATCACCACCCGAACGATATCTGAATATTTTTCACCAAAGAGGGCCGTTGCTCCCATGGAAATGGCTTCTTCTTTCGGCATCTCCCGGATGACCACCGGTATATTCTGTCGGATCCTGGCATTGACTATGGATTCTACTTCCCTGATCTCCTCAGCACTCATTTTGGCGAAATGGGAGAAATCGAACCGCAGGTATTCGGAGTTTACCAGTGAACCCTTTTGGGCCACATGGGTTCCAAGCACTTTACGCAGTGCGGCATGCAAAAGATGAGTGGCCGAATGGTGAATGGCGGTTGCCTGTCGTTTTGGTGCATCCACCCAAGCTTCTACGGAACCACTCGTATCAGCGGGCATGTCCGGGACTATATGGAGTATGAGTTCATTCTCGCGCCGGGTATCGGTAACGGTCACCCGCTCTTCGCCGATCCGCAACCAGCCGGTATCACCTACTTGTCCCCCACTTTCTGCATAGAAGGGAGTATGATCAAGAACGACCTGCCAGGATTCTTTCCCCTTGGACTTTATTCTACGGTATCTAAGCAATTTCGCTTCGGCTTCCACCTTATCGTATCCGATGAAAGGGCTGCCTTTTTTACCAGCATCCTGATCCTGGACAATGATCCAGTCATCCGTATCCAGTGTGGTCGCGGCCCTGCTTCTTTGTTTCTGCTTACCCATCTCCAACTCGAAGGCAGTTTCATCCACCTGGTAACCTTTTTCCTGTGCGATGAGCCGGGTCAGATCGATCGGGAATCCATAGGTGTCATAGAGCTCGAATGCAGCGGATCCGTTCACTAGCAGATCGACGGATGATTGAGCACTGATCTCCTCGAACTTGCGCAGGCCTTTTTCAAGAGTTCGGTGGAAAGATTCCTCTTCTTCCCTGACCACGCGCGAAACGAAGTCGGCTTGCTGGTGCAATTCAGGGAAAACGGTCCTGAACTGCTCGCCCAGCAAGGGAATGAGCTGGCAAAGCAGGGGTTTATGATGATCCAGGAATGAATAATAATACCTGACGGCCCTGCGCAGTATCCGACGGACGACATAACCGGCACCGGTATTTGAAGGCAATTGACCATCGGCGATCGTGAACCCGATGGCGCGGATATGATCCGCGATCACCCGGAAGGCTACGTCTTTTCGATCCGCCCCTGCTGTATATTTTTTGCCGGTGATCTTTTCCGTTGCGCTGATGGTACCGCTGAAAATGTCCGTATCATAGTTGGACGACTTGCCTTGCAAGACCCTGACCAATCTTTCCAGACCCATGCCCGTATCCACGTGGGTGGATGCCAATGGCTCCAAACTCCCATCCTTCAGCCTGTTGAATTGAATGAAGACGTTGTTCCATATCTCGATCACCTGAGGATGATCCTTATTGACCAATTGTTCGCCAGGAATTTCGGCCCGTTCACCATCGGGACGGCAGTCAACATGTATTTCGCTGCAGGGACCGCAAGGTCCCATATCTCCCATCTCCCAGAAATTATCCTTTTTATTACCCAATACAATGTGGTTCTCAGGCAGGTAATGCCTCCATTTGGCCAGTGCAATGGTGGAAGCAGGAAGCTTTTCCTTGGCATCCCCTTCGAAAACAGTAGCATATATGCGGTCTTTGGGCAGTTTATATATTTCGGTCAGCAGTTCCCAACTCCAATCAATGGCCTCATTCTTGAAATAATCACCAAAACTCCAGTTACCCAGCATCTCGAACATAGTATGATGGTAGGTATCCACGCCCACTTCCTCCAGATCGTTGTGCTTCCCACTGACGCGGAGGCACTTCTGGGTATCCACTACCCGCTTGAAAGGGGCGGATCTGTTACCGAGGAAATAGTCTTTGAACTGATTCATACCCGCATTGGTGAATAGCAGGGTTGGATCATTCTTGACGACGATAGGTGCCGAGGGAACGATATGATGTCCTTTCGATGCGAAAAAGTCAAGGAATCGCTGCCTGATCTCTGCGGAAGTCATGGGGGTAAATCGTTTGTCCGGAATGATTTCTTGAGTCAAACGGTTATATTTGTCTCCTTCACCCCGGCATGGGGCACAAAAGTACATCATTTGACAGATGTGGCCTTTCTGCGGCCGGAAGGATGAGGGGCTCAGAAGGACCGGACCGGGAAATCATGAAAAAGGTCAAGTATTTTTATAACACCAATAGCCTCCGGTATGAGAAACTGGTGGTCCCCCTTCGGGTCAAGTTTCTCCGTGTTCTCGGCTTTCTGGCCACTGCTATTGTCACTGGAATGATCATTGTTGGTCTTGCCTTCCGCTTTCTGGATTCACCCAAGGAAAAGATCCTCCGACTGCAATATGAAAGGTCTCAGGAAGACCTGACAGCCATTTCCGCGCAGGTAAAGGAGATGGAACAGAAACTGGTTCAATTGGAGAAAAGGGATAACGACGTATACCGAACCATTTTTGAGGCCAGCCCCATTCCCGACAGCGCTCGGGCGAAAAAGATGGAATTGGAAAAGGAGATCAACCTGGTTTCTTCAATGGACGAGAATGAATTAGCCTATTCCCTCACCAAAACCATCAAAAACCTGGAAAGCCGGATGCAATTCCAGGAAAAATCCTACAAGGATATAGAGTTCATGATCAGAGACAAGGAAAAACTGCTGGCATCCACCCCGGCCATACAGCCGGTAAATAACAAGGACCTCAATAGGTTGGCTTCTGGTTACGGATACCGCATCGACCCTGTTTATAAGACGGTTAAATTCCATGCCGGCCTCGATTTTTCCTCCCCGCAAGGCACTCCTATATATGCCACGGCTGATGGTCGCGTGAACACCGCCGGAAATACCGGCAATGGATATGGTAACCATGTGGTCATCAATCATGGATATGGATACGAAACCCTGTATGGGCACATGGTTCGCGTAAAGGTGAAGTCTGGTCAATCCGTCAAGCGAGGGGAAGTCATCGGCTGGGTCGGAAGTACGGGGAAATCCACGGGGCCCCACTGCCATTATGAGGTACATAAATTGGGCAGGACACTTGACCCCATCTATTTCTTCTATAATGACCTCAGCCCGGAGCAATATCAACAGATCCTGAAGATCGCAGCCTCCGGCAACCAGAGTTTCGACTAAACTGGCCCCCTCCGGTTTATCCTTCACATCCTGTGCATAAATTATTAGCCTGATCCTTGCTGTATTCCTATAAATTCGTCGGCATGCTGGAACAACTCGACCTTTTCTCGACCACAACCACTCCCGAATCAGAGATCAAACCGGAAGAAAAGCTGAAAACCGCTTTTGAAAGAAGGTTACGCCCTCCTGTTGTGGTCATCGCTCCTGAAGAACCTGAAGCCATTCAGCAACCAGAACCCGTTTCGATCAAAATAGTCGCAGAGCCAACTGCCCCTTCTTTACAGGAAGATGCGGAAATCAAGGTCGTCCAAACCGAGGAAAAGAAAAGCACCAGGGGCAGGAAATCCATCAAGGAGATGGGGCTCGAAGCGGCACGAATAGATGTACCAGCCGATGACATCCTATATCAGAAGCAGTACTATGGCATTGGCGAGGTGGCCGCCATGTTCCAGGTGAATGCATCATTGCTCCGCTACTGGGAATCAGAATTTGATATCCTGAAACCCCGGAAAAACCGAAAAGGGGATCGCTTCTTCCGCCCCGACGACATCAAAAATCTGCAACGAATACATCATCTGCTTCGTGAAAGAAAATACACGATCGATGGTGCAAGGACCTTCCTGAAAGCCACCAAAAAATCCGGGGCCAAATTCGAAGCAATCGAAACATTGAAAAAGATCAAGGGCTTCCTGCTTGAGCTCAAGGCCGGACTATCATAAGTATCCTCCCTGAGCTCTTCATCCGCACCGCACAAATTCCGTTTCCATGTATCGGTACATACTCTTTTGCATCTTTTCATCCATGATATTTTCCGCCGTTGCACAACCATGTGTGGATGTATCCAGGGATAGCTCAGGGAGAAAACAATTGGTCGGCATTATTAACCGCAGCATGGTGGAGCAGGACACCAGCTTTTCTGAATTTAGTGCAAATGGGAAATGGTATACGCCGCCACCCCAAGCGGTTGAGATCCTGAAAGCAAAAGTTGATTCCGTTTTTTTCGTCATCATCTTCGGTACCTGGTGCCACGATAGTCAGAACCTGATCCCTCAATTTTTGAAATGGTCGGATGCTGCAGGATTTCCCGAGCGACGCATCACCCTATTCGCGGTGGATCGTGCAAAAAAAGTACAAGGAAACATCGCCCAACTCTTCAACGTCAAGAACACACCCACATTCATTGTCATGCATAACGGGAAAGAGGCGGGACGTGTAGTGGAATACGGGAAGAGCGGGAACATGGTGGCGGAATTGGCCGCTATCGTGGAAAAACTCTGACCAAAAGTAAGCGAACAGCCAAAGGGTAGCTGGGGCTTCATATACATTCATCGCTTGGGGACCAAGCGAAAGTCCTTTCCTGCACCGGCCAGTTCTATCCCCCTGTCCTCCATCAGACGCATGATCGATAGGTTGACCCCCTGCTTCAGTTTCTGAAAATCCTCGATACTGACATCATCGGTGAAGTACTCCGCCTGGATCACGATGGACTGCGCGGTGAGTTCGCTGAGGTGGACGTTCCTTGATATGATGGAAGGTGCGCCGAGAATGGTCCTGATGCCATTTACCAGTTCCTCCGCTTGATTTGCGGAAGTTTCCGGCACCAATTCCAGTTTGAGTTCACCTCGACGTTGGGTGCGCAGGGAGAGATTGTCCACTATGCTGTCCACCATCTTTTTATTGGGCACGGTCACATAGGTCTTGTCCGTCGTACGGATCCTTGTGCTTCGTAATCCTATTCTCTCCACTGTTCCGGTGAATTGATCCACTCGAAGAAGATCGCCGGTCGTGAACGGACGGTCGAAGAAGATGATGAAAGAGGCGATCAGGTTTTCCAGGCTTTCGCGCGCCGACAATGCTATCGCAGCACCAACGATGCTGAGTCCGGCCAGCACCTTGGTGATATCCTTATTGAAAACGAACCGCAAGATTGCCAGCAGGCAAACGATGACGATAATGACCTTCAGGAAATCTTTAAAAAAGATGACCAGTTGATTGTCGGACTGATCTGGTGTTAAGTCCGCCTTACGACCCATCACGTAGGCCATATAATCGATCCCCCGCAAAAGCATTCGGAAGAAGGACAGGATGAGCAGGAAAATAGCCGATCCTTCCAGAAAATGATGAAGACCGAAGGAATGGAATTTCCAATCCATCACCGCTGGATAATTCAAGCTGGAGATGGCCAAGTAGGTGATCAGCAGAAAAAGGAAGTCCTGAACAGGCCCGAGTATCAGCGTCCGGAAAGTAGCCCGATCGATTTGACGGCCTACCCTGCGCATGGTCCAGAGGAAGAAATCCGTGAAAAATGTACCTACGAATTTTTTGAGTAGGAATGCTATGAGAATGACACCGGCCACTACGAAATAATTGCTCATCAAATTATCAAGGAGTGTCCTGTTGAAGATGTCCTGCATGAGAAGTTGGATATTTGAATGTTCATTGAAGCGTGAACAGCCTGATGGCGTCCGCATCAAGTACAAAAATGCCCTGCCGCATCAGCCTGATCCGCTCTGAATCACGCAGTGCTGCTGGAAGTGGTTTTTCATTCAATTGCAATGTGCCGACGGTATAGGTCATCAGTTTGCCATCCAGCCTGCCCAAGATCGTTTTACCGATCACCTGTAAGTCTTTCCACTGCAGCAATGGCAACCTGTTCTTGAAAGCACCATAGTAATCGAATACATACATGCCGCGGGCAGGGTCATAGCAGTAAACGAATCCGTCCTGATCAAAAAGGGTGGCAGGAACGGGCACCTCATCGAAAACCATGCGCAGATCTGCGGTCTCGGAAAGTATCCTGCCATCTTCACCGATCTTTCGCAATTTGCTTTCCTGCTCGTCCCAGACCCATATATTATTATCATAGGAAGTGCAGATGGCCTTTGCCTGAAAGATGTTCTGTTTGCGCAGGTCGATCGTGTTGACCACATTCAGGAATCTGTCCAGCACAACAATAGTGCGAAAGTCACGATAGAAAAGCAATGTCTTCAGCGGGTTTGAAGCATCGATATAACTGAGTTTACCGAATCGACGTACATCGTTATAAACGCCAACCGAATCCCCGGAGGGTCCTGATTTTTTCAATTGATTGTCTTTCCCGATGGTGTACAGGTTCCCCAGGACATCCGCGGCGAATGAGGTGAACTCTCCGGGTATGGTACGGATAAGCTGAGGGCCACTCCCTTGTTGAGCGGCCAATCTCATTGACATCCCCGCGAAGAACAGGATCAGCATCAACCTCATGACTTGTAGTATTTCAGCTCCAGCGCATCACCATCAAAAACCACATAACTGTCGTATCTGATCCAATCGCCGAGATTGATGTAACGTATGCCTTGTCCAAGATCGTGATCGATGGGAAGGTGGCGATGGCCAAATATGAAATAGTCAAACTTTTCCTTTTTCAATACCTGCCTGCAGTATATGATCAACCATTCCTTGTCTTCACCGAGAAAATGCTCGTCGTCCTTACCCGTCACCGCACGACTGCTTTTGCTGGACCAATTCGCCAGACCCATACCAATGAAGGGGGGTATGATCCCGAATAAGAACTGACAGAAGGGATTCCGGAATAATTTCTTCAGGAATTTATACCCGTGATCCCCCGGTCCTAGCCCATCGCCATGCCCGACCAGAAATTTCTTGCCATTGTACTCAAAAGCCTTTGGACCGAAGTAGACGGGAATGTTGAGTTCTTTCTGAAAATAATCCTTCATCCACATATCGTGGTTCCCTACGAAGAAATGTATGGGTATTCCACTGTCGGTGATATCCGCCATCTTGCCCAAAATGCGAACGAAACCACGGGGCACCACTCTTCTATATTCGTACCAGAAATCGAAAAGGTCTCCCACGATAAAAATCACTGCTGCATCGGAACGGGCCTCTTCCAGAAAACGGACGATCCTCTTCTCTCTGTCCAGACTACTTGCACGATCCGGCACGCCGAGATGAAAATCGGAAAGGAAATAAACTTTTTTGCCGTCGGGTAACTGCATCCTCAAAAGTAATAATATCGGTTCAGCCCTGCCGGCTTTTAAAATATTCCAGAACATCTCCCGATGCCACAACCGGTAATCCATCAACCGACCTCGCATACCAATAAATCCATGCCTTCATCTCCTTGCCTCCGCAATGCACATCAGTCATTGCCCTCCTGTATTCCTGCTTTTCTCCGGCTTCGACCACGACACCCTCGTAATCATCGAGCTGCGCCATGGCCCAACCGAACTGTGCCGTTTCGCGTATTCGGTAAAGTTCTCCCAAGATAATGCCTTCGGAAGATGGAATGGCCGCAGGATAATTCCCCAAGTCGTACAGCGTGCCTCGAGCAGAAGCATCCCCTTCGAAATGGAAATATTCACTGATGTACTGATATGCGGGATGATGGAAACCTCTCCTCAGGGATCCGTATACGAACAAGTAGTACGTTTCGGAATTCATATTTTAAAGGTAATGAAACGGTGTTGTACGGGGAAGAGTCGCTCACAGGTCTTCGAGCAGGAAACAATAGACCTCTTTGGGGCCATGTACCCCCACGACCAGGGTTTTCTCGATATCCGCGGTACGACTTGGTCCGGTGGCGAAGCTGACCTGTGAGGGAAGGCCTGAGGGATACTTCAGTTGAAGCATTTGAAGGGCATCCTTTACATCATATACGAGTTGAGAGGACAGGGCTACACAGACATGAATTGGAGCGTATACACTTGAAGTCCGTCCGCCCGTTCGGGAACTGAGCACCAAGGAACCCGTTCGTGCCACGAGCGCCTCACAGGTTGTGATGGACAGATCAGCCTGTTCAAGAGGTAGTTCGGAAAATGACCATGCGCCGTCAGGTGAAAGCAGGTTTCGCAGTGTTGGCTCTGAGCAATACACTTCCTTCCAGCCCCTTTCCACGATGAGTTCCCGGATCTGATGCACCAATTCCTCCCTGCCACTGCAATAAGCGAATTTGCCCAACAACCTGGTGAATTCCTGAGCGAAAGCAACGGTGAGGTCCTCCGTGGCGGATGGATAGATCTCTCCCGGAGTCTCCTGTTTGGGGAAAGGCAGAGGAACCGGTTGGGCCAGTGATCTCCGGATCTTCGCCAATATGGTCTCTCGGGATGAAGTGGTGCCGGCCATCTTTATCTTCGGTTATGCCTGATCGATAGTATGCGTTCCGAGATCAGTTGGAACGGGATGATCAGGTGTGGGATCAAGCAATACCTTCTTTTCTTCGAAGGGTCGTTTGCCGATGAGTTCTTCCACATCCTGCTGATGAAGCACCTCCCTTTCCAGCAATGCAAGTGCCAGCTTCTCCACATCTCCCCTTTTGCCTTTCAGTAAAGAGACCGTCCGAGTATAGGCACTCTCAACGAGTTTGCGAACCTCCGAATCTATCAATTCGCCTGTTTCCTCACTGTATGGCTTGGTGAACATAGTGTCCTGGTTGGGGTCATAGAAGCTCACATTGCCCACTTTGTCGTTCATCCCATAAACAGTGACCATCGCATAGGCCAGTTTGGTGACCTGTTGGAGATCGTTCTGTGCACCGGTAGATATTTTTCCGAAGAAGATCTCCTCGCTTGCTCTCCCCCCCAGGGTCATGCAAAGCTGATCCATCAACTGTTCCGTATCATAGAGGTATTGCTCCTTGGGCGTGTATTGTGCATACCCCAACGCAGCGACCCCGCGGGGCACGATGGTCACTTTCAACAAAGGGTAGGCATGTTCCAAGTACCAGCCACAGATGGCGTGGCCTGCCTCGTGGTAAGCGATGATCTTCTTTTCTTCCGGTGAGATGATCTTATTCTTCTTCTCCAGACCACCGATGACCCGATCGATCGCGTCCTGGAAATCGTCCATTTCCACTTGAGATTTGCCTTTCCGTGCAGCAATGAGCGCAGCCTCGTTGCAGACGTTGGCGATATCGGCACCAGCGAAACCGGGTGTCAGTTCGGCCAATTTATGGATATCCAATTTATCCGAATGTTTGATCGGCATCAGATGAACATGAAAAATGGCTTCCCTACCCACTACATCGGGCTTGTCTATGCTGATCTGCCTATCGAAGCGACCTGGACGCAGCAGCGCGGAATCGAGCACATCTGGACGGTTAGTAGCCGCCAAAATGATGATTCCACTGTCCCCGCCAAAACCATCCATTTCAACCAGCAGTTGGTTCAGTGTATTCTCGCGTTCATCGTTGCTCATCATCATGTTCTTTCCACGAGCACGGCCGATGGCATCGATCTCATCTATGAAAATGATGCAAGGCGCTTTTTCTCTGGCTTGCTTGAAGAGGTCGCGCACACGGCTGGCACCGACACCCACGAAGAGTTCGACGAAATCCGAACCAGACATGGAGAAGAATGGCACCTGTGCTTCACCGGCCATGGCCTTCGCCAACAGGGTCTTACCCGTTCCGGGCGGACCTATGAGCAGCGCTCCTTTAGGGATCTTCCCCCCCAGCGCAGTATATTTTTTTGGATTCTTGAGAAAGTCTACGATTTCCATCACCTCCTGCTTGGCCTCGTCAAGTCCGGCCACATCGGCGAAAGTGATGTTCACTTTGGTGCCTTTATCAAAAAGCTGAGCCTTTGACTTGCCGATGTTGAAAATGCCTCCGGGGCCTCCGCTTCCACCAGAGCCGCCCACTTTACGCATCATCAACACGAATAGCAGGCCGAACATGAGTAGCGGGAAGAGGATATTGATGAGTGGACCGAACCATTCGGGATCGGTGACCGGATCCACTGGGATGGGCTTTACAGTGGGATTGTTCTTGAAAAACTCCGTGAGCACGGACTGATAGTCCTCAACCTTGGAATAATTGAACTGGAATTGAGGACCTTTTCCATTCATGATGTAGGTGAGTTTGTCACCCAACAATTCCTTGTATACAGGCTTATTCAAGCTATCCTTAAGTATGTATACCCTAATCAAGTCCTTATTCCGTACAGGCTCCACCTTCTCCACATCATTGGCTGCAAGCATTTCCTGCCTGAATTTCAATTCGGTGATTTTGGTCGCTTCCGGCGTGACGCGATTCAACACCTGATAGCCAATCAGGAACAGGGCGACAATGCCATATATCCAGTAGATGCTGAATCGGGGTGTCTTCCTGGAATTCTTGTCATCTCCGTCCCCGCTGTTCCGGTTGAATCCCGGTCCCCGGTTACCTTGTACTTTCGGCTTGAACTCTTCCTGTGGCATATAGTCTTAATCTTCTGTTTATTACAAGTTAGTGAATTGGGGCAGCGTCATACTGCTTTTCTTTTCCTTTCTCGAACCGGAGGAGGCTGGTCATCTGCATATTCAGTCCGCTCGGCATCGTTCCACATATCTTCGAGCCTGTAGAACTTCCTAGGTTCAGATTGGAAAACATGGGCAACGATGTTCACATAATCGATCAGTACCCACTGCATGGCCTGGTGGCCTTCATGACGGTAAGGTGTCTCTCCCAATTCCTTCTTTACTTCATTTTCAATGTTGTGTGCAATGGCTCTGACCTGAACCTGAGTGGATGCTTCACAAATGACGAAGAAATCGGCAACGGCCTCAGGGATCTTACGCAAATCCAGTGAAACAAGATGTTCACCTTTCTTTTCCTGAATGGCCCTGATGATGGTTTTGAGAATCTTGCTGCTCTTGGTGAGCCGAGTATACTTGGCGGTCCGGGAAGTAGGAACTGATGTCTCTGTCAAATCTGTCGTTTTAAGTTTTTGGAGCAGTTCAGCACTTATTGAGGTGTTAAAGGCCCAATAGGACTGGGATGATCTGTCTGATCCCCCTGCGTTGATTTGCCCGAAATTATGAATTAATTTGCTCTTCCTGCATGCATACCATCGGACAACCATTTATCTTACTTGACTCCACAGAGAGTACCAACATCCATGCCATGGCCGAAGCTCATGCCCGATTGGCTGGTCACGGAACTGCCTTTTTTGCTCAGGAACAGACTTCCGGAAAGGGGCAGAGAGGGAAAAGCTGGCTTTCTGAACCCGGGAAGAACATAATCCTTAGTGTAGTCTTGCAACCGAGAGAGATGAATCCAGCCGATGTTTTTCCCCTGCACCTGATATCTGCCCTTGCCTGCTTCGACTTATTTAACAAATATGCAGGTGGCGAAACTGCCATCAAATGGCCCAATGATCTTTACTGGCGTGACAGAAAGGCAGGTGGAATCCTGATTGAGAATGCTGTTTTAGGCAACAGGGTCGAATTTTCCATTGTGGGGATGGGCATCAATATCAATCAAACCTTGTTTCCGGAACAACTCGTCAATCCAGTCTCCCTGAGACAGATCACAGGCAAAACCCATGCTGCTCCTGAAATGGCGAGGGAACTTTGCGGCTTGCTGGATAAACGCTACAGTCAATTCCTGAAAACAGGTATGGATCAGCTATTAGTGGAATACAATCAACATCTCTTCGCCCGGGGCAGGCAAGTCTGGCTGAAAACCGGGAACATCCGCAGCAAATGGGTGGTGAAGGGAGTGGACAGGAACGGGTTACTCCTTGCAGAAGCAGTAGGAGAAAAGCGCTCTTTTGCTTTTGGCGAAGTCGAATGGATGGAAACTTTAATGGATTGAACCTTCAGCTTCCCTCGCCTCTATTTCGAATCGATTGTCCCAGTAACCGTTAAGGAGACTTTCCCATAGGTAAAGGATGGTGAACCGGAAGAAACCATAGCGGCGAAACTGCTCCACATGCTTCAGTTCGTGAATCAGCCAGCGGCGATCACAGACCAGCACCTCGGCCGCTGCGTTATGGAGGTGTATCGTATCACCAATGGTTAGGGCAACGGAATCAACCCCCAATTTCCAAGCAGCGACCCTAGCGACCCATGATCTTTCTTTGATACTTACAGTTGACATGCAATACTTATTGCAAAGTGGGTGCCAAAAAACGGGAAGGAGTAGGTGTTTGACCATTGAACCTTTCGGATCCAATGGTTGAGCATTTGCTACCAGCACATTGCTTTAAGCTTTTATTTTCCTGATTCCGAATATGATCGGCGATTTTTCCCCATAACCCAGAATTCACTAGGAACAGATTAATCATATCCCCCTCCCAATGCTCGGAAAAGCAATACCGCAGATAAATATTGGTTTTTCCGCATGTTGATCAATTCCATATTAGAACGCAAGGCATTCTGTCTGGCGATAAGCACTTCCAGGTAAGCCGCTCTTCCTGTCCTGAAAAGTGCATCGGAAATGATCGTAGAGGAGGCAAGCAGATTGGTTTCCTTCTGCTTCAGGTCGAATGACCTTTCCATTCGTTGCAATCGGTTCAGTTCAAGTTGCACTTCTGAAAAGCCCTGGAGGATGGTCTTCTTGTAGTTGAATAAAGCCTCTTGCTGTATTGCTGATGCTCTTGCGAATTCACTTTTAACGGAACTCTTGTTCAGAATTGGGCCCATCATGCCAGCGAACAAGCCGTATGCAAGTGATTCAGGAAATGCAATAAGCAATCCTGCCTTATACGCCTGTAGGCCAATGTTTCCCGTAATCTGGAAAGATGGGAAATATGCTGCCCTGGCCGCTTTCACATCGGAGCGGGTGGCTTGTAACTCCCATTCAGCCTGTCGAATGTCGGGGCGATTGCGCAACAATGCGGCAGGAACCCCTGAATACACGACAGGCGGAGGCTCTGCCACGAACTTCACGGTATCCCGTTTAACCGAACCAGAAAAACGACCAGCGAGCAAATGGATTCTGTTCTCCAGCATATCGATCCCCTGAAGTACTTCCTCTCGCATACCTCTCAATTCAAGTACTTGTGCCTCAAATTGCTGAACTGCGAGTTCATTGACCACTGCAGCTTGTTTTTGAACCTTTACCATCTCAACAGCTTGCTCCTGCAACTTTATGGTCTGATCAAGAAGATTCAATTGATGATCTGCGCATACCAATTCATAATATGCAGTAGCGGTTTCAGCAACCAATCCAGTTTGAATGAGATTCCTCCCTTCATTTGAGGCAAGATACCTGGCAAGTGCCGCCTGCTTCTGATTCTTGAGTTTACCCCATACGTCCACTTCCCAGGAAGCCTGCAGACCCAAATAGATGTCCGGCAGATGCACAGGAACGTATCTGCCAGATTCGATCTCCGTGGTCTTGTTCCCTGCACCATCCATAGTGTAGGTACCGAACTTCCTGAGGCTAGGCTGAATCGCGGCATCGACCGATGGCATCAGGGCTCCAGAAGAGCGAACAAGCAAGGCACGTGAGGCTTGAATCCTTTGTGTGGCGATGGCCATATCAGGGTTGTTGGCGATCACCGAATCAAGTAGCCTACGCAATGGGGTGGAAGTAAAGAAAGACCTCCAGCCATCCGAAACACTGTTGAGCGTATCCGTTGAAATCTGGAAAGCGGTCGGCATCGGAATAGCATTATCCTCCATCGGAATCTTAGGAATGCTGCATGCGGCGGCTATCCAACACAGGAGCGGGATGATTTGCTGTAGTCGAATGGAATGGAGCTTACATTTCATTTTCGGATGTTGTATTTTATTTTTAGGCACTCCGTTCGATATTTCTGTGTGAGTAATTGTTCTGCATGGTGGCGAAAAGCACAAAGAGCCCTGGTATGATCATGACCCCAAAAACGGTTCCGAAGAACATCCCACCCGCTGCTGCGGCGCCAATGGTACGATTTCCGATTGCCCCCGCCCCCGACGAAAACATGAGAGGAAAGAGGCCTGCAATGAAAGCGAATGAAGTCATCAGAATAGGACGAAGTCTGGAAGATGCACCTTCCAAAACCGCTTGGAGCGGGCTCAAACCTGCCCGTTGCCGCATGGAGGCGAATTCGACGATGAGTATCGCATTCTTACCAAGCAGGCCAATGAGCATGATTAATGCAACCTGTGCGTATATGTTGTTCTCCAGACCCAACACCCAGAGCATGAGGAAGGATCCCGCTATGCCTGCAGGCAGAGAAAGGATAACGGGAAGAGGTAAGAGGAAACTCTCATACTGGGCAGAGAGCAGCAGGTAGACGAAGAGGAGACAGACCATGAAGATCAGCATCGATTCGTTACCGGCAAGTGCTTGATCCCGCGTGGAACCGGCCCAATCATAAGCATATCCGGGAGGCAGTTCCTTTGCGGCAACTTCCTTAATGGCATGGATAGCCTGGCCGCTGCTGAAACCCTTGGCCGCTTCGCCATTCAGCATCGCAGCGGGATACATGTTGTATCTGGTGACTACTTCAGGGCCATATACTTTTTCGATCTTCATGAAGGCCGTTACGGGTACCATCTCGCCACTTTTGTTCTTGACAAAAAGGCTGAGAATATCATCAGGTTTAGCACGATATTCCGGCAAGGCTTGTACCATAACCCGGTATAACTGGCCGAATCTAATAAAGTTGGTCGCGTACTCACTCCCCAGATAAGTTTGAAGTGTGCCCAACACATCGGATACCACCACCCCCTTCTGGGCTGCACGTGCATTGTCGATATGCACCATATATTGAGGGAAACTGGCGTCGAATGTGGTGAATGCATTAGCGATCTCTGGTCGTTGATTGATCTTTTCTGAAAAATCAGTGGCAACCTGTTCCAACTTCTTCAGGTCTGCTTTCCCGGTTCGATCCAGCAAACGGAGTTCGAAGCCCGAAGCATTACCGAAACCGGGCACGGGCGGTGGAGTGAAGAATTCGATCCGCGCATCGCGTATGTACTTTGTTTTTTCCTTCAGCATTTCGATGATCCCTCTATCAGATATTTTCCTTTTATCCCATTTTTTCAGGCCGATGAGATTCATGCCGAAGGAGGCACCTGTGCCATCAGAAAGGACATTGAAACCTGCTAGCGTGGAAACGGATTCCACACCATCAATTTGTTGTGCCGTATGCTGGATGGCATCTGTAACTCGTTCTGTCCTTTCGAGTGTAGCACCAGATGGTGTGGTTATACTGGCATAAATGGTGGCCTGATCTTCATTCGGGATGAAACCCGTCGGCAGTATGCTTCCCAAGATGCCTGTGGCTGAACAAAAGATGATCAGGGCTACGATTGTTATTGTTCGTCTGCCCGCCAAAGCAGCGATGATGGATCTGTATTTTTCTGAAAGTCCGGAATACCAGCGGTTGAATCCGCCAAAGAATCTGTTCAACAGATAACCCCTACCCGATCCGTGACCGATCGGCTTCAGGATCAAAGCACAGAGAGCGGGTGTCAGTGTCAATGCCACAACTCCCGATAGAACGATGGATGCCGCCAGAGTGAGCGAAAACTGTTTATAGAAAATACCAGCGGACCCAGGCATGAAAGCAACAGGTACAAAAACCGCAGACATGACGAGCGTGATCGCAATGATGGCACCGGTGATCTCCTGCATGGCCAGCAATGTGGCCTGTAATGGCCCAGAACCCATTTGTTCCATCTTGGCATGAACCGCCTCTATCACCACGATGGCATTGTCCACGACGATACCTATGGACAATACCAGTGCGAACAACGTGATCAAGTTCAGTGAGAACCCGAATAATTGCATGAAAAAGAACGTACCGATGAGTGAAACCGGAACGGCCAGTGCCGGTATGAGCGTAGACCGAAGGTCCTGAAGGAAAATGAACACCACCAGCGAGACCAGTACGAATGCTTCCACAAGTGTCTTGACCACTTCATGAATGGACGCATCCAGAAAGGCGGACACATCATAGCTTATCGTATAATTCATACCTGGTGGAAAGTCCTTTTTCAATTCGGACATTCGCCTCTTGATATTTGCAATGACCTCACGGGCATTACTTCCTGGACGCTGTTTGAGCATGATCGCCGCTGAGGGCTTCCCATTTTCCTTGGAGATCACATCGTACTCTTGTGATCCGAATTCGACCTCGGCGACATCCTTAAGCCTGATCAATTCCCCCTCATCGCTGCTTTTGATGATAACCTCTTCATATTGCTCCTTTGTATTGTACTTGCCAGTGTACTTGAGCACATATTGCAAGGATTGCGCCTTTCGATCGGAACTTTCGCCGATCTTACCCGGTGCAGCTTCTACATTCTGTTGCTTCAACGCATTAATGACATCGTCAGTGGAAATGCCGTATCCGGTGAGTTTAGAAGGATTCAGCCAGATTCGCATGGCATAGTCGCGCGAGCCCATGATGTCTGCAAAGCCGACACCATCGATCCGCTTCAGCTCAGCCATCAGGTTGATATCGGTATAGTTATAGAGGAATTTCTCGTCCATTGATGGATCATCACTCAACAGATTCACATAGAGCAACATGCTGTTCTGCACTTTCTCCACGATCACACCTGCCTTGATCACTTCCTCTGGCAGTTCATCCAGCGTGGAGGAGACCCTGTTCTGAACATTTACCGCTGCGACGTCAGGTTCGACGCCGGCTTTGAAAATGATCTGGATCACGCTGGTGCCATCATTGCCGGAAATGGAGGACATGTACTGCATGCCAGGCACACCGTTTATGGCCCTTTCCAAAGGAGTGACCACTGCTTTGACACAAGCCTCGGCATTGGCTCCCGTGTATTTGGTTGTCACATTCACCTCGGGAGGTGCTATGTCCGGAAATTGAGTCACTGGAAGTTGAACGAAGGAAAGTACGCCCAGAAAAGTGATGATCAGGGAAAGCACTATAGACAGTACGGGGCGATTTATGAAAATTGAACTCATGTTAAGCCTTCATTGTTGTTTGAGAGATATTTCAATGCATTCAATCGAACTCCGTCTCATGCAAAGGCATGTACTGGGGCTCGACCCGGTCACCTTCCCTTATCTGTTGGATTCCTTCATAAATAACCCGGTCACTATTCGACAAGCCGCTTTCGATCACAAAGAGATGAGGCAGCCTTAGTTTGGGTACGATGTTGCGCGCCCTTACCGTATTTGAACTGTCCAAGGTGTAGACATAGGTCCGGTCCTGTATCTCAAAAGTTGATTTCTGGGGAATGACCATCGCCTGATGGAGGGTTTCAGTGAGGAGTATTTTACCACTCCCCCCGTGCCGGAGGATGAGTTCGGGATTTCGGAATCGAGCCCTGAAAGCGATATTCCCTGTGCCCCTGTCGATGATGTTCTCCACGGTCTCGATTCTACCCTTGACACCAAACATCTCGTTATTCGCCAATCGTAACGAAACTTCATTCATCGTGTTTACGCTGTCGCGCTTCATCAATTCGATGAATTCCCTTTCGGACACATTGAAATAAGCGAAAACCTCACTATTGTCAGATATGGTGGTTAGCAAGTCTCCTTCACTGAGCAGGCTACCCGTTTTGAACGGTATTCTGTTGATGACACCATTGAAAGGGGCGCGAATCTCGGTAAAGGAAAGATTGAGCTTGGCCAATTCTATAGCGGACTGCGCCTCTTCAATCCTTGCGGAAATAGCTTCCGTGCGAGCTAACGCCATGTCCAACTCAGATGAAGAGACGATATTCTTCTCAGCAAGTGTGCGCGTGTTTTTCATCTCCACCTCGGCGACTTTCAACTCTGCGACAAGTCCTTTGTAATTCGCATTGGCTTTCAACAGATTCTCCCTGAACTCCCGACTGCCAAGAGTGAATAGGAGTTGGCCGGCATGCACCGGGCGACCCTCATCCACATGGATCATTTCCACGAATCCCTTGACTCGGGTACGGACCTCGACATTCCGGATAGAGTGTATCTCGGCAATGTATTCCCGAGTGAAAACAGTATCCACAATTGAGGGGTTGAAAAACCTGAAATGACCCAACTCCTTTTTGTCATTTTCTCGGGCGGGGGAACAGGCATTGAATATGGCAAATAACAATGACAGTACAAACGGTATTTGGCGACGGAGATCGGTCATATAAGAACACTTTATGAAAGGAAGGATGCATATCACCAACCTATGGGTGAGTGATCAGTCATGGATTCAAAAAGGGGGTCAGCTTTTCGGAGGCGGAGTAAGAATGTCGAACATGCCGGAGTCCGGGATAATGGTATGCCTGATGTCATGATCGACACAACCGGATAGGATCAATAGATTACCCTCGTAGAAAGAAAAGAAATGATGGGAATGTTCGGAGACATCAGTATTACATTTTGAACATGGGTCCTGTCCATTGCCGCTATCGTCCTGGCCAAACTCTTCTGAAACAGCAAGGTCAAGAATCGATGTTAGGGTAACCTTGTCATCCAACAAGGATTTTTTCATCAAAAATGTCCCCGGAAACCCAGCCAAGGCGAAATAGCAATAGAGGGATAATAATATGATGTTTATTGCCCTGAGCATGGGACGCAAATATAGTGAACTACTCGAGTAAAGCAACAGGTTGATTTCTCCTTTGAAAAACTTTGTTTTGAACATCAGAAAACATCATTGGATCAGGAGCATTTGAAATAGTATATCGGAATATTTTATCCTGAAAAAAATCCGTTCAGGATCTCTTTTTCGTGCTCCTTGACCTTAGGCTTGGTGATGATCCCGACGATTTTTCCTGCCTCATCGATCAGGAAAGTGGTTCGGACTACACCCATGTATTTTTTGCCGTACATCTGCTTTTCTGCCCAAACCCCGTATTTCCCGATGATCTTCTTGTCGGGGTCAGCAATTAGGGGAAAAGGGAGTTGGAATTTTGCACTGAACTTGGAATGGGATTTTTCATCGTCGGGACTGATACCGATCACAGCGACCCCTTTCTTCTTCAGTATAGGGAAATGATCACGCAGGTTACACGCCTGTACCGTACAGGTGGGGGTATTATCCTTGGGATAGAAAAAAATGACCAATTTCGTGCCGGAAAAGTCGGCAAGCGAGATCTTACCCCCGTCCTGGTTCTTGCCGGAGAATGCTGGGGCCTTGGAGCCGATCTTAAGTTCAGGCATAAAGGTTATGATTCAACTATGAAAAAGAAAATTTTAGAATATCGTACTTAACAACGGGTACTGTTTTTGGTTCGATCAACGGGTGAAGGAGATCAGTTTCTCGACCATATTTCCCGCTTCATCCTCCGCCTTCAACCTCAAGGAATGCCTTCCAGAGGGGCAGTGTTCATCAAAGAGGTATGTGAATGTATTCCCCTTCTGGGAAAAGAGAAGCCATTTACCATCTAGTTCAGCACGGAAATTCCCTAGTTCCTTGTTATTGTCGATCACCGTAACCATGATCTTGGCCGCTCGGGACATATCGGCACCTTCCTTGAGTGTATAGCAATCTACGGAAGGTGGTTGATCGTCGGAAAGCAGCTCGAAATGCCCAAAGGCCCTGAAATCGGCGGTGTAGAAGCCCAACTGCCATTTTGCCTTGGCGACATCCACCTCATTCGGTTTGCCGGTCTTCCTAATGATCATACGGTCGCGTAATGGGTATGGTATGGGTTTTTGTGGCTTGATCCTGACCGTGTATTTGGCATGTACTGGTACAAGGTCACTATGGATTGCGTGTAGAGGAGAGAATGACTGCGGGTCTGTTGATTCCGTGGTACCGTGCGTGAACCATATGGAATCATAAAGGCAACCTTCCGGGATGTATACCTGTAGGTCGTCTACTTCGAAAACATTCAGTTCACCAGGCCGCATGAGGGTGCCTTTTTTGGGCGCGGCTGGAGCGGGGTTAGCGATCCTCTGCAAACGGAAGTTTAAGGTGCTCGCATTAGCATAGGCGTCCCTGACGGTTACGCGTATATCATGGACAAGAGAGTCTTTGAGTGAAATATAAGATGGTCCCTTTCGGTCATAGATCTCCAACCGGTCACCGGGAAGCGGGAAGATATTCTGCAGGTATGGTCCTCCCGCCAGTTTTGCCGTGTAATCGATATGTGCATTCAGGTAACGGGTCTCATCGTACCCGATCCTGTCGATCCTGAACCCTCCTGATCTTTTACCATTGTCCTCGACATCCACGATGAAAATACCATTCGGGTTCGGCACGTTGCTCATCCGGTCGGTTGCTTGAATGGCAAGGGTAACCTTATCGGTTCGGACCTGGAGGGTGCCGGCTGAATAACTTCCCGAGGTCTTTTGGGGTATCACCATCATGGGGCGCTGTTCATAGATGCTCTGGTTGCGGTCATAAATGGCCAGACGGTTGATATCAGGAGGTACATTATCTGTTATGGGGAATCCAAAGAGCAGCAGGTTCAGACACTTGTCGGTTCCTGTATCCCTGATCTCAAAATGCACATGCGGCCCCTGGGAACCACCGGTATTCCCACTTTGCCCGATCAGCTGACCTTTTTTCACGGGAAATTGCTCCGGCCTGGCTTCCAACTCGATCTTCCAGCTTTCCTTTTTATACTGCTCCTTTTTCAACCAGGATTCCACCTCCGGCATAAATGCATTCATATGGGCATAGAGTGTAGTCATGCCATTGGGGTGGTTGATATATATGGCATGTCCAAATCCGCCCGGCTCTATCTTGACCCGGGCGATATAACCATCGGCGGCGGCAAAAACCGGCAGGTTCTCCCTTTTATTAGTATAAAGGTCCAGCCCCATATGGAAGTGATTAGGGCGCATTTCCCCGAAATTAGCATTGAGTTTGGGTGGAATGTCGAGTGGATAACGGAAATAGCCTTTCGGGTAACTCTGACCCTGATTAGATAAAAAGACAAGATTTAATATAAATACAAGAAAAGGGCGGGGGTTGAACATCGGATATGATTGTACCTTTTGGTGCAATTTAACCCTGTCATACTTAAAAATCCCAGTCATGAGCGTAAATGCAAAACATCTGGCCACATTTCTGTTGGGTGCGGCCGCCGGATACGGTGCCTATAAATATTCTAAGATGAGTGAAGAGGAGAAAGAGAAACTGATGGCCGACCTGAAAGCCAAGGCCGGAGACCTGAAAGAGGAGGCTGAGGGCGCCATCGACCAGGCCACCGAATATTTCGAAGAACTGAAAACAAAAGGTGGGAGTGCCATGAAGGAACATCTCGCAGATGCAGAAAACCTCTTTAATGAACTATTCGGGAAAAAGAAGGGAAAGGGTTCCGAGGCAAGTGCCACCTAAAATCGGTCAAATTTTTCCGTTGTGCCGATGCCCTGAATCCAGGGTATGAGTTTATTTCAAGGGAGCCGAGAGCTGACCGAGAGGGACACCTTCGAACATTTTATTCCAATTCATCCCTTCTCAAGGTTCAATCTGGCCTAAAGCGGCATCCGAAAAAAATTTCTCTCGAACAGAGGTGGTTTACGAAAGGATACATGCTTCGGTAAACTCTTTCATGAAATTCCTGCTTTTGGTACAGCATTTGGCTTAAGAATGTTGTCTTATTCATTAAAGTCCCCAAACAGGTAGGAAATGAAAAAAATGGTGCAAAAATTGGCTTTGTTGTGGATCATGCTCCTCAGTTTCATGGGATCCCAAAAAGCCAAATCGGTCAGGTTGGATCCGACCAGGTCAGGACAGACCAAGGCCCGTGATATTGCACTGGACGAATACGAGATTCTGTCTTACCACACTAACTGAAATATGGAGGGAGCTGGCAAATCCCTAATGCCCATTCGATTCGTTTTGCACGCTTTTTCCCCTTTTTTTGAAACTCAAGTCCCAAACCTGATTTTACATGGTGGTTTGACCTCCAACCATTACCTTTGGCACCCGGTATTCACCGGGTAACATCCGGGTTCAAGCCCGGATTTTTCATGCCCTGCCACCTAGCTGCCAAAAATAATTAACCTACTATGCCAAAGGACAATTCCATCAAATCAGTACTGATCATCGGATCGGGTCCTATCATCATCGGCCAGGCTTGTGAATTCGATTACTCGGGAACACAGGCTGCACGCAGCCTTCGTGAAGAAGGTATAAGGGTCACCCTGATCAACAGCAATCCCGCCACGATCATGACCGACCCCATGATGGCAGATCGGGTTTATCTGCTCCCGCTGACTGCGGAAAGCATAGAACAGATCCTGGAGGAGAACGATATCGATGCGGTTCTTCCTACCATGGGGGGGCAAACAGCACTTAATCTGGCCAAAGAGGCTGAGGAACTCGGCATTTGGGAAAAGTTCAATGTGAGGTTGATTGGTGTGGACATCAAAGCGATAGAAAAAGCCGAGGACAGGGAGAAATTCCGTCAATGGATGATCGCCATGAACATTCCTGTTGCTCCAGCGAGAACGGCAAATTCTTTCCTCGAAGGAAAGGAATTCGCACAGGATATAGGCTTTCCTCTGGTCATCCGTCCTTCTTTCACGTTGGGTGGGACTGGTGGAGGTTTCGTACACAGCAAGGCCGATCTTGATGAAGCCCTCAACCGCGGTCTGAACGCCTCACCCATTCATGAGGTGCTGGTGGAAAAAGCGGTACTTGGATGGAAAGAGTTCGAACTGGAACTCCTGCGTGACGCTCACGACAATGTGGCCATCATTTGTACCGTTGAGAATGTTGATCCCATGGGCGTTCATACTGGGGACTCCATCACCGTGGCACCTGCCATGACCCTAAGCGATACCGCATTCCAGCTGATGCGCAATACCGCCATTCGCATGATGCGCGACCTGGGCAATTTCGCAGGTGGCTGCAACGTGCAGTTCGCATTGAACCCTGAAACCGAGGAGATCATCGCCATCGAGATCAATCCCCGGGTGAGCCGCTCCTCCGCTTTGGCCTCCAAAGCCACCGGGTACCCGATCGCTAAAATAGCCGCCAAACTTGCGCTGGGTTACAATCTGGATGAACTGAAAAACCAGATCACACAGACGACTTCCGCTTATTTCGAACCTGCACTGGACTATGTCATCGTCAAGATTCCCCGCTGGAATTTCGACAAATTCAAGGGAGCAAATGACACGCTCGGCCTGCAGATGAAGTCTGTCGGCGAGGTCATGGCCATAGGACGCAGTTTCACCGAAGCGGTACAGAAAGCCTGCCAGAGTCTGGAGAACAACGCAGTGGGGCTCGGTTACTATGGCAAGAGTCTCATGCATGCAGATGAGATCGTTGAATACCTGAAAACACCCAAATGGGACCGCTTGTTCCGCATCAAGGATGCACTGATGATGGGCATCAGCGTGAAGACCATCGTGCAAGCCACCCGGATTGACCGTTGGTTCATATACGAGATACAGAAGATCGTGGACATCGAAAAAGAGATCACTAAATACAAAATGGACAGTTTGCCGCTGGAACTACTCCGGAAGGCCAAACATCACGGCTTCAGCGACGAACAGATCTGCAGGATCATGCAGAACGGAAAGGAAGAAGAATTATATGAGAAGCGCAAGGCCGCAGGCATCACCCGTGTTTTCAAGATGGTTGACACCTGTGCTGCCGAATTTGAAGCCAAAACCCCCTATTTCTACAGCAGTTTCGAGAACGGCGGTGTGAATGAAAGCAAGGTGAGCGACAAAAAGAAGATAGTGGTGCTCGGGTCCGGCCCCAACAGGATCGGCCAGGGTATCGAATTCGACTACTGTTGCGTGCATGGACTTCTCGCCATCAAGGAATGTGGCTACGAGGCCATCATGGTCAACTGCAATCCCGAAACCGTGTCCACGGATTTCGACATGGCCGATAAACTTTATTTCGAACCTGTTTATTGGGAACATTTGTGGGAGATCGTAGAGCATGAAAAACCCGAAGGAGTCATTGTTCAACTGGGTGGACAAACGGCACTTAAATTAGCTGAGAAACTTACTCAAAAAGGGATCAAGATCATCGGGACATCCTTCGACAATATGGATATTGCAGAGGACCGTGGACGTTTCAGTGATATGCTGAAAGAACTCGACATCCCTTATCCCAATTATGGTACCGCATTCACGGTTGATGAAGCCATCGAGGTTGCCAACAAAGTCGGATACCCCGTTCTGGTCCGCCCATCCTATGTGTTGGGTGGACAGCGCATGCGTATCGTTATTAATGATGACGAGGTCGAAAAAGCCGTTGTTAGCCTGCTTAAACATCTTCCCGGTAACAAGATCCTGATCGACCATTTTCTTGACCGCTGTCAGGAAGCGGAAGTGGATGCCATATTCGACGGAGAAAATTTCCACGTCATGGGTGTCATGGAGCATATAGAGCCGGCAGGTATCCATAGTGGCGACAGCAATGCCGTTCTACCCGCATTCAATCTTTCCGCACTAGTGGTGACCACCATGGAGTACTATTCGGAAAAGATCGCTCGAGCACTAAATATCAAAGGACTCATCAATATTCAGTTTGCCATCAAAGACGGCAAAGTTTTCGTGATCGAAGCTAATCCACGTGCATCCCGGACCACTCCGTTCATCGCTAAAGCTTATCAGATTCCCTATCTCAATATAGCCACCAAGGTGATGATCGGTGCGAACAAGTTGACAGACTTCAAGTTCGAAAAGAAACTGAAAGGCTTCGCGATCAAGGAACCCGTTTTCAGCTTCGATAAATTTCCGGGGGTGAACAAGGAACTGGGACCAGAAATGAAATCTACCGGTGAAGCCATTCGCTTCATCCGAGATCTGCGTGACCCCTACTTCCGTAATCTTTACAAGGAAAGAAGCATGCACCTCAGCAAATAGATAATTGCGTTTTTCAGTGGATCACTACGGGCAATGACTAACACATTGCCCGTTTTTTTGACGTGTTCATATATTCATACAAGAACCATTGAGCAACATATCCCATGCTCAATGAGACACTGCATATCACTTACTTTTCTAGAGCGTATTTGAATACGTGATGGTTCAAATGACGACCACATCAAATGCCCGATGTAATTCTTGGGATATTCTGATTCCTGTATGTTAAAACACCCGTAAATGACACGGCTCCGTCATCTTGGTGAATTTAGATTGCATAATGGATCAGAGAAATGGGATCCCTTGGAAAAAAAATCCGTTCCTGCGTATTGCACCTCCTTTCCTGATGGGGATCACCTTGGGATGGCAACAACTTGCAGGGATCTGGACCTTCAGTTGCTTGATCATGATTGGGCTTACCTTCCTGGCGCCATGGTCAATCATGACTCCATCAAAGCGTTGGGTCTGGAAAGAATTGACCGGGATCTCCTTTTATTGTTTTTTGATAGCCTCGGGTATCCTGTGTTCCTACCTGAAAGACCCACGACATTTCAAACCGCAGGACAGACATGGATCACATATCAGAGTTTACCTGATTGATGTGACCGACGTACAGCAGTACACTCCCGGCCAATGCCGTGCGACAGGAATGATATGGGGAACTATCCCCGATGATGGGGAACACGGCAATAGAAAGGAAAGGATTCTTCTGAATATAAGGACAGGCAGGATGAGTGAGTGCATCAGGGCAGGGGATCAAGTGGCGATCACAGTTCCTTTGCAAAGTATTCAATCATCTGGAAATCCCGGATCGTCGGATATGGCCAACCTTTACGCCTGTCAGGGTATATTTCATCAGGCAGATGCCGATGAAAATTCCATATTGATCCTGGAACACCACGGACAATCATTCTGGGAATCAGCGTTTCAGAACGCCCGGTCAACGATCGAAACCATATTGCATCGGTATGTAAAAGACAATTCATCCGCCGCTCTGGCTGTGGCGCTGCTAACCGGGTATCGAACCGTGATGGATCCGGATCTGCTAAAGGCATATACAGAGACCGGAACTATACATGTGATCGCCATTTCCGGCTTGCATTTAGGACTCATCTATGCCTTACTGAACCTGTTCATGTCGCCTTTGGCGAGTCGTTCCGGATTAAGATGGCTTCCGAATATCATCTCCCTTCCCCTTCTTTGGCTATTCAGTTTCTTCACCGGGGGTTCTGCATCCGTGATCCGAAGCGCAGCTATGTATAGCATATCGGGCATATCCAATGCCTTCGGAAGAAAGCCTTCCATGATCAACGGGCTTGCTGCTTCATCTGTGCTGCTTCTTGCTTATCGTCCGGCATGGATCACCGATATAGGATTCCAACTCAGCTATACCGCGCTTATGAGCATAGGAATCTTTCAGCCATTTTTCAGGAATCTTATCCGGGTTACCAACCCGATGGCATCCTGGCTTCGTGATCTGGTTTCCGTAACCTTGGCCGCACAAGTATTGACCTTGCCATTGGTAGCCTTTCACTTCCATCAAATTCCTCTTCTTTTTCTGCCCAGTAATTTGTTGGCCGTCCCCCTTTCTAGTTTGATCCTTTTACTTGAGATTGGGGTGTGCAGTTTTTCCACTTTCCCATACATGGCTAATCCCTTAGGTGCCGTCACGGAAAAACTCATCAACATCATGAATGATCATGTTTTGGGGATGAACAGATTGCCTCATTCCGTTTTGGGAAACATCAACATGGAAGTCTGGCATGTCATAGCCTGTTATGGTATGATCACAGGAATCACTATTTGGCTGCTGCATGGCAACAGGAAAGGGTTGATCATCTCCTTGATCTTTCTTTTAGCCATCAGTACAGGTGTCAGTTTCCGAACCTGGAAAAGGGAAAGGCAGTCATATCTCATCGTTTTCAAGTCCGGACACGAATCCCTACAAGGGGTGATCAATGGGGGGGCGATGTTGGTACTTTATGACAAGCGTGCCGTATCATCAGCCAATAGAGAAAAAACGATCCGGCAAGCCCTTTTACACTTTGGCGTGGAAAGAGTGGACACTGCTGATCTTTCGATCGCCAGAACGATCCATTGGGGAACGGGAATCGTGGATTGGCATATTGTCACGGGAAACGGTCAGGTCAGCTATAGGAAAAAGGATAGTCATTGCATTTTGAACGTGGTTTCGTCCGACGCTCCTGATCAGCCCGAAGGACTTTCATTTCCAGATACTTTGAGTATGATCATCGCAGATGGATCATGCCCATTGTGGAAAATTCAACAATGGAAAAGCGTCGCCGAAAGGCTAACTTTGGGCTTCCATTCCGTGCCTCAACAAGGCGCCTTCCTTCAGGGAGTGGAGTACCTCCCCTGCCGTATGCCTGAACAGAAACCCTAACAGGAATATCATGGAAAAAAAAATAACATCAGCGCTCATCTCCGTTTTTTATAAAGATGGACTCGAGCCCGTGGTAAGATCATTAAACGAACTCGGTGTAACCATCTACACAACTGGCGGCACCCAGGCCTTCATAGAGAAACTGAACATCCCTTGCGTGCCGGTTGAAGCCGTGACTTCTTATCCATCAATATTAGGGGGTCGTGTGAAGACGCTGCATCCGAAGATCTTCGGAGGAATCCTGGGTCGACGGGATGTGGAACAAGACCGTATGGAAATGAAGGATTATGAGATACCTGCGATCGACCTCGTGATCGTAGACCTCTATCCTTTCGAAGAAACTGTTGCAAACACTTCAGAAGAAAAGTCTATCATCGAAAAGATCGATATCGGAGGTCCCTCCATGATCCGGGGTGCCGCTAAAAATTTTAGGGACCTGCTGGTCGTGGCTTCTAAAGACGATTATGCTCCTCTGGTCGACATGCTCCAGTCGCAGAACGGCTCCACCACGCTGGAACAACGTCGGCACTATGCTGCACGTGCATTCTCCATTGTGGCTCATTATGATGTGGTCATAGCCCAATATTTCAACCCTGGCCAAGAAACGCATTTTCTGGCTTCTGCAGGGAATCCCAAAGTCATGCGTTACGGAGAGAATCCACATCAGACAGGAATCTACTATGGGAATCTCGACAATTGGTTCTTCCAATTGAATGGTAAGGAACTCTCTTACAATAATCTGGTGGATGTGGAAGCTGCCGTACATTTGATCTCGGAATTCGGCGAAACGGAAAGTTCAGGTTCCGTTTTTGCCATCATCAAACACACCAATGTCTGCGGCATTTCTTCAAGATCCTCTGTCAAGAAAGCTTGGGACGCAGCCCTTGCCGGCGATCCTGAAAGCGCTTTCGGCGGGGTATTGGTCTGCAACGGCCAGATCGACGTGGACACCGCACAGGCCATAAATGAGATCTTCTTCGAAGTGCTGATAGCCAGTTCCTTTACATCAGAAGCTCTTGAAGTCCTGCGGTCCAGGAAGAACAGGATCCTTCTCCAATGGAAAGGTCATGTCTTGCCCAACATACAATTCAAATCACTCCTCAACGGCATCCTCCTCCAGGGTGCAGACAAAGGCAACTTTGAAAAATGGGATGAGGTTGGTGCAAGGGAAACCTCACAACTGGAAAAAGACGACCTCATCTTTGCCAACAAAGTGTGCAAACACCTCAAATCAAATGCCATAGCCATTGTTAAAGATCGTCAACTCATTGGCAAAGGATGCGGGCAAACCTCCCGCATCGACGCTCTTCGGCATGCCATTGAAAAAGCAAAGCATTTCTCTTTCGACCTCAATGGTTCCGTACTTGCCAGTGACGCTTTCTTCCCATTCGACGATTGCGTGAAAATGAGCCATGCCGTAGGTATTGCTGCTTTCATACAGCCGGGTGGGTCGGTCAGGGACAAGGACAGCATCTCCTATTGCCAGCAGAATGGACTCGCCATGGTGATGACGGCCCTGCGTCATTTCAGGCACTGAGTCCATCAACAAGTATACTCTTCACATGAATCAATTGGCCGAGGATACATTAAAGACGGTGAAATCCACACTGGGGCCATTGGATATCAGGAAACATTCGGAGCATACGCGTGCTCTTTTGGCGCTCTCCATGGTCTGCCTGCTTTGGGGAACCACTTGGTTGATTTCCAAAAAAGGTGTGCAATACATTCCGGCCATTCAATTATCCGGAATGCGTCACTTCTTCGGAGGTGGCATTTACATACTTTACTTCCTTGCAAAAGGGCACAAATGGCCCACCAGGAAACAATTCATCCAATACACCTGGATGAGCGTGCTGATGTTCGTGATCAGCAATGGCTTCAGCGTATGGTCTGTGCAATACCTGCCCAGTGGCCTTGCTTCAGTGATAGGTGCCATCTCCCCGATCTGGATAGCTATCTTCAGTCTGGTATTATTCCGGGATGCACGCCTGAACCTCACAGCGCTGATCGGACTCGTTCTCGGATTCGGCGGCATCGTCATCATTTTCTCCGATTACCTTTCAGACATATTCAATTCAAATTTCATGATCGGAATTGGCTTTGGACTGGTAGCCAGTATGACTTGGGCATTGGGCACTTTGTATACCGTCAGGCATTCCCGTGATAATGACCCTTATTACAGCCTGGGCTGGCAAATGTTCATCAGTGGAGTGATCCTGAACCTGATCTCCTACATGACCGGCTTGCATGTACCATTCGCCGAAGTGGACCATCGTGCCTGGTTCTCCATTGCCTATCTGGTGGTGATTGGTTCCATGATCACTTTCGCGGCCTTCATCTATACTTTGAAACGTTTGCCAGCGGCACAAGCCTCCATCTATGCCTACATCAACCCCATTGTGGCGGTCATCATCGGATCACTTTTGAATCATGAAAAACTAAACCTCCTCATCGCGTTGGGCACCCTGGTCACGCTGCTGGGTGTTTATCTCGTGAATTCCGGATTCAAGAAGGCCTCCACACAGATGAGCTGATCAGATGTCCCAATAGACCACATCACGCATGAAAACCTCATATACCTCCCTCCACCCCTTCATCCTGGGATCATCGCCTAGGATGTTGTTATGAAAAACGGTAACCATCGTTCCCTTTAGTTTTTTGATCAGCTCATGCATGCGGCTGAGTTCATCGAAAGCGTGTGCAGGAGTATCTTTCTGCTCAAAAACCGAATTGGAATCCATGTAACAGAAAGGATGGATCCGGAGGTTCGTCGATTCTTCCTTGCTCAGATCATACCAGAGGAACGGGTCGGATACAGAAGCCCTGAATCCATTCACCGTGCCATAGCCCATGGAGAATTCTCCACTGATCCCGGCGGCGATGAGCCTACGATAAGTACCGGGCAAAGTGAATCTCAGATAATGTTGGCGGGAAGAACTGATCTGTTTGCCGGAGATCCGTTCGAGTGTTTCGATCTCCTGACCCAGCAATTCCTCCCGATCGCCACTTTGCCAAGATGGATGTATACCTACAGGATAACCCATGGAGTGATGGCTGATGAGCGAGCGAAGAGCTTTATTTGAAGGGTGGATATTCTTGTCTAACCCTTGTTGGTCCTCTGCCAACAGAAAGAAATATTGGGGTTTCAAACCATAGGCCAGATGTTGTGCATCCAGCCATTCATATACGTCAAACGGGTCCCTTCTTTTACCTTGAAGCACATCAACCCTTTCCTTTGCTTCCATGAACTTCCCTTTCAGGATCGATCGTATCCAGCCTCCGGTATTACGGAAAGTTCCTTTGTGCAGGTAGGAAAAAGCGATATCGATGTCGTAAGTGGGCATGAAACGGAATTGGCGCCTCTTGAGTTGCAGCATAGGGAATACCTTCGTCAGCAACATCCGCAATTCCTCCGCCCAGATGCTGACGACCGGAATATTCAGAAAGCCTTCCCGAAAAGCAAGGCTTTGGGTATGGTCGTAACGTCCGAAACGATCGACACCATGGGGCAGATATTCTTCATACCTACTCAACAACCAGAAAGCTGCGGAGAAAAGATCGAATGGCAGATCTCCTTCCCGGACTGGGAAAAAGCAGGGATGACCATTGTGGAGGAATGTGGATATGGATCGCTTGGTGACCCCAGTTTCCTCCAACAAGCCGCTCGGAACCAATAGTATTTCCTCTGGACGGATCCGTTGTGTGGAATAATTCAGACAGGGCCCATCATATGACAGGTATGCCTCACGGTCATGAGTGAGCAGGAAGGGTACACCAGCGATATCACCCAACAGGGCTTGCGCGATATATTTCCAACGGGGACCTTCTGAACCCGAATAAACAAGAAGCATCAGCAAGGATTGTCCTGTAAAATAATAAAGCAAGTTGAAAAGCACCCCGAGTCAGCTCCTCTTCGATCTTCTGCGAAAAAATGGAGCAGTTCAGTCCTTGCCCTGATCATCCTGCCACATCTGATTAAAGGTTTTCTGCTGAAAATCCAGTTCACTGTGCTGACGACTCCAGTTCTTGAAGACCTTATTGACCATCCAGTTCTTCATCTTGCGGTTACCGGCATTCATGAGTGTCCTGCTCAGGGATGCTTGCTTCCAGGCTTTCCAGGCTATTCGCTCAGTCCAAGGGGGAAGACCCTGTTCGACAGCCTCATATCGATTTTCGAGCAGCAATTCATGAAGATTGATCTTCACCGCACACACCTCAGTGCAATTCCCGCAAAGCGAGGAAGAAAAGCTCAAGTGCCTCCATTCCTCCATTCCCGCCAGATGAGGGGTGATCACTGACCCTATGGGTCCGCTGTACGTTGTACCGTAACTGTGACCACCGATGTTCTTGTAGATTGGACAGGCATTCAGGCAGGCACCACAGCGAATACAATAAAGACTCTCCCGCGTTTTAGGATTCTTCAACAGGTTGGTGCGACCGTTGTCGAGGAGGATGACATACATCTCTTCAGGCCCATCGGTCTCCCCGGGCTGTCGAGGCCCACTGATTATGGAATTGTAAACGGTGATCTGTTGACCCGTTCCATAAGTAGCGAGCAGAGGCCAGAACAAGGCAAGGTCACTTAGCGAAGGAATGACCTTTTCAATACCAACGATGGCGATATGGGTCTTGGGCCATGCACAACTCAATCTTGCATTGCCTTCATTCTCGGTCAATGCAATGGCTCCGGAATCTGCAATGATGAAGTTTGCCCCCGTGATGCCCACTTCAGCTTCCATGTATTTCTGCCGCAATTTCACCCGGGCCACTTGTGTCAGTTCCTCCGGTGTGAGATCAGGTGGGGTGTTCAATTTCTCCGCGAAGAGCTTTGCGACATCTTCCTTGCTCTTATGCATGGCGGGCGTTACGATATGGTAAGGAGGTTCCCCATCCAATTGCTGAATATACTCACCAAGGTCAGTCTCCACACTTTCAATACCCTTCTTGCCCAGGAAATCATTCAGATGGATCTCCTCCGTGACCATACTCTTGCTTTTGACGATGGACCTGCAATTCTTCTCCCGGCAGATCGCCAGTATCTGTTGCTGAGCTTCGGCAGTATCCATAGCCCAAAGCACCTTCCCACCTTTTTGGAGGAATTTTTTTTCGAACATCTCCAGATTCTTGTCCAGTTGTTCTATCGCCCGCCATTTCAGATTCTTTGCTTTCTCCCTTACGACATCCACGTCAAGGAACTGCTTCTTGCCCTGAGGGACCACACTGTTGTACTTGCCGATATTGAAATTGATCTTACGGCGGTGTTCCAGGTCAGCTGCCTTGATGGTGGATTTTGCAATAAAGGCGGATGCATTCTCGGTCATCGAAATCTATTTATACGAAGGTTCACTGGTCTGCTTTCCGTTCATAATATTCATGAGCAGCACGGTCCAGGGCGCGATAGAATTCATCCCCATATGCCCGCGATATGGGTTCTTTCAGGAAACGATATACGGGCACCTGCAGCTTCTCTCCCAGAGAACATGCCGGAGCACAAAGCGAATCCCTAGGCTCATAATTCAACATCTCATAATCACCATATTTCCCGGTGGACCTCTTCACGGGATAAAGATGGCAGGAAATGGGTTTCTTCCAGGTCATCTTGCCATCATTATATGCTTGCTCGAAAGCACACTTGATGATCCCTTTTTCATCCCGGAAGCCATAAGCGCAGATCTTGCCTTCAACGGTAGGGGTCACCCAACCGAATGATTTATCGTATCGATAAAGACCTGTCCTTTCCAGTTCCGCCAATCCCTCTTTGGTCATATAGGATTTGGCCTGATCCACCTGGTCGACGATGATGTCGAGCTCTTGTCCGGTAAGCGGTGCGCCTGCATCCCCATCCTCACAGCAGCCTCCCTTGCACTTATTCAAGTCACACACGAACTGAGCCTCGACGACCTCATCGCTAACCATGACCTTATCAATAATGATCAATTCAAAAGGGTTTTTGCGAAATTACTATCAATTGATGGATTCCGGACCGCGAATTCCCGAAGGAGATGCAACTTCAAAATACCTTATAAATTATAAGATGAACGGCCGAAGAACAATGATCCCTCATCGCTTCCATTTCAGGGTCTGTATCATGTGCCTCATATCACGCTCCAGAAAGTCATTTACGATGCTCAGTGAGTCCGCATTCGGTGCAGCATCAAAATAAAGCGCTCCGCGCAGGAAATGATGGGTGCTGTCGGTAGCGAAGAACTGGCGTGCCGTTGCAGCATTGCCCTCGACATTGAAATAAACGCCTTGTATGCCATTGGTGGTACGAAAGGCCGAATCCACGATACCGCTGGCTTTCAGCGAATGCTTGAAGGTCATTTTATAGGCCTCGTCACGCAAACCATCGAATGTATTGTCGATCAGGGAATCTTTATACCCTGCAGCGGTCTTGATCTTGTAAATGGACTTTCCTCCGATCGTCTTATAACTGAGGTAAATCCGACCATTGAATCGAGGGAAATCGACATTGATCCAAAAGGGATTGTCCTCATTGCCGTCGAACAGAGTGCTGTCGCGTGAGATCTGGGCATATACAGGATATTCGAAAGAATAGGGAAAACCTGTACTATCGAATGACCTGTAAACTTGTTCAGGAAAATCGATTCGGAAATACCCCTTGGGACGGGGTGAATAGGGAGAATTGCAGGCGATCGTCAAAAGGACCGGAATGATCAACGTCAAGTTCAGAAATGCTTTATTCATTTGGCCGAATTGGGAATGGGTTGAATAGTGACACGCAATTTCAGGATTCGGTTCTTTTCCAGTTCCTCGACTTTGAAAGTGAAATCCCCACTGATCAGTTCCCTGCCTGCCACAGGGATCTCTCCGGCCATTTCAAGAACGAGACCTGCCATGGTCTCGCTATTCCCACGGATCGGGTCAAAAACATCCACCGGCAGTTCCATAAGCCTGCAGGCATCATTGATCATGGTAGCTCCTTCGAACTGGTAGTTGTGATCATCCAGTTTGATGTTCGCCGTTTCCTCATCATCGTATTCATCCCTTATATCACCAATGACCTCTTCCATGATATCCTCCATGGTGACGATGCCGTCTGTACCACCGAACTCATCCACGACAACGGCAAAATGGATCCTCTTGGACTGAAATTCCCTGAGCAGATCTTCGATCAGTTTATTCTCATGGACAAAATAGGGAGCCCTCATCAATTGTCTCCAATTGAAATCCGCACCTTCATGAAGGTGCGCAACCAGGTCTTTCGTGTGTATGATCCCCACCACATTGTCCAGATTGTTGTTGTATACAGGAAGTCGCGAATAATGCAGCTCCTCCATTTTAGCGATCATCGATGGAAAATCCATCGCTAATTCTATGCCGTGAACATCCAGTCTGCTGCGCATGATCCGCCTCACCGTTATGTTGCCGAATTTAACTACCCCTTTGAGCATGTTCTTCTCCTGTTCCGTAGCATCATGAGGGGTAGTAAGGTCGATGGCCTGGTCAAGTTCCTCGAGAGAAAACGAGCCGGACTTTCCACCGCCCAGCGTTTTCTCCGCCTTCGCCGTGAAGCCGATCATTCTGGCACTGAAACCTTTGAACAGTTCATTGACAACATCAATGACCGAAGCCGTGTAGTATGCAAAACGAAGATTATTCTGAGTAGCCCAGACCTTGGGCAGAACTTCGGCAAAGAGGGTCAGTGTCGAAGTCAGCAGGACAACCTTGACTAGCAGTGAGAAAAAAAAGTTATGGGTGGGATCGATCCATAGGTCGATCAGAAAATTGGAGAGGATGATGATGGCAATATTGACCAGCGTATTGGCGATCAGCATGGATGCCAAAGTATTCTTGGGCTGATCCAGGATCTTAAGGATCTTTCTTGCGGAAGGGTGCTGCTTTGTTTTGAGCACATTGATATCCTTGAACGTGAGAGAGAAAAATGCCACTTCTGCTCCGGATAAGAGGAATGAAAGAAATAAAAGAAGAAGAAGCACTAACACCATGACCGTTATGGCCGACTGTGGGGCGGCATACAGCAGTACGAGCTGATCATGGCAAGAAACCACATCGGAAATAGAGAACGTTTCCAATCCTGACTTTTTTGTTCGATCACCGGTGCGCCACCCACGACAGGCGGATAAAACGTCCGGCACAGATTGCAAAAGTAATGATTATGATAGTGAAATCAGAACAGCAGGATTCCGGTGGATCCACCCACATACAAGATTATAGCTCCCCTTTTACAAGGTATCAAAAGAAAATTCGCCGATCTTCCTGTGACACTAGATAAATTTCATCCCTCTGGAAAAGACCATACAATCTTTGGGTATTTATTCCGGTGAGTTGATCAGGAAACAATAAAAAAGGTTCGTTCCATAGATATTGGGTTGCATTCCCTTGAATGTATTGAATCAAGGTATAATTCCTATCCCTCCGTTTCCGATAAGAAGGCACGAGTCAAGCGAGGAAAGGCAAAATCTTTCAAGTTTTCCTTGGATCTCCATGCATACCCTTCAGGTGCAGGCATATTACTCCTCAAGATGATCTTGATGAACAGCGCGTTGATCTCCTGGTGGGTAAGCAATTGCCGGTAGGGTCCATGGAAAGACTGGGTGACGGGAATGGCAGGAACGGGAAAACCAGACCTTTTGATTTCTTGCCAGATACTGTTCATCTTAACGGGATTCTTTTTTTCGATCAGGAAAAATTCGTGAAGATGCCTCCAAACATCCCTGCCTGTTCTTTCCCGAATTAATACTTTGCCGGCTTTTTCCGCAAACACATAATATAAATAGCGCTTCCGGCGGGATGGTTTTGGTGATTTCACGGGCAGTTCCTCGAAATTTCCATCCCTAAAAGCACGGCATCGGCCCACGAGCGGGCATGCATTACAATTCGGAGATCTTGGCTTGCAGATGACGGCTCCCAGATCCATAATTGCCTGATTGTAAAGAGCAGGAGCTTTTTTATCCAAGAGTTGTTGCGCAAGTTTGGAAAACTCAGCTTTGCCTTCTTTTGTATCAATGGGGATACTTAGTCCGAAAAACCGAGCCAGCACCCTGAATACATTCCCATCAACGACAGCATGTGGAAGATCATATGCAAAAGAGGCAATGGCAGCCGCAGTATATGGACCTACGCCTTTGAGTGATCTGAGACCCTCCAGGTCGGTCGGGAAAAGACCATTTAGTTCGTTCGCAATATGTTTAGCGGTAATAATCAGATTTCTACATCGGGAATAGTAACCTAACCCCTCCCAGAGTTTGAATACCTTGGCTTCGGGGGCTACGGCAAGGTGCCGGATTGATGGAAATTCGGTAACGAACCGTTCGTAATAGGAAATGCCCTGTTCTACGCGGGTTTGCTGAAGGATGATCTCGCTAAGCCATATCCTATAAGGATCTTTCTCCCCCTTCCAGGGCATCTGGCGGTCATTTTCGAGCCGATTCCAGTGCATCAAGTGGGATCGGAAGTATAAATTCATCTGTTTATCAACCTATTATGGTCGAATGTTTTTAAAATTTTCGCCCCTTTGATACAATTTTTATAAAAACTCCTCGTTCATATAAGGCTGAATATGCTGATAATGAACTGATTTTATTAACTTTAGTCAATTAAACGATCAAATCAAGTTCAAGTATATCCAATAAACATTTAAAAGTTAAATATCACATTTTTTGATTTAAAGCATTCAAAATGAGAAAAGCTGATCTGATTAACAACATCGCGGAAAAAACAGGTATCCCCAAAGTTGATGTACTGGTGGCCCTTGAAACCATGTTCAAGGAAGTTAAAGAAACTCTATCCCACGGTGAAAACATCTACATCCGAGGGTTTGGCAGTTTCATCACCAAGAAAAGGGCTGCAAAAATTGGCCGTAACATCAAGAAGAACACTGCTGTACACATTCCTGCACACTACATTCCTGCATTCAAACCGGCAAAAGAATTCGTACAGGAAGTGAAAAAACTTCAGCTGGACGCCAAGATCAAGGACAATGGCGCCGAGGAAATGGCAGAACCGCGTTAATTTCGCTTCCTCAAACCAGATGAATTGAACAAGCAACATTGGATTGTTGCGGGTTCCGGTGCATTGTTATTGTTCAGCCTGTATTTCTTTGGAAGGACAAAACCCCTGCATAAGGACACACCTGCAATTGCTGCCCAGGAAGAACATGCTGTTCCCGAGGGGCAGTTTTCCATTGATACACTCCTCAGACAGGTCAGATCGGGTCTGTCTCCTACTGCTTCAGCACGTATCACAAGTTTAGAGAATTCCATATCAAGAGGTGACCTCAAAACTCAGAGGATCAACCTTTTCCGTCAACTTGCCCAATATTGGAAAGATAGTGTGGGCGAGTACATCCCTTATCTTTGGTATACTGGGGAGAAGGCTAAATTGGAAAATTCTGAAAAATCCCTCAACTTCGCCGCCCACTCCTACCTTGAAGAGCTTCGTGGCATTGCGGATCCTTCCCTGAAAATATGGATGGCTGATCAGGCCAAGGACTTGTTCTCAAAATCACTAGCCCTAAATCCTGATAATGATTCCACGAAAGTAGGCTGGGGTAGCACCTTTTTCTTCGGTGCCACCGGCGCTGCTTCACCGATGGAAGGCATATTGAAGATCAGGGAAGTGTCCGAGAAAGATAGTACCAATATGTTCGCGCAGTTCATGCTCGGATATGGGGGATTAGCTTCTGGCCAATTGGAGAAAGCCGCTGACAGATTCAACAAGGTCGTCAAAAGGGAACCGGGGAATAAGGAGGCGATTTTCCTACTCGCGGAAACTTATGAGAGGATGGGGGAAAAGGAAAAGGCCAGGTCATGGTACGAAACAGGAAAAAAGGGAGTCAAGAACCCTGAAGCACTGAAAGCGATAGACGAGAAGATAAAAGCATTACAATAATATTCATCATTAAAATCATTCGGTATGCCGTGTGGTAAGAAAAGAAAGCGTCATAAGATAGCGACTCACAAACGCAAGAAAAGGCTGAGAAAGAACCGCCATAAAAAGCGTAATAAGTAATTTCTCCCGCCCCACCAACCGGCATGCCTGACAGATCATGCCGGTCACTTACAGCGAATGGACCGCTTGCCGTAAAATTTCCCATTCAGATCATTTGCCCCGGTGAACCTCCATTCGGCGTTGTAACATCCTGTATTTCAGGATCAAAGTGACATGACGCTTGAATAAAGAACTCATCATAAATACTGGTCCTCAGGGTGTGGAAATCGCACTTCTGGAGGATAAAAAACTGGTTGAACTCCACAACGAGAGAGTGGACGCAAGTTTTGCCGTGGGTGACTTGTATTTGGGCAAGGTCAAGAAGTTGATTCCAGGGCTAAATGCTGCTTTCGTTGATGTAGGCTTCGAGAAAGATGCCTTTCTTCACTATACTGACCTCAGTCCATATGCCAGATCCCTGCTCAAATTTACACAGCAGTCCATGCAGGAGACTTCTGCGGGATTTCAGGATTTTGGGAAATTCGAGGTTGAACCAGAGATCATCAAGACGGGCAAGATCAATGAAGTGCTTGGTCATCGTCCCAACATATTGGTACAGATCCTGAAAGAACCCATTGCAGCAAAAGGCCCTCGACTGAGTTGTGAGATCTCCCTTCCCGGAAGATTCGTGGTTCTCACTCCTTTCAATGACATCATTGCGGTTTCCCGAAAGATACATTCCTCCGAAGAGAGAAGAAGGCTTCAGAAGATCGTCGAATCCATCAAACAGAAAAATTTCGGCGTCATAGTGAGGACGGCAGCAGAAGGCAAGAACACGGCTGAACTGCATGAAGATCTTCGGAACCTGATGGATAGCTGGCAATCTATTCAGGCCAATCTTAAGGGTGCAAAAGCTCCGGCGAAAATCCTCAGTGAACAGACAAAAACCACCAGTATACTTCGTGATCTGCTGAACGAGGACTTCAACAAGATAATCATCAACGACAAAAGTCTTTTCAACGACACTCGCAGTTACATTCAGAAGATTGCACCAGAAAAAGCGGATATCGTTTCCTATCACCATACAAATTCACCCATTTTTGATCAGTTCGGCATAACCAAGCAGGTGAAGGCCGCATTCGGAAAAACGGTGAACCTGCCCAGTGGCGCCTACCTTATCATTGAGCATACGGAAGCGTTGCATGTGATAGACGTGAACAGTGGATACAAAAGTGTGGGTAACAATCAGGAAGAGAATGCACTTCAGACCAATCTTGAAGCCGCAGAAGAGATCGCCAGACAACTTCGACTTCGTGATATAGGAGGGATCATTGTGGTCGACTTCATTGACATGAAGTTGATGGAGAACAAGAAACGCCTCATGGATTCAATGGAGAGTTTCATGAGAACGGACAGAGCAAAGCATGCCGTCCTTCCCATTTCCAAATTCGGTCTTATGCAGCTGACCCGCCAGCGCATGAAGCCCGAAATGAGCATCAACACTCTGGAAATATGTCCTTCCTGCCAAGGTACAGGTAAGATTTCCTCCACATTGATTTTGGAGGACGAGATCGAAAAGAATCTCAGCTATCTGGCCATGCAGAAACACAGGGACCTCACCATATCGGTTCATCCCATCCTCGAGGCATTCCTGACAAAAGGCTTGATCAGCAAGCGGCGCAAATGGAGTTGGAAATACAAACTAAAGGTCACAATACGTCCCAACAACAATTACCACCTGACCGAATTTCATTTCTTCGATGGTAATGAAGAGGAGATCAAACTCTGATCGAACACTTCAATACTGCAACCATTTTGGACATGGCCATAGGGAACCGGTGAAAACCGGATTCCTTCACGTAAATATTTTCACAAATAAATTCGGATCAGTTCCTGCGATTGTATATCCCAATATATTGGACCAAGGTGACCACGGAAGCGATCGCAGCAACCACATAGGTCATGGCGGCCCATTTCAATGCATCTTTCGCTTTGGGATATTCTTCGGGACCAGTTACGTTGCTCCTTTGCAGCCAAGCGAGCCCCCTGGCGCTTGCATCGAATTCGACAGGAAGGGTAATCAGGGAAAAAAGGGTGGTCATGGCGAAAAGTACGATGCCCACAAGCAGCAAGGAGGGGAATACCCTGATCATCAAGATGCCCGCGAGCAGGACCCATTGCAGGATGTTTGAACTGAACTGAACGACAGGCACCAATTTACTACGCATCATAATCCATTGATAACCAGTTGAATGCTGAACTGCATGACCGCATTCATGTGCAGCAACCGCTGCGGAGGAAATGGAACGACCATTATAAACATCAGGACTCAAGTTGACTGTTTTGGTCGCAGGGTTATAGTGATCGGAAAGGAACCCTTCGACCGAGGTCACTTGAACATCGAAAATTCCATTGTCCCGTAACATTTTTTCAGCAACTTCCTTTCCGCTCAGTCCAGATCGGAGGGCGAAGGCGCTGTATTCCGAAAATTTACTTCTGAGCCTCCAGGAAACCAGCATACTGATACCTACGAACAGTAGAGAGACCATCCAGATCGATGATGTCATTTTAATAGATTTAGATATAAAATTATATGCAAATAACCATCAAAAAACTAACCAAACACACCCACACTGACACCCTGTACCATAAGTGGGTAAAAACGCCTTTTTGACAGCCTTTCAGGTCAGGCCAATTATGATAATAGATCCTCAGCAAATAACATATAATTAATTATTTTATACTATAAGTCGATTAATACAAAGGATTTAAAAATATTATTTCAACATTACCCCGAAATGAATTGATGAGCCCATGGAGCTTCAAAGTTATTCACAAGGCCTAAAATTTTTTTTGCCATGTGGCCGCAATTTGTAATTTAGTGGGAGAATTTAATGGGTTAGTAAGTACTGAAGGGTCAACGCAAGTTGGCCCTTTGGTTTTTGTACCAACTCTCATCCCACTTTTTTCCCTCCATTTTTTCCGTCATTCTTTAGATGATCTTTCGATATCAATTCCACTCGCTTGGACAGAAACGGATTTATCTTTACTGAACATGAGTAACAAGATCAAGACCGCGTTCTTTTGCACTTCATGCGGATACGAGTCCGCAAAGTGGCTGGGTAAATGCCCTTCCTGCAATCAATGGAACACGTTCACTCAGGAAGTCATCCAGAAGGCGGAAAAGAAAGCCCCGAAAGAATGGCGAGAGGATCTGAGTTCTCCGGCCAATAAGAGCGTCCTCATTGAAGATGTGGAACAGCATGAAGAGAAAAGGTGGCTGACCAAAGATGTCGAACTAAATAGGGTACTCGGGGGAGGTATAGTACCCGGAAGTCTGGTACTTGTTGCTGGCGAACCGGGCATCGGCAAGTCGACACTTTTCCTGCAGGATGCCTTACAGATGATTGATAGGAACATCCTCTATGTGAGCGGTGAAGAAAGTGAATTGCAGATCAAGATGCGCGCTGACCGACTCGGACTGCATCATCCCGGTTTTTATTTACTCACGGCTACTTCCACCCAAGTGATATTCCAAGAGATCAGAAAGATCAAACCGGCCATGGTCGTCATCGACTCCATCCAGACTCTTGAATCGCCATATATTGATTCCTCTCCAGGCAGCATATCTCAGATCAAGGAGTGCACGGCGGAATTCCAGCGATTCGCCAAGGAAACGGGGACACCGGTGTTCCTCATTGGCCATATCACCAAGGATGGTGCCATCGCAGGACCCAAGCTTTTGGAACACATGGTCGATACCGTCCTGCAATTCGAAGGGGACCAGCATTACACGTATCGTATACTGCGCACGACGAAGAATCGTTTCGGTTCCACTTCGGAACTGGGGATCTATGAAATGACCGCGCTCGGAATGCGTGGAGTAAGCAATCCCTCTGAGATCCTCATCACACAAAAAGAGGATGCACTCAGTGGAATTGCCATAGGGGCCACCATGGAAGGTCTTCGCCCTCTGCTCATTGAAGTTCAGGCCCTGGTCACTACAGCAGTATATGGAACACCCCAACGTACGGCGAGCGGATTCGATCTGCGTCGGTTGCAGTTACTCCTGGCCGTTCTGGAAAAACGTGGAGGATTCCATTTCGGTAACAAGGATGTATTCGTCAACATCGTTGGCGGCCTGAAGGTTGAAGACCCCTCACTGGATTTGGCCATGGTCTGCGCATTACTCAGCTCATTTGAGGACAGACCTCTTTCCCAGAAAACATGTTTCGCAGGAGAGGTCGGCCTTAGCGGTGAGATACGCGCCGTTAATCGCATCGAACAGCGAATCAGTGAAGCCGAAAAATTGGGCTTTGAAAAGATCGTGATCAGCAAGTACAACAAGAAAGGACTTGAAAGCCAGAGATTCGGCATTGAGGTGATCATGGCCGGACAGGTAGAGGAGATATATCGTCTTTTATTCTGAAGACATCACGGGAAATTTCTCATTCAAATTTGGTCTATTCAACAAAAGCGACTAGCTCATTAGCCGCATTTTTGCACACTGCAACTGCATGTCATGCAGTGTGCAAGATCATGCCGAAACCCGGCTTCTTATTCAAAATCCGGAATACAAAATCCTGAATTCTCAACTACTCCGCTCCTTTTTCAATATTTTCATTCCGCTACGCTGTCCGGGATGTGGTGATGTTTTACCCCATGATGGATCAAGTCTATGTCTTTCATGCCTCCTGAACCTGCCTTACACGGACTATGCCAGCAGACCGGGCAATGCAGTGGAGAAAATGTTCTGGGGCAGGGTTCCCATAGAAGCTGCTTGCAGCATTCTCCATTTCACCAGACATTCACCTGTTCAATCGATCCTGCATCATATCAAATACCACGGTGACCGTGCCTCTGCTATAAACATGGGTAGGCTCATGGGTGAAATTCTGGAAAAACATGCCCCCTATTCCCTGATAGATGGGATCGTTCCCCTACCCTTGTATAGGAAAAGGGAAAAGGAAAGGGGATATAATCAGTCCGCTTTATTGGCGGAGGGGATTTCCGAGGTGATGTCGGTTCCGGTCATCCGTGGGCTTCTTGTCCGAACGGGAAATACGAACACTCAGACCAAAAAGAACAGGCAACAAAGGTGGGAAAATGTAAAAAATGCTTTCTGTATGGCAGGTGATCCTGATCTTGGGATCCGACGGATCCTGCTTGTAGACGATGTGGTCACCACGGGTGCAACACTTGAAGCAGCTGCTTCTGTCCTCTTGCGCGAAACGGGATTCCGTATTTGCATATCGACCTTGGCATATGCCCATCGATAAACCGGAAGGAAGCATTAATTTTAAAGGCACATGAAGGTCATTTCAACCCTCCTCGTGATTCTTATATTGGCATTTGCACTTTTCCCCTCTTGCAGGAAGGATAAGTTCATCAGCAATAGTGAAGCTCAGCTCGGCCTTTCCGCAGACACGCTGCGCTTCGATACGGTTTTCACCACGGCAGGGTCAATCACCGGCTCCGTGAAAATTTACAACACGAACCAACAGCGCCTACGAATCAACAGCATATCCCTGGCAGGTGGTTCTGCATCAGCATACAGGATGAACGCAGATGGTACGGCTTCCTCCGAAGTCCATGACCTAGAACTGGCTGCGGGGGACAGTCTTTATGTATTCGTGACGGTTTCCATCAACCCGAATTCCGCGCGCATGCCTTTTCTCGTAAGGGACAGCCTGATCGTACGATACGGCACTCAAGAAAGCAAGGTGCAATTGGAAGCTTATGGACAGAATGCTCATTTTCTCCGCCAAGCCGTGATCGGAACGGATGAAGTATGGAACAATGACCTGCCTTATGTCATTCTTGGCGCCTTACAGGTGGATACGGGCGTCACCTTGAAGATCAAAAAAGGAACTCGGATCTATTGCCATGCTGACGGAGCCATCATCGTGGACGGTACTCTGAAGGCTGAAGGTACTTTGAAGGACAGTATTGTCTTTCGCGGTGACCGATTGGATGAAGGCTATCGTGACCTGCCGGCTTCATGGCCCGGAATCTTTTTCCGCAGTAGCAGCCGGCAAAACATGCTCACGCATGTCCGAATCCTCAATGCCTACCAGGGAATAGTCGCAGATGGTCCATCAAATGATGCAGCACCCAAGATCGAACTTCGCGAATGCGTAATAGATAACTGTTACAATGCGGGTATCATCGGGTATCACAGTTCCATTCATGCCCGCAACTGTTTAATAAGCAACTGTGGCTCCAACATCGAACTGGCAGCAGGTGGTGATTACCATTTCCAGCACTGCAACTCAGCCAGCTACTCCACCCTTTTCGCCATACATGACAAACCCGTGTTGCTCGTAACGAATTGGGATAGCATCAACAATCAATTGGTCACCTGGCCCATACAAGTGCTTTTTGAGAACTGCATATTCTGGGGTGGACAAGGAACGGTGGACGATGAAGTCATCATCAGCCGGAAAGGGACCGACATCTGGTCTGCGAAAATGGACCATAGCCTGTACAAATCCCGCACGGATCCGATGGATACAGATTTGATCAATTGTCTAAAGAACGAGGATCCCCTTTTCGACAATATCGATGTCGGAAAAATGATTTTTGACTTCCACCTCACCAAAAATCCATCTCCCGCTCTGAACAAAGGCATCCCCAGTGATGTTATCATGGACTTGGATGACCAGCCCCGTTCGGCAATCCCGGATATAGGCTGCTATCAAAAACAATGAACATTAACATTCAAGTGACCTGCTTTAACCCTCAAATGAAGTAAATTGCGATAATCGCATTATCAAAATACATCTACCATGTCACGAATAATCCTTTTGGCACTTGGCATAATTTTCCTGCGAGATCATCCTGTTTATGATTTCAAGGTCACTTCACTCGATGGCACACCCTTGGAACTTGCCAAGTTCCGTGGCAAGAAAATGCTTATCGTGAATACCGCTTCCCAATGCGGGTATACCCCGCAATACTCGGACCTGGAGAAATTATACCAAACCTATAAGTCGAAGCTCGTCATCATTGGCTTCCCGGCAAACAACTTTGGAGGTCAGGAACCTGGATCGAATGCCCAGATCAAGGATTTTTGCAAGAAGAATTATGGCGTGAGTTTCCCCATGTCCGGAAAAGTGTCCGTCAAAGGAGACGATATCGACCCACTGTTCAGCTGGTTGACTACAAAGAGTGAAAACGGGGTGATGGATGCCGAGATCAAATGGAATTTCACCAAATTCCTTTTGGACGAAAATGGGAAACTGGTCGCCGTCTTCCCCAGCAAGGTGAATCCTATGAGTGAGGAGATCACCAAATTGCTGAACTGATCTTAGATACCCCGCCATCCCGAAAGGGAATGCCGCCCCTCAAGGCGGCTTTTTTTTACCCCTGCCATAATACCGCACTGACTTATCTTAGTACCATGATGTTCAATGAGGTGATCGGACAGCCATTCATCAAGGAAAGATTGAGGGAAATGGTTTCGCGGCAAAGGCTAAGCCACGCTCTTCTTTTCCTCGGACGCGAAGGCAATGGAGCCCTGCCCTTGGCCAGGGCATTCAGCCAATACCTGGTCTGCGAAAAAAACAAACCATCATCAAAACAGGAAAGTCGTGGACTATTTGGTGAAGAGACCAGCTCTCAATTTAAGTCCGACTGGCAACCCGACAGTTGCGGCATATGCCCTTCCTGTGTCAAAACAGCCCAGATGATCCATCCCGACATACACTATTCCTTCCCCGTGATCCCCAAAAAAACTGGTGATAAGCCTATAAGTACAGACTATATCAGGGAGTGGCGTGAATTCATGATTCAATTCCCTTATGGAAATACGTTTGACTGGTTGCAGTTCATCGGAGCAGAAAACAAGCAGGGGAATATCACTTCCGATGAATGCAACGACATCATCCGAAAGTTGAATTTGAAAAGTTTCGAGCGTTCGTATAAGATCCTGCTAATGTGGATGCCAGAGTACTTAGGAAAGGAAGGGAACAAGCTGCTCAAACTGATCGAAGAACCGCCTGATAACACTCTATTCATCCTTGTTGCTGAGGACGAGGACAGGATCTTGCCCACCATCATTTCACGGACCCAATTGGTCAGGGTCCCTGCGCTGACCCCCAACGAAATTGAAATCGCATTAGGCGAAAGGGCGGGGGCCACACCGGAACAGTCCCGCAGGATCGCAGCCGTGGCAGATGGTAATTACCGTGAGGCCCTTGCTCAATTGCAACATGCTGAATCAGACTGGCAAGCCGTGATCAGGGACTGGCTGAACGCCACCTTGAAAACCAACCCGCTCGCACAAGTGAAATGGGTAGAGGAGATCAGTAAGGCAGGTAGGGAAAAACAAAAACAGTTCCTCCGTTACTTCAACCACCTGCTCGAACAAAGCATACACCTCCAAACGCTTGGACCGGACAGCCTGCATGTACCTGAAAATGAACTGGATTTTGCATTGCGACTGAATAAATTAACCAGTCTGGCCCAACAAAAAGCCATTATTGAGGAATTGGACAGAGCCAGCTACCATATTGAACGCAATGCCAATCCCAAAATGCTATTTCAGGCACTGACCATTAAATTATATCATATCATAAGTGACAATTCATTAATTTTGATGAATTGAGGATAATGTATCAGGAGGCTGAGAGAGTCAGTGGTTGAAAAGTGGGTCCCGAATATAAAGTCGATAACCATCTTACTCTTCATATTTTGTGTAGCAATTAGTTGTGCTGGCCATATCGTTCAAACGTAAGAAATTGACTGCCAAAGCCTTGTAGGCGTAGCACCTTGCTATCATCCCCCCGGTACATCCCTTCGTTCGCCCGATGGCAACGAACCGTTCATTTTCATCATGACTACTATGGGCTGTACCTCCTGCTCAACGAATAAGGGTAAACCTAACGGCTGCCAAAGTAATGGAGGCTGTTCATCTGGTGGATGTAACCGCCTTAATGTTCATGATTGGCTGGCCAATCTGCCTTTCCATGATCCTTCGGGTAGTTGCCGGATCGTTGAAGTAAGTTTCAACCAAGGCAGCAGGAAGGAGTTTTTCCGAAACAATAATCTTCAGGACTACGAAAAGGGAGATTTCGTTGCAGTCGAATCCCAGAATGGATATGATGTGGGGATGGTCAACCTCACCGGAGAACTCGTTCGTCTGCAACTAAAGAAGCGATCTGTTACTGAAGATTCTCAGGAGATCAAGAAAATACTTCGCCCTGCCAGCGAGACCGATCTTCAGCGCTGGAGAGAGAACAAGGCCAGAGAAGCCGCCGCATTGGTCAGGGCCAGAGCTGACTCACGCCAGCTCAAGCTAAACATGAAGCTCTGTGAGGTGGAGATACAAGCTGACGGAAGGAAAGCTACTTTCTATTATACTGCGGATGATCGTGTCGATTTCCGGGAGCTGATCAAGATCTATGCATCGGAATTCAAGGTAAAGGTAGAAATGAAGCAGATCGGTGCCCGTCAGGAGTCCGCCAAGGTTGGCGGAATAGGCAGTTGTGGTCGTGAACTCTGCTGCAGCAGTTGGCTGACAGAATTTAAAAGTGTTACAACCACTCTTGCACGTTATCAGAATCTCAGCATCAACCAGACCAAATTGAGTGGTCAGTGTGGCAGGCTGAAATGCTGCCTCAACTATGAACTCGACACCTATTTGGATGCCCTCCAGCAGTTCCCCGACCATGCGGATGTACTGGAGACCACAAAAGGCAATGCGCATCTGGTGAAAAAGGACATTTTCAAAAGTGTGATGTGGTATGTACTTCCCGACAGTTCACGTCATTATCCACTTTCTGTCGAAACGGTCCGGAACATCAAAGAGATGAACAAGAACGGTGTCAAGGTTGAGGAGCTCGAGGTCATGGAGACCGGACGAGGGCTCAAAGGCAAGGAACCTGAACCTCAGTTCGTTGATGTTGTCGGTCAGATCAGTCTGCGTGCCTTGGAACGCAACAGTCAGAAGCGGCGTAATCGGGAACGTGACAGGGGTAGGGAAACCCCTGGTGGCCATGCACAACAGGGTCAGCCAGCTGGTCAGCGTCCTCGTGGGCCCGAGAACAGGGGTGGTGGCAACCGTAATACAGAGCAACGCAACAGGCCCCAAAGCGGTGACAATAGAGGCCAACAACAGTCATCTGATTCACGCAACAGAGGCGGCAATCCAAACCAGCCCCAGCCCGGAGGGAACCGCCAACCCGGGGAAGGAAACAACCGGGGCAACATGAACAACCAACCTCGCGTCGAACGGAGAACTCCGGATCAGAGAGGTCCAAAGAGACCGGAAGATGGCAACCAGCCCCCTCCTCCAACGGGAAATTAATAGCCCCGATCTTGAATTGCGTGTAGCCCCCTTCTTTCAAGGATCAGGCCAATTGATTCCATAAACAAGAATCGTGGCGATCATGAAGACACACTTGGGTACAACAGCATTGACCTGTTCACCTTTGGTGACCATTGACCGAGAGGCCATATGCACAATAAACCGCCTCTTGTAATTTTCCTCGAACATTCATTGCCCCTAATTTTGGTCCGGGATCAGGGTGAACACGATTGGAAAGAAAAACGAAAACAATCCCTTTTTCTGGATCCGCCCATGCGCAGGTACCTGTAAAGCCAGTATGACCGAAGGTAGATGGAGATGCGCTCAGGCAAGGATAGGGCTCTTTTCTGCTGTTATTATCCTTCTCCGGTTTATCGAATCCATACCCCCTCCTGCTGATCGAACTATGATAAGCTGTGAACCTTCGTACCGTGGAATCGGAAAAGTAACGTCTTCCGTTCAATACACCTCCGTTCATCACCATTTGCATGAGTGTGGCGATGTCAGCAGCATTACTGAACAACCCAGCATGACCTGCTACACCCCCGAACATGGCCGCCCCCGGGTCATGTACATCGCCCCGTATGAGCTGAAGACGGAACAGCTTCTCTTTTTCAGTAGGTGCTATGCTTCCGGCAGGGAATCTATTGCGGGGCTTGAAGCCGGCTGTATTCAGTCCCATCGGCCTGTAAAATTCTTTGACCACATATTCATCCAGCGGCATTCCGGAAATAGACTCCACCACCTTGCCCAGAAAGATGAAGTCATTATCACTGTAAATATAGGTTCCGGGTTTTTCGAGTGGACTCTTCAGGATCCTGCTGTAAAGAGTGTCCCGCCAATCTGCACGCATGAACATACTGTCCGCCACCCGAATGGGGAATTTGGAGGATGCCGTTCGGGAATAAAAGCCGGGCAATGGCTCACCCGTTGTCGTATCAATGGTTTCCCTGTAAAACGGAATGAACGCTTTCAGTCTGGCCTGATGCAGAAGAATCTCTTGGATGCGAAGGTTCTCCTTATCCGAACCCTTCACCCAAGGAAGATAATCGCCCAGTTTCTTGTCGAGGCTCAGTTTACCCTGATCATAAAGTTTCATGATGGACAAAGTGGTGGCACAGATCTTGGTCACCGAAGCCATATCATATATTGAACCCAGAGTGGTCCTTTCCGTACTATCATAGGTGTAGTGCCCAAATGCTTTGTGATATACAATCCTGCCATCCTTGGCAACGAGGATGACGCAACCAGGCGCAGCCTTTTGACGGATCGCATCGATTGCTATGGAATCCAATGCTGAAAAGTCGACGCCACTTTCGACTGCACGCAGAGGTTCTGCTGCCTGAAGTGCGATACCAGATCCGGCAGCGAATGCCTGACAAACGCGCACTGGCAATGTGCCACTGATGCCAAGAGTGCCCTTCAACATGTCGGCTGCCACTTCCTGCGTGATGCGATGATCATCGTAACAGGCAATGATATTACCCTGGTCACAGAGATCCTTTATGACATATGGGTTCCCAAATACGAACAAGGTGGAGGGTTTGACCTCTTTTAATTCTTTCAGAAGAGCCATGGCAGCCGGACTAATCCCAAAATGATTCGCGGGGAATCGGGCAAAGCCATGCAAACTGATCACTACAGCATCGTACCGCTGACGAATGAGTTCAATGGTGGATGGGATGCGCTCCATGCCTTGGTTGAAATCAAAGAAGAACACATCCGCGTTATGATCGCTCCTCATACGACGTGTGAAAGTGTTTTCCGTAGCAGTACCTATGGCCACACAGACAACACGCCGACTCCTGCTTGTTGGCAAGGGGAACGACGATCTGTCTGAATAGTGAACCAGCGTAATGGCTTTTTCCGCAACAACTCTCCTGATCGCATCGCTATTCCTATTGAGATCATCTTTGATGTGCGACGTATCCTGAGGTTGCCATCTGGACAGTCCGAACGCAAATTTAGCCATGAGCACGCGACGTAAATGAGTATCTATATCCGTCCAACTGATCCGTCCTGCCCGGATGGCATCACGAATCTTGGCGATCACCATGGGTACATCTCCCGGAAGACATAACATGTCGTTGCCTGCTACGAGGGATTCCACTGCTGCTGCTCCATCAGGATAATATTTGGCGATTCCCTTCATCTCCAGAGCATCGGTGAACGTCAGCCCTTGGAAACCCATTCTGTTGCGTAAAAGTCCGGTGATTGTTGCCGGTGAGATCGATGAAGCGTGATTGGGGAGACTGTCGATCGCAGGAACGAAAAGATGAGACACCATGGTACTGTAAACTCCCGCCTGAAAAAGACTACGAAATGGATATAGTTCCATCGAATCCAACTGATCCATTGATTTGGCTATGACGGGCATGTCGAGATGGGAATCCACTGCCACATCGCCATGGCCGGGAAAATGTTTGGCACAAGCCATGATTCCAGCATCCTGCATCCCTTTCATGTACTGGATTCCGAATTCGGTAACTTTGAATTTGTTTTCACCGAAAGAGCGGTCATTGATGATGGGGTTGTCGGGATTGTTGTTGACATCCACGACAGGTGCATAATTCACCTGGATACCCATTCGTTTACATTGCTCACCCACCCATTGACCATAACGATAGATGATCTTTGGATCATTCACGGCACCCAGCATCATCTGTCGAGGGAGTCCGTCCACTGAATCCACCCGCATGCCCACCCCGTTCTCGCCGTCTATCGAAATCAGGAGGGGGGTCTTTGCTGCGCGTTGCATGGCATTCACAAAGGATACTTGTCGGACCGGACCACCCTGAAAAAGGCAGATGCCTCCGACATTATATTTGGAGACGGACTCGTTCACCACACTATCGTAAAAAGTGACCACACGAGTCTTGAGATCTATGGAAGAGTATCGGACGATGATCAGTTGTGCGATCTTCTGGTCTTCCGAAAGCGAGCGCATCACGCTGTCCGTCCAAGCGACTGCCCCACTCTGGGCATGCAGTGGGATGCGAAAAAGAACGACGGCAAGAAATAGGATCGAGAAAAGCCTTGGACGCATGGTGATCGGGATATGATGACAAATAGGGGAACAATTGACAGGTCTTAAAAATAACGAAAATGAGGGAATGGGGTTCAGGGCCATCAAAACGACCCGACAAGGAATTATTGAGGGGAAAACAAACGTCGATCAAGTGAATTTTCTCGACTGATAGGTGTATTTTCGCAGGCTGCAAAAATAGTAGGAATTGAGCGACATCATCCATTTATTACCAGACAAAATCGCAAACCAGATCGCCGCGGGTGAGGTCATCCAGCGACCTGCCAGCGCCGTCAAGGAGATGTTGGAGAATGCCGTTGATGCTGGGGCTGATGAGGTACGTCTTTTCGTCAATGATGCCGGAAAATCGTTGGTTCAGGTGATCGACAACGGCAAAGGCATGAGTGGGACCGATGCCAGGATGAGTTTCGAGCGACATGCAACATCCAAGATCAGCCGGATAGACGATCTTTTTCAGATCAGGACCATGGGCTTCAGGGGTGAGGCACTTGCATCTATTGCTGCCGTGGCCCAAGTCGAGATGAAAACCCGGCGTTCAGAAGATGAGTTGGGCACATTTCTGGAGATCGAGAACAGCCAGGTAAAACGACAGGAATCCTGTGCCTGTCCCGTGGGAACCAACATCAGTATGAAGAACCTCTTCTTCAACGTTCCAGCGCGCAGGAATTTCCTGAAAAGCAATGCTGCCGAAATGAGGCATATCGTGGATGAATTCATCCATGTAGCACTGGCCTTCCCAGACATCTTCTTCTCATTGAACAGCAATGGCCAGGAGGTTTTCCACCTGGAAAAAGGGAGCCTAAAGCAACGTATCGTTCAGTTACTGGGCAATAGTCATGCTTCCAAACTTGTCGGTGTACGCGAACAAACGGATTATCTGAACATAGAAGGTTTCGTAGGCAAGCCGGATTCGGCAAAAAAGACTAGGGGTGACCAATATTTCATCGTCAACAACCGATATATCCGTAGTGCTTACCTGAACCATGCCGTGATGAACGCCTTTCAGGACATGATTCCGGCTGACAGTTATCCACTTTATGTCCTTCGGATTGAGATAGACCCGGCACAACTGGACATCAACGTGCATCCAACCAAGCAGGAGATCAAATTCGAAGATGAAAAGGTGGTATATGCCTTCGTGCAGGCGGCCGTTAAGCATGCGCTGGCGCAATACAGTGTAACGCCCACCCTGGATTTCGATCTGGATCCGGGCATACAGTCCCTTGATGCCATCAGCAAGCCATTCAACGCTGAAAAACAAAGAACCGTTCAAGGGGGTTCACTGTTCCGTTCCTTTACCGACCAGCATCAGGCCCATTTCATTGAAAGAAGCAGAAGAAGCCTCACGGATACTTCCTTTTTACCGGATACACCCATCACTACCGGACTGGATCCTGTACAAGAAACCCAGATTCCCATTTCCACCGAATGGCCAACCCGTTCGGCTGATGATCTCCTTTCCCCACTGGACATCAACGAGCATGGCTGGATCGTACAACTTCAGCAATCATTCATATTGGCTCCAAAAAACCGGGGTATGGTGATCGTACACCAGCAGATCGCGCACGAAAGGATACTTTATGAAAAAATGAATGATGCACTCACTGGTAAACCTGTAGCTGTTCAACGGAGTCTATTCCCCACCACGCTGGAATTGTCACCTCCAGATGCCATCCTCTTGAGCTCTTTGATCCCAGATCTGTTTCAACTGGGATACCAGGTTGAAGTTTTCGGGGGCAACAGCTTTGTCATACAAGGAAGCCCCCTGGATGCAGATGCGGTTCTTGCATCCAGGACCATTGAGAACATTCTTGAACAATTCAAACACTTCAATCCCGATCTGCGATTTTCGGGTCGTGAGAAACTCATGCGCTCCCTCGCGCGTCAACGGGCAGTAAAAACCGGCAAGGTCCTGTCAGAAAAAGAGATGAGAAGTCTGGTCGGAGAACTTGCCCTCTGCAAAATCACCAATCTGGGAATAGATGGTCAGCCCACCTACTTCAACTTCAAAGAAGAGCATTTCTTCAAGATGTTCGGCAGCAACGGTTGAGTGAGCCCCCTGCTCCATGTGAAGTAATCGATTGCTCCCTCTTCTCTCCATCATCAATTATCTTCGATCAGATGATATAGGAGTTTCTGGATCCTGGAACGAACAGGTCCGATTGGTCGGGTATAATTATTGAGCAGAATACTGAACAGCAGCGTACGTCCGCTACGGGCGACCAGGAATCCACTCAAACAGAGAACTCCGCTCATGGAGCCTGATTTGGCATGGATACGATCCTTATCCTCTGGGTGGTCATTCCCTCTATTGCCAAAACCTCCTGTTGAGAACACGTCTGTAATACGTTCCCAACGCACTTCTTGCCTCATTTTATTGAGGAGCCAGATGAAATCATGTGGGGTGAACAGGTTGTACCTGCTCAATCCACTTCCGTCCACCCAGACCGGCTTATCTGGGAAACCACTCAGTTCTTGTTGAAGGAGGGCATGAATGCCCCCCTTGTCATTCATTTCACCTGTTATGGTACTGCCCACCATCAGCAATGTCTGCTCCGCAAAAAAATTATCACTGCGATGCATCATGGGTTTCAACATGGAGTCTACGGGTCTTGAACGGACGAGCGTGAAATCGGATGCAGGATACTTCCCTTTGAGAACACCAATGTAACGATGTACCGTATCAGCCAATAATTCGACAGCCGAACGTACACCATGGGTCAGAAAAGGAACATCGATGACTGCCTCTGTCTCCTGCCCTTCGCTGACCAGGAAACGATTTTCGCTCAAGTCTCTTCTTACCCTGAAAACATGGTCCGGTGAAGGCGGGGATATATCCACCTGCCAATTGAGATCGGGCTCGGAAAATAGAAAAGTGTCGATCGTATCAGAATCATCCCGGGGATACTCCTTCTTGGTTCTCGCCTGATGCCAGCGGATCACATTACCATACACAGGGAAAGCACTGCGTTCTGCAGAATAGTCATCATTATAATCATCCCAACTCCATCCGGGACCCAGTGCATGTTCCTGCCAGGCAGAAGTGTCCATATACATTTTTTTCGTCAGGGACCGAAGGAGATCTATAGCAGGCTGATCCATATAATCGGGGTGAAGCAGGGTCGGGTCGCCTGTGGGCCTAAGGATGATCGCCGAATCGACATCCTTCCATTCCAATGCAGGAATGGAGTCCCCCAAGTATTTCATTCCTACGAAACAGGTGATGATCTTGGTATTGCTGGCAGGTATGAAATACTTGTCGCCTTGATGGTCGATGAGGAAATCCCTTTTAACCGGATCAAATACACTGATCCCGAGGTGAGCATTCGTGAACAAGGAATCGTTTATGAACTCTTCCGCAGCGTGCGATAATCGCGAGTTATCGCCTGTCCGGTGAACACGACAGGATATCAGGAAAAACAAACCAGCCGCCATAACCAGGCGAAACGGCAAGCTGTGCATATGATGAATTTGAGTTAAAAATATGCTTTTGGTGATTACCGTTCGTTTTGACTGCAGGAGTTCAAATTGAAGGGAATGGGGATCGAATGGATTTTTCAGATGCCGACCAGCATTTCAGGAACGATGATCAGCTAACTGCATTATTCCAGCAAATGTCCACAGGAAGGAGATCCCTGTTCCGCAAGAGAATGACATGGAATCTTTCCCGTTCCTTCATGCAAAGAGGAACTCCCTTTCCTAAACAAACATTCTTACCATGGGGTTTATAAGCTGTTCCAGACAAGGCTGATCAACTCAATGGAGGATGGAAGCACGATGAGAAAGAAAAAATCTCAATACGCAAAAAAGATCAACCTCTTTCCTGTGCTCTCAACCAACGTTCGGGGATCTCATCGTTGCTGGCCTGTACATAGTCCTGATAGGAGCATGCGATGAATTTCTGGTTGGGTAGCTGCAGCCACCACCGGCCTGTTTTCTTGCTTTGCAGGAAAATGGTATCCACTTCGGCAAAGACAGTGTGGAATTCGATGAAAGATTCGCGGTCGGTCAGTTTAGCCTCATGGGCAGCGCGGCTCCTGCCTTCCGTGAAATACCAGATCATTTGGGCGATCTGCTTGGAAGTTACCTGATGCAGATCCTCATCCGCCGAATAGCCATATATGCCCAGCGAGTTCAGAACGGGACTCATCCCTGCAAATCGCATAAGCGTGCATGCCTCCTCCCCATTCAATCCGTTAGGTGATACAAAACCAGAGGGGGCGGCCATGTATTGCAGAGCGGCAACATCGAAACTCACCATCTGCGAATTCCGGATAACGGGTTCCATCTCCTCGATCTGCTCCTTGACCACCCCTACCCGATAGCAATCGAACCTCAGCTTGTCCATGGTCTCGAGCATATGAGGATGAACGAAAAAGCTTTGGAACCCAATATGGTTATAATGGCGAATGAAATTAGGTTCACCCGTAAGCATGTCCATCAGGAAAGATTCACTTTTCCTTGGGCTATCCATCGACAGGTTGATCAGGCTGTCAATGCCGGTCACTTCGATCGTCTTGTTCAGATGCTTGTATGCATCATACTGGGCGAGTGTCAGGTCGTGGGAGCCTCCCAGAATGACAACGGTCTTTCCTGCACCGATAAGTTCACTGACCACGCTGCGCAATGCCGCGTACGTATCAGTCAGGTTGGCGCCTCCGATCACATTCCCCAAGTCTGCCAAACGGACATTCTTATGCCAATCGTAAAGAGAATAGAATTGGTGGCGGATGGCATCTGGCCCAATATTTCCTGAACGGCTGGAAGCGTTACCTCTCTCCTCTCCACAGGCCACCAAAACCACATCTGCATCCGAAACATCCGGAAAGTCCTGCTCCCAGACGAGTATATTTTTCCCGATCTGACCTTCCTTGTACCCCGTGTCATTGGATATCTGGGCGAGATCGATCGGGGTCAGGAAATCGGACAGATTCGTCATGGAACTCATGCAAACTGATTTAGGACAAACCTACTCCAATCCAATCATAATAGTCGGTTCAAAAAACCCACAACCTTGCACTGTCTGTGGACAACAGCAAAACGAGGATCTTTGTATCTTCGCGCCATGGATGAGATCCTGCAGCAAATCGACCGTTACAAGGATGAAATCAACGCTTTCCAGGCCGGAACGGCGGAAGAGGTGGAGACCTTCCGGATCCGCTTCCTGGGGACAAAGGGTATCGTCAAGAACATCATGGCCGAAATGAAGAATGTCCCAGCTGATCAGCGATCCGCTTTTGGCCAGGTCCTGAATTCCTTTAAGCAATTCACAGAGGAAAGGTATGCCCTAATTAAAGAGTCGATCCAGGGTAAGTCTGTCTCCAGATCCTCCGGACCGGACTTCACGCTGCCTGGTGATCCCATAGCCATCGGAAGCCGCCATCCTGTCACATTGATGCGCAATCGCATTGTATCCATATTCCAACGTCTGGGTTTTGCCGTAGCTGAAGGCCCCGAGATAGAAGACGACTGGCATAATTTCACTGCTTTAAACCTAGACGAGAACCATCCTGCCCGGGACATGCAGGATACTTTTTATCTTTCCACTAGTCCTGACTGGCTCTTACGCACACATACTTCGAATGTACAGATCCGGGAAATGGGCAAAGGAAAGCTCCCTGTTCGCATCATTTGTCCCGGCCGTGTTTATCGTAATGAAACGGTAAGTGCTCGTTCACATTGCTTTTTCCACCAGGTGGAGGGACTCTACATCGACGAGCAGGTTTCTTTCGCCGACCTCAAGCAGACACTTTATTTTTTCGTCCAGGAAATGTTCGGTAAAGATGTGAAGATCCGATTCAGGCCCAGCTATTTCCCGTTCACTGAACCCAGCGCGGAAATGGACATCAGTTGCCTACTCTGCCATGGTGAAGGATGCTCTGTATGTAAGCGTACCGGATGGCTCGAGATTTTGGGATGTGGAATGGTGCACCCGAAAGTGCTGGAGAATTGCGGCATCGACAGTCAACGTTATACCGGTTTCGCGTTCGGTATGGGCATCGAACGCCCCGCACTGCTCAAATACGGAATAAATGATATCAGGCTTTTCAGTGAGAACGACCTTCGTTTTCTGAATCAGTTCACGTCTGCGACCTGAAGTCCTTAAGGAAGGCATATATACATTCTTTCGATTGTTACGGACCAAGCGCTCATAATATATTTCCCCCTTGCACAGGGTAACTGTAAGTTTGCAAGGAACATCGACAACATGTCTAACGATCCCCAAAAAGATAAGGGAACCATACTGGTCACCGGAGGCACCGGTCTACTTGGCGCCTATGTCCTCCGGGAATTACTCCGACACGATCAACCCATTAGAGCTATTTACAGGGAACGGTATCCACAGATGTTATCTAAGCAAGAATTATCCCGTATCGAATGGATGCAGGGTGATATCCTTGACCCCATGTTACTCGAAGAACAGATGGAGGGCGTGGAGGAATTGTACCATTGTGCCGGCGTGGTATCCTTCCATCCCCGACGCAAGAACGACATGATGAAGATCAATGTTGAAGGAACAGCGAACGTGGTGAATGCTGCCCTTGCAGCAGGCGTCCGCAAGATGGTTCATGTCAGTTCCGTTTCAGCGTTAGGCAGAAAAAGGGACAACGAAACCGTGACCGAATCTTCCAAGTGGTCAGCGGAAGCCAATCTCTCCAACTATGGTGAAAGCAAATTTCTTGCGGAGATGGAGGTGTGGCGAGGGATCTCCGAAGGTCTGGAAGCTGTTATCGTTAATCCCACCATCATTTTGGGATATGGGAACTGGAACTCTGGAAGTGCTGCTATTTTCAAGAACGCTCATCAAGAATTTCCTTGGTATACCGACGGGGTCAGTGGATTCGTGGGTGCATCAGATGTCGCGCGTACCATGTGGCTGCTGATGAAAGGCAGGACCAGCGGGGAACGATACATCATCAATGGGCAAAACCTCACATTCAGGCGGGTTTTCACGGAAATCGCGCTTGCTTTTGGAAAGAAAGCTCCCCACTTGAAGGTCACTCCCCTTATAGCTGGCCTGGTATGGAGATGGGAAAAGATGAAAAGCATGCTGACCGGGTCAGAACCACTGCTTACCAGGGAAACCGCACATACTGCTCGGCTTCATGTCTACTTCGACAATAGCAAAGTGATAGAAGCACTTCCCGGATTCCAGTTTCAGGAGATCAGTGAGATCATTCCCGGACTTTGCAAGGAGTATTCAGCCCAATCCGGGGCAAATAAACCATAATCCTCGATAACTGCTGTTCATTACCGAATCCATTAAACATGCGCATCCTTTTATCCACGTTGTTCATCACCCTGCTCACCACGCAGTGCATGGCACAGAATTTTTCCATTGCCGGCCGAGTCACCGAAAGGGAAACCGGACAGCCTCTTACTGCCGCTTCAGTAGTATGCACGCATACTACTTTGGGCACCTCGACCAACAGCAATGGCGAGTTCACCCTGATTCTTAACAATGGCGGCTACGACCTGGCGATCTCCTTCAACGGATATGAGACGGAAACGATGAGGATCAGCAGTAATGGGGAACAAACCCCTTTGCTTGTTTCACTCAGGAAAAAACAGCAGAACCTGGAGGAAATATCCGTGGTTGTCAGCAATGAAGTGAAAGACGGATTGGACAAGTATGGTTCATTCTTCCGGGATCAATTTCTGGGCATGACGGATAACAGTGTTTCTTGCCATATCGAAAACCCGGAGACATTGAGATTCTTCTTCAATAAAAAAAGGAACAGACTCAAAGTTCTAGCCAGAGACGAAATCCAGATCAGCAATCCCGCATTGGGTTATCATATCCGATATCAGCTGGATTCATTTACCCATGAATACAGCACGGGAAATACCCAGTACACGGGCTTCCCTTTCTTCGAAGAAATGACAGGTACCAGAGACGATTCAGCCCGTTGGCAACAAGCCAGACTGAAAGCTTATTTCGGCTCCCTCCTGCATTTCATGAGATGTTATTACGATTCCACCCTGGGCAGCAGCGGCTACCGGGTCGAATGGGTGGATGACAATGGAAAGGCACGTGTATTGAAGGACCCATATGACACAGCTTATTGCCGGTCGACTGATCATCGGGATATTGAACTTGATTTTCCCGGGAAAGTTCGGGTGGTGTATTTAGAGGAAAAACCGGAAAAAGCATATCTGGAGTTTAAAAAATTGTCTCTCAATACGACTGTACAGATATCCATACTAGAATTCGCCGATACGATCACCATTGAAGAGAACGGCTATTTCTTCGAGCAGCGGAACCTGCTAAGCCTAGGTTACTGGGGTTGGGAAAAATTGGGGGACTTCCTCCCATATAATTATGACCCACCCATTGAATAATGAAGAATGGACATTCAGAGTTTTCGGACCTTTTCCCAGATCTCTGGAATACGTTTTATCCATACTCTCTCACGTCTCTTCCCATTGAAATCTTCTGCGGGCGTTCCCCAATAGACCTTATCACCCTCCAATGTTCCGACCACCCCGCTCTGTCCCATGACCACTGCACCTTTCCGGATCCGAATGGTCTTATTCACACCCACTTGTCCCCAGAGAATGACATTATCTTCGATATCCACAGCACCGGCAATGCCCACCTGAGCGGCAATGAGGCAATTCTTACCTAAGACCGTATCATGCCCGATATGCACCATGTTGTCCAGTTTGGAACCTGCACCTATGACCGTGTCGTTAGTCACTCCACGGTCGATGGTGCAACTAGCGCCGATCTCCACATGATCCTCTATGACCACCCTGCCACAACTATCCATTTTCCTGTACCAGATATCCCGATCCTTCTTTGTGTTGTAATAAAAAGCATCCGAGCCGATGACGGCACCGGATTGAATGATGACATGGTCTCCGATCACACAGTGGTCCATGATCGTGACGTGGGGAAGGATACGGCAATGTTTCCCAATAGTCACATGATGACCAATGAACGCTCCTGGAGCAATATAGGTGCCTTCCCCAACTTGAGCAGATGCGCTTTGCATACCTTCTGCAGGCACGAATGGGCGAAATCTTCTGATGATATCCAGATAGGCTTCAAAGGGCTGATCCACGACGAGCAAAGCCTTGCCTTTCGGGATTTCCATTTCTTTGTTGATGATAATGAAGGAAGCTGCCGAACTCAAACAAGCCTCGTAATATTTGGGATGGTCCACGAAAACAAGGTCCCCCTCCTCCACTTTATGGATCTCGTTGATTCCTGAGGCATTGGCTTCAGAATTGCCGATCAGGCGCGCACAAATGAGTGCAGCGATTTCTGTCAAAGGAACGGGAGCAGGAAACTTCATGTTGTTTGTTTGAATGAGACAAATGTAAGCCGATGTCCCCATGTATTCCCCAAATGGATGTAACGTGATTTCTGTCAATATCATTGCGGTCTCCAAGGACTTGAAAGCCGCCCTGATGAAAAAATGGTGAACGATTAGAAAAAAATCCGTTGAAAGGAAGCTATACCAAAAAAATATTGATGGAAGATCGCAGTTGTTGCATCAAATACTTTCCTTTTGGATATTCCAAGATTGTCCGGTGAATTCCATGCATTACAAAGTTGGCAGAAGATCCAATGTCAAGCTCACTCTGAAAAGATCCCGAGCATTATATCCGGAGCGAAATCCACAGCCCCAAAAAAAATGTGAATAATTTTTATGAAATATTTTTTCATTTGGTGGAAAATAAATTTAATATTGTGTAGGGAAATTCGTTTCCCGGTACTTACTAACCCATCCATATATCAAAGCTCAGTGCAAACTGAGCTTTATTTTTTGTATGAACCGGTATTTCGCAGTGTACAAACCTTACGGTGTGCTCTCTCAGTTCACTGCGCCAAAAGGTAAACTTTCCCTAAAAGAAATCTTCCGACTCCCTTCAGATGTGTACCCTGTCGGTCGTCTGGATGAGGACAGTGAAGGATTGTTACTACTCACTAATGATGCCCATTTCCAGCATCGATTGTCCTCACCGCAATTCCTTCATGAAAAAGAATATTGGGTGCAAGTGGAAGGACTTGTTACTGATCATGCCATTCGGGAACTGAGTCAAGGTGTACTCATCAACATCAAAGGTGCAACATACAGGACAAAGACCTGTAAATGTTCTCCCATCGAAGGTGATCCAAGTCTTCCCGAAAGGATCCCTCCCATCAGGCAGAGGAAGTCCATCCCGGTCTCCTGGTTGAGCATCACACTCACCGAAGGGAAAAACCGACAAGTGCGAAAAATGACAGCGGCAGTCGGCTTCCCCACCCTCAGGCTTGTTAGGTTCAGGTCCGGCAACTTCGCATTGACAGGCATGCTTCCTGGGGACATGCGTGAAATAGACAGGAAAGAAGCGATGGAACTTCTAAGAGGCGGCTGATTTCCCTTACTTTGCATTCAAATACATAGTATGCTCAAATCCATGACCGGATACGGAAGGGCTGAACAAACCGTGAACGACAAAACCTTCCTGATAGAATTGCGGTCGCTGAACGGCAAACAGTTCGAGCTCAATTTAAAAATACCCTATCTGCTCAAGCCCTATGAGTTCGATGTACGCAACATGCTTTCAGAGCATTTGTTGCGCGGCAGCATAGAATGTACGATATCCCTGAAACAGAATGGAGCCGCAAAGCCGGTCAGCATAAATACCGACCTCGCGACCGCATACTATCAACCCATGAAGGATCTCTCCGATAAACTCGGCCTAGACCCTTCAAGCATACTGAGTACGCTGCTCAAGATGCCTGAGGTCATCACTCCTTCTTCGGAAGTGCTTTCTCCTTCGGAATGGGAAGGCTTTCAGGCACTTCTCCGGCATGCATTGACAAACATATCGGCACACCGGGAAGACGAAGGGAGTGTACTTGAAAAAGACCTACGTCTGCGGATACAACATATCCGGGAACAACAGGAAGTCGTCCGCCAACTTGAGCCAATGAGAAAGAAAAAGATCCGGGAGAACCTGGAGAAAATACTCTATGAGCATGTCGGCAGCGACAAAGTGGACCAGAATCGTCTGGAGCAGGAGCTTATCTATTATATCGAGAAGATCGACATCAGCGAGGAACAGGTGAGGCTGACGAATCATTGTGATTATTTTCTCAGCCTCCTGGAAGAGAGTGAACAGGCCAAAGGCAAGAAACTTTCTTTCATCCTTCAGGAGATCGGGCGTGAGATCAACACAACGGGAGCCAAGGCATACGATGCAACCATACAAAAAGCCGTGGTTTTGATGAAGGACGAGCTGGAGAAAGCCAAAGAGCAGGTATTGAACGTACTCTGATGATGCTCCGATTTTTCCGATCCCGCCGTGATCATTAATTTTGGCACATGAGATCCAACTTATCCATTCTTTCTGCATTTCTGATTGGCATGCTACTCCTCCAATCCTGTGCACAGATAGACCTTTTTGAAAAAAATGTCAGCCTTCCCGCAGGAAAATGGGCCTCGGCGGTCAAGCCCAAGATCACTTTTGAGATCACGGATACCTCCTCAAGCTACCATGTTTTCTTCGTGATCCGACATACCGATGCCTTTGGGTACAATAATATCTGGGTCAGGATCTCAAGCAGTATGGGTACAGACACATCCAATATTGCCAGGAATTTCGACCTCCCCCTCGCCAGCCAGAATAAATGGTTGGCCTCAGGCATGGATGACATCTACGAACACCGGATCTTATTGTACAGTCAGCCGGTGCGTTTCCAAAAAAAGGGGACCTATACCTTTACCATCGAACAAATCATGCGTGAAGATCCATTGGAACATGTGATGAACATAGGTTTGCGGTTGGAAAAAATAAGATCCTGATGGCGGGATTCTTCCAAAGGAACCGCCTGTCGCTCCTCACCATCGTTTACTGGTTCATGTTGTCGTATATCCTTGCCGCTCTCATCTGGTGGTTCATGGAATTGTGGAGGCAGAATACCCACGAATTCAATTATCGGAAATCGTCGATCAACCTGAACGACCCTTATTATGCAAATAGGGTAACTGCTCTTGAAATTGCTCGGAAAAAAAAGGAATCTCAATTCATCGGTGAAGGACTCTTCTTCCTGCTCATGACCATTACAGGTGCTGTTTTCGTCTATAGGACCGCGCGTTACCAGATCAGGCTCAATGAACAGCAACGTCGATTCATGGCCACGGTGACCCATGAACTGAAAACTCCCATTGCAGTTACTAGACTTAATTTGGAGACACTGCGGACCAGGAAATTGGAAGGTGCCGTACAGGAGAAATTGATCAACAATACCCTGGAAGAGAACAATCGCCTGAATGATCTTTGCAATAATATCCTATTGACCTCTCAACTGGATGCAGGGGAGTACAAGTTGAGTATGGAGGACACTGACCTAAATGACCTTGCCGCTCGAGTGACAGCTGATTTCCGTCAGCGTTTCCCCGAAAGGGATTTGATCTACACAGGCCCAGACAAGATCATGATCAGGGCAGACGTGCTCTTTTTACAATTAGCCCTCAATAATGTGATAGAAAATGCTCTGAAATATTCTCCCAAGGAAAGTACCGTGACCATACAAGTGGGCCAACAAGGAGAAAAGGTCATACTCCGGGTCGCTGATCATGGACCCGGAATACCTCAGGCAGAAAAAAAACTGGTATTCGGAAAATTCTACCGGATGGGTGAAGAAAACACCGGCGCCACTAAAGGTACGGGCTTAGGCCTCTACCTGAGCAAGCGCATCGTCAAGGATCATGAAGGCGAATTATTCATTCTAGATAATAAGCCGAAGGGCAGTATTTTCGTGTTGGAATTCCCCGTAAAATGAGCATCATGACGAAACCTTCCATACTCATCGTGGACGATGAGGAGAATCTCCTTGAAGCGCTCAAATTGAACCTTGAATTGGAAGGCTATGAAGTGAGTACAGCAGCCAACGGTGCAGAAGCCCTCCGCAAGGTGGAAAAGGAATATTTCGACCTCATCATACTGGATGTCATGATGCCGGAGATCGATGGTATCAATGTCTGCGAGAACATCCGTATCAAAGGCCTGGAAATGCCCATCCTCATGCTCAGCGCCAAGACAAATAGTGCCGATCGTGTCGCTGGACTCAAGAAGGGCGCCGATGACTACCTCACCAAACCGTTCAACCTGGAGGAATTACTTCTCCGTGTCCGCAAACTCATCGAAAAAAACAAGAAACTTCAGGAACGACCCACCCTGGAGGAAGTCTACCGATTTGGGGGCAATCAGATCGACTTCAAAGCCCAGCAGGCTCGTAACGCACGCGGGGAGGAATTCCCTCTGAGCAAGAAAGAGGCGATGCTGCTAAAATTACTCATCGAGAATAGGAATACAGTAGTTTCCAGGGAAAAGATCCTTCAAGCGGTTTGGGGTTATCAAGTTTTCCCTACCACCAGAACAATCGACAATTTCATCCTCAGTTTTCGTAAGAATTTCGAGCAGGACAGCCGCGACCCCCTTTTTTTTCATTCGATTCGGGGTGTAGGATATAAATTCACCGATTAGATCAACATTCAATAGGCATTCATCAAGGCTTCAACGATGCTTTGAAACCGCTCCAGATCTTCGGGCAACCTTTTCCAATCCTGTAATGGGTCGAAACGGGCGATCTCACAATCCTGGAGGTAGCGAATGAGTTCTTCCGTAAGCACTCTACCCTTACCGGCATCCATCAAAGTCTTCCGGATCTCCATGTTACGAGAACTGAAATCCAACCCATGTCGTTCATGTAGCCAGTTCATCAATACCCTTTCCGACTCCTTGTAAAAACCCATCCCATCTTGACGACCGGCAAGTATACGGGCTTGTTCAAGGTCCAAATTAATTGGGACCGATCCTTCCAAAGATGCATTCCCGACGACTTCAGAATGGAATCCTTGATTTTTTTCCAAGGATCTCCTTCTCTTATTTCTTGTTCGCACCTGTTGCACCATAAACAAGGCCAACAAGCCCATGATGAGTGCAATGGGCAATAGAAGCCAGATGCGATCATTCTTCGAGATCAAGGCGTCACCTGTTTCCTGCACGCTTTTTTTTCTGCTTTCTGACGGAAGCACAACCTGTGGAATGGGTGTCGATTGCAAGGTTCTATACCTCCCGCTGTCGATGTCGAAGTAGTTCCATCTGACTCCGGGAAAGATGAAATTACCCGCTCGTTTCGAAGAGAACGGTATGGTGAAAGTCTTGACGCCCCTGATGGGTGATCGCAAAAGATCATATTCCTCCCTTATGCTGTCTTCAAAGGGTTCCACAGAAGCGGGCCAAGATATTTTCGGTATGCCGATCATAGGTAGATTGCCCGAACCTGATATCCTGATTTCGACATACCCCACTTCGCCTAGACGAATATCCTTAGGTTTGATCTCGGTTTCCAGATGAAAAGCCCCTACCGCCCCACTGAAAGTATCATTTCCCGGAACAGGAAGCGCCTTCACCGTGATCTTTTCGGAGGCATTGGAGACCATTATCTTTTCCTTCACGATCGCATTGGTCAAGCCACTCCCTGAATAGGCATTGAGTAGATCCGACAATGAACCCCCGGGGACGGCGTCATCCTTCAGGAAACTTACAGCGTTCTCTACCTCCATGGATTCCAGATCAAATACCCCCGGCTGCAATGGATAAAGCTGAACCTTTCGAAGCAGATATACATTATACAAGCGACCATTCACTTTCTCCCGACTTAGGACATCCGATTCAGGGGGAACCATATCGTATACACTGAATCCATTGAAAGAAGGTCGCCTGATCACTTTAGACTCTGAATTGATCCGGGTATACAGTTTATATGCTGCTACTATCGGCTCCCCCACCCTACATGAGTGTCGGCTCAGTTCGAGTGAGACGAAAATGGCATCTTTGACCTTCATCCGAATCGACTCCCCTTTTCTCAAAACCTGATCCAGCAAATCGGATGCATTCCCTTTGGACGGATCAGGTCGGGAAACATCCGACGTTCCGACTTCAACAGTCAACATCCCTGAGTGCAAAAGGAACCCATCCGCCTTTACAGTCGCATCGGGTATACTTATATTTCCAGCACGGAGAGGTCGCAGGATATATATGAAATTCACATGGTATTTCCGTTCGCCATCGACCAATGTGTATCCCTGGGTCTGGTTAGGGCCCTGGACCAGCATCATATCCGTGAATTTGGGCGGAACGAACTGAGTGACCTCACGGGCACCTTCGATCATATAACTCAGTGTTACCGGCGTACCCTGCACTGGATTTACCGGTTTTATTTCCACACTCAGCCTTGGCTGAGCGGGAGCCTGTGTGAAAAAGTAAAGAATGATGAATAATATGGCTGCTGGCTTCATAAATATGATCGGGAGATCGTATAACGTTTACATACTCTGTGATTGGTACATTACAACATAAGTCGGTTAGCAACTTTCTTCCATCGCTGATTGTGGATTTAGGAAAAGGCCTTTCAGGTTTGATCAATTTAATATCCCTCATCGGCAGGTGAACGGCTAAAGCGTTGGCTCTATAGATCGCCTTTCTGAGGCCTTACAACGATCTCCTCCACACAGGCCTGAGTGGAAAGATAGGCCGCATTGACGATCAACTTGGCGATATCATCTGCTTCCATGATGCGGTTGGGCTCCATGGGATAACCAGCCCAGGAATCTGTCATAGCTGCGCCGGGATGTACAGAAGTAACCTTGACCCCATGCATCTTCATCTCCTCCCGCAGATTCTGACTGAAGCCGTGCATCGCGAATTTGCTGATGCTGTATGATCCACCTGCGGCATAGGCCTTCAATGCGGCGATGGAACAGATATTGAAGATGTGGCCACTTTTTCTTTGCATCATGGAAGGGATCAGAGTGCGGGTCAGGTGATAAGCCGAATAGAGGTTCACCGAAAGCATCTTCTCCAACTGTCCCTCTGGTTCATTGTGAACCGAACCTGGCTGGAAGACCCCGGCATTGTTCACCAGTACATCCACGGAACCCATCGCATCCAAAACCTGCTTTCCGAAAAGTATCGCGTTCTCAGGCTTACTGAGATCAACATTGATAGACATGACCCGGATCCCAAATTCCTTCATCAATTGCTGTTGCCATGCCTGCGTGCTGTCCATGTTCCGAGAACACAGAAAAAGATCATCTCCCCTCTCGGCGAAGTGTTCGGCGACAGCTTTACCGATACCCTGACGTGCTCCAGTAACAATTACATTCATTCCCTGAAAATTTGTATGAAGATAGAGGAAAACACAGATGACATGCCCGATTGACAAAGACCCTCTGTAAATTTGTGGCTCTCATCGACAACCCAACATGGACATCCCACTTGCCTATACTCACCTTTTCTTCGATCTGGACCATACCCTATGGGATTTTGAGACCAACTCCAGGGAAACACTGCGTGACCTATTCCAAGAGACCGATCTACAGGGGAAGGGGATAGCCGACTTTGAAAAATTCCATGATGTATACCATAACCACAACAACATTTTCTGGGACCGTTTCCGGAAAGGATACATCACCCGGGAGGAATTAAGATGGAAAAGGATGTGGCGCACCATGGTCGATTTTCGCATATACGATGAGCGACTTGCACGCTTGATGAGTGAACGTTATCTGGAGATCCTACCCACCAAGAAACATCTTTTCGAGGATACCATGGACATACTGGATTATCTACGTGGGAAGGGTTACCCCATGCATCTGATCACCAACGGATTCGAGAAAACGCAACACGCTAAAATGAGGAATAGTGGCATCGACCATTATTTCACTCATGTGATCACTTCGGAGTCTGCGGGCATCATGAAGCCGCATGTCGCCATATTCGAATATGCGATGGAAAAAACCGGCGCCAGTGCACAGGAAACGGTCATGATCGGCGATACATTGGATGCGGATATTTTAGGCGCCCGAAATGCAGGGATGGATACCATCTACTTCAACCCCAATGTACCTGCAACTGGTGATATCCAACCCACTTACAGCATCGGCTCCCTGAAAGAATTGAAAAAATTACTATGAGAGGAAAAACCGGGCGTGGATCCTGAATGGTTTCTCAAATGTTCAAGAGGCCCTGTCAATAGTTATAATAGATCCGTTGTTGATCTGGGAAAAAGGGGAAGTTCACCAATCCGCCAATACGGTTACTCCGCCTTTTACTGTATCGCCGATCTTCACCCTGATCCGTGTTCCCAATGGCAAAAGCAGATCGACACGCGACCCGAAACGGATGAAACCCAGTTCCTCGTTCTGTTTGACCGGTTCCCCTACATGCAGATAATTGGAGATCCTTTGTGCCAATGCTCCCGCTATCTGCTTGACCAATACCTCGCCACTCGGGGTTTTCAACACCGTACTGAAGCATTCATTTTCCGTGGAGGATTTAGGGTTCCACGCGACGAGGTATTTCCCCTTGTGATATTTGCTGTATATCACCTCGCCATCGACCGGGCAACGATTCACGTGCACATTCGCAGGGCTCATGAAAACCGAGATCTGAAGTCTTCTACCCTGGAAATATTCGATGTCGTTCATCTCCTCGATCACAACCACTTTGCCGTCAGCCGGAGCAATGATGGAACCGGTGGCCCGTGTATAAATTCTTTTCGGGATCCTGAAAAAGGAAATGACAAAGCCGAAAAGTAGTGTCAGTGATCCGAAAATGATCCAGCTGAATCCGGGATAGGCAAAACTGAGCAGGGAGAAGTTGAAATAATTCAGGATCACATAAAGCAGACCTGCTATCGAAATGCTCTTATACCCCTCTTTATGGATCGTCATGAAGTTCAAATGGACGGCAAAAATAGACAATTATGGTGTCAGAACAGCCAGTATGCTTCTGATTTTGAGCGGGAGTTCGATGCTAGTCCGGATCCTGAATCATTCAGGCAGTGCCTCTCTCAGGAACCTAAGTGCGTTCCCCTTCATCATCGCCTCAATGTCACCATCCTTATACCCCAAGTCCTTCAGCTTTTCTCCAAGTATACTTAAATCAGCTATGGTGTCGATATCATACGGGGATTGTTCTTTGCCATAACCGCCATCCAGATCGGTCCCGATGGAGACATGGTCCACATTCCCAATGAGTTGGCAGATATGGTCAACATGTTGGGCGAGAGCGGCGATATTGCAGTTCGTCCCTTCCGGTGTCGACTGATGACGAACCCATCCGGGAACGATCATCCAGGCGTCCATGGCCATACCGATTATCGCTCCTCTTTCGATGAGTGCCCTGATCATATCATCGCTGAATTGCCTATTATGGTCGACCAGGGCACGGCACAGGTTATGGCTTGCCCAAACCTGACCTTTGAAAATGTCAAGAGCCTGCCAGAAAGCATCGTCATTCAGGTGTGTTGCATCCAGTATCATCTCCAAACGGTCCATCTCCTTCACTAAATCCACTCCCATCTTTCCCATTTTCCCGGTCGCATTCGTCCCATTCGCATAACGTCCCGGACCGTAGTGGCCAGGACCAAGGGCGCGAAGTCCATATGCATATGCCCTCTCCAAATAGCTCACATCCACCAATGAGTCAGCTCCTTCCAGACTCAATATGTAACCCACTGGTTTTTGCAAAGTCGTATCCTCATCGGACCATAAGGAAAGATGTTTTTCCAGTTCAAGCTGGTTGCGGACCTGAACCATTTCACCCTGTTCTTCCATGCACCTGTACCATGCCAGTTGTGCCTGGGTATGTGCCCAGGCCTGTTCTGCTGAGCGCCATCCGGGGAAAGGTGCGCCTGGGCCTGCAACACGTGCGATTTGCGTTGCCACTACAAGCCCTATGCCTCCTTCCCGCAATTCGGGTAGGGCAACAGTACCTTTCCCCCTGTCGGTCCTATCTGTCATTCCCACTTCCTGCTCACGTATGACAGGAACAGGTAAGCGCAGGTCGCGGTTCCACTCTGTGGCATTCATGGCAAGATCAAGATGAAGGTCGATAGCGTACATTTCTGTTCATTATTTTTTATCAAATGGTCAGTTTCCTGTCTCGAGCAAGGATCTTCCATTCCCCATTCATCTTGCCATCTACTACTGCAATGGCCCTTTCATATAATGCCACGGTAGGGCATATATGGTAAGGGATCCCGTACAGTACTTCCCCAGGTTGGAAACCATGTCCTTCCGGTGCATCCAGCACTAGGTGTTCCTCGCTTTGCCCCACAGGCTTCAGGTCTGGAGCTTCGGGGAAGAAAACCCGGCGGGAGATCTCATTTTCTGCGGAAACTGACTTGTGCCCAAGGTCCACACATATCTTCGTTGGCGTAGGCAGTGAAAGCACACGGGCCACGAGCATGACGGCAGGTTCAAATGGCTGTTCGGCGCATAGGTCGCTGTATCCCTTATCCCAAAAGATGCAGGTGCCCGGACTGCATTCCACATCTGCCCGGCGGGCATGAACGGGAAAGGTGGGAGATCCTCCAACAATGATGGTGGGTCGGGGATGACCGGCGTGCACGATCGCCGAAGCCAGTTCACTCACCTGCTCAAACCCATGGTCCGAAGCCAATGTCCGTTCCGCATAATCGACCTGCCGATGTTGCCCATCATAGCCATGCAATCCTACAGGTCTTATCCCTTTTATACTCGCACAATAGGAATACAATTCCACGACAGGAGGGCCTGGTATTATACCTGAACGGTTCATTCCGATATTGAGGTCGATATAAACAGGAACTTCCAGGCCATGTTCCAGGAACACAGATGCCATGGCTGCAGCAGATGACCGATTATCTGTCAGACAGGCCCACGTGGTACCGGGAAAATGCTTAATGACCTGTACAAATCTATTCACCTTGGGACCGTGAGGCTGATAGGCTAGCACCACATCGGGGGCTCCGTTCCTACCCAGGAGTTCGGCCTCTGCAATAGTGGCGCATTTGAACTTTCGGATACCATGATCCATCATGATCCGAATGCCTTCGGCGGTCTTATGCGTCTTGATATGTGGTCTCAATCTGGAAACATCATCTATCATCCCCACGAGTCGACGTACATTCTCTTCCACTCTTTGAGGGTAAACCACCAAAGCAGGAGAATCCAATTCCGAAACATCTGTTATCTCATACCATTTACCCATAGGATAGCTTTACTTCAATTCAAAGATGGCTTCAATCTCCACCGCTACATTTCCAGGAAGGGAACCCATACCTACTGCACTGCGAACACCAATGCCATCCTCCTCACCGAATACCTTGGCGAAAAGTTCACTACAGCCGTTGATGACCACAGGGTGACCTGTGTAATCAGGCGGACAGTTCACCATGCCGAGCAGTTTGACCACGCGCTTGATCTTGTCGAGATCACCCAAATGATCTTTGAGCGTGCTGAGCAGTGCCAGCCCACATTGACGTGCAGCTACGAATCCCTGCTCATCCGAAAGATCGGCTCCAACTTTTCCCTTGATCATACTCCCGTCGGTGTTGATGGAAACATGACCGGAAACATAGAGCAGCCCTCCTGCGAGTACACAACGTTTGTATATCCCTTTAGATGCGGGGATCAAAGGCAATTCATAACCCAGTTCCTTCAATTTGCTCTCAATGGTAAGCATATGTTGTTTTTTTAGATGAACATGCTGAGTGCCATGACGCCCGCGAGGCCCACCAGCGAAACGATGGTTTCCATGATGCTCCAGGAGCGCAGGGTATCTTTCAGGCTTAAATTAAAATATTCCTTGAACATCCAGAATCCCGAATCATTGACATGTGAGAACATGAGGCTTCCAGCACCAACGGAAAGCACCATCAGGCTGGGGTCCACACCGCTGGTGGCGATGAGCGGTGCAATTATGCCTGCCGTTGTCAGTCCGGCCACAGTGGCTGACCCAATGCAAACACGAATGGTGGCGGCAATCATCCATCCCAGAAAAAGAGGATGCAGAGGTGCGTGTTGCAACAAACCCGCGATCACTTCGCTGACGCCGCTGTCAATGAAAATCTGTTTGAGTGCCCCCGCTCCGGATACGATCAAAAGAATGATGGAAACATCCTTGACGGCATCTACACAGATATCCATCACCTTTTTCATGCCTCGCCCATTCCTGAGGCCCAAGGTGAATATGGCGAACCCAAGTGATACCATCATGACAACGGAAGGCTCAGATATGAAATGCACCCATGGCCCATCTGAAGCAGGTAAGAGCAATGGCAAGAGTGTAGTGAATGCGAGCAGGATAACGGGAAGAAGCGATGCTGAGAAACTGACGAATGTTCCCGGTAGATGGTCTTCATGAACTTCTGCAGGCCTAAACGTTTCGGGAAGACGGGAGTCCATACCTTTCAATGTTCTGGCAAAGAGCGGTCCTGCAAGTATGATAGCGGGTATGGCAATCAATATACCCAACAAAAGTGTCTTTCCCATGTGGGCATGGAATTGTTGCACCAGAGCAGTTGGTGAAGGATGGGGAGGAAGGAAACCATGTGTAACGGATAGTGCCGCAAGCATGGGCACACCCACATATACGGCAGGGAGTTTCAACCTGTATACGATTGAAAAGATAAGTGGAACGAGCAGCACGAACCCGACATTATAGAAAAGAGGGATGCCTACGACAAACCCTGTAAGCATAAGCGCCCATTGTATGTTGCTTTCACCGAAAGAATGCATCAACACATCCGTGATTTTCCTTGCGGCACCACTTTCAGCAACGATCTTTCCCAACATGGCACCCAGGACGATCACTATGACCAGTGATCCGAGCGTTTCCCCGATACCTTTTTGTACAGACTGCGCTATCTTTTCCGGAGGGATCCCCAAACACAATCCCGTGATCATAGATATCAAGAGGAAAGCCAGAAATGCATTCAGCCTGCCCCAGGTGATGAGCAAGATGAGCAGAAGTATGCACAGTATGACGATGATTAAGGTCATGACTATGACCGAAAATAGAGGATTGTACGCCAATCACGAAAAGTAAAACGGAATCAACTCATTAGGAAACGGGTGTATAGCCAGACAAAGGGTACGGCAAGGAGGAGGGAGTCGAATCGATCCAGAAAACCGCCATGACCAGGCATGAAACTTCCACTGTCCTTCACTCCCGCAAGACGTTTCAGTTTTGATTCCAACAGATCGCCAATGGTACCAGCAATCGCGGAAATGCTGGCGATGGCCGCGAAATCCCTGGCTTCTCCCTGCATGGCATAAACACCTATGAGTGTCACCGCCACCACGCTGAGGATGATGCCTCCCAAAGTGCCTTCCCATGTTTTTTTGGGTGATACGATGCTGAGTGGTGTCCGGCCGATTATCGAGCCAACGATATAGGCCATGGTGTCGTTGATCCAAATGGATCCGATGATGATCAAAGGCATTATATACCCGGCCAGGCCGGCAAGTGATGAACCTAAAGCAGTGAACACGTTCCCTTTCTCTTCAACGGGTCTCCAGATATCTCCACTACGCAGGTGTATCAACAAAGTAAGGCTCAGAGATAGGTACAAAAGGCCCAGTGCAGACCAGGCGATATTTGCCGGCTCCATTTTCCGGGAAAAAAGTACTTCCACGATGGGGAGGCAGAAAAGTCCTATGAGTGAGATGATGAAGCCCAGCTCAGCTAAACTCAGATCTTTGGACATCATGGTTCCCTGGGTCGCGAACATCAGCATCCCCCATCCGATCAGGATGATGCCCCACTTATGAAATGTTGCAATGGATGCATACGAAGGAACAAAAGCGCCTACCAGTTTCTGGAATTCCCTCCAGCAGCCGACATGAACTATACTGAAAAGCAGAAAAAATGTCCATTTATTGATGAGCAGACCACAACTCATGACAACAACGAAGATCAGCGCCGTCAGAGATCGAATCCTGAATGTTTGCCAATTGAATGCCATGATAGGGAATTTGTTTTAGGGATCGGAGGATTCCAGGTCCCCAAGCAATGCCTTGGCTTGACCTTCATTTTCCTCTGCCACATGGATCTCCACCTTGCCCAGGAAAACGTAACTGGAATCCTGTTTGTTCATGATCACGGCGGGTATTCCATTCTCGTTGAGCCGGCCATGGTAGATGGCAGCTTTGCCGGGATCGGTGGTTGAATATACGCGGACCCACTTGCCCATTAGGCCAACCATTTTTCGTCAAGGGATTGGTCGAGGGTGGATTTTTTGCTGATGCGCACCTGATCGGAAACCTTTTTGAAATAGGAGATCAGGGCGATCAATAACCCCATCGCTATGATGCCCACCCAAATAGGATAGGAATCCTTCATGGCATAATCAATCGGTTTTCCTTGTCTGCTCAACAGGTAAAGTTGGGTAACTACGATAGCATTGTTCAAAGCATGTGCCCATATCGAGAGCCATAGGCTACCACTATAAGCATAGATCGATCCAAGAACGACACCCAGTGCGAATCGAACGATGAACCCATACCATGAAAAATGTATGGCGCTGAATAGGATACTGGTGATGATGATGGAAAGCCACTTGTTTCCAGTACCCCTTTGAAGCAGGTTCTGCATTCCACCCCGGAAGAAAGTCTCTTCGAAAGCTGCCGGAGCAATGGCCATGATGAGAAGGGAGATCAAGTAATCCCCGAATCCCCGGATATGTGACAGGACCTTCACCTGTTCTGTATATGTATCTTCCAGATTCTTGAAGATCTTTTCCATGGCTGCAGGCAGAGGGATGAGTTCATTCAGCTTGCCCAGACCACCGACCATGGGCAGTGCTGCTAGCATGATCAGGACCACCAGGGCGATCTGCTTCCCGTTGAAGGCCATCTGGAATCCCATCAGCTTCATGGGCCGCTTACTCAGGATCAATGAGGCCAACCACGCAGGCACGAAGAAGATCAGGAATGTGCTCACCAATTGTACCGTTCTGATAGCACTCAGGTATGCCAGGTCCATCATATCTTTCTGCATGCTCAGAATTCCTTTGCCGGTCATGGCCACCCAGATGCCACCAGAGACCAGTGAACCGATGATTAGCCCCGCACCAAACAGGGCAAGCAGGATGAAAAAGCCCGCTTTATAGGAAATACCGGGCCGGGAATCCATGTCGTAATGCATATGAATCGTTTGATTATCCATGCACGGATGCCGACGCCATTGCGTAATTTCGCGGCAACGATCATGATAAAGATAGGCAACATATCATTACCCCATTTCCCCCTGCTGCTGGCACCCATGGAAGATGTCAGCGATCCTCCTTTCCGTGCGGTCTGCAAGGTCAATGGCGCAGATCTGATGTACACGGAGTTCATCAGCAGTGAGGGGCTGATCCGGGATGCCATCAAAAGCCGTCAGAAACTGGACATCTTTGATTATGAACGACCTGTGGGCATTCAGATATTCGGCGGGGATGAGGAAGCCATGGCCTTGAGCGCGAAGATCGTGGATGCGGTGGAACCCGATCTGTTGGATATCAATTTCGGCTGCCCGGTGAAGAAAGTGGTGACCAAGGGAGCCGGTGCCGCAGTGCTCAAAGACATCGATCTCATGATCCGACTCACGAAAGCGGTCGTGCGATCCACCGATCTACCTGTTACCGTGAAAACCCGTATCGGATGGGATTTCGACTCGATCAATATCGTTGAGGTTGCTGAACGCCTGCAGGACACAGGCATTCAGGCGCTCTCCATTCATGGTCGAACACGAAGCCAGTTATACAAAGGTGAAGCAGATTGGTCTTGGATCGCCAAAGTCAAGGAAAACCCTCGCATCCACATACCGATTTTTGGGAACGGGGACATCGATTCACCGGAAAAAGCCCTGGAATACAAGAATCGCTACGGAGTGGACGGCATCATGATCGGACGTGCCGCCATTGGATATCCCTGGATCTTCAAAGAAATCAAGCATTTCCTGGCGACTGGTTCTCATTTGGATCCGCCCGATATCGAACAAAGAGTTGATGTCATCAGAACCCATCTGGTCCGTTCCGTAGAATGGAAAGGGATGAAACCCGGGATCAACGAGATGCGCAGGCACTATGCTCATTACCTGAAAGGCCTGCCCAACATCAAGGAATACCGCCAGCAACTGGTCACGCTGAATACAGTAGAGGAGTTAGAAGACGTCCTGCAGCGCATGATCAATACATATAGAGGATATCGTTTCGAGAGACAGAAAGCCGATATGATCGGACTCGCTTATTCTTGTGACTCATGATGCAGTATTCCTGACCCAAAGTAGGTTCGATGTATCTATGCCAGCTCCAGGCCGATCTTTATTCTTCTATATTCACGCCTGCTTCACGCAACTTATCCATCGCCAAAGACAGTTGTATCTCCTTGACCAATATGTGGTCCGTGGAATAAGATGACAACGCGAAGACTGAAATCCCAACTTCTGCAAGTTTCGTCGTGACCAACGCAAGGAATCCAGTGAGTTGAAAAGGGAGGAAGACGTCAAAAGTGATTATTCGCCAGCCTGTTTCCGATTCAATGGTATTTTCTGGGTTCAGATCCACCTCTTTCTGAATGAGAGTGACCTCCTGATGATCGGAAATTGCAGCGAAGAATGGCGAAGAGATTTGATGTGCTTTTACTACAGCATATCTATCTTCCGATATGATGATTGTTGAACCTGACAGATAGGCTTCAGCTTCCATCAGGGCTGCTTATTGACGAAGGACTCTATACCCTTTGTGTACTCGGTCACACGTTTTTCAGCGAAATGGTCAGCGCCCAAGAGAAAAAGGGATTGGACGGCAAGTGCCATGCCCAATCCATACCAGAAAAGTCCTCCAGCCCTGTGGCGGAAATAAAGGAGCAGCACAACAGAAGCAATAGCCAAAGCCATCTCCACCCAACGGTAGATCACGAAATTCCTTATCACTTTTTGCATCCTCGGCAGTTCGGAACTCTTGAGTTCTCCGGGGTTCATGTCGTATGCATATACATTACGTTTCCTGTCCTCATCACTGCGCGTATAGACAGTATATCCGACGAAGCCTTGTATAAGCCCGAAGACCAGCAAAGGGATGGCAGCTCCTTTAAAGAATGAGGTTCTTCCATAGAAATAAGCGACACATGCCAATAAGATGGTTGCTATACCCACGATCAGAAAGATCAGGCTTTCCTGTTTTTCGGCGGTGAAATAACGTTCGATGTCTGTCTTGGAGAACATGGGGCTGAATTTTCAGTTGATGGATGAACAAGATAAGGATTTCAGGTGATGTATGGCGGCGGCCGATTCCATGGCTTGACCCGAAAAAAAAGTCCATTTCGGGTGGGAATTAAAATCAGCATTAGTCAGTAAATTGAGTCATGCTTCGTCCGGAAAATTGGCTGCTCTTCCTGGTATTTTTCTCCGTAGGGGTCATGGGACTGACCGTATCGGCCATTCTTTTCCTCTGGAACAGGGAGAGATCGCTCGTGTCCAATCTATTGGCCACCTTGCTTGCCACGCTCGCCCTCGTATTGATCAGCAATGCCCTTTACCAGTCCAACTTCTACCTGGTGTATCCTTCCCTGTGGCGGTCCATGGCATGGACCTCGTTCTGTATCGGACCACTGGCCTTCTTATATGTCCGGTCCGTTTTGGAACAGTCCTTCACCCTGCGTCGCACGGACCCTCTTTTCTTCCTTCCGGCGGTTCTCTATTTCCTGCACCGACTTCCTTTCGACTTAATGGACCGGGAGGCAAAACTTCAGGTTGTTACCAGGGCCATGAAAGATGTCAATCTGGTTCTTTCAGAACCGGAAGGGTTCCTGCCTACCGGCCTTGCTGCCGTACTCCGCCTGTTGGTGGGCATCAGCTTCCTGATCGCACAAGTCGTTCTCCTGACGCGTTGGCGACGGCGCGTACTCGGCGAAGGAAGTGGCATCGGCAACAACCGGGATCTTTTCCGTTGGCTGGTGATGCTGACCTTGGTGCTCTCCTCTTCCTATGTGGTCATCATGGTAGAAACGTTTATTCAATTGTGGAGTGGTTATGCCATGGGGCTGATCATCGCCTCCACCATCGCCTTCACGATCCTGTTCATAGCGATCTATCTGCTGGCCAGACCCGTCATACTTTATGGGATGTCGGGCTGGCTTCAGGAGTCCACCGCCATCGAAGTGCTGCCCTCCGAAGAAGTCGTGGCGCCGCCAAAAGGCAAGAAAATCTCATCCCTCACACTGGCCCAGGGACTCGCCTACAAGAAAAAAGTGGAAACCCATTTCAACACCCTCATGCCCTTCCGGGAAGGTGGATATACCATCGCAGACCTTGCAAGGGAAACAGACATTCCGGTATATCAACTATCCGCTTTCATTCATCAGGAATACGGCAGGCATTTCAGCGATTTCATCAACGATGCCCGTTTCGAATATTTGAATGGCAGGATGAGGCATGACCCCAGGTTCTTCCAGTATTCGCTGGAAGCCCTTGCCAGGGATGCGGGGTTCAACTCGCGCACGTCGTTCATTAACGCGGTGAAGAAAAGGACGGGGAAGACCCCTTCGGAATATTTCGTACCGCCTGAAGCGACTTAAAAAGAATACTGTGCCATCACCATGAAGGTCATGCCTTGGTTATCCTTGGAGGAGATGGGGCTGAATCGGGTCGTTTTGTATGTACATTCCACTCCTGTTGCAAATGACTTGTTGATGTCCCATATCAGGTTGCCGAAAACCGTACTGTTCTTGAGGAAGCCGCCGCCGATGAGGTCCTCCCTGCGGCAATTGTCCTGTCCATATCCGAAGCGTGTTTGCAGGTCACGCCTCCAATACATGGCACCTTCCATCCAAAAACCGGTGCTGTGTACCTCGCGGTCCTTCGGTCCCTTGGTGGTCTGCATGATGGCCCCCATATAGTTGCCAAGCGCCTGACCGGTATACACTTCGCCCTGGATACCGAACCGCCTGCTGAGCCGGAACGCGAATTCGCCGGCATAGCCTCTCACCTTCGGCTTGTTGATACCGATGTTCACCGGAACACCTGCGACCGTATCGTTCTTGAAAACACGGTAGGAACCCGCTACGCCGGAGGCGGCGAGTTCGACACGATCCCAAGGCACCCAAGCATCCTTGTCGGCACCTGATTGATACTTGACCGCCCATTCCAGGTTGGGCAAGCCATTGTTTTCCTTGTTGTCCCGGAAGTCCTTGGAATAGTAGGTGGAGAGGGGCTGCGAAGCAGCGAGGGTCAGGGTTACTTTCCCATCCCCTACAGGCAGGAACCTTTCCGCGCGAAGCTGACCACGGGAGCTGTTGCCGGCACAGCCGGCAGATGCCAGGGCGAAATAGCCATCGATCATATTGGGGATACGCTGCGCGAACACGTCCACCTGCTGCCCCAGTGAGAATCGCCACTTATCATTCTTGAGTTCGACATACATCAACGCCGGCAGCAGTCCGTAAGACGGATCGACCAGATCCTTGATCGTATAGAACACCATCTTGCCACCCAGTCGGAAATTGCCAACGCTCGGTCCGTCCACCGCAAAATAAATGGTGCTCGAGCGCGCATTCACATCGAACGTGTTTTCCACGCCCGTGGCATCCTTGGGGAACAGCATGTATGCGGTTCCCGTAGAGGGAAGCACCCGGGCGGTGGTATACAACATGGTGGTCTTCAGGGTGGCGCCAAAAAACACATTCACTCCACTGTCGGCAGTGCTGTAAATGGGATGCGGCCGCTGCGCCTTTACCACCATCGCCGTCATCACGGAAAAAACAAGGAACCAAGCGACAAGGGATCTTTTCATGTTCTGATGAATTGTCCAAGCCTTCAATGTGATGCACGCAAAAGCATGGCCACGGTCTTCTTCTGATGATCGGTCAAGGGTTGCTTATCCCCGCCAGATTCGTGGGCATGATCGTCGGGGAAGCCGCGTTGCTCCATGGCGATCGCCCCATCCTTGCGCACATAAACAGTCTTGCCTTCCTTGATGGTCTGCATCACTTTGATGTTGCCGATGGCTTTGGGATCCACCTTCAGCGGATTCTGTTCGAGGATGACGAGGTCGGCCAGTTTACCGACTTCAAGTGTTCCCTTGTTCTTCTCTTCCTTGATCTGGTATGCAGCGGAAGAAGTCACGGCCTGCATACCCTGATAGGCTGTGACGCGCTGGTCCGGCCCGATGACATTGCCCGTGATGGTGGTCCGGTTCACAGCAGCACTGATCAGGGGCAGGATCGCAGGTGGAGTGATCGGCGCATCATGAGACAAAGTGAAATGGATGCCAGCCTTCAGCATCGACACACCTGCCATCCCATTGAAGGCGCGCTTGTTTCCCCACATCTTTAAGACCTCATCACCCTGTCCCGCCAGTCCGATGGAAAGAAAGGTGGGAATGCCGCCCACGGCTTTGATCCTGGCGATCTGATCAGGTCGAGCATATCCGCAGTGCACAAAAACCGGCCGATGATCTCTCATGCCATGTTTCTTCACGGCAGCCTCGATCGCCTGAAGGGCCTGCTCGACGGCCTGATCGCCCTGCACATGCATGTTGATCTGCATGTTGCTGGTCCAATACTTGTCAAAGAAGGAGAAAAGGACGCTGTCCGGGATCTGCCCGTACGCTTTGTATCCAGCCTTCCTTCCGGGAGGCGGAGTGGCGTAAGCCTCGGACATCCACGCCATCTGAGGGTTTCCATCCAGCCAGAACTTGATTCCCCCTAATCGCACCCTGTTGATGTAGCGCTTGTCGAGATCGGCCCTTCCTGCCATAAGCTTCCGGGCGACACCAGTATCTGCAGAAGCAAAGGCTTCACTTACGCCATAAGCACTGTTCACCACATTATCAGTCTCGCTTTCTTTCGCGAAGCACACGAGATCTATCGGTAGCAGATTCTTGTCAATGGCATTCTCCACGATAGATATGTCGTCCGCCCCGAGGCCAAGGCCACATTCCATGGCCGTGGTCTGTCCGAAACTCGCCCAACGTTCCGCCGCACCCTGAATGACCTTGGCCGCCGACTCGCCGGTGAATGCGGGCCTCTTGTTGCGCACATCGATCAGTGCCGTTTCTTCCATGCCTCCGAGGGGCATCTGACTTCCTTTCACACGCAGGTACTCCCCACCCGCAGGATCCTTGATCTTCTCGTCGATGCCCAGCAACTTCATGAGGGCGTGATTCATCGAGCCCCCATGTCCGGAGGAATGCACGATAAGGACAGGCCTGTCTTTGGACACCTCATCCAGCTCATCGGCCGTTGGGTGCCTGTTCTCTTTCATTTTCAGGGGCTGATATCCCATGCCGACGATCCAGGCATCATTGGCCACCGTGGAAGCATGTGCCTTCATCCGCGATACGATCTCCGGGATGTCCTTGACCCCTGTCAGGTCCTGGTCCATGAGATTTTTACCGTAATACACCATGTGTCCGTGCGTATCGATGAATCCCGGGGTCAGGGTCTTACCGGCCAGGTCCACCTTGACAACGGCATCACCAGCTTCCTTGAGGGCCTCGTCCATGGCGCCGACGAATACGATCTTTCCTGCTCGCTCCACCAGCGCTTCGGCATATTGGGCGGTATCGCCGACCATTGTGATAATGTCGCCGTTGAAATACATCGTCGCCGGCGAGGGACCTCCGATGGTGTTATTGTCCGTGCCAGCCTCGGGCGACTTTGCCGGTCCGTTACAGGAAAAGAAAGGGAACAGGGCAAAAAGAAGAAACCATTTTTTCATGTCGCAACATTTGATGGAATACCGGGATCATTCTATGAAGGATTGCAAAAATTGAAAAACAGCCGGCTATTACAAAACCACTGCTGTTCATATTGATAAAATATGGACGTTGAAGAAGGATCGGAATACACGAATTTTACGAATGGGAACATGGTGTTGAATCGCTCAAGCAGAAAACGTCACAGCAGATGAAACAGGGCATTTCAGGTACATGATGCCACGGCATATGAGAAACCGGGGAGCACTTTGGCAAGGCCCATCCTGGCTTACGATTCGGTGCAGATTAAGAGTCAAAGGATGGTCTTCCCGCCAATATCCATCCTCAGCAGTTGGTGAAGGGAATGCTCTTGCGCCAAACGTTCCATCTCCTGCCACGGATAAAACAAAGGTTCGTCACTCAGTTCGAAGGTGCCGTGCTGCATGGTGACCCAGTTCGTGGCGCCCAACTGACGGAAAGCCGTGACGGCATCTTCCGGGCTTGTATGGCTGGGATGCATGAACCATTCTGGCTTGCAGGCTCCAATGCCCAGGAAGGCATAGCTGATGTCCAGATACAGTTGCCGGATCTCCGAGAAATGTGAACCCAGTCCACTGTCGGCGCCAAAGTAGATCTTCCGCTTTCCGTCACCCAGGAGAAAACTGCCCCAGAGCATCTCGTTCAGATCGGTGAGCCCACGGCGGTTCCAATGGCGGGCCGGGAGATAGGTGACCTTGACCTCAGACTCCACCGGGTATGACTGGTACCATCCCGCCTCGATGATCCTGTTGGGGATCTTCCACTGGCGAAGCAGTTGGCTTATGCCCAACCCGGGCAGGATGACCGCTTGCGGGTTCAAGGCGCAAATCTCCTTCAGGCTGCGCCGGTCCATGTGGTCACGGTGGTTGTGGGAAAGCAAGATGACGTCGATGCCCTTCAGGTCTTACACGGAACACGGCAATACAGTCTGACGCTTCACCACGCTCACATCGTACAATACCGGATCAGTGATGAAATGCCTGCCACCCAGCGTGAACAGGAAGGTCGCATGTCCCAGCCAGGTGAATCCATCTTCGCGGGAGTTCGCAATATGGCGGTTACTCGTTACCGTAAGCGCCGAACACTGCCCTTTCTTCAAAGACTTCAGCGGGTTTCGCTCCAGCTGCCACCGCAAGAGGTCGCGATAGCCCTTTTCAGAAGGCCCATCCAGATTTCGGTATCGCCCTTCCGCATCCAACGGATTGCCAGCCCAGCCGGGGGCAGTGAACCCCAGTGTCAGGTTGTGGGTGGGTCGCGAACGTGGCCTGGCGGTCAGGGGATGGCTTTGCGAAATTCAGGACTGGCGGGAGTGACGGAAGGGTCCATGTAATGGGTCAGGCGTCCTTGCTCGTCCACCAGGTATTTCGAGAAGTTCCACGTGGGGGCTTGGTCGTTCCATCCGTTCATGGTTTTGTCCGAAAGCCAACGGAAGATCGCATTCTGGCCAGGTCCCTTGACAACGGAAGATTTCTTTGCGAGGGGAAAGGTCACGCCGTAATTCAATTTGCAAAATCGGGCGATCTGTTCATCATTACCCTTCTCCTGCTCTTTAAAATCATTTGCAGGGAATCCGATGACGACGAGTTTGTCTTTCATCCTTTCTTGTAGTGCCTGAAGAGCCTCGTATTGTCCGGTATAACCACAATCACTCGCCGTGTTGACGATCAATAATTTTTTCCCCTTCCATGTGGAAAGAGCTGATTTTGATCCGTCGATTAGCTCCATAACAAGATCATGGATGGAACCAACAGGATTGGGGTCAGGAGGTGCCACCAAGACTTTGTTGTTCACACCCATCAGCCTGGTCAGTCCGGTCAGTATAGGGTAAAAAGTGCGTAGGATCTTTTGACGGGGTGTCATCTCTGTGATTTTCCGGTTGGTGATGAAAACTGAAATGGTAATCCCAATCAATACGAACAATAAAAAAATAAACAACTTACGCATGAGGATAGTTCAAGGTCTGAAAAAAAAACGGATGAATCGGATATTCCTTCGATAAGGCGCATACCAAAGTGGAGCATCGAACCAGGTGGGTGAACGCACCACGCTCTTTGGCCTGGTGAAAGTTTCGAATCCAGACCTGCCATGATATTGCCCCATGCCGCTATACCCCACCCCGCCGAAAGGCAGGTCGGGATTGCCAAGGTGGATCAGTCCATTGTTTACGCATCCACCACCGAATCGGACATTCTCTATGAAGAACTTTTCGGTATCTCGGGAGTTAGTATACACGTATAGGGCCAACGGGTATGGATTCCATGCGATGAAGTCCAGCACTTCGGTATTGTCACGATAGGTAAGCAGAGGCAGGATGGGGCCGAAGATCTCCTCCTGCATGACGGGATCGTATTGCTTAACTCCTTCGATCACGGTGGGCTCAATGTACAGGTCGGATTCGTTGGTCCTACCGCCTTGCAGGACATTCGCACCCTCCAGATATTTGGCAACTGCGTGGAACCTGCGCGTGTTGATGATACGTGGATAGTCCGGACTGTGCTGCGGATCTTCGCCGTACATCTTGACGATCTGCTCTTTCAGTTTGACGAGGAACGCATCCTTGACGTCTTCATGGACCAGCACATAGTCAGGCGCGACGCAAGTCTGGCCGGCATTAATGAGTTTGCTCCACGCAATCTTGCGCGCAGCCATGGTGAGATCAGCATTACGATCCACGATGCAGGGGCTCTTACCGCCGAGTTCCAGCGTCACCGGACTCAGCATACCGGCCGCCTCAAGCATGATCTTTCTACCGACGGATATGCTGCCGGTGAAAAATATATGGTCCCAGTGGTATGGCTTTATCACTTCTTCACCAACCACTTCCCCGGGACAGTGTATCACAGCGACATACCCTTCGGGGAATGTTTCTCTGATGAGTTTGTCGATGACCTCGGCTGTGGCGGGTGCCATGTCCGAGGGTTTCATCACCGTTGTGTTGCCACCGGCGATGGAACTGACCAACGAGGTCATGATCAGGTAGAAGGGATAGTTCCAGGGGCCAATGGTGAGCACCCTACCTAGGGGATCGCGGTAGACTTTGCTTGATGACGGCAAGAACATGAGTGGTGTGGGATGGCGTCTGGGACGCATCCAGTCGCGCAGGTTGGCCAGGGCATGGCGGATCTCGTTGTAGACGGGTCCGACTTCCGTTCCAAGGCATTCGAAGTCGGGCTTACGCAGGTCCTTTTTCAAAGCTGCAAAGATCTCTGGCTCCATGCGGCTAATCGCGGCCTTGAGTTTCATGAGTTGCGTGCGGCGGAAAGCATACGGCCTTGTGTTCCCGGAATTGAAGAACGCCAGTTGCGCGCGCAGCACGGCAGCAATACGTTCACGTATGACTTGCACTTCAGATCCGACGGGGAGGGTGGTTGACATATAACAAGTTTTGAACGGCCCGGTCAGCCCGGAACCGGGTGACAATGTAAGGCGAAATAGGTTATTTTCGGCCCATGACGGATGAACACTGGATGAAGCTAGCCCTCGCAGAGGCCGTAAAGGCTTACGACGAGGACGAAGTACCCGTGGGTGCCATCATCGTCTTGAACGACCGGCCCATCTCCCGTGGATATAACATGGTGGAAAAACTGAATGACCCGACCGCGCATGCAGAAATCATCGCCCTAACGTCTGCGTTTAACCTGCTGGGCAGCAAATACCTCCCGGATGCAACACTTTTCGTCACGGTGGAACCCTGCCTGATGTGTACCGGTGCACTTTACTGGAGCAAGATCGGGAGGGTGGTCTGGGGCGCGGACGACATCAAAAATGGCCACAGCCACATCACTAAGGAGGAATGGCCATTCCATCCCAAAACGACCATCCGGAAAGGGGTGCTCGGGGATACCTGCGCAGATCTCATGCAATCTTTTTTCCGGGCTAAGCGCTGAATGGAGTTCCATCATTGGGTAAGGTCATACGCTATTCAAAGAGAAATGAGGAAAACACGTCCTGACAGTTGGAACGCCTAAAAGTCCTTCCTTGAGTAACTTACCTTACGAAATCAGGAAGAATTGGCACCAGAACACCGAGTTGAACATTAAGGCTTTATTTTTGATCAAAGAACCATAAATAAAAGAATATGCCATTCACATTACCCGCTCTCCCTTATGCTCATGACGCACTTGAGCCACATATCGACACCCTGACCATGCAGATCCACCATGGCAAGCATCATCAGGCTTACGTGGACAATCTGAACAAGGCCATCGCGGGCACCCCCCACGAAGGCAAGACGATTGAGCAACTGGTCGCCGAAGCCGGCAGCATCTCTCCAGCCGTACGTAACAATGGCGGTGGCCATTGGAACCACACCTTCTTTTGGGAAAGTCTGGCCCCGAACGCTGGCGGAGCCCCCACGGGCGCGCTCGCCGAGGCCATTACGGCTGCCTTCGGCTCCTTTGACGCTTTCAAGGAAAAGTTCGCCGCCGCGGGTATGACCCGTTTTGGCAGCGGCTGGGCCTGGCTGGTGGTGAACCAGGGTAAGCTGGAAGTCGTTTCCTCCCCCAACCAGGACAACACCCTGATGGCGATCTCGGAAGCCAAAGGAACACCGATCCTGGGTGTAGACGTGTGGGAACATGCCTATTACTTGAAATACCAAAATCGCCGGGCAGATTATCTTGGTGCTTTCTGGAACGTAGTCAACTGGACCAAGGTATCCGAGCGATTCGCCGCAGCAAAGTAAGTACACGCCGAACATATCCGACCCGCTGTCCGGCCCCTATCCGCTCAGCGGGTTTTTTCTGCCCACTCTTCAAATACCGAATATGGACATGCAGGTTATCCTCAGCAATCTTGGCAATCCCACGCTCCTGTTCTTCCTGCTGGGGCTGCTGGCCGCTTTCATCAAGAGCGATCTGGAGATCCCCCCGCAGATCTCCAAGTTCCTCTCCCTCTATCTGCTCTTCTCGATCGGCTTCAAGGGAGGGATGGAACTTGCGCACAGCGGGCTCACGCGCGAAGTCGCCCTGACCCTTACCCTTGCCATCGCCTTCTCCCTGCTCGTCCCCGTGTATAGTTTCTTCATCCTGCGCAGAAAACTGGATGTGTACAACGCTGGCGCACTGGCCGCCACTTACGGTTCCGTGAGTGCCGTCACCTTCGTTACCGCCAGCGCCTTCCTGGCGGACAAGGGCATCACCTTCGGCGGACACATGGTGGCAGCGATGGCGCTTATGGAATCCCCGGCCATCATCATCGGCGTCACGCTCATCCGGCTCTTCGCGACGGACAACGGAAAGGGAAAATCAGGGCTGGGGCATATTTTGAAAGACGCGTTCAGTAATGGCTCGGTATTGATGATCCTCGGCAGCCTGGTCATCGGCATCGTGGCCGATGAGAAGCAGGCTGAAGGCATCAAGCCCTTCACGAGCGACATATTCAAGGGATTCCTGGCGGTGTTCCTGCTGGACATGGGCATTACGGCGGGCCATCGTATCCGCGCCTTCCGGAAGGGAGGCCTCTTCCTCTATGCCTTCGGGATCATCACACCCGTGGTGAATGCCGTACTGGCGATCGCACTGTCGCATGCCTTCGGCATCAGTCCGGGCAATTCGTTCCTTCTGGCGGTGCTTGCTTCATCGGCTTCCTACATCGCGGTCCCTGCCGCCTTACGGCTGGCCATACCCGAAGCCGACCCCGGTTATTACATACCGATGGCGCTCGCGGTCACCTTTCCATTCAACATCGTATTGGGCATACCGCTCTACTACTGGTTCAGCCAATTGCTTTGACCGGGGGGAATTAGAAGACTCAGGGTACCGGATCGTAGCCGCTTCCGCCCCAGGGATGGCAACGTGACACACGCTTCATGGTCAGCCAAAGTCCCTTGATGGGGCCGTGTTTCTTCAACGCCTCAATGCCGTAATGAGAGCAGGTGGGCGTATACCGGCACTTAGGACCTATCCATGGGGAGATGATGCGCTGGTATAAAATAATAAGGAGTATGAAAGGAAAAGAAACAATTTCCCGCACGTTTCGAAGTATGGACTTATTATTTTGTTCCTTGCTCCCTTCCAATTTCTTTCTCCATTTTCTGCAAAGCTAAGAGCATTTTAGCGGACAGGTCTGCATATTGAGGCAACTCGCGGCCCGTGAAGATGAAGAACAGATCAAGCCTGAGACTCCTCTCTTTCAAGAGGGGTTCCAAGAAAGATCTTTGTAACCGGTAAGATTCACGCATGCGCCGTTTGATGAGGTTGCGATCAACAGCTTTTTTGAAGTTGCGGCTGCTCACACCTACTCCTGCTTGAAGATAAATGGGTTTGGGAGCATTCATCACTGGCTCCATGAAATAAAGCACGCGTAAGGGTGGCATGGAGAATGCCCGCCCTTTCAGGAAAAGTCGGTCCAACTGTTTACGGCTTTTCAGCCTTTCTGTTCTTCCTAAAGTATGCGCGTTCGGCAATGACCTGTTTTCCGAAAAGGTAAAAAAAAGCCCCGGTAGTTCAACCGGGGCGGATATATTCAGCTGAATGAGCAGAGATGAGAGGAATTTATTTCAGTCCTTTTTCATCAGAGATGGTCAGTTTATGACGCCCTTTGGAACGACGGCTGGCCAGAACCTTGCGGCCATTGGCGGTCTGCATGCGCTTGCGGAAACCATGTACCGTCTTGCGGCGACGCTTATGGGGTTGGAATGTACGTTTCATGATAGTTTTTATTTTCCTTGTTGATATGCGGACCGGGAGAAGCGGCCCTGATGTCAATCCTTGGCCTCAGGTCACCACACCCGCAGCCTTGTGAAAGGACGGCGAAGGTAAGAAAATTCTGGATTCTGAATGGTGATTTCCAAATTCAGGGCACTTGGAAAGAAAGGTTGCATTGAAACCCTTTGCCCACATTTTATAATAATGATTATCAGTCGATTGGAGTCAGATTGATGAATTGCATGGAAGGACTTCAATGATCCTCGATCACAGCAAGCTCGGAACGCAGACCCTTCCCAAAAAAGATACTGGCATGTGCATCAAAGTCGGCCGTCGAATCGGTGGTGAAAAATCTTCTGCCACTGTTTTGATGGATCCTACTTGACATGGAAGCATGACGCAACAGATATTTTTGCAAGCTTTCCGCTATGATTGGACCCTGTGTGACGACTTCTACCTCAGCGGGAAGGAATCTACGGATCTTGTTGACCAAAAGCGGGTAATGGGTGCAGGCAAGGAGAACTGTATCAATATCTGGCCCTTGGGTAAAAAGTTTCTCCAGACATTCCCGGATGAAATAATCAGCACCGGGTGATTCATATTCCCGATTCTCCACCAGGGGAACCCACATCGGACAATCCTGTTGATATACTCGGACCTTCGGGAAGAACTTGCTGATCTCGATGCCATAGGAATTGGAGTTGATGGTACCTGTTGTGCCTAAAATACCTATTGATCCAGTACGGGAAATATTACCAATGATCTCCGTTGTCGGGCGGATCACTCCGAGCACACGATTTCCTGGTTCGATACGATCCAGATCATTTTGCTGAATGGTACGAAGGGCTTTTGCTGAAGCGGTGTTACAAGCCAGAATAACCAATGGACAACCCTGCCGAAAGAACCACTCTACAGCCTCCAAAGTATACCTGTACACCGTGGAGAAGGACCTGTTCCCATATGGGGCTCGAGCATTGTCACCTAGGTAGAGATAATCATACTGCGGCATGCGATCTACCAATTCCCTTAGGATGGTAAGTCCGCCATAACCGGAATCGAAAACTCCAATAGGACCTTCTTGCATGCTTTAAAGATAAATAAGCTGGAGGAGCCTGAAGTGCATAAAAAAAGGGGCAACTGATGTTGACCCCTTGTATGCATTAAAGTTGGGCTTTAGTTCGATTTCCCGGGAACCTTGACAGGTGCAGTTGCACCGGTCACACCCAGTTTTTTCTTTACCAAAGGCGCAAGATCATCAGCTTCCGGAGAAACAAGGAGAGCTTCTTTCCGGAAAACATATGTATAGCCATTCGCTTTGGCCACTTCCTGGATCAGAGCCTGTGCCTTCTGGGCAACGGGCGCCATCAACTCTTCCTGCTTCTGCTGCATTTGCTGTTGATAAGACTGCTCATATCCTTGAAGATCAGCAAAAAGTTTTTTCATCTTCTCGCGATTTGCTGTGCGAACGGCGAGTGACATCTTGCTGGAGTCAGCTTTATACATGGAATCCTGACGGTTCAGTTCCTTGACGGTCTCTGCATAATTGATCTGCAGTGCACTGTCGAACTGAGCCATTTCGCCCATGGATTTCTTGTATTCTGGCATCAGCTGAACGACTTCGTCCACAGCGATGAATCCCGTTTTATTCTGGGCAGATACTGTGCCTGCTGTAAATAGGCAAACGGCCAACATACCCAGGAGAACTGATCTTTTCATTTGCATCGATTGTTTTGTTATATTTATTTGTTAATCAGAACCTTAATTTACCGAACCTTGGGCATGGTACGTTGTTATTTCATTCCCATTTCCCGAAGGACGTCATCGCTCTTGTCCAATTTGGGATCGGCAAAGATAATGGTTATTCCTTCACTTTTATCCAAAACAAAGTCGTACTGACGGTTTGCTGCTAGTTTCTGAACGGCAGTATAGACCTTATCTTGAATAGGTTTGATCAATTCCTGGCGTTTTTTGAACAAATCACCCTCGAAGCCAAAACGCTTTTTCTGAAGATCACGAACTTCTTTTTCCTTGTTGAAAAGTTCATCTTCCCTTTTTTTCTTGAGTTCCTCACTCAACATCACCTGTTCCGCCTCGTAATTACGGTACATCTGGTCGAGTTCGGACTGCTTGGCGTCGATCTCACGTTGCCATTGCTCACTGAATTGATCGAGTTTCTTTTGAGCGTCCTTATACTCCGGGACCCTGTCCAGTATGTATTTGGTATCGATCACGGCATAGCGTTGTGCCGAGGCGGCAAATGCCATACCAAAGACGATGAGGGTCGAAAGGATTATTTTTTTCATGGCAGACATATTTTAGGGTGTTTAAACAATTCAGGTCAATCCGGTTCAAAGCCCAGCATGAATGTGAATCGACTCGCATCCTTCAACCTTCCTGTCTCCGTGATCCGGTCCAGTCCGATTCCATAGTCGAAGCCCAGTAGGCCGAACATCGGCAGGAAGAATCGAGCACCGATACCCACTGAACGACGCAACTGAAAGGGATTCCATTCTTTGAACGTATACCAGCCATTCGCCGCCTCGAAAAATGCAAGTCCGTAGATTGTACTGCTCGGGTTGGTCACAAATGGATAGCGCATCTCTATCGTATACTTGTTGAAGATCGTGAAATATTGCGTAGCCTGTGACTGGTCCGGATTCACAGTTGGATCGGACACCTGGTACACTGGGTATCCGCGGTGAGCGACGATATCATATCCCAAGATACCGAACTGGTTCGTGAGGCCAGCATCGCCGACCTGGAATCTTTCAAAGGGTGATATCGGCAGGTTGGAGTTGTAACGCCCGATGAAGCCATATTTGGCGGCAATGCGCATCACGAATTGGCGGCTCTTGTCGGCTCCCGTTGGACGACCGATGGGAACATACCAATCCATTGTCATTCGCCATTTATGATACTCGACCAGTTTGAAAGGATCTTTCACGTTGACGCCCTTTATGTAGGACCAAGGTGGTGTGAAGGCAGCACTCACCGTGAAGTTGGAGCCGCTATGTGGGAAAATGGGCTGGTCGATCGAAGCTCGGCTCAGGGTTATCTTCAAATTCAAGTTGTTCGAACTGCCAGACTTGAACCCGGGGAAGATAGGGTAGTTGTTCGTCTGGTAATGAACAAAGTTCAGTGAATAAACAAGGGTGAAAAAGTCATCAGGCCACTTTAGCTGCTTGCCCAAAGCGAAAGTGACACCGCTAGTTTTCAAGTACGATGAATCGGAATACTTTTTATCAAAGTATCCTGTGTATGGATTGTACGCATTGGAGAAGCGAGAACTGTACAGGCTGATGGTGAGAGAATTCCTCTTCTTGCCACCAAGCCAAGGCTCAGTGAAGGAGAAATTCCCCGAACGATAATATCTGCCGTTAGATTGGATACGCAGTGAGAGCTTCTGACCATCCCCGGTTGGCAGCGGATCCCATGATTTCTTGTTGAATATGTTCTTAATGGAAAAATTGTTGAATGTGACGCCTACGGTACCGGTAAGACCTATGCTACCTCCCCAACCTGCACTCAATTCCAACTGATCTGAGGACTTCTCTTCTACGGTGTAATTAATATCCACGGTCCCGTCTTCTTGATTGGGAACTGGATTGATACCGATCTTCTCTTGGTTGAAATAGCCGAGATTGGCGATCTCCCTGTTTGAACGGATGAGGGCGGATCTGCTGAATTTCTCTCCGGGGATGGTACGCAGTTCCCTTCTGATCACGTATTCCTTGGTCTTGTCATTACCCGATATATGAATATTCTTGATCGTGGCCTGAGGCCCCTCCTGTATCTTGATTTCGTGATCAATGGTATCATTGTACACAGAGGTCTCTACAACGTCCGTCTGGAAGAAAAGGTAACCATCGTCCATATAGAGGGAGCTGATGTCGCCACCTTCCTGAGAAAGTTCCTTGCCCAAGCGCTTATTGAGTGTTTCCAGGTTGTAGATTTCCCCTTTCTTGATTCCCAGCATGAGAGTCAAAAGGGAATCGGCATACTTGGTATTACCTCTCCATTTAATATTTCCGAAATAATACCTCCTTCCTTCGTCAACCTTCAGATCGACGGCAAGATTTCCCTTGGGACTGAAATACTGTGTATCAGAAACGATCTGTGCATCACGGAATCCCTGTGAGTTGTAGTAAGCGATCACCTTATCCTTATCCTCGTTATATTTCTTCTCATTGAATTTCGCTGAAGCGAAAAACTTGAACCGGAACCAAGGCTCGAGATAAGTCAGGGTGACCGTAGGCTTAAGGTAACCGCCTTGGCTCACATATTCATCCCAGGTCATGCGTTTGAGCTCGCCATAAGGACTGTTCAAACTGTCGGGATGCAGAGTGATCCGGGTCATTTCCTTGGTACCCTTCATCTTCTTCTTAAGGTCCTGCTCGGGAACCGAGGAGTTCCCGAAGAAGTGCACTTCATCGATACGCACTTTCACTCCCTTGGAGATATCGAAGGTCAGTATCTCTTTATTCGGTTGCTTGGGATCAGGGGATTCTTCTATCTTGACAACGGCGCCTTTGAACCCTTTTTCGGTATAATATTTTTGTATGGATTCGACCGCGGATAGCTTCATGTTATCTGTAACTACACGGCTCCGAAATAGGCCTACTTTGTCATTGAGGTCGTCGGATTCTGATTTTTTGACCCCTTTGAACTTGAAATCGGACAGCATGGGTCTTTCCACGGCATCGATCTCGACCCAGATGTTCCTACCCTCCACCTTGGTGAGGTAGATGTTGATGTTGGTGAACATGTTCTGTGCCCACAACTTGGTGATGGCCTTGGCGAAATTGTCACCTCCCGGCAGAGTAACCTCATCACCAATGGATAGTCCGGAAACGGAAACGACTATGGCAGGATCGAATATCCTGTTACCTTTCACTTTAACGTCCGAAATGATGTATTTCTTGGGAAGTTTGGCGTCCATTATCGCCAGAAGCTCGGGATCAACGGAAGCTCCAGATGGGATGGTATCAGAAGTTTTGATCACCTGTGCCTGAGGGATGGAATCCTGCTGTTGTGCAACCGCAGACCGTACCCCCAGGACTCCCAAAACACAGCAAAACAGATACGTACAGATCCGATACATCCAGGTTTTTATTTCGGGGGGCAAAATAACGGCTTTTTAGGTAAAGGATTGTTAAAAGGAACTGTAAATCTGCGTTTAACCAATGACCAGCGGATGTTCATTCTCCAACTGAGCACTTGTTTTGCCGAATCGCCTCTCCCTTTTTTGGAAGTCCACGATGGCTTCATACAAATTTTCCTTGCGGAAATCGGGCCAGCGAGTGGCCGTGAAATAAAGCTCCGCATATGCAAGCTGGTAAAGCAAAAAATTACTGATCCGGTATTCACCACTCGTTCTGATCATGAGTTCAGGGTCTGGAAATGCACTGGTGGTCAGGTATTTTTGCAAGGTGTCCTGATCAACTCCACTGGGTTCGAGTTTGCCTGCTTTTACATCTTCTGCGATCTTCCTGACTGCCTCCATAAGTTCCCAACGTGAACTGTAGCTGAGTGCCATGATCAAGTTTAGTCCCTTGTTCCCTGAGGTCAATTCCAGAGCTTCATGAAGGGCTTTACTGGCATATTCAGGAAGCATGGATAAATTACCGATCACATGCAATCTGATATTGTTCTTATTTAGTGTGGGAACTTCTTTCCGGATGGTCTCCACCAGCAATTCCATGAGCCCTGATACCTCATGGACAGGGCGATCCCAATTCTCAGTTGAAAACGCATACAACGTAAGGTATCCAATACCCAGTTCTGCGCAACCTTCCACTATATTCCTTACGCTTTCGACTCCATGGAAATGACCATAGAGCCTGTCCTGCCCTTTTTCCTGCGCCCAGCGTCCGTTCCCATCCATGATGATGGCGATATGCCTGGGAAGGTGTTGAAGATCGATCTGTTCTTTGAGTAGCATATGGGGGTTCCGGAACCGGGGAAATTTATGCGAAGATACTATTATCCTTTCAGTCTTGGTTCCCGTTAGCGACCATCAGGCTGCTTTATCGATCCAAAAGGATGAATCAACTCATGATTGCTCGAAACTTTCTATAGAAACTGATTATCAGCCAGTTCAATATTTGGCTGTTGGGCATTTATAGGAGGTTAAGGAAACGGATAGTCCGAGTTCCACAAAAATATACTGATCCTTCTGACCAGAAAAGCCTCGTTGCCGGCCCGCGGTCCCAATCGGTGTTCCCGTTTGGTAAGAGCGGTCCTGAAGTAAAAATGCAGGTGAATTTGGGGTGAATGCCCCTGGACCCGCGTAAGTGGTGCTTACATCGTCTAGATAGTCCGTATTGGTGAATCTGTGAGAGATCTCCAAAGACACATTGATGTTGTTCCGGAGGTTGTACTTGATGCCCATGCCGATGGGGAAACAAAAAGCCATAGGGCTATAAGGCTGCCTTGATGAATTGGAAAGTTGCCCTTCGGTACCCAGGTTGCGAAGAAAATATTTCTGGTTGTCCAGGTAGGCGTAAGGGTCATAATTGAAGAGTCCTGCGCCAATAGTTACATATGGAGTGAACTGATATTCGGGATTCCCGGGTTCGAAACGAAAAAAATTGAAATCTCCTTGAAGGGCAAGTTCCCAGATGTCGGAATTGAAACTCAGGTTTCGGCGCCTTTGGTATTGGTTATCACTGTATTGATCCGAATAGCCGACCTGAGCATAATGAGCTCCGATCCTTACCCCGATATAGTCACCGAACTGTTTACGGAAGTAAAGACCGAATGCAGGTTTCGGTCGATTTATCCGAGAATTATTGTTCAGGTCGCCGAAATAATGTGCAAATCCTAAAGTGACCCCGAGTTCTCCCTCATAAACGGTCGATTGCGACTGGCTTCGGCCAACAAGGCAGACCATGGAAAGGATCAGTATGGATATGGTTGTTTTGAACATGGTATTTGCCCGGAAATAAGGAACGAATTTACACACTCTTTCTGTTAAAAGGTTCCATAAAATTGAAGTGGGGTCAGGGATTTCGTCGGTCGAATCCCCAGGCCAGTTTTTCGCGGAGAGTTTGGAGAAAATTGTTCTCATTCAACCGAACGAGGCGAATGGAGAAGCTTTCTTTATGGACGGCCAATTGAACGTCCTTATCTACGATCTCCTTGCGGGAATCCAGAGTACAGATGAAGTCATCAGCCCTTCCTTCCACCTCGAAGGAAATGATGTTATTATCCGGTACTATGATGGGCCTCACATTGAGGTTGTGGGGCGCCACCGGCGTGATGACGAAACTTCCAGAATCCGGGAATACGACGGGACCATTACAACTCAATGAATATCCGGTGGAGCCGGTTGGAGTGGACACGATGAGTCCATCCGACCAATAGGTATTCAGAAACTCCCCATTAAGATAGGTGTGTATTTTGATCATGGAGGAGGTGTCGCGCTTGTGGATGGCAAATTCGTTGAGCGCGTAGGGTGTTTCCCCGAAGAGTGGGATGTTCGCATCCAGATGTATGAGCGTACGCTGATCCGTTACATAGGTTCGGTTGACCAGCGCTTGTACGGCAGCAGAAAGGTTATCCTTGCCAATGCTGGCCAGAAATCCGAGCCTGCCGAAATTGATGCCGAGTACAGGTATATTCTTATCTCGGACAAGGGTTACCGTGTCCAAAAGTGTTCCATCGCCTCCAAGGCTGATGATACAGTCGAAACTATCATCCAGATCATTGGAGTCGTGGAATGTCCCATAAGTGCCTTCCTCACCAAGTAAGGGAATAACATTTCTGAAGAAAGGCTCGTAGATGATGGTGCTGATGCGTGCGAGTGCCAACTCTGAAATGAAGTGGCGCAGATCTTCCATGTTTACACTTTCCCCTCCCCTGCTGTATATGGCGATCTTCATATTTTCTGATTGATGGGATCAATACAACGCAAATCTAAACCATCCCGGTCAACGGAAATCAATCTTTTACGCCGGATTCAGTTGTCCCTCAAATGATAGAAAAGAGCATGTTCACCCAACTGATTGAAACTGTACTCAAGTCTGACGACCAGGTCATAGATGGTCACGATATCCAATCCAAAGCCACCGGTGTACATGAATTTGTTGGTCAGCATGTTGCCAGTCACATTGTTCTTGTTGTATACGTATCCGACATCGCTAAAGCCCTTGAGATAAATCTTGAATGGGATCTGGTTATAAATGCGTGAGCGTAATCCCGTGTTCCATTTGAAGGAGAGCACTTCCTTTCGGAGGGTATTGCGCAGGAAACCACCTGCCACACCATCAATGACGTAATATTCAAGTCCACGCAGGTAAGAATCACTGTATCCAAGCAATTGTTGGTTGTAGAAAGGTTGGTCGAAGGGTAGTTTTAACGTGGCTTCAGCAAGAAAGTTGAAGTAAAATTTATGTGGAAGTTTCCAATAGCGTGCATAACGGGCATTGAAATACCACAGATCTATGTTCTTGCTGGGTCCTCTTTTCATGAAATTGAATTCCCATGTCTGACCCTTTGACGGATAAGGAATATAGTTCACATCATAGTACTCATACCGATACGAAAACTCGGGATAAGCTACTTTGGTAGCGCCATTATTGAAGTATTTGGGATTGAGGACCGCAACGGTATCGGCGATGGTCTCGATATTGTACCCCACTCTGGCATAATGCCTTTCCTTAGACCCTTTGCGGTAAGAATAGGTTATAGTGAAACCGAATCGGTCCCTGATGTATTTGCTTCCATCTTTGAAGAATGCCTGTTTGTTGTCGCGGGTAGTATAATTGATCTCCCTGTTCTGGGCAAAGGTCAGATCGAAACCCAGACCTTGTCGCAGGGCCTTGTCCAAGTAAGGTGTGTAATAGCTCAACGTCACCTGTCGAGTATACCCGTTGATGAGCCACAAGTTGAGGCGATCATTTCGGCCGGTTAAATTGTTGGCGAGGAATTTCAGCCCATAATTGACCCGGTCCAAACTCACTTTGTATTGGTTTATCCAGACATTCCAATTCCTGTCGATCGGTTTGAAATAGGGCAAGGGGAATAGGTACCAACGTTCCTTTACATCCACCTCAATATCGAGTGAATCGTCCATCCACTTGGTGAAATTCACTGAAACATCAACGAAAAGTGCAGTGTTCATGAGGTTCTCTTTGCTCGCCTTCATGCGGGCAAGCACCTCACTCATGGAATATGAATGTCCCTTTTCGAATTGCACTTCCCGGGTGATGATGTATAATCTGGTCACCTGTTCACCGGATATGTGCACATCGCGGATGGTCACGTATGATTCTTTCAGGACCTGAGCGTCTTCGGGGGTGACCTCAGGCTGGTCCTGAGCCATTCCCATGGCATGCAGCAGGCAAGTCAACGCCAGCGCCAATCCATATGTCCGGACCCTGCTCTTCATGATGATTTTTCGTTGGAAGTCAAGTGGACGAAAGTAAACATTCGATAACTTACCTCCTAGGATCTTGATCAGGAATGCAAAAAAAACAAAAAATATAAATAAATGAATATAAGGAGATTATAAATTCAGGTAGTTCATGAGATTCTCCAGATTGTTCTGCAATTCGTTACGATAGAGTTCCTCACCCAGATAATAGAGTACAGTGAACTCATGACGTTGGAAGGTCGCAACGATATCCGAAACCTCGGTTTTGTTGATCCTGATGATGACGGAGATAAGGTGAGTAGCCGGGTCACTCCAGGTATTCAACTGGGTGATGATAGCGTCATTGGACTCTACCAATCGGTTCAATTCACCGACAGAATAATCCTGATTTGACATTTCAAGCACCACGATGGAGCCATATTCCTCCGAGCCTGTTTTTCGTGCCAATTCATGAAAAAGATGACGCCTCGTGATCGCACCTTCATATTCATTATTCTCGTTGAGCACCGGTACGATATCCATATCCAACTGATGCATCAACCTTGCTGCAAGCAGGAAATGATCGGCAACTTTCACCGCATGCAACATGAAACGTTCATGTAGTGAGGAAATCAATGTACCCTCTGATTCATCAAGCAGTTCGTCTTCACTCACTGAACCCATGAACCGTTCATGATCACAAACTGGCAATTGGGACAGACGAGAATGCTCCATCTGACTCAATACCTTCCCCACCGTGTCTGTGGGACTCAGAATGGGGACTTCTGGGGAGATGATCTGGCTACAGAACATAATTAAAGGATCCTATCCTGAATTGAAGACAAGAATCATTGACCAACCGCTGCCGGATGATTCAGTTTTTGAAGGAATTGGTGCAGCAACCGGTTGAATTCATCGGGAACCTCCATCATGGGGGCATGCCCGCAATGATCAATGAAATGAAGTTCACTGTTCGGGATCAATTTTTGAAACTCTTTTGCCACAAAAGGCGGGGTTATGGTATCATTATTACCCCAAATGAGCAAAGTGGGTTGCTGGATCTGGTTGAGTTCATGTCCCACATTGTTGCGTATGGCACTCTTGGCAAGGGAAATGATCTTGATGGCCTTGATCCTTTCATTCACAATGGAATAGACCTCATCCACCAGTTCCTTGGTTGCCGTCTGAGGATCATAAAATGTGATCTCCGTTTTCTTTCTGATGTAGTCGTAATCACCCCGTTTCGGATAAGTGTCGCCCATGCCATTCTCGAACAGGCCTGAACTTCCAGTCAGTATCAATGACCTGACCCTTTCGGGGTGTTTCAACACATAAACGAGTGCCACATGTCCTCCGAGGGAGTTGCCCAACAGATGAACATCCCTGTAATCCTTATACTCTAGGAATTTGTGAACGTATTTCTGTAGCCCTCCTACGGTGGTATGCAAAAGATCAAGGTCGAATAAGGGAAGGACCGGCACAATGACCTTATTATGATGTCGGAAATACTCCACCATCCCGGAGAAATTGCTCAATGCTCCGAAAAGTCCATGCAAAAGAACCAAGGGTTCCCCCTCGCCCACTTCCAGGTATCTGAATTTGCCTTCCTCTTTGATCTCAAAATCCATCACGTGCAACTGATTCGATCGGTTCAATGCTAAAATAGATTTTTCTACGCAAAATCGGTGTGCCTGTCCTAAAGAAAGAGTAATCTCCTGTATTCCGGATACCCAGTTGCCGGATATTGGTAACACCGCTCAGGTTCCAATTTTGCTTCCCAGGTCATTAAAATACCCCTGCAGGTCCGTGAACATATTCTTGAATACAGGCATAATCCTGCCAAGCCCATCGATCGCCCATGGACCCCAGGGCATGATCTGGTCATAGACCAATGAGGCTTTCCGGGTGCTTTCAGGTATGATATGCAGTTTTTCCAGGTAAAAGAGTGCCACGCTAAGGATGAGTACATGCATTACGGCAAGCACAAGAAATCCTCCTAACCTGTTCACCCAGCCCAGCATGGCAAACTCCATGGTTCTCTCCAACAGGGAGCCCACCATCCTAATAATGATCCCAACGATCACCATCACGATCAAAAAAGCGATGGCAGGCCACCATCGGGAAGGCTGTTGCGTTGATTCCTGTAGATGGTTGGCAACTATAGATGAACATTTCGTCGCCGCGGCCAGTCCTATGAAAAATGCCGCAAAAGAGAACACAGACATGATCAGGCCCTTTCTGAATCCCTTGATCGCAGCGCTGATCATAAGTATGATGAAAAGAATATCGATGATCATGGTTAGCGGGATAGTAATTCCTTAACCAGCGCCGAGATCTCCTTTCCATCTGCCTTACCGGCTAGTTGCTTAGTAGCATTCCCCATCACTTTCCCCAGATCGGCGATCGAGGAGGCTCCTGTTTCAGCGATAATTCGTGTCAACTCCGTCCGGAGTTCTTCCAAACCCAATGGCTTGGGAAGAAAGCTCCCTATGAGGTCGATCTCTTCCTGCTCTTTCTTGGCCAGATCATCACGATTCTGTTTTTGGAATATGTCCAGCGAATCCTTGCGCTGCTTGAGCATCTTCTGGAGAAGTTTCATCTCCTCATCTTCGGTGAGTTCCGGTTTCGCGCCTTCCGATGTCTTTGCCAGCAGAATGGCCGCTTTGATGGACCTGAGGCCACGTACCGAAGCCTCATCCCTGGCGAGCATGGCCGCCTTCAATTTGTCGTTGATGTTTTTTTCGAGAGACATGTTTCAGGATATTTATGATAAAGATTTCCGTTCGTTCAACCATGTTGATGGCCCTTGCCTTTTTCTTCCTGATGCTTCCTGAATCGGGCATAAAAATCCCGGGCAAAGTTTTTGATGTCCGCCACCAAAACCTCGTCATGAGTGGCCCTGTCGAATGAATCGGCCATGGTCATGAATGTCTGGTAATAGAAGTCAGCCATCTCATCTACCATCATTTCCTTGGTCCAGAGATCGATCCGCAACGCAGCTTTCTCCTTTCCATCCCAGAAAGAGACCATCATGGCTTTGGCATCCTGTTTGGCATCGGCGCTGGATTGTGACGCAGCCCAGGAAATTCCCTGTGGGATCCTGTCCTTGTCGAGAGAGATGTCTATTTGTATGGTTGATGTGTTCATATTCAGATCGACTAAACGGTGATGAGCAAATGTACGCTATCGATCAACTGTTAACGGCATCCGCCAGAATTTCCCTGACTTGCTTTGCCGACCGATCCCATTGAAATGCAGCTGCGCGGATCAGGCCTTCCTGAGACATGGCTTTTTTACGTAATTCTTCCTTATAAATCCGCATCATCTCCGCTCCAATGCTGGAAGGGTCGTAAGGATCGAAATACAGTGCTGCGGTTCCTGCCAGTTCTGGGACGGCACTGTTTCCGGAAGCGAGTACAGGAACACCTGATCTCATGGCTTCCAGCACGGGAAGACCGAAACCTTCCCATAATGAAGGATAAACCAAAGCATAGGCCGCACCGGTAAGTTCAGTCAATTGAAGTCGGGGGATATAGCCGGTCAGGATCACATCCTCCCTGAACTTGAACGTCCGCAGCGCCTCCATGAAACTTTCCGTTTGCCAGGCCAGCCGACCAACAATGACGAGTTTCATATTGCTCTTCTGGCGCTTTTTGAAAGCAGAAAAACCTTTCAGCAAATTGACCAGATTCTTTCGCGGATGCATTGACCCTACGCAAATGAAATAATCACTACCGGCCGTATATCTTTCCTTGATCTTTTCCCTTTCTTCCCAGGTCCAGGAATGGAAATCAGACTCTGTGGCGTTGTGCACCACTTCGATCTTCCCTTTGGCGGCAGGATAGTGGGCGATTATGTCGTCCCTGGAGAATTCACTGACCGTAATGATCCGTCTGGCTTTACGAATAAATGCTGCCGTATAGGTACGGTAATACCATTGTTGCGTCCGGGGAAGAAATGTCGGGAAATGAAGGAAGGCCAGATCATGGATGACCATTACTTGAGGTATGGAGGTGTTCAGGGAGCAGAACCCATCCGGAGAAAGCAACACATCAGCTTGTGCACCGGAAGCCATTCTCGGCCATTTCACATCATACCAATATTTCCACAGCAGCGGATGCCTTGCAGGTGGCCCCCCAATCAACCATTCCTGATTCCCTTCCAATGCGATCTCCATAGCAGGTTTACGATCAGAACACAGCAAGAATCTGTCTTCAGGACATTGTTTAGCCATGGCAGAGCTGATCCCGTTGGTGAAAGCCGCATAGCCTTCCTGATAAGCATAAGTGCCGAATCTATAATTTATGGCTATACGCATGATAGTGTCCGACTTGGAAAAGTAAGGCAAGTCGTTAAAATGCAGACTAATGACCGAAGGTAATGCACATCGTTCGACCGGTAGGCATGAGTTCGCGTTTTTGATGAAAATTATGGTTGGTATTGACAATGACCAAACGATGAACTAGTTTTATGCAGAATCCAATTTGTCCACCAGACAACTACCAATCCTATGAGACTTTTTTACAAAGCCCTCACTTGCGTGGCATTTATCCTTCTAGCCACCTTCCCAGAAAATCTAGTCGCACAATGTACCTGTTCTAATGGTGATCCTGCGGATTCCGTGGTCCAGGTACAGACACTCAGCGGTTCCATCCCATTCAGTAGCGTTGTGAATTTCAGCAAATTCCCCGTTTCTACCGGATCACTCAGTTGTGTGACCATGCGCGGAACGGTAACCACGACGATCAATATGGATCTCGTTAATAGAGACTCTACCTCTCGAATAACCTATGAGATGGTCTATACAAGGGTCACGAGCATAACCGCACCCGGCATTTCGGTCTCCAAGAATGTCAGCAGGGATTACGGCCCTTTCGACCTTGGGCAGGCGACAGTTGACCCAGACACCATGGTTCATGTGGGGCCCGACGTGGTCTTCAATAATACTTTCCTCTCCAAAAGCACCAGTAACGTGGTTCCGTATATTGGAACGGGGAATTTGGCAGTGACCTATTTCAACAATGGAAGTTTCCTGATGACCCAGGGCAATGACAACTACGGCTTGGATGTTGCCGCCCAAAGTAATGTTACACTCAGGCTTTCCTATTATTATTGCCCCAACGCCGTACTGGCTACGGGCATCAGGAGCTTCGACATTCTCCGCGACAACCATTCACTTTCTCTGACATGGCTGACAGAGAACGACCTGCTATCCAACAGCTATTCCGTTGAACTCAGTCATAATGGCATTGATTTCACGACACTGGACCAGCGCCAGGCCGCCTCAACAGGAAGCGTACTGTACAATTATAAGTTCACGGCACCTTCCGGGGAAAATGGGAGTATGTATTTCCGCGTCCGGCAGACGGATATGAAAGGAATCTCCCACTTTTCAGCTGTAAAGTCGGTTTCATTCAGCAATTTAGGGTCGATGTCGGCTACCTTGTTCCCTAACCCTGCCGGGAAGCATGTTCAAGTTCAATTCCAAAACCTGCAAAGCGGGACACTGGACGTGGACCTGGTTAGCACCGTAGGGCAAGTATTGCAACACAATCGCTTCGTAGTCAATAAGACATCCACCCTTCCGCTCGATCTGGATTCCCAACCCCGCAAAGGGATGTATTGGCTCAGGGTCCGTAATCTACAGACAGGTGAGCAATCGGTGAACCGCCTTACTTTTCTATGATCCTGTAGTCGGAACCAAATTGGGGGATTCCAGCTTGCTTACAGATTGACAGAAGCTAGGGGACCCAAATAGGCTTTCTCATGGCTTTCACCTATTTTTGTAGCCTATGATGAAAAAAGATCCCATGGAGTATAATACTTCCAGGAATCACCTCGAAATGAAGGAATATGGAAGGCATATCCAAAAGATGATCGACCATATACTCACCATCGAGGATCCAGAGCGCAGGCAACGTAATGCCTATGCGGTCATCGAACTAATGGGCTTTCTCAACCCGCATTTGAAGAATGTGGAAGACTTCCGTCACAAACTTTGGGATCACTTGTTCCTGATCTCCGATTTCAAACTTGAAGTAGAGAGTCCATATCCCATTCCCACTAGAGAATCCTTGAGGGCCAAGCCCAAGCCCCTACCTTATCCGAAGCGATACCCCAGGTATTCACATTTGGGCAAAAATCTAGAAACCATCATCAACAAAGGACTTGCCGAAGAGAATCCCGAGAAGCGCTCCGGTTTCGCCAATGCCATCGCCTATTATATGAAACTCGCCTACAATACGTGGCATAAGGAATTGGTTCATGACGATGCCATTCGGAGCGAGCTCAATTCCATCACCCATGGGCAGTTGGAATTCACCACAACCCCATTCGTGAAAGCATACCGCGAGCGTGACGACAGGTTCGTCAAAAGAGGCAAGGGAGGGAATTTTCAACCCCGGAATAATCAGGGTGGCAACCGAATCAACATGGTTGGCGGTGGGGGCAACAACAAAAACCGTCCCCAACAGAAATTCCAGAAGAAAAGGTTCAAGTAAACGAATAACAGATATCGGAGGGCACTTGGGTGCCCTTTTTTTTCAGATCCCCATCGCCAATAAATTCACCCGAATACCTTTATCTTTCTGGCACGAAAAAGGCTTATCATTCCGACTATCCTTATAAACCAACATCATGCATTCGTTCGCAGTCACAGGCGGCAAAAGACTCAAAGGTGAGATTACACCACAAGGCGCAAAGAACGAGGCCCTTCAGATCATCAGTGCAGTACTGTTGACCCCTGAGGAGGTCATCATAAAGAACATCCCCGACATCCTTGATGTCAACCTGCTGATCGAACTGCTTTCTGATATGGGCGTTAGTGTGGACCGGACGGACAGGCATACCTGCCGTTTCAGAGCCAACGACATCAACATCGATTACCTGCACAGTGAAGCATTCCGCCAGAAAAGCGGTCGACTCAGGGGCTCGGTCATGGTGGCTGGCCCTTTGCTGGCCCGATTCCGAAAAGCATTCATTCCCAAACCTGGAGGTGACAAGATCGGCAGAAGAAGGCTGGACACACACATCATCGGATTCGAGAAACTCGGTGTCATCTTCACATATCATGCAGAGGACGGTTTCTTCCATCTGGAAGCACCCAGGCTCAAAGGAACGGAGATGCTTCTGGATGAGCCCTCGGTCACGGGAACGGCAAACATAATCCTTGCCGCGGTCATGGCGGAAGGCACTACAACGATCTATAATGCCGCTTGCGAACCTTATATCCAGCAGTTATGTCACATGCTCAACCGAATGGGAGCGAAGATCAGCGGCATGCGCTCCAATCTGCTCACCATTGAAGGGGTATCTTTCCTTGGAGGTACGGAACATAGTATGCTTCCCGACATGATCGAAGTGGGATCATTCATTGGCCTTGCCGCGATGACACAAAGTGATATCACCATCAAGAATGCCGGGATCTCTCATTTGGGTGTCATTCCGGAAAAATTCAGGCAACTGGGCATACAGATGGAATACAGGGGCGACGACATCCATATTCCAGAACAGGATATTTATGAGATTCAGACCTTCCTTGACGGTTCCGTACTGACTATTTCCGACCACCCCTGGCCGGGATTCACTCCGGACCTGCTCAGCATCGTGCTCGTCACGGCCACTCAGGCTAGGGGGAGTGTGTTGATCCACCAGAAAATGTTCGAGAGCAGGTTGTTCTTCGTGGACAAACTGATCGATATGGGTGCCCGAATCATCCTCTGCGACCCTCATCGGGCTGCGGTCATCGGACTGGAACGTGAACAGAAATTAAGAGGAATCACCATGAGCAGCCCAGATATCCGCGCAGGAGTATCTCTTCTTATCGCCGCACTGAGTGCTGAAGGCCGAAGTGTGATCCAGAACATAGAACAGATCGACAGAGGATACCAGTATATAGATGAACGCTTGAGGAAACTCGGTGCTTCCATCGAGAGGATCAGCCAGTGATCCCTAGACTGCTTGAGCGAATGAATAGCAAATCAACTCCCATAACAGGGCTTAATGATCCAAACTGACAGCAATAAGATCCTCATCATCACTGCGCCCTCCGGAGCAGGGAAAACCTCCATCACCCGTTACCTCATGAACAGGTTCCCGAACAAGCTGGCGTTTTCCATTTCAGCAGCTACGCGCCAACCCCGAGGTCAGGAAAAAGATGGAGTGGACTATTTTTTCATGTCCGAGACAGATTTCCGCAAGAAGATAGATGAAGATGCTTTCGTGGAATGGGAAATGGTTTATGCTGGCAAATATTATGGAACCCTGAAAAGTGAACTGGAACGGATCTGGTCAGAAGGCCGGGTGCCGCTTCTGGACATCGATGTCAAAGGTGCGGTGAACGTTCAAAAACAATACCCCGGACAGACCTTGTCCATGTTCATTGAACCACCTTCACTAGAGGAATTGCGTCGAAGGCTGGAGTCCCGAGGAACCGAGACCCCTGCATCACTGTCAGACCGGCTCAACAAAGCAAACTACGAACTCGGTTTCAAAGAAAATTTCAATTTCGTGATCATCAATGACTTGCTTCCCAGAGCTTGTTCCGAAGCAGAAGAGATCCTGATCCGCTTCCTCAATTAAAACCATACATCCTGGGCTGGACAGGCTATTCCCGATTGACTATATTTACGCCATGGAAATGATCTTCCTGATCGGCATGATGGCCGCCCTGATCCTGGCCGGTTTTTTTTCGGGGATAGAAGTGGCCTTTCTTTCTGCCAATAAACTTCCCATCGAACTCAAACGCAAACAAGGTTTGCGCAGCGGCCGCATACTCGCCGAATTCATCGACTCCCCAGCCAAGATCATCGGGACAACCTTGGTAGGCATGGTCATATCAACAGTCTTTTATGGTCTGTTGATCGGTGAATTCCTCACACCAGCATGGCGCTGGATGGAACGCTTATTCATCCCGGAAACCACCTCCAACATCAGTTACATTGGATACATCAGATTGCTGTTCGACACTGTACTTGCAAGTGCCATCATCATCGTCGTTACCTTTTCATTCCGCTCCTTGTTCAGGGTCCAAAATGATGTGTTATTGCCATTCTTCGCTCCTATGATCAATTTCTTCTATGGCATGTTCTATCCCATCGCTAATTTTTTCGTGTCGGTGGCGGAGTGGATATTGAAATACCTTTTCAATGTTCGCATATACGATGAGAAGAAGGCTTTCAGCAGGATCGACCTGGAGGAATTCATTCAGCAAAGCCGGGATCAGGAAGAAAACAATGAACTCAACACCGAATTGTTCGAAGCTGCCCTTTCCCTTCCAAACATCAAGATCCGTCAGTGTCTGGTCCCTCGCAAAGAGGTCATTTGCGTTGACGTCAACACAGTATTGGAAGATCTAAGACAAAAGTTCGTGGAGACCAAACTCAGCAAATTGATCGTGTACGAAGGGAATATAGATAGCATTTTGGGTTACGTGCACCATCTGGCCCTGTTCGGAAAGCCCAAGGACCTCCGATCCATCCTACTGCCCATTCCTGCTGTACCAGAAAGCATGGGTGCAACCGATCTCATCAGCAAGTTCACCCGGGAACGCAAGAGTATCGCCTGGGTCGTGGATGAGTTCGGAGGGACCTCCGGCATCATCACCATGGAGGATTTGCTGGAAGAGATCTTCGGCGATATCCGGGATGAATACGATGAGGAAGAATTCGTAGAGAAGCAGATCGCAGAAAAAGAATATATTTTCTCCGGCAGACTAGAACTGGATCACCTGAACAGTAAATATGGCTTCGGCTTCCCCGTGGACCATTCCGAGACACTTTCAGGATACATCATAAATCATCACGGCAATATTCCCCGTCAGCGGGAAAGAATCATCATCGATGATTTCGAATTCGAGGTCCTTCATGTGAATGAGACCCGTATTGAGACGGTAAAAGTGAAGGTGCTTCAATGAGCGGAACCATAATCTGATTCCGAATTCCACAAAAAGCAAATCTTGACAACATGGGCTTCTGCAGCAGCAGCCAACCAACTTATTTTCCGTTCTGCCCAAAAATACACCTACACTTTCAATCCTTTTAAATGATCACGCATTATAGACAGATCAGAAAATACCTTTACTGATAATAATGTCCATTTAAAGCCCAAAGGCATGCAGGGAAGTATTGCTTCCTTAACAGGAAAAATAAGATGACCCTTTTCGATCATTCGACCTGTAGCGTCTGCAGGTTCGGATTATTCTTTCGATAAAAGATCCAGAAGATGATCGGGAATACCAGCAGGGTCAGGATGGTAGCTGTGATCAGTCCGCCGATGATGACTATGGCAAGCGGCTTCTGGCTTTCCGATCCAATGCCGGTGGATACCGCAGCGGGCAGCAGACCCAGCATGGCCATCATGGCTGTCATGACCACGGGGCGGATCCTGCTGGTCACACCTTGTTTGATCGCATCATTCAGCGGCATCCCGGCCCTCAGGTTTTGATGGAAGACAGAGATCAAGATCACCCCGTTCTGAACACAAATACCGAAAAGTGCGATCATGCCCACTCCAGCCGATATGCCGAAGTTCATGCCGGTAACATGCAGGGCAAGTATGCCTCCGATCAAAGCAAAAGGAACATTGATGAGTATCAGTCCGGCATCCTTGGCATTACCGAAAGTGATGAACAGCAGGATGAAGATGGCGATCAAACTTATGGGAACCACCTGCCCCAGGCGTTTGGTCGCCCTTACCTGATTTTCGAATTCACCTGTCCAATCCATGCTGTATCCCTTGGGAAGTTTCACATTCGCATTCACATTAGCCATCGCTTCATTGATCGTACTGCCCAGGTCACGCTCCCGAACGGTGAATTTGACGCCAATGAATCTTTTATTAGCGTCCCGGTATATGAAGGCAGGACCAGTCACCTTACTCAACTTGGCGATCTCGCCCAATGGCACTTTATTACCCTTTAGTGTCGGCACCTTCAAATTCATGATGTCCTCCTCACTCTTCCTGTATTCCGGCTGGTAACGTATCCGGATATCGAATTTCTTCTCACCTTCATATTTTTCGGTTACCGTTTTTCCACCAATGGCCATTTCGATGACGGCCTGAGCATCAGCTATCGTCACTCCATAAAGTGCCATTTTTTCCTCGTCAAGCATAACACTCACTTCAGGTTGTCCGACATTTCGAAGGATGCCGACGTCTTTGATGCCCCGTACGTCCTTGATCTGCGCAAGCACTTTGTCAGCCAGAACATCCAATTTTTCCAGGTCATCTCCGAATATCTTGACGGCATTATTTGCATTCATTCCGGCCACCGCCTCAGCAACATTGTCTATGATGGGCTGTGAATAGTTGTAGTTTATCCCTTGGTAGACCTTGAGCTTCTTATCCATTTCCTCCACCAGATCGTCCATGCTGATCTTGCGTTTCCACTCCGCTTTGGGCTTCAGGTTGACCTGCATCTGCACATAGTAAAAGCCGCTGGGATCCGTACCGTCATTACTTCGACCTGTTTGGGATAGCACCCCGTTCACTTCCGGAAATTCATTTAGTTTATCTCGAAGTTCATGCACGATGCTTACTGTTTTGGGCAAACTCATGCTCATCGGCATCTTCGCTTCCACCCAAAGAGCCCCCTCATTGAGCGTGGGCAGGAATTCCGTACCCAGGAATTTAGCCGAAAAGAGAGTGAGGCCGAGCGCAAGCATGGCCATGACCAAACTCTGTTTCTTGTGGTTGAAACACCATAAGAATCCTGCATTGGTCCACTTCTGAATGAAACGGACGATCACATTGTTCTTTTCCCGAACATCCTTCTTCAGTAAAATGGAACAGAGTACAGGAACCAGGGTCAAAGTATAGATCAACGCTCCCAGCAAGGCGAAGCCAAGAGTATAGGCCAAGGGGGAGAACATCTTTCCTTCCACTTTCTGGAAGGAGAAAATGGGGATTAACGCAGTGATGATGATCAATTTTGAGAAAAATACTGCAAGGCCGAGATCACCACCCGTTTTCTTGATGAGTCCCAATTTGGAGAGCTTATTGAATTTTTCCATCCCTCGGCGATGCGCAAGCTGATCCAATGCTACAAATATCCCTTCCACCATGACCACTGCACCATCTATGATAATGCCGAAGTCCACTGCTCCAAGGGAAAGCAGGTTGGCACTCATACCTTTCAGTCGGAGACATAAGAAGGCAAAGAGAAGTGCTAAAGGAATGATGATGGAAACGATGAGTGTGGTGCGCCAGTCTGCCATGAACAGGAAAACGATGACGGTGACCAGAACGATACCTTCTACGAGATTGTGCATGACCGTATCCGTGCAGTAATCCATCAACCGGTCACGATCATAGAAAGTCTCCATCTTGACATCGCCAGGCAATACCTTTTCATTCAATTCGGAGATCTTTTCCTTGACTCTGCCCAACACCTCTGCCGGGTTTTCTCCTTTTCGCATGACCACGATCCCTTCCACCACATCATCCTTCTTGTCCATCCCCACTTGACCCACTCTGGGCTTGGCGCTTTCCCTAACATTGGCCACATTTTTGACTAGTGTGGGTACATCACCATCCTGTTCGATGATGATGTTCTCGATGTCCTTGATGCTATTGAGCAGACCTATCCCACGAACCACGTAGGCCTGGTTATTCTTTTCGATTACATCCCCACCGACATTAAGATTGCTTTTACTTACGGCATTGAATACTTCCAATGGTGTGATGTCGTATTTGAGCAAGAGTGCGGGATCAACCTGTATTTCATAAATCTTTTCTTCCCCACCAAAAGCTACAAGGTCGGCCACACCTGGTACGGATCGAAGCTGACGATCGATGACCCAGTTCTGAACGGTGAGCAGTTCACGGCTACTCATCGTCTTGCTCCGCAGCACATAACGGAAGATCTCCCCGGTGGGACCGTAAGGAGGCTGTACATCAGGCTCTACACCTTCAGGGAGTTGTACGTTACGAAGTTGGTTGTTGACCTGCTGTCGGGCAAAAAAGTCCTCCACATCGTCCTCGAAAATGATCTTCATCACGCTGAGACCGAACATGGTAATGCTGCGGACATTCGTCTTCCGCTGGACACTGTTCATGGAGACCTCAATGGGACGGGTCACGAATCTCTCGATCTCCTCTGCACTGCGGCCAGGCCACTGCGTGACGATGATGATCTGGGTGTTGGTCACGTCCGGGAAAGCTTCAATCGGCGTGTTCAGGAAACTCACGACCCCGGCAATGACCAGCACGAGTACCATGAAGAAGGTGAAGAATTTGTTCTTCAGAGAGAAGGCTACGATGTTCCGTATGAATTTGTTCATTTTGCTTGGTCTGTTTTATGTTTGGTCATCGATCACCATTGGGTGTGGAACCTGATCCCAAAAAAGTGGACCGGACCCCTGTCCTTATTATAAGCCGGATTCAGCACCAACTGATAATCCGGAGATATCATTATTCTCCCGTGCAGGAGATCAAATTTGTAATATGTTTCCAGGATGTTTTCCATGCCGTAACGGATCTTGCCGTCACCCACCATGAAACCGGCTCCACCGATCGCTAAAAAATCCTGATGGTCTCTGGAAATTCCGTTATGGATCATTGCAATTCCCAGGGCATCTGATGAACGCCTCCATTTATTTCCTTTCAGGACATACCCGTAAGTGAGTGATCTGTCGATCTCTGTAAAGCACCAGGTCTCCGTCATGCCTTGATTCCAACTGATCCTTCCGAAGACACCGCTGTTTTCATTGATCGGCTGTTCTAAATTCAAGCCCCACCCGAAATTGCTGCGCCCATTTTTCCGGGTTACAATAAGATCAGGAGGTGAGGCGAGCATCGCTTTTTGATAAGAACCCATGGGGCCATAGTTATAAAATACGAGTGCCCGAATAGCTGCATGATCATCCTTGCCCCAATGTCTGACCACTTCCGCTTGCCAGGAGAAACTCTTACCATAATTCCAATTCAGCTTGGCGCCATTTGCCTCTTTGGGTAGAAGAGCCGTCGCGATTCGCGCCTCCCATTTCGGCGTCACCCATTCTCCCACTGCTCCCCAGGTATAACCACGGACATCTGCAGCATAATCCCAAGCTCCCGCACTCATCAATGCCCAGTTCAGGAAATGTTCCCTTGGGTCATGGCTATATCCATTGTAATCGAAATAATCGGCAAGGGAGATCTTACCCAGATGGAAAGCCAGATACCGTATTGGCACTCGGACCCGCAGGTTGTTCGCCGCCTCGTCACGCCATTCACTCCTATCGGACAAGGGTATGATGTGCCGGATAAAAAACCGCGCCATGATGATCACGGGTCTTGGATCACCTACCCGGAAAGTCTCTCCATTGGTGAAGCCAGCAACACCGGTTGCACCGCTCAGTCCCGTACCGCCAGCCATTTCGGAATTCAGGTAAAGCTCAGTATGCTTGGAAATCCTCAGACCTGCAAAAAGAGTTGCCGTCATCGATGTTGCCGCATGTTCATCCTGCCTTAGACTTTTAGGCCCTTCGTATGGTGCTGTGAATCCAGTATGCTGCTGTGTTATGGTGGTCAACTGAAAATGCAAGGAAAACCTTTGGGCGGAATCCTGCGCTTCAAGATCACGAGCCGTCGTCAGGAAGGCGATCAATAAAAAAACTGATCCCAGAATGCGTATCCGCTTGGACAGAGCCATTATGGGCAACCATGGGTCAACAGTATGGTTGACTTCAGTCATTGATGGCATCATAGATCATGAGCGCATTCCTGGATATGACCTTCTCGCCGGGTGCGATCCCGTTTTGAAAGAAGGTGTAACCTCCGGCACTTTTGAAGGGTATGACTTCCCGGGTCAGTATGCTGTCGCGGGCCACATACATCATCAGGTAATTCCGACTGTTGTCGAATACCACGGCCTCATTAGGGACCGCTGCCATATGGCCACCCTCGTCGTAGGCAAGGTATACGGTAGCGATCATGTCTGGTTTCAAGAGCAGGCCCGGATTGAGCATGCGGATGTTGACCTTGAGCGTCTTGCTTTCCGGATCAAGGATGGACAGGATCTTGTCCACATTGCCTTTCAAGCGCTTTTCCGGGTAGCTGAGCATCTCCACCTCTACGGGCATCCCTATTTTGACCTTCTGAATGTCGTTCTCATATACGTTCGCGGTGACGAACACTTCATCGAGTTGTGCGATGGTGAAGATGCTTTCGTCGTACCCACTCGGCAATTGCATGTTCTCGTTGATCTTCTTTTCGATGACATAACCACTGATCGGGGCAACGACGTTGTAAACGGAACTCTTATTGACTCGATAAATACGCATCACTTCCTGGATCCTCGCCAGCTCCGCACGAGCATTCTCCACTTCCTTTTGGGCGGAAGCGACATCCTTCTCCGAATTCAACTTGGAAGAGAAAAGGTCGTCCGCCACTTTCAGATTCTTCTCAGCCAACATGAGATCGCTTTGTGCGTCACGCAGCTGTCGTTCGAATTCGGCGATCTCCGTACTCCTGATGCTGGCCAGCACAGCGCCCTTCTCCACATGATCACCCAATGAGGCATGCACTTGCGTGACGAGTCCACCCACGACCGCAAAAACGCTGGTCATCTTTTTGTCCTGCGGAGTGATTTTTGCACTCAGCTTCAGTTCGGTGAGAACAGCACGGTCCGATATGGTATCGATGCTGATCCGGGTCAACATCGTATCGGTCAGTCGGAAACGGCCTTCGGCCACTTCCTGATCCTGCTGCCGGCAGGAACACAGGAAGATGAATAAGGCCAAAAACGGGATATACTTTTTCATATTCAATGTTTAATGGTGGTGCCGATGGCGAATTGCAGTTCCTCAAAACTCAGTGCACGATGGCGTTGCAACTGATTAATCTCTCGAACGGCCGCGTTATAACTTTCAAAGAAATCAAGGAATTCAAGTATGGTGATATTGCCTTTGTTGAAATTCTCCAACATCCCTTTGTTCACCTGCGTGTATTCTTCACTGATCTTGCGGCGCATCAACTGATAATCCTTATCGTACTGAAAAAGTTTACCCAATGACATTTGCACTTCCGCATCCACCCCATGTTGCATCGAATTGAAGATGGCCTTTTCAGACGCAGTGATCTGCTCCGCGGATTTCACCGCACCCTGATTTCGATTGAATACGGGGAGATCGATCCCGAAATGCAGGTTGTAGTAATTTGGCACATAGCTGCCGTTCTGATCGTAACCAAGTCCGGTATGCAAGTCCGGCACCGCCAAAGCCTTTTGATACCCGACATTGAGCTCGGACTGTTTCACCACACTTTCCTGAAGTTTCAAGTCGGATCTATTGACATACGCCTTGGCGATGCATTCCGGGAGGGTGGGGATAGAATCCAGGCTATAAGGCAGATGAAGGGTGTCGGTGGCAACAAAAAATACCGAGGTATCCGTCAAAACCTGCAGACTGCGGATAGCTTCAAGGGTCTCATTGATGAATTCATTCTTCTCCGCATTCAGCTGTATGTATTCGGTCTGCAAACGGACCACGTCTTTCATGGACACATTCCGTTTCACGGCCTGATCCTCATAAGAATGGATGATCCGGTCGAGATAGCCCAATTGTTCATCCACCTTGGCGATGATGTCCCGATTATACCGGATGACATGATAATCGTTATGCAGTTCGAGGCGAAGTGTCCTGAGCAGATCATAAAGCCTGTACTCAGCCTGTCTCGTATCTTCCTTGGCCAGCGATATCCTCTTGTTCCGTTTCCCTGCCAATAAGATCACCTGGTCAATATTGAAAGCCTTTTGACCGGTCCGCCCGAGATCTAACCAACCTTTCGTACGGTTATACAGGGAAAGCTCTGCCGATATAGTAGGATTATTATACAATGCCGCCTGAATCTCCATGGCTTTTACCGCATTCACCTGATACTGGTGTGCCAGGAGGTAAAGATTCTTCCGCAGGAACATCGACTCCAAGTCAGTAAGGTCGATCCTCATGGAGTCAGCGAAAGGTACTTTCTGGGCTTCGGCATGGAACATGACCAGACTGAAACAGATCAGCAATAGTGATTTGAGCATCAAAATGGGTTTATCAACAATCACAAAACAACGGCAGTTTTCTTTTAACGTGAGTTAATGCGTAGTTAACCAAATTCATACGGCCCTGTCAACGGTAGCATTGAATCTGAAGCCGACACCATGAACGGTTTCGAGAGAAACAGAAGCATCCTGCTTGCAGTATTTTCTGATCTTGGCGATGAAAACATCCATGCTACGACCCAGAAAATAATCGTCTTTACCCCAAACATTCAGCAGCACTTCCTCCCGCTTCAACAGGCTGTTGGGATGGTCACAGAAGAACTTGAGCAGATCGGCCTCACGTTGGGTGAGATTTATATTCTCCACCGGCCCTTGCATCTTCAGATCATTGAAATTGAATGTCATACTCCCTATTGCATATTGCCTGGTTTGTTCGGCATTCAATTTCCTGGTTCGCCTCAGGAAAACCTCCATGCGGAGCATGAGTTCCTTTATGCTGAATGGCTTGGTGATGTAATCATCGGCACCAGTCTGGAATCCCTTAATCTTATCCTCTTCCATGGATCTGGCCGTTATGAACAGGATGGGCATCACATCGGAGATCAGACGGATTCTCTTCGCAACGGTGAAACCGTCCTTATCCGGCATCATCACATCCAGCAGGCAGATATCGAAAACATCCTTGTCGAACCGGCTCAACGCATCCTGGCCATTCTTGCACCAAGTCACCTGATATCCTTCCTGCTCAAGGTTGTCCTTGATGACATCTCCCAACGCCTCATCATCTTCTGCCAACAAAACTTGTATGCGATCATGCTGCATAAGCATTTTTTTTATATTATGGGAAGAAGGACCTCGAATTCACTACCCACGCCAGGGATACTTTGCACATGAACCCTGCCATGATGCCCCTGCACCACTTTTTTGACGAAATCTAAACCCAGACCGAAACCTTTGACATTGTGAACATCTCCTGTAGGCACCCGATAGAATTTTTGAAAGAGTTTGCCCAGATATTTTTTCTCGATCCCGATACCATTGTCCCTGACGGCAATGGAATAATGCCCATCCGTCTTGCGCGTTGAAATGGTGATCCTGGGGTCCTTGGAGTATTTCAACGCATTTTCCACCAGATTGACGATGACCAGCTGAAGGTGTTCACCATCTGCCATTATTTTGGAATCAGTCGCATCCAGATCAATCTGAATGTCGGCATGCTTATCCCTGATCAATGGATCCAGTTGTTGCAAGGACATCCGAACAAGAGTGTTGGGGTCGACCTCCTGTTTCTCCAGTGGCATGACATTTCCCTTTCCATGGGCATTTCGTAATAATCTATCCACCTGTCTTTGCAAGTGCAGAGTCTGCTCCTGAATGATCCCGGAGTATTTCTGTAATCGGTCCGGCTGATTTCTGGCTCTCGGGTCCATGAGCACATCGGAAGCGATCTTCATCACGGCCAAAGGGGTCTTGAACTCATGGGAGAAATTATTAACGAAATCCTTCTGCAATTCATTCAGGAATTTCTGACGATACAGATAAAAAAGACTGACCACCAATCCGAGCAGCAGAATCAGTAGAAAAATGATCCCGATGATCCAATACCGCATCTCATGCATCAGGTATTTATCATGATGGGGGAAATACAAAAGAATATGGCGGTAAGTACGACGATAGATCGGTGGATCGATCCGGCTCTCGTCTGTAAAGGGACTGCCGGGAGAAGGGAGATAGAGATCGTAAATGACTTTGCCCAGCAGATGATCATACACGGCCACCCTACAATCCGTGAGCACATCGAAATCCTGCAACTCTTGGCTCAGGTAGTACCCAAGTGAATCTTTATGAGGAATGGCCTCTACTTTGACCAGAAATGTGCTATTGTCCGGCCTTTCGACGATCTGCTGCAACCGGGGAGCATCTTCAGACAGCTTAATATCTTCCATCAGTCCTCGAACCGACTTGATGACGTTGGTAGTGAAAAGTTGCTGTTCCGTATTGTAGATCCTCTTCAGCCAGAACAGCTGGAAAGCAACCAGAGCCGCGAGAAGCAGGGTTGCGGAAAGGATGACCCATTTGAATGTGGAGGACCTCATGTGAGTGGTAATGTATCTGCCGTTGCGGTCTGCAAAATTACCGGTAAAGCGTGCGAAAGGTCTACTAAATTAGTTAAACACTGGTTAACAATGGATCATGCCTGGAGCGTGCATGAATTCGAAGACTTTTCACGTTCGGAGCATATCCATTACCTTTACCGCCGCAAAACAATACCTTGGCAGAAGACACAACAGGAAGAGGTTCATTTTTCAAACGCATCCGCGGACAGGAAGGCGAGGAAGAAGAGATGAGTTTCATCGACCATCTGGAGGCTCTACGTTGGCATATCGTACGTAGCGTCCTGGCCGTTTTCGTCGCCGCCATTCTCTTCTTCATTTTCATTGACACGATCTTCGATAAGGTGATCATGGGCCCGACGAGAAACGATTTCGTATCGTATACCGGCCTGTGCAGACTGAGCCATTTTCTGCATATGGGGAATTCACTCTGCATGCCCCCCATGAACATGCAATTACAGGTGAATAGCGTGAGCGGGACCTTCATGTCCAGCATCACCATTGCCTTCGTCGGAGGGCTGATCGTGGCATTCCCCTACCTCTGCTGGGAGGTGTGGCGGTTCGTCAAGCCCGCCTTGAAACCGACTGAATTGAAACACACCAGGGGGATCATTTTCTGGGTCAGTTTCTTCTTTTTCATCGGAGCCTGTTTCGGTTATTTCATCCTGGCTCCATTCACCTTCAACTTTCTCTCCAATTACACCATTGGCACGTCCAACATATTGGTTTATCGTCCGACGTTGGCCGACTATCTGGATACGCTCATCGATATCATTTTAGGAGCCGGTATTGCCTTCGAATTGCCCATGGCCTCCTGGTTGTTGTCCAAAATAGGATTGATCACGCCAGGATTTCTCCGGTCTTACCGCAAATATGCTTATGTAGCCCTGCTGTTCATCGCCGCCGTCATCACACCGTCACCTGATTGGGGCAGCCAAACCGTGGTGGTTCTACCTCTCGTTCTATTGTACGAAATCAGCATCCTGATCTCAGCAAGGGTGGCCAAGGCACAAGCCAAACGTGACAAGGAAGAATGGAGTTGATAAAAACGCGACCTCCCTCCATTTTAACCAGTGACCCATAGCCCTGCTGAAAGCCATTGCCTATCTTTACGACGAAACCATTCCGCATGAGCAGTATACATTCTGAATTCAACCTTTTCCAACCCATCGCACTGGGTTCTGACCACGCCGGCTTCGATTACAAGGAAGATGTGAAGCGTTTCCTAGAGGCCAGGGGCCTTATAATCAAAGACTTCGGCGCCTACTCCAAGGAATCCGTGGACTATCCCGATTATGCGCACCCTGTGGCCACAGCGGTGGAAAATGGGGAATGCGGGTTCGGCATCCTGCTTTGCGGATCCGCCAATGGAGTTGCCATCACCGCCAACAAGCATCAGGGGATACGCGCTGCCATTTGTTGGAATGCCCCTATCGCAGAACTGGCACGGCAGCATAACAATGCCAATGTCATCTGCATCCCTGCCCGATTCGTCTCAGTGGAGATCGCCGAGAAAATGATCGAAACATTCATGGAGACCAATTTTGAAGGGGGGCGTCACGCCAATAGAGTGAACAAGATCGCCTGTACTTGAAACTCGCCACTCTTCATTTTACCACTGCTTTTACTGAAAGCTCATCTTAAGTTTAACGGAGCATCCCCGCAACCCAAAAAATGAACATGAAAAAAATCTGGTTCCTCCTACTAATTGCTGGCACTATCACCGCTTCAGCGCAGAAAAAAACCGGCACCGCCCAGACTTTCGCCGCAACCATCACGGAGGCGGACATGAAAAAACATCTCTATACCCTTGCAGGGCCCGGAATGGAAGGCAGGGAGACCGCAACGGAAGGACAACGAAAAGCCGCCGCGTATATCGAATCCCAGTTCAAAGCCATGGGTCTGACCCCCGGTAACAACGGGAACTACCAACAACCTTATCCTGTGTACAAGGACTCCATGATCGGGACGGCCCTCGAAGTGAATGGCAAAGCCAAGGAGAACAACAACGATTTCCAGCCTATCCAAATGTTCAACAACATCTCCGACCAATATTTTTCGGAAGTCGTAATTGCTGGCAACGGCGTGGTGGACTCGCCATGGGACGATTATCATGAAGCTGATGTTAAAGGAAGAGCGGTGTTGATCATGGACGGAGCCCCTTCTTCGTACAAACCGAAAGTAAACGGCTTCATGATGCCCTCAGGCGTCTATGGAAAGATCCTGAGTGCTCGTGCAAAAGGTGCTGCCGCCATTCTAATCGTAGGCCAGGGCTTTCCACGTAAAGCCATATGGAGCGCCGGCAACATGTACAACAATCTTTATAAAGAAACCCAATTTCCAAATACTTACATCATATCAGACAAGCTGGCGGAAGAGATCGTAGGTGCAGACTGGAAGTCACTCAAGGATCAGGCCAAGGCCGGACTGGCAAAACCCAAGACCATCCCCGTGGAGTTGCATTTATCCTTCAACAAGGCCATTACTAAGCTTCAAAGTTCGAACGTTCTTGCCGTAATGGAAGGAACAGACAAGAAGGATGAGTGGCTGGTGATCTCCGCACACTACGACCATCTCGGAAAACGCGATACCACCATCTACTATGGTGCTGACGATGATGGCTCCGGCACCACCAGCGTACTCGAAATTGCCGAAGCCTTCGCAAAGGCAAAAGCCGCAGGAAATGGTCCACGTAGGAATATCCTGTTCACCACGGTGAGTGGTGAGGAGAAAGGGTTGTGGGGATCTGAATACTATACTGACCACCCCGTCTATCCTCTGGAAAAGACCACCGCGGACCTGAACATCGACATGGTAGGCAGAGTGGACACCGAGAGAAAATCGGGTGATACCTTAAACTATGTGTATGTGGTAGGTGATGACAAGTTGAGCTCCGATCTCAAGCCGATCAGCGAAAGCGTGAATGGTAAATACCTCAAGATGACGCTGGATTATAAATTCAATGATCCTAACGACCCCGAACAGATCTATTATAGAAGTGACCATTATAATTTCGCGCGCAAAGGCGTTCCCATCATCTTCTATTACGATGGGATGCTGAAAGCAGACTACCACAAACCAACTGACACCCCTGACAAGATCTACTACACCCTGATGAAGAAAAGGGCTCAGCTCGTTTTCTATACTGCCTGGGAAATGGCAAACAAGGACGAGATGCTAAAACGCGACAAACCACTGCCTGAGGAAAGGTGATCTGAAAGAAAATAAAAAAGCGGAACATCGGTTCCGCTTTTTTATTTTAAATACCTGTAATGGCCAGGGCTCACCAACCCAAAATGTATGCGAAGATCAATGGCGCCACAATGGTAGCGTCGCTCTCCACGATGAATTTCGGAGTATGAATATCCAGTTTGCCCCAGGTGATCTTTTCGTTCGGCACAGCTCCAGAATAAGAACCATATGAGGTAGTGGAATCGCTGATCTGGCAAAAATAACTCCAGAAAGGAACGTCATGCCATTCCAGATCCTGGTACATCATGGGCACGACGCAGATGGGGAAATCGCCAGCTATCCCTCCACCGATCTGAAAAAATCCGACTCCCTTTCCCCCTGAATTCTGACGGTACCATTCTGACAACCAGACCATGTATTCGATTCCGCTTTTCATGGTGCTCGCCTGAAGCTCCTTTTTTATGACGTAAGAAGCGAAGATGTTGCCCATAGTGGAATCCTCCCACCCGGGAACAATGATCGGTACGTTCTTTTCCGCTGCTGCGATCATCCAGCTGTCCTTCGGATCGATCTCGTAATCTGCTTTCATGACACCACTGTTGAGCAGTTTGTACATGTATTCATGAGGAAAATAACGTTCCCCACTTGCTTCCGCATCCTTCCATATCTTAACGATATGATGCTGGATCTTGCGAAAAGCCTCTTCCTCAGGGATGCAAGTGTCCGTGACACGATTCAGACCTTTCTCCAATAACGCCCACTCTTCCTCAGGTGTCAGGTCACGGTAATTCGGAATCCTTTTATAATGAGAATGCGCCACCAGATTCATGATATCCTCTTCCAAATTGGCACCCGTGCAGGAGATGATCTGGATCTTATCCTGACGAATCATCTCGGCGAGAGATACACCCAGTTCACCTGTACTCATGGCACCCGCAATTGAAACCAGCATTTTCCCATTTTCCAAAAGATGAGCCTCGTAGCCCTTTGCTGCATCCACGAGAGCGGCTGCATTGAAATGGCGATAATGGTGCTGAATGAATTGAGAAATGGGTCCTTTGCTCATGGCATGATTTTGAGGGTCAAAAGTAACGCAAAACAATGCCTGCAACAATATTTTATCCCGTTCCGTTGAAAATGGAAGGCATCTTTCCCGCCATCATCCCACGTATCTTTGATCCATGAATTATCTGGCTCATGCCTACCTGTCGTTCGGACATCCAGACATCCTCGCAGGAAACATGATCAGTGATTTCGTCAAAGGCAGAAAAAAAGATACATTCCCAATCGCCATCCAGAAAGGTATACACCTTCATCGGGCCATCGATCGGTTCACGGACGAGCACGCGGCGGTCCGAGATGCCAAGTCCGTATTCAGGCCAGATTACAGACTTTATAGCGGCGCCTTCATAGACATCGCATTCGACCACTTTCTGGCCACGGATCCAGAGGAATTCTCCGACATCACCCTGAAGCAGTTTGCCGTTAAGACATATGATATGCTCGAGCCGTATAAAAACGTTTTCCCGGAGAATTTCGTTCAGATGTTTCCTTACATGAAGTCGCAGGATTGGCTGTACAATTATCAATTCCCTTTGGGTATAGAGCGTAGTTTCGCGGGACTTGTGCGCCGTGCCCGATACCTGACCGAAAGCGCAACCGCCTTTCAACTTTTCCGAACCCACCATGAACTTCTGAAAAGCTGCTACGACAGATTCTTTCCGGAACTCAAGGAATTCGCCTACCTGACCTACCTGGAGGAACGTCCTTGATGATCAAACCGGGAAATGAAGGAAGCGTTCATGACATGCCTTATCAAGCCATTCCCGATCGTCAGGATGAGCGATGTCGATCAACAACTTGGCACGTTCCCGAAGGTTTTTCCCATACAGGTAGGCAACGCCGAACTCCGTGACTATATAATGTACATGTGCACGAGTGGTGACCACTCCTGCACCTTGCTTGAGGTATGGAACAATACGCGACTGACCCCTGGAGGTCCGGGAAGAGATGGCTAGTATGGGCTTGCCGCCCTCTGAAAGTGCCGCCCCACGCATGAAATCCATTTGACCTCCCACACCCGAGTACTGATAAGTGCCGATCGAATCAGAACAGACCTGACCAGTCAGGTCAACTTCGATCCCACTGTTTATGGCAACAACACGTGGGTTACGACGAATCACATGCGGGTCATTCACATAATCTATATCCAGGAAGTTGAAAGCCGGATTGTCATTGACGTAATCATAGAGTCTCTTCGAACCCAATGCGAATCCCGTCACCGTCTTGTTGGGATGGATCTGTTTAAAGCGATTGTTGATAATCTCCTTTTCAAATAGATCGATCAGTCCATCGGAGAACATCTCCGTATGGACACCGAGGTCACGATGGTTACCAAGGCATTTCAACACGGCGTCGGGAATGGCCCCGATGCCCATCTGCAACGTGCTGCGGTCCTCGATAAGACCAGCAACATGCGCCCCGATGCGCATCTCTTTTTCTGTCACTTTATTCCCGAAGTTCACCTCCTGCAAGGCGTCCTCACAATAGACCATCGCATGGAATCGACTGGCATGGATCATGCCATCTCCATGTGTCCGTGGCGCATTGGGATTCACCTGAGCGATCACTTTTCGGGCAGTGTTCACGGCACTCCTGGCTACATCCACGGATACGCCCAGTGAGCAATATCCATGCTCGTCGGGGATGCTCACCTGAACGATGGCCACATCTATCGGAAGAATGTTTCGTTTGAATAACTCGGGGATCTCACTCAGGAATACAGGAATATAATCTGCCCGCCCGTCCTGGACAGCTTCCCTGATGGCAGCCGAAACGAACATGGAGTTCATCCTGAAACTCGCGGCATATTCAGGCCTGAGGATCTCCAGATCACCGTATACGCTGATGGACACAATCTCCACATCCCGCAACCTATGTGCTTGTCCCGCCAATGCATCGAGCAGGAAAACAGGGGTCTGAGCACTTCCATGTATGAATACCCTTTGCCCGGATTGGATGCAGGATAAGGCCTCCTCGGGCTGAACGAAATGGATATCAGATCTCATCTTTTATACTTGTTCATCGAAATTACTCAACCGTCAAAAACATTCTTACTTAATCCTTGTTATTTTTAACTTTCCCTCTGAAATTTTCAAACTATCTTTTCACCTATCATTCAATTAGTCATATGAAAAGACGTTCGTCATACCTCATCATGATCATGTTCATGGGTTTTGTCACACAGGCGCAGACCGTACAGATACCTCCGGTTGACAAGTCACCGATGGACATGAGTTATTACCCCTCGGGATACCCCATTTTAAAAATACAGGATAAACTTACCGAACCGCTGGTGGCCAGGATCATATACAGCAGACCTCAGAAAAATGGCAGAAATATTTTCGGCGAACTGGTGGAATACGGGAAAGTATGGCGCTTAGGCGCGAACGAAGCCTCGGAGATCGAATTCTACCGGGATGTCCGGATGGGTGGTACCAAAGTGAAGAAAGGCAGATATACTCTTTATGCCATTCCCTTGCAAGACCAGTGGACAATCATCCTGAACAAGGAAACCGACACCTGGGGTTCCTTCAAATATGACGTGAAGAAGGACGTTGCCAGGATAACAGTAAAGCCAGAAACAAACACCGAACCCGTCGAAAACCTTTCCATGTACTTCGATAAAGACAGCAAAGGATTCCGACTTCAGGTGAGTTGGGACAATTTGAAATGCTCGATACCATTCTATTTATGATCTCACTAGCAAATGAAGGTATCACCTGCTCATATCGAACCGGTTATCATCTGGTCTTTTAACTCATGTGTGGGATAGCAGGTATCATATCACCAGATCATTCCAAAGTCGAACCGGGCAGACTCAAAGCCATGGGAGACTCCCTTGCCCACAGGGGGCCTGATGGGGAAGGCTTGTTCGTGGATCATCAAGAAAGATTTTCCATCGGTTTCGCACATAGGAGACTCGCAATCGTAGATACCTCCGCCAATGCATCGCAACCTCTTACTTATGGAGACAGATACACCATCGTTCATAATGGCGAGGTGTACAATTTTCCGGAACTCAGGGAGGAACTGAAATTGTTCGGACATCAGTTCCGCAGTAGTGGAGATACCGAAGTGATCGCTGCAGCCTACGCACAATGGCAGGAAGAATGCCTTACGCATTTCGACGGGATGTTCGCTTTCGGGATCTGGGACAAAGAAAAGAGGATTTTGTTCCTGGCAAGAGACCGGTTCGGTGAAAAGCCGCTCCATTATCATTATGACCCCGAAAATGGCGATTTTTGTTTTGCCTCCGAAGTGAAAGCCCTGCGTTCGATCGGGATCCGAACACCCCCCGATATGCAGATGATCTTTCAATACCTGTCACTCGGCATACCCTATATACCCGGCGAAACCGATAGAACCTTCTTCCAGGACATTTACAGCCTACCACCAGCAAGCTTCTTGAAATTCGAGTCCGGCAAGGGCAAGCCCTATATACAAAGGTACTGGGACCTCGACAAGATTTCTATGACGGAAATGGATAATCGAAGCTCACGGTTCCGTTTTCAGGAATTGCTGCAAAACTCCGTTATGAGAAGACTGCGCAGTGATGTGCCATTAGGAAGCAGTCTGAGTGGAGGGCTGGACAGCTGCTCGATCATCGCTCTTTGTAGACAAGAAGCTGCCAGTGCTTACTCACACAGATCATTCAGTGCAGTCTTCCCGGGTTTTTCAGGAGATGAATCCATACCCATTCGGGAGATGGGAAAGGCCTTCCATTTGCAACAAATGTTCACGGAACCCGATGAAAAAGGGCTGAACGATCATATTGACAAACTAGTACATCAACTGGAAATGCCTCCATCTTCAGCCAGTGTCTTTGCCCAGTCCGGTGTTTTCGAAATAGCATCAGGCACGGAAGTGAAAGTGCTGCTCGATGGACAAGGTGCAGATGAGATTTTAGGAGGGTACAAAAAATACGCATCCTGGTATCTGCAGGAACTTTTCGCAGCTCGGCGATACGGTTCGTTCAAAAAAGAAATGAAAGCCCTCCGGGAAAATGGATTCCTGGAGGCTTGGGGCATGAAGAACATACTCGCGGCATTGATGCCAGGCCTTGCCGGTGTTCAATTGGAGAAGCGGGCCAGACGCAGACAATTGCATCACCCGGGATTGAGTGCCTCTTTCATTGATTCCTGCTACGACCCTTCGTCAGTGAACAAACCGACCATCACCTCCTTGAACGACATCCTGTATGCGGATACGATGATGGGGGGGCTCCAGGAACTACTTCATTATGCAGACCGGAACTCCATGGCTTTCGGACTTGAAGTCCGCCTGCCATTCCTGAGCCATGAACTCGTGGAATTCATATTCAGCCTTCCTTCTTCCATGAAGATGCAGGATGGATTCACCAAATGGGTACTCCGGGATACCGTAAAAGACCTTCTCCCTCCCACCATAACCTGGCGCAAGGGCAAAACAGGATTCGAACCTCCTCAACAAAACTGGATGACTTCCTCGTCTGTACAGGCTTCCATATATAATGCCAAAAAGAAACTCCACGATTTAGGGATCATCAATGACAAAGCGGTTCAAGACATCATACATCCTCACTCAGCCTATGCTGCAGATGGCCAGGACTGGCGTTACTGGATGGCAGGATGTTTTCTCGGGTGATCCCAAAACTTGAATTATAAATGCGGTTCTTCCGTGGTTGGGAACAGCGATTAACTGTCCAACCAAATAACCCAATAGTATCCCTGTTGAAAAAACCTCATCTTTGCCGAAATGATCGTCAAAGCATGAAACCAGCAACCAAGTTCATACACGCCGGAGCCCATCCCGACCCCTCCACGGGTGCCATCATGACCCCTATTTACCAAACATCCACCTATGTCCAGGAGGCGCCTGGCGTGAATAAGGGATTCGAATATGCGAGGTCACAGAATCCCACCCGAAAGGCGCTGGAGGAATCTCTTGCCATCATCGAGAACGGGAAGTATGGCCTGGCTTTCAGTAGCGGCGTTGCAGCTACGGATTCTGTCATCAAATTGCTCGCTCCGGGTGACGAGGTCATTGCGGCGAGTGACATGTATGGTGGAACATACCGTCTCTTCACCAAAATATATGAGAAGTTCGGCATCATTTTCAAGTATGTCGACATGCATGAAGCAAAATCGATTGAACCTCTGATCACGAAAAACACCAAGTTGATCTGGATGGAGACGCCAACGAACCCGCTGATGAATATCGCGGATATCGCCGCCATCACTGCCATCGCCAAAGCTCATCAGGTGCTCGTTTGTGTGGATAATACTTTCGCTTCACCCTATCTGCAAAATCCTCTGGATCTCGGTGCGGATCTGGTCATGCATTCCGTCACCAAATACCTCAGCGGCCATAGTGATGTCATTCAGGGTGCGCTGGTCATGAACGACGATTCACTGCGTGACCAACTGTATTTCATTCAGAAAAGCTGTGGCGCAGTGCCTGGTCCCATGGATTGCTTTCTGGTACTCCGGGGCATTAAGACACTCCATGTTCGTATGCAACGTCACTGTGAGAACGGGGCAATGATCGCCCGATTCCTTCGGGATCATCCCAAAGTGGGTAAGGTATATTGGCCAGGTTTCGCCGACCACCCCAACCACGACATCGCGAAAAATCAGATGCGTGATTTCGGGGGGATGTTGAGTTTTGAATTGAAGGACGACAGCGTGGCTAATGCAAGACGTGTGCTTTCATCCACCCATCTCTTCTCCCTTGCTGAAAGTCTGGGCGGAGTGGAATCTCTCATCAACCACCCTGCGTCCATGACCCATGCTTCCATTCCCCGTGAGGAACGGCTGAAGAACGGCCTGACCGATTCTCTGATCCGCCTCAGTGTGGGCATAGAAGATGCAGAAGACCTCATGGAAGATCTGAACAGAGCTATCGGCTGAAATGAGTTCTACACCCCATTTCATCGATAGCCTTGAGCCCATGAATAAGCGTCGTAAACCATCCAAGGATCCCGGGATCAAGGCGTTGCTGGACGGTCATGTACGCGAATTGAATCATCTCTCATTCATTGAATCGGACCCCATATCCATACCACACCGTTTTAAAAAAAAGCAGGACATAGAGATCGCAGGTCTTTTTTCAGCGGTCTTCTCCTGGGGTAACCGAACAACCATCATCAGTAAAGCATCAGAATTGCTCAACAGAATGGACAATGCACCCCATACATTCATCCTCCACCATGGAAAAAAGGAATTGAAGCAACTGATGGGATTCGTTCACCGGACTTACAACGACACCGATCTACTTGGCACCTTGGAATTCCTTCACCAACATTACAGCGGGAGATCTGTGCTCAACAAAAAGGAACTGGTCGATATGGAAAATATCAGCCTGGAATCAGCTTTCTCCGTATGGATGGACAAGAGTGATCTTCATGTGGAGAAAGCGCTAAGAGGCTTCCACAACTATTTCTTCTCTTCGCCGAACATCGCCGATCGTACACGGAAACACTTTCCCACCCCGGAAAGAGGTTCAGCCTGCAAAAGGCTGAATATGTTCCTGAGATGGATGGTCAGGAAAGATGAAAGCGGTGTGGACTTCGGCATCTGGAATGATATAAGCCCTGCACAACTGATCTGTCCACTGGACTTGCATGTCGGAAGGATCGCTCGTAAGCATGGACTCCTCAAAAGGAAATATGATGACTGGGAAGCCGCATTGGAACTTACTGCAGAACTGAAAGCCATGGATCCAAATGATCCCGTGAAATATGATTTTGCCCTCTTTGGAATGGGAGTCCTGGGGTACTAAAAATTAAATGTTGCATCTTCAGGTTGCGTCGCTCCCAAACACAGACCATAGCATTTAGTCTGCTATCTATATCATCATTAAATAGTTACACAAAAACCATGCCTTCTCATATTCACTTTTAGGGCATGCAGTCCGGACCATCCGAGTTCGTCTATCATTATTTTCTGTATGCCAGAAATATATCCAAGGAAGAAGGGTTTCGCATGGCGTCTCTGCTGGCGGCTTTCGCCGGTTCCATGCCCATGAGTATTTTTTTCACTGGCGTTTCCATCTTCTTCCCGCTGATGGTATAAGGAACATCTTCAATCGCTATGATCTCGTCCGGAACATGACGAGGGCTACATCGGGTACGAAGTATTTCATCGATGTTTTTTTTCAACTCAGCCGTGAGTTCATGACCTGATTTCATCACCACAAAAAGGGGCATATGGAAAGTCCCATCTTTATTCTCCAGGCAAACTACAAGGCTGTCCGCCAATTCCATCAGACCATCCAGTACGGAATAGATCTCTGCTGTACCTATGCGTACGCCGTCACGATTCAGCGTTGCATCGGATCTTCCAGATATGAGGACCGTCCCCCGTGCCGTGATCTCTATCCAATCACCATGCCGCCAGATACCTGGATAAATCTCGAAATAACTAGAATGATAACGCTGATCCTCGGGATCGTCCCAGAAACAAATGGGCATAGTGGGCATGGGTTGACGGATCACCATCTCCCCTACCTCACCTCGTACCGGTTTGCCGTCAACATCAAAGGCCTCCACATCACAACCCAAGAGTCTGCATTGGATCTCGCCGGCACAAACAGGCTCCCAAGGTGATCCTCCGACCAGTCCACTGCACACGTCTGTACCGCCACTCAAAGAGATCAACCAAAGATCTTTTTTCACACGTTCGTATACCCAATGGAATGCATCTGATGATAATGGAGAACCGGTTGACCCCAGACTGCGCAAAACTGGAAATCGGTCAGGCGTGAATGTCAATCCCGATCTCATGCATGCGATCAAGAAGGCTGCCCCGGCACCAAAATGATGAACTCCTGCTTCCGACACCATATCCCAAAGTGTATTTAATCCGGGATATGAAGCCGAACCTTCATACAGTACAAGGGTTGCTCCGCACAGCATCGATGACAGAGCATAATTCCACATCATCCAACCCGTGGTGGAGAACCACAGATAGCGTTCACCGGGTTTCACATCCTGATGCAATACCAGGGATTTCATATGCTCGAGGAGGCACCCACCTACGGAATGGGTGATAGCCTTCGGCTTACCCGTAGTGCCAGAGGAAAAAAGCACCCAGAGCGGATGTCCGAAGGGTACAGGCACAAAATGGAGTCCCGCATTACCGGTTGACAAGAGTTCAGTCCAGTTAACCATGCCGGGATACTCAGCACCTTCATCAAGAAAAGGAACCAGAACGGACTGCTCCAAGGTAGGAAGCCTTTTTTTCAGATCGCTGAATGATGCACGTTTATCAAACGGCCTACCATTATACATATATCCATCGGTAAAGAAAATCACCTTAGGTCCTATCTGCACTAGTCTCTCCGCCAAACTGGCCTCACCAAAATCCGGGGAACATGTACTCCAGACCGCACCCAGGGAATTGGCCGCCAGAAACGCGATCACCGTCTCAGGGGTATTCGGCATGATCGCTGCCACCCGATCGCCCACAATAACCCCTTTCGATCGCAACCATGCCGCAACTGCCGAGACTTTGTCCTCCAGTTCGCTCCAGCCAATAGCCTGCAATTCTTTTCTTTCATTCTGGTGTATAATGGCCGGGCGACCTTCCGAGCGATTCCTGAAAATATGCTCCGCGTAATTCAGCATGGCACCGGTGAACCATGCTGTGCCGATCATCCCAGATTCAGGCTTTTCCAGAACACGCGAATAAGGTGTATGAGATCGGATCTGGAAGTAGTCCCAGATCGATTCCCAGAAATCGGCGATATTCGAAACGCTCCATTTCCTGCAGGATTCATAATCGCTGAATGCCAATCCTCTGTTGTCTCGAAGCCATTGTGTATAGGCATAAAGGTTGCTGCTCTCCCTGAACGATGCAGAAGGCATCCACAATATTGACTGTTCGGTGCTCATGCTGATTACCTAAAAATACAGGAAAAGGATACCAGGACGTTGATGTAAATTGTAGAGATGGCCAAGATTGAAGATCAGGAAATATATGCATCCCTATCAAGAGATTGGCCGATGGCTAAATTTGAAAACGCCACGGAAGACTCCCTACTCCATGTCTTGGCCTATTCCGTGAACGAGCTCATCAAAAGTGATTTTCACCGCCTGATGTCGATCTTATACCGCATTGATGTCAGTGAGAAAAAATTGAGGCAACTAATAGGAACCCACAAAGGGACAGATGCTGCCACGATCATCGCACATTTGATCATAGAAAGGGAAAAACAGAAAATCAGGACGAAGAAAGGTTTTCCGGAACGGAGCAGTGACATCCCGGAGGATGAGATATGGTAGGTCAAAAAACTGCGGTTTCAGAGAGCACGAATGAAGTTAAACTTATCCTGCGTCACATGTCCTCTTCAAAGATATCGTGCTCGAACCTGTTCTGCTTGAGCAATAAGTAATGCTTTTTAAGCGTGGAAAAGAGGGGGTATTTACGGTAGGGAAGATCATATTGAAGGGCATAATGCTCCAGCCTTTCCGTTATCTCGGGATAATAGGCATGATTCACATTCGGGAAAAGATGGTGGACCACATGGAAATTGAAAGAACCCATGACGTATCGGGTGAGCCAGTTGTCATGCGTAACATCATTAGTGGTTTTCAGCATATGCATGAACCAGTTGTCTGATAGTTGATTCACTTCATCCGGCAAAGGAAAATCCGAGGAAGTATTGGCATGGGGTGGCAATAGCACCAAAAGGGAAAAGATGCTAGCTGTCAGCACACTGATGAGGAACGCCCCCAAGGTTTGGCCCCAACTTATGCCCAGGATCATCTTGGGGAGAAATATCATGTAGAAAAAAAACAAAGACTTGAACAGGATGAGCTTGATGTATTCGATTCGGGGTATCCTGATCAGTTTATGTACGGTACGTTTCTTATCAAAATAATCCTTGAAATCCCGGATGATCAGCCAGTTGAACAGGAACAACGGATAGATCATGGGGAGGTAGATGTGCTGGTATTTGTGTATCCTGGAGTAACTGGCTGAGGGGAAAACACGCGCTATTGTGCTCTGTTCTACGTCCGTATCCCAACCATTTACATTGGGGTAGTTGTGGTGGAAACGAACATGCCGTAATTTCCAGATATAGCTGTTGGCCCCGATCAGGTCGAACATGTAAACGAAAGTTTCATTCAGTCTGCGGCTACGGAAAATAGTGTGATGGACGGCATCGTGCACGATATTCAGGTAGATAAGTACGAATTCAAATCCCAGTGCTATATAACAGAGATAGTGCACCCAAGGATTTTTTCCCCAGAACATGGCTATGGCCCAGGTGCCAAAGAAAAGAACAGGGAAGAAAATAGCTTTGAACTGGATGATCCATCTCCTCTCCTGATCGTGCCTTGCCACGATATGCTGAACATCCTGACGCAGCAGCTGGAAGATCTCATCACTCTGGCCACGAGTGTACCTTGGTTTTCTCTTTACAGCAGTCTTCATGATCTGAAACCTGACCCAAGCATGCATGACGTTAATTCGAGCATCTAAGGATCTATAGTAACGCAAAAGTATATCATCGAACTTTTATCAAAGTGATCGGGTCTTCTTTTTTTGAAAAAATGAGAGGCGTTTGCTCATATAATGAATATTTTTCAACTGAATGCAAAAAGACAGGCAATTTGTTCAACCCTGCTGGTTCCTGTCTGAGCTGAGCTACAAATTCCTAACTTATCCTATCAAACAGAATCATGAAATTGACCACCTACTTGAAAGAAGGCAACGAACAGCTGGCCTTGATGGTTGATGAACTGCTTTTCGACATGGACAGTTTGCATCCTGACCTCCCGATGAGCATGATCATGTTCCTGAACTATTGGGATGACTGCTATCCGCTGGCCCTTGCGGCACAGCAAGCCATGAAGGAGGGCCGTATGTCCAGACCAAGAGGGATCCTCGTCAGGGATGTCGAGTGGCTGGCACCTGTTCCTCTTCCTAATAGTTGTCGGAATGGGATGGGCACTGGAATGTCCAGGATATCAACCAGACAGGATCCATCTTCAAAAATCCCTGGGCACGAGAAATTTCCCGAATTTCCATTCACCGACCATCACGCCATCAAGGGGCCAGGGGAGATCATATGCATGCCCGACCATCTGGAACAACTGGATTTCACCATGCAGACGGCCATTGTGATTTGCCGTCAGGGCAGGAACATCCGGGCCTCGCAGGCCGATGCCTTTATCGGAGGACTGATGGTCATGAATGGATTGATATCTCACGGACCTTTTAGGGAAAATATGAAAGGGGCGGGTGGAACAACCAAAGGCAACAGCATTGCAACGTCCATCGGACCTTGCCTGATTACCTTGGATGAACTTTCGCAATATGAAATACCCGCAAGAATCGGACATGAGGGCGTATCATGGAATCTGCCGATCTCCTGCGAGGTGAATGGCAAACTGGCCGGTGAGGGGAATCTGGGTGAAATGGATTGGACATTCGCGGAGATCATTGAAAGAATATCTTACGGGGCTCAGTTATTCCCGGGCGATGTCATTGGTAGCGGAGATCTGAGAAATATCCAAATGAATGCCGATCCCAACCATCAAGTTTGGCTGAAACCTGGAGACAAATTAAATGTACAAGTAGAAGGTCTGGGGATTTTACAAAACACGATCGCCCTGGAGGATTCGGACTATTCCCTATCGTCGAAAACAAAACAAACGGATTGATCAAATTGATTATTCACCAGATGGAAACAGCTCGTCATTCAGCAAGTCCTGATAAATATTTTCAGATGATGAACAGGAATCCTGTGATCATCATATTCCAGAGAACAGCATGAACAAAGGACGTATTCAAGTATGAACGGATCCACCATACAACAAAACCAGATCATCGCTTTGCCAGCTTCCATTCGAGAAAGCCGTATCCTCACCGCGGACCAACTCGACATGCTGGTTTCATCAGGTCCTATTCCTGATCCCAACCCCGCATTTTACGACCGTCATGTTAAGGAGATCATGCATTACTTCTCACCCAACCCGGAAGAAATGGAATTCGAATTACATCGGTATGCCGCATGCCTTATCGATGAAAAAAAGTACAAGGAGGCGTGGCAGGTTCTGCTCATTCTCTGAAAAAAGCTATCGGGTCCGATAGAACACCGTAAAATGTTAAAGTCCATTGAGACTATACATTGGGTAATGGATGCTATACGCTTCCCGGTTCAACTGAATAAAAGCACTTGAAATATTGTATTTTTGCGAACCCCGCCGCTTAAGAAATCCGGTGTGGTATCCCCACCAACATGCAGTCACAACATTTATCGGAACAGGAACAGATCAGGCGTGAAAAACTGAACGAACTCAGGCAATTGGGCATGGATCCATACCCTGCCCCACTTTTTCCTGTCAATGCATATGCGGGCATCATCAAAGCGCAGTATACGGGTGCAGATGACACGGCCAAGTTCTCCGATGTATGTCTTGCTGGTCGTATCATGGGAGTTCGCGACATGGGCAAGGCCTCCTTCGCTTCCATTCAGGACAGCACTGGAAGGATCCAACTTTACATCAAACGCGATGAGATCTGCCCCGGCGAGGACAAAAACCTCTATGATAAAATATGGAAACACCTGATTGACATTGGAGACATCATCGGCGTTAAAGGATACATCTTCACAACCAAGACCGGGGAGACCTCCGTACACGTGAGGGAATTCACCCTCCTCAACAAATCACTCAAGCCGCTGCCGGTGGTCAAGGAGAAAGAAGGAGAGACTTTCGATGCCGTGACCGATCCCGAATTCCGCTATCGTCAGCGATATGCGGATCTGCTGGTCAACCCGCAAGTGCGTGATACTTTCGTGAAGCGAACGAAATTCATCAATGCCATACGTACATTCCTGAATGATCGCGGCGCACTGGAAGTGGACACCCCTGTTCTGCAAAGTATTCCCGGAGGGGCCGCAGCCAGGCCATTCACGACCCACCACAATGCACTTGACATCCCCATGTACTTGCGCATCGCAAATGAACTTTACCTCAAGCGACTCATCGTGGGCGGGTTCGACTGGGTTTATGAATTCAGCCGAAATTTCCGGAATGAGGGAATGGACCGCACTCATAACCCCGAATTCACCGTTCTTGAGTTCTATACCGCATACAAAGATTATCTGTGGATGATGGAAACTACGGAACAGTTACTCGAGCATGCAGCCCTGGCCGTCAACGGTTCTAGGGATGTTGAGGTCGAGGGAACCGTAATCAGCTTCAAAGCTCCATTCAAGCGTGTGACCATGTACGATGCCATACGTGAACATACCGGTGTGGACATCGGCGGGATGGATGAAGATCAATTGCGTGAAACCTGCAAAAAACTGAACATTCCGGTGGACAAGACCATGGGTAAGGGTAAGCTCATCGATGAGATCTTCAGCGAGAAATGTGAGCATCACTATATTCAGCCCACTTTCATAACCGACTATCCTGTCGAAATGAGTCCACTCACCAAAAAGCATAGGAGCAAACCCGACCTGGTGGAACGTTTTGAATTGATGGTCAACGGAAAAGAGATCGCAAATGCCTATTCCGAGCTCAATGACCCCATTGAACAGCGTGAAAGGTTCGAAGAACAAGTCAAACTGATGGAACGCGGTGACCATGAAGCCATGTTCATCGATCATGATTTCCTAAGAGCCCTGGAATATGGTATGCCCCCCACCGCGGGCATCGGCTTGGGTATCGACCGCATATGCATGCTGCTGACTAACCAGACATCCATACAGGATGTCCTGCTGTTTCCCATGATGAGGCCCGAACAATAGATTCACCTGTTCTGGTTTCCTATCGATCAAGGAGGGTATGTATAATACCAATCTGGCAAGCCATAAAGTAGCCAGTATAGGAATTCGGAATTAATCCCTATAATTCAACGCCGGCTTCCTGTCTCCAAGCAATGCCTTATACTGGTAACTTCCTTTTTTCTGTAAGAATTCCTTTTTCGCCGCTTCGATCAACCCCGGGTTGTGCAGCAGTTCGATGCCCATGTTTGATAGTGCCTTTGCAGCGGCTACCATGCCCTTTATTCCTATATCGGTTCCGCCACAAGCGATCGCCTGCCAACTGTGCGCTGGCGTGCCTGGAACCCAGGTGGCCGTGCTGAAGCCTACAGTGGGAACATTGTAGCTGACATCGCCGACATCCGTGGAGCCTGTTCCGTCTTTGACGACGGATTTGAATGGCTTGATGATACCAGCTTCGCTGATATCGGGATATTTAAAAGTGAAACTGGACTGTATCTTTTTACCGAACTCCACTTCTTCAGGGCTGAGTATAACGGGACCGGCCAATTGCAGTTGTTTGTACATAACCGAATTCAGGGTGTCGATGAGCAGCAGGTCATGCGTCCCTCCTATGATCTCATACTTCATCGTGGTGCCTGTGCCCAGGGCAGCGCCCTCGGCTGCCTTGGCCACTCTATCGAAGATGCTGACCACAATATCTTTGTCCGGGTGGCGGACATAATAATAGACTTCAGCGAAATCGGGGACGACATTTGGCGCCTTCCCACCATTGGTGATCACATAATGGATACGTGTGGTGGAAGGAACATGTTCCCTCATCATATTGACCATGTTATCCATGGCTTCAACACCATCCAGAGCGGATCTTCCATTTTCAGGTGAAGCTGCTGCGTGTGCTGAAAGACCATAAAAACGGAATTTGGCCGATTTGTTCGCCAAAGCGCCATCCGTATTCACGCTGTTTGCGTTACCCGGATGCCAATGCAGTACGATATCCACACCGTTGAATAGACTTTCTCGAGTCATGTACACTTTTCCGGAACCACCCTCTTCAGCCGGGCAACCATATACCTTTAACGTTCCCTTCCAGTTATTGGCAGCCATTTGATTTTTGATGGCTATGCCTGCTGCAACAGATGCCGTACCGAATAGATGGTGGCCGCAGGCATGTCCTGAATTCTTGCCATCGGCCAGTTTTCGGTCGGGAACGGCCTCCTGGGTAATACCGGGAAGTGCATCGTATTCAGCCAATATGGCTATGACCGGAGATCCGGAACCATACGTGGCCACAAAAGAAGTCGGGATCCCAGCCACAGCGGCCTGAACCTGGAATCCATTATCAGATAATTCCTTTTGGAGTAGGACAGTGCTCTTCTCTTCCTTATAACCTACTTCGGCATAATTCCATATGTTGAGTGCGATGGATTTGTAATGCTCATAGTTTTTCTGGATCTCTGCCGAAGCCAGCGTTTTGTTCTTGTCGGTCAACGGTACGGCAGCTTTCTTTTGCGCAATGAGTAATGCAGGCAGGAGCATCAACGGGAAAAGAATCTTCATATCCGGGGTAATTTTGCACCCAATTTAATATATTTAATGAGCTTACGGATTCAATTGTACCGCATTGGACACAAATCGACATCATGATCAAGAATCTTTTAGTCTTCTTCGGCATTGCACTTTACCTGCCCGCTATCAGCCAGAACATCGCGTCATCAGGTAGCGATCGCAGATCGGCCTTTTCCAAACAACAGTCGCTGACGAAAAAATCACCCTACAGGAGCCTTGTCTGGCGAAACGTAGGGCCCGATAACATCAGTGGAAGATGTACCGAGGTTTCCGGAGTAACCGGCGACCCTAAGACCATGTTCGCATCTTTCGCCACTGGAGGTTTCTGGAAAACGACTGATGGAGGCGAGAACTGGGCCTCCCTGTTCGATGATCAGGGAACCCAATCCATCGGAAGTTTCGCACTTGCTCCTTCAGACCCCAACAGGATCTACCTGGGCACTGGCGAATCCAACATCTTGCGTGCCTCACTGCCTGGCATGGGTATGTACCGCTCAAAGGATGGAGGCAAAACTTGGACGAATCTGGGTCTGGAGAATACGAGCACCATCGCACGCATCGTCATTCATCCCAAGAATCCGGATATCGTGTGGGTTGCTGCGGGAGGAAACGAGTGGAGTTACAATCAGGACAGGGGCATTTACAAGACAGTCAATGGAGGTAAAAGCTGGCAGAAAGTATTGGGGCATGATGACCGTACTGGGGCTATAGATCTGGTGATGGACCCTTCCGATCCTGATGTGTTGCTTGCGTCGGAGTGGAACAGGATCCGAAAGCGCTGGAGCGACCCTGTCCCTGAGGAGGATGATCACCTGTTCAAATCAACGGATGGAGGCAAAAGCTGGAGAGCGATCACCCATGGCCTGCCTGAAACGAAGAATACAGGTCGTATCGGCATTTCCTGGAGCAGGAGCAATCCCAATGTCGTTTATGCTTTCGTGGACAACCACACGCCTAAACGAGAACCCAAACCGGGCGAACTAGATCCATATGGCAGGCCTATTCAGGTGATCCCTGTTGGCGTGCAAGTATACCGCAGCAACGATAAGGGTGAAAACTGGGCCAAAGTAACCACCGAAGACGACAAGATGGAACGTTTCTGCGGCACTTATGGTTGGGTCTTCGGTCAGATTCGCGCCGACACCAAAGATGAGAACAAGGTTTATATCATGGGGCTGGGCATAGGCGTATCGAAAGACGGTGGCAAAACTTTTTCCATGATCAAACCAGAAAACGAGAATGAACACATTCATGGGGACAACCACGCTCTCTGGATCGATCCCGAAGATCCAAACCACCTCATAAACGGCAATGATGGTGGAGTGATCGTTTCCTATAACGGTGGTAAGAATTGGAAGAACTTCTTCCGGAAGATCCCGACCACCCAGTTCTATAATGTCGCCTATGACATGAAAAATCCTTACAACGTCATCGGATCGGTACAAGACGAAGGAACCTTCATGGGAAGTATCAGGAATGTTTACGGAGCCAAAGACACCACCATCAAGCAATGGGCATACGCCCCGGGGGGAGAAGGAACCATCATTGCCATCGACCCGAACAATTCAGATATCGTCTATTCTTCCAGCTTTTACGGACGTCTCATGCGGAGCGACCTCAGGCTGCCGGATTCCATCCGTGAAAAGAACATCTTTCCGCAGAAAGCCAATGACGAGGACAAGCATCGTGGCGAATGGATGGCCTTCACCTTCCTTTCCCCGCATAACAGCAAGACCATCTATCATGGTTTCCAATATGTCTTCCGTTCCGACGATGAAGGACAGAACTGGAAGCGGATAAGCCCGGATCTAACCTACAACAACAAGGACAAGATGGGCAAAACCCCCTATGCCATCAACCACCAGGCGATAACCGCCATGGATGAATCTCCTGTTCAGAAAGACCTTATCTATGCAGGTACGGATGATGGCAGGATATGGGTTAAAAAAAGTCAGGATACTTCCTGGACACCTTGCATGAAAGGCATACCCCAAAATGCACATGCATCCCGAATTGTAGCATCAGCCTATGACAGGAACACCGTATATCTCACACTAAGCAACCGTCGGGAAGATGACATCCGACCATACATGTATCGTTCTGTCGATCAGGGTAACACCTGGGTCGGCATTTCAGGAAACCTCCCTGCTTCGCCGGTGAATGTGATCCGTGAAGATCCTAGACGCAAGAATGTACTCTATTGTGGAACGGACATGGGAATATATGTGAGTATGGATGGAGGTAAGACATGGTCCTCACTTCAGGGAAACCTGCCGGCAAGTGTATCCGTGAACGATCTGTTCATCCATCCACGTGACTATGATCTGGTCATAGCGACATATGGTCGTGGAGTATGGGTCATCGACGATCTGGAAGCATTATTCAACAAGTAAACCATACCTTTCTCATTAAACAAAAAACACTACCATGAATACAGATCAGATCGGCAGGATCGGAAGGATTCTTTTTGCCGCAGTTATCGGCTTTTTTGCTCTCGGACATTTCTTGAATGGAACATCCATGGCGGGCATGATACCCAAATGGCTCCCCGGTGGTGTCTTCTGGGTATACATTACCGGAGTATTGTTATTACTTTCCGCACTGGCGATCATTTTACACCGCCGCATGAGACAGGCCAGCATCCTACTTGCCCTGATGTTGATCGCATTCGTGTTGTTCATTCATATACCCAGCCTGATGAACGCGACGGAAGATATGGGAAAACAGGTCGCCATGGGTAATATCATGAAGGATGCCGCGATGGCAGCCGCCGCACTGGTGATCGCATCGACAGCAAAAAAATAGACCTCATTATTAATATTTCCTGCCTGTGGGCGTCAATCTCCTGTCTGCATACAGATGATCAGGAATGACTCAGAGAAATAGATCCGTATAGAGCTTTGCACCCGGCACCACGGAATAATGGGAAAAATCGGTGATGCCCTCAGACGCGAGTACATCCTCATCGATGAAATAATTACCCGTACAGGAAGACGAGTCCCGTAACAGTATGATATGGGCTGCATCAGCGATGATCTCCGGGTTACGACTCATCTTCATCAGCATTTCACCACCGAGAAGATTCTGTACAGCGGCCGTCGCGATGGTTGTTTTCGGCCAAAGGGTGTTGGAGGCTATCTTGTCTTTGCGTAATTCCGCTGATAACCCGTATGCGATCATGCTCATGTTGTATTTGCTGATCGTATATGCCAGATGATTCTTGAACCATTTTTGATCCATATTTATGGGCGGGGACAGATTGAGTATATGGGGATTGGCACCATTTCTGAGGTGCGGGATACAGGCACGACTTACGATAAAGGTTCCACGAACATTGACGTCCTGCATCAGATCGTACCGCTTGGATTCCGTTTTCTCCACGTTGGCAAGTGAAATGGCTGAAGCATTATTCACCAGGATGTCGATGCCACCGAAATGCGCCACGGCCTGATCGACCATCTGTTGAACCTGCTCATCATTGCGAATGTCGCATTGCACTGCAAGTGCCTGCCCACCGGCCGACCTGATCTCATCTGCCGAGGAATAGATCGTGCCTCCCAACTTAGGATTCTCCTCCACTGATTTGGCAGCCACTACGATATTGGCTCCATCCTTGGCCAGTCTGAGTGCAATGGCCTTGCCAATGCCCCGGCTTGCCCCGGTAATGATAACAGTCTTCCCCTGAAATGACATAATAATAGGTTTATATTAACAAGCTAAAGTAAAAACATCAATAAAGTTTGGTGCCCACGACTTTGTGGCTTTCGAGCTTGTCCAGCACCATCATGTACTGTGTTTGCAGCAAATTGAGATTAGCATCCTCAACGCTATTCTGGATGATGTTCAACTCCACATTGGTGATCAGACCCTCTTTATACCTCGTTTGAGCCAATTCATATGCCTTCTCGGCCTGAGTCACTAATAATTTGCTGTTCTGCAACTTCTGATCCAATGTCTTATAATCCTCTCCGATGGTGGCCAGATCCTTGTTTATATTATTCTCCAAGGTAGTGAGTGATTTTTTTGTGGCTTCGATATTCACCTGTGTGAGTTTCTGCTGCAATTTTGGTCTGCTGGCTGATAGGATGGGCACAGAAACACCCACACCAAGCGATCCGTTCAACCTAAGCGGGTTGATATCCGGAACATAGCCGTTTCTGAATCCACCTGATGCAGATGCGAATATATTGGGACGGTCGTTGATCTGAGCTGCTTTGAGATCGTAATTGAACAATTCCAGTTTCCGGTTGATGATCTTCGCTTCAGGGTTGCTGTTCTGCCAATCACCACCCTCTTTGATCAGTGGCAGATCGTCCTGCACTCCTTGTCCTTTGACAACACCATGCTGATCCTTGCCGGTCAACCATTGCAACATGACATACTGCTTTTCGAGTGAGCCCTTCAGATCCTTCAGTCTATTATCCGTATTGGCTGTACGTACTTGTGTGGTGAGGAGGTCATACTGGATGGCATCACCATTCTTTATCTTAGACTCGATCACACGCTCATTTTCGCGTAGTGAGAGCAATTGATCCTCCTGTACTTTCACGGAACGATTGAGAAAAAGAATGGCGTAATAGATCTGGGCCACCTGGTAAGCCACTGCATTTCGATTGTTTTCCAGATTATCCTGTGATAGCTTCCTCTCTGAGCCATTCCTGTCCAACGCCATTTTGGTTTTGCCGAAGTCATACACCATCTGCCGCAGGTTCAGCGCCGCGTTGAAATTATTATAAGGCTGGAATTGAAATTCATTGCCTCCGAAAGGAATTTTGGCGACGGGGTTGACATAACTCCAGGCACCATCTGCACTGAGTGTTGGCTTGTAATTACTGTGGATCAATTCATCTTTCACATCACTCACCTTCAACTGCTCTTCCAATTCTTTCAGTCGCGGATAGTTATTTACTGCCTGGCTGATCAGATCACGAAGAACGGTATCCTTGACCGGACTCTGCTGAGCAAATGCGGCGGAGGCGGCAAGGAGAAAGATGAAGGAGAAGATCTTGGAGCGTTTCATATGAAATAGTTGTCGTTTATCCTTGATTCTTAATTCATGATTCGAAAATCCTCAATGTGCCGAATCCATGGCCGCTTTCATGGCAACAGGATTTGGCTTGGCTTTCTTCTTGATGCGCAGGAAGAAAACGAGCGGCAGCACGGCAAGGAAGAAAATCCCCACCAATCGGAAAGTGTCCTGATAGGCCAGAAAATAGGCCTGCTTGTCCACGGTCATCTCCACGATCTGATACGCTCTTTTCAGTGCCGTGGCCGCATCTGCACCTTTGGCAACCATGGCTCCGGTGATACCGTTTAGTCGTTCCGTTAACGCTGGAGCTCCGTCATACATTCTGGCAACCATGTCCGAACGATGCTGCGCCCAACGGAAGTTGACATAGTTGTTGGCCATAGCGATGCCGAAGGCACCGCCGATCTGGCGTATCATGTTGTTCAGGGCAATACCTGCTGCAAAGTCTTTGGGTTGTAAGCCCGCTACTGCCTGATTGATCAGCGGCAGTTGTGACATGGAAATTCCAAAGGCACGTATCAACAGAGGCACGAAGAAACCCCAACGGCTCACATCGGGACTCACCGAGGCACTCATGAAGGCATAAATGGCAAAGAGGGTGAAGCCCACAACGGTGAAAGGAATCGGCGACACGCCTTTACTCATGAGACGCCCGATCACGGGCATCATGAATACACCCGCCAGTGTAGGCGGCAAAAGTGACAAACCTGTTTCATAGGCCGTGAACCCCATTACCCGCTGTGCCATCACCGGGTAAATGAACACGGAAGTGAACAAACCAAGGCCCGCTACGAACGTGAAGATGGTCGTAAAGGCGAATGTCCTATTATTCATCACCTTCATATTAACGACCGGATGAGCGGTGGTGAGCTGACGGTAGATGAATCCTACTAGGCCAACAAAGGCAGCGATCGCGCAGATCCGTATAGTGGGGCTGTCGAACCAGTCGTCGGTCTCTCCCCTTTCCAACACATATTGCAAGCATCCGATACCCGCCGCCAGCAAGGCAATGCCGATATAATCGATTTCCATTTGGGCTTTCTTCTTCCCCTCCCCTTCTTTTTTATCGATGAAGGTGATCGAGAGGAAAGTAGCAACGATACCGATCGGTATGTTGACCAGGAACATCATGGGCCAGGAATAGTGCTCGATCAGGTAGCCCCCTATGGTAGGGCCTAGTGTTGGTCCAAGTACGATGCCCATCCCGAAAAGTCCGGAAGCCATGGGTCGATCCTCGGGCTTGAAAGCATCGAAAAGAATAGCCTGTGAAGTGGATAGCAGCGCACCTCCACCAACCCCTTGTATGAAACGCCAGACGATGATCTCGGGGAGGCTGGTAGACTGTGCACACATATATGATGCCAGGGTGAACAGCACCATGGAGAAGACATAATAATTCTTACGTCCGAAATACTCGGCGAGGAAGCCGGTCATGGGGATGATGATGACGTTGGCGATCGCATAAGATGTGATCACCCACGCGATATCTTCGATGGTGGCGCCGAGGCTTCCAGCCATTTCGCTGATGCCCACGTTCACAATGGAAGTGTCCACCAATTCCATGATGGAAGCGGTAACTACCGTGAGTACGATAATGAATTTGGCGAATCCTTTGGGACTGGACATGCTTCAGGGGATCAGTTGGGTAAGGTTATGCTAACGAATACACTCATGCCTGCTCGCAGGATATCATGGTATTGTTTCTGATCGCTGATACTGATGCGAACGGGAACCCGCTGAGTAACCTTCACGAAGTTGCCACTGGCATTATCGGGAGGTATGAGCGCGAAACGGGCACCTGTGGCATCGCTCAGGCTCTCAACCTTTCCTTTCAACTTGATGTCAGGGTATGCGTCGATCTCGATGTCCACATCAATGCCAGGATGCAGTTTTCGGATCTGGTTCTCCTTGAAATTAGCCACGATCCAATATGTGCTGTCGTTGACGATAGTGAAGAGCGGTGAACCAGCCTGAACGAACTGACCTTCAGAAATATTTTTCTTCCCAATCTTACCTCCTAATGGAGCGTAGATCCTCGTGTAAGTAAGCTTAAGCTCCTGCTGGGCAATCATGGCTTTCTTCACGTCGATGATGGACTCCGCTTTTTTTACGGCCGACTCAAGAACACTGATACGACTTTGGGCGGAGGAGAGGTCATTTTTCGAATTCTCCATTTGCTTGCTAGCAGTTTCCAAGTTGTACTTGCTGTCATCGAGCTGCTTGTTGGTGATGGCGTTATCCGCAGCTAAATTCTTATCTCGATTGAAGTCGCGCTGTGCCTTTTCCATTTTCACCTGACTCAGGTCTATATTTCCCCGGTTGACTTTCAGGGAGACCAAGGCGTTGTTGAGAGCTGCCTTTGCATTCACCACATCGGCCTCCGACGATTGTAGGTCTGCTCGCAGTTGAAGCAACTGGGCCTGGATCTCGGCATCGTCAAGCTCCAAAACCAACTGGCCGGATTTGACTGAATCGAAATCCCGGACAGCGATGGTCTTCACATAGCCGCCTACCCGGGGCAATACAGGCACCAGTTGGGTCTCGACCTGAGCATTGTCCGTTGTCTCATGATGCATGGAGAAACTTATCTTCTTCCAAGCATAAAATACGCCGGCAAGTAGCAATACACTGAAGATGACCGGCTTGACCGGGAATTTCTTTTTCTGTGAATGGTTTGAACTTTCCATGTTGTTATGTTCGAATTGAAGAATTGATGGATCTGCGGATTAGTTGGATTCTTTCAATAGATGATGCCGCATGACCGAACGCAGGTGATGGATAACCCGTTTCCGGAATGAAGGGTCTTCATATAGATTGACGGATCTATTCAGGTCGGGATCAAGCATTTTCAGCATCAACTCGGCACTAATCAGGTTGGCGATGGTGCCATGTATGGTGGATATGCACAGGTCGGAATCCACCTTTCTGAATTGTTTCTTTCGGATACCTTCTTCGATGATCTGTTTGAGCAGGGACATATTTCGGAAAAAGACGGCTGCCATCATTTCATGGACAGACTGTCGCTTGCTCTTGCTCATTTCCCGAGTTACGGTAAGGGTGAAGTCGCGATGGCTGAACATTCGTTCCACGAAGATCCCTATTATGCGATCCACCTTCTCAACGGGCGTGAGTTCCTGATCCTTCAAGAGTTCTTCCAGCTTGCCGCGCATGAAGGAAGCCTTGTGCTCGACCATCTTCTCGAAAAGTCCTTCCTTGCTGCCGAAGTAGTAATTGACCATGGCCACGTTCACCCCCGCATGTTGGCAGATATCACGCACCGAAGTGCCCTCATACCCCTGCGCAGCGAATAGTGACTGGGCGGCATCCATGATCTGTTCCTTCTTATCGACTTTCTCCGTTTGCATCTTTTTCGTCTGGAAGGCGCGAAACTAAACAAATGTTTAATTCAAACAATCGTTTAACAAAAAAATCATGGGATTTTTATACCAGAGAAGGAAGAGAACATCCAATACATAATGGAATGCAGACTGGCTAAGGGGTCGACCTCTGGACAGGCAAGTGTATCCCCCACATCATGGATCGACAACACACCTGAACCCTACCGTTGCATTCCGCTCGAACCCTGCACTGACCCGGAGCAGCATTTGCCGATAATGCAACTCTCGAGGCCCTCCCTGAACATACCACCAACTACCAGATGGCTTGAAGAAAGAACCTCCCTTGAGAATCACATATCGATAGTTGCCTACTTGATAGACATCATTCGTCAGTTGCCAAACACAACCGACCAGATCTTCCAGGCCGTGGGGATTGACACCTTGGGGATATGATCCTACCTTATATAAAAGCCCGTTGCCCAAGTTGCAGTTGACCGAATCAATACCACCGATCTCCACTGTGGTGAGTGTTTCCGTAACATTCTCCTCTTTTCTGGTCACCGACACTTTCTGGTTCCAAGGCCATTCACGCAACTCGCTGGTCTGTGCGGCATACTGCCACTCCACTTCAGTTGGGATGCGCTTCCCGGCCCATTTCGCATAAGCCTGTGCATCTTCAAGACCAACATGAACAACGGGGAAGTCCTCCATGCCGGCCGGGATTCTGCCTTTTACCCAATGCGCCAAGAAACGTGCGGCATCCGCTGGTTTGTATCTCGTGGCCTTGAGGAAAGCTTCGAACTGACGATTGGTGACCGGATACTTGTCCATGTACATGGCGGACATGTCGAACACCGTTCCAGTGTCCTGAACTGGGTAAGGAATAAAGGCATCGCCACTGCTCGCATGGAACGCGAATTTGCCTGCAGGGATCTTCACCATATCCTTACTCGGAACAGACTTCATCATGACCTTCTCTGAAAAACTGATCCGTCGGGGCGAACCTGGTTTGATCTCCACCACTCGTTCATCAAGCAATTCCCCATTCGATAATAATTGAATCACGAATCGACCTTCGAACATCCCAAAGGATTTCAATACGGACAAGTTTCCACTTGAAGCAACGCTTGTCCAAGGTTTTTTCTCATAATCAGGTGACCCAGACCAGATCCGTATCGTTCCCGTATGCATGGAGGTGTATGAAATGGCATCACCATCCAATTTCACCTGCAAGATCTCTGGAAACTCACCCAATGCATCCACTTCCCCTTCGTTGTTCGTACCCAGATCCGAAGCATTGAAGGCATCGGTCTGCACTTCCAACCTCCAGCCTTGCCCGGACTGTTCCGGTTTGACCTCCCGATGATGCCAGAGATCTACATAATGGCGACCTGATCTTGGCGCCACGGTAAGTAAGGACCCCTTGAATCCCTGAGGCAGGATGCTGTAGATCGTCCAGATCGTCTTCCCGTCCCGCTCCCACTGGTTCACCCAGATGGAGTCCTTGTCCACAGATATCAGTGGAGTGTACTTTCCGGAAGTGAAGTTTCCGGTGTTCTCACGCAGGATCATGGAACACTTCCCGAGGTACTTGTATTGTACATCCACCCATTCGGGATTACCGGGTCCAAACACATTGAGCTCAGTCCCATATCCGTTGAAGAATGATGTGGCATACTCCCTTCGAATTGGCTCCTTGAACAATTCCGCCACGCGAAATATCGCAAATGCTGGTTCTATGAACTTGTTTAGATTAAGCATTGGCACGTAGTAAAGTGCGTTATGAACCCTGCCCGCCACGATTCCGGGCATGTCCTTTGGCACGGCCATGCCTTCGCTGTACATGATAACGCCGGGGCGCACCTTGTCTGCAGTATCCTGCAACTCACGACTGCTCTCCCCTTTCGTGTCCAGCACCACACCATCGGCCCCAGTGCCACGGATCATATCCGCGATCCCTTGTAGGTGCCCCTCGCTGCGCGTACCTTCATCCCAAGGATTGTAACATACGAAAAGTCTCGTGCCACGTGCCCGGAGTAAATCACCCATGCGCCTGATCGAATCCATACCTCCGGGCATATCACGGAAAAGATCGAACTGGTTCCGGGAATCCAAACCGAGCGACGGCCAGGTGGGCCAGATACCTATTACATCATCACCTCCGTAGAGTTTCTTACCCTTGTCGATGAAATCCGTGTAATGGTATCTGCCATCTTCTCGACTATAGAGGTCCCTATCCCAGGCCATCTGCAAGTGCATCACATAGGCATGGCGGATCCATTGCAAGTCTTTTCGGGTGAACAGGGTCCGGTCGAAAGAGGTAACGTCGAAAAGCTTCTGTTCCTGGAAAAAGATGCGCAGGGCATCCTGCCAACTTCCCGACAGCGTGGTGGTCCAAACATCATACGTCACACTACCTCCTGGAAATAAAACCGTCTCGAATCGCTTGCGTGTTCCTTTTTCTATACTCTTGACATCGCGGCGAGAGAGTGCTGCGGTATCCATATGGCCATGATTAGTGAAGGAGAAACCCAATTCCCATGCGTTATCAGGAACCACTACGTTGACCGGAGTTCGATCGGGAAAGAATATATGTGTTCGTGAAAGGGGATGATCACCCTTACCCGTGATGTACACAGCAGATATGTCCTCGGACAGCGGCACCACATTGGAAAGGCGCAGCGTGTCCGAGGATGTATTGCTGAATCGGATGCGGTCGTGGGAGAATCCCTTCACCGGCTCATGGGTGTATTCAGTAAGTATATTACCGGATGCGGAATTCGACTTTGCTGTAGCATGGGAAAGTTTCCCATTCAACAGGAAGTGAACAGGAGTCGGTTCGATGGGTTGCCCTACGGCCGAAACCGTGAGCAGCATAGAACAACACAGTACGGTGAAGGCATTCCCCATGCCATGAAATTTTAAGACCGTTAAGCCAGATCCATGAACGGCTTGTTGTCCAGGATCTTTTCAATGTTCACCATCACTTCATGATTCAGCAACTTCAAAGTGCCGAGGGCTTTCAGGTTCTCGGTCAATTGCTCTTTCTTAGTTGCCCCCAATATGGCGGTGGTAGTATGTGGGTTCTTGATGGTCCAGGCTATGGCGAGTGAGGCAAGGCTTACTCCAAGCTCCTGTGCCAGCGCATTCAGCTTTTTTGTTTTCTCGATCTTTGTCTCCTGCAGCCATCTTTCCTTCAGCCATTCGTAACCAGGGATCGCGAGTCGGGATTCTTCGGGCACCCCACTAAGGTACTTCCCCGTTAAGAAGCCGGCAGCAAGCGGACTCCAGATGGTGGTACCCAGACCAACGGAACGGAACACAGGTTGATAATCCATCTCCATCTTGTACCGTTCAAACATGTTGTATTGAGGCTGCTCCATGGAGGGGCCTACGAGATTGTACTGCTGTGCCACTTTGTGCGCCTCCATGATCTCGGCCGCGCTCCATTGGCTCGTTCCCCAATAAAGAACCTTGCCCTGCATGATGAGTTGATGCATGGCCCAAACGGTTTCCTCGATGGGAACGTGTGGATCGGGGCGGTGGCAGAAATAGAGGTCGATATAATCTGTTTGCAACCGATGTAGTGCTTCATGGCATGCCTCAAAGATGTGCTTCTTGCTGAGACCAGTCTGGTTGGGTTTGCTATTCCTCCGTGAACCGAAGTAGACTTTCGAAGAAAGAACATAGGAAGTCCTGTCCCATTGCTTGGCCTTGAGCACGCGACCCATCATCAGTTCGCTCTCGCCGTGCGCATATCCTTCGGCGTTATCAAAGAAGTTGATGCCGGCATCATATGCCTGGGACATGAGCTCGTCGGCACGTTCGTCCGCAAGTTGTCCATGAAAAGTGACCCAGCTCCCATAAGAGAGTACGCTAAGCTGTAGGCCGGTACGACCCATCCTCCTGTATTCCATTCAAAAAAAATTTGGTTTAAAGTTGCGCTCAAATGTAAGGAAAAGCCGTACAGGTTAAGGACTATTCTCCGAACTGGTTCGCCGGCACCCGGATGATGCTGTTGGTAGGATGATAGATCTCGAAGGTCTTGAAATCCTGAGGTGCGGAAAGTCCCTCCCCAATCAGGATGAGGTCCTTTCGGTAGATGCGTACCGGTTTGTCCGTGGTGAATTTCGCCGAAGTCTGATCCCACCAGAGTTCCTGGCAATGGAGCGTATCTCCTTGGATGTTGAAGACACGAACACTGTCGCGCAGGAAGACCTTGCTCTGCGACTCGATGTATTTGCCGAAATGAGCATCCACTTGGCTTTCCACTTGATGCAGGCTGTCTGAATAGAAATCCACATGAAGGGTGTTTGGGAACTCTACGCGGGGTAAGGTGTCCTGATAACGCAACATCAGCGGTGCCGTGAGTTTGGCTTTCATTTTTCCACCCTGGCTCATGTAACTCTCCACCTGGCGTGCTTCGTCCACACCCAGTTTCTTTTCAAAGAATGCCTGAACTTTTTTCTCGTCGTTTATGCAGGAAGATAGCAGGGCGATGGCGGATGCAAAGAACACACCGGACAGCAGCGACCGGGAATGGTTCAACAGTCCATCAATCATACTTGCGCTTTTGGAACCAGAGATCGCTCAGGCTGAAGCCGAGGGAAAGCCTGAAGAAATTGTCGCGTATGTTCGAAGATGGGCTTGTTCGGGAGCCGAATTCAAAGGAGGTATTGATGGAAGTGTACTGGTTAGTATAAAAATTACGACGCACCGGCAAGCGTGTTCCGAAAGAAATTGCGTATTGCTTCAAACCATCATTGATGGCTACCAGATCCGTGCCATAGCTTAGGCCTGCACGATAAGTGACCCGTGACCAATAGCTCTGTGCGTTGAGGTCCGGCGTGAATTGTCCGCCCATGCGTATCGTCCAATTGTCCTTCAATTGCTCGGACTGGCCATAATACCTGTACTGCGACCATTTGGTGGTGGTGAAATCCACTCCGAAAAGCCAGCTGTCTTCTTTCTCCAACAGGAATCCTGCACCAAAATGTGCCGGAGTGACCACAGTGCCTTTCTCTGCCGTTTGACGATAGACACTGTCCAGAACCAAAACACCTCCACTGGTGTTGAAGTTGAAGGTCTGCCTGGTGATGTCCCTCAAGGCTTTCAGATCACTTTTGAGACCGCCATTCACGCCTAACCGCAGGAACAGGTTCTTTCCGATATTGATACTGTATTGTATGGAACCATTGATGAATATTCCCCCGAATCGGGTGGTATCCGAGGAGTTTGATTTTTTGTAGTTGACCGTATCGTTCAAAAAGACGGCCTGTGTAGTGTATTCTTTGTTACCGAACTGATAGCCCGTATTGAAACCAAAGTTGAGGTTCTTTGTGCCGAAGCCCATTCCTACAAATGCCTGATAGGTTCCTCCATTACCCTTGTAATGGTATCCGATGCTGTCCAAGTCCTGGAGCTTCACTCTGGATATAAGGTCGTAATTGATCCGGGTCAAGGGACGAAGGCCCAACACCATTCCCCAATGGCCACTACGGGACAATGGGAATCCCAATTGCATGTAAGATGGGATCAAGTATGCAGCATTGTATTTACTTGAAGGCTGTTTTTGGATGAGTGTTCGGGTATTCAGGTCCAGCCCGATATCGAATGTGGTTATCTTCAACTGCGCATAGGATGCAGGGTTCACGAAATTGACCGATTGAAGATCATGATAAGGTATGGACATACCCCCCATTCCTCTGTTGACAATGTTCATGGATGCAAGCGGGTCACCCAGGCCATACCGTGAATACGGGGAATTCTCTTGGGCCTCCAGTTGAAATGAGGTAGTCAGCCCCAAAACATATACACAAAGCGCTAATTTACAGATGGTTATTCGTCTCACTGAGTGCATACAGTCCTTTAAATAAAAAATCGGGGTCTGCAAATATCCTGTTTTTTAAGTGGCGCGCAAAATAGGTACAATCCCCTCCGGTTAAAACCACGTTAAAATTATCATATCTTACTGCATATGAATTGATTATGCCGTCAATTTCCGCGACCATCCCCAAAATGACCCCGCTGAGTATGTTCGTACGGGTATCGTACCCTGTTAGCGGCAATATCCAATCCTTTTTGATCAGCGGCAATTTAGCGGTGTACTCATGAAGGGAACGGAACCTCATCTCCATCCCTGGTGAAATGCCGCCTCCGAGAAATTCATGATCCTGATTGATGAAATTATAAGTGATCGCCGAACCCAGTCCGATCACCAGATTGTGTTTGCGCGGGAAGAAAGTGACGGCTGCCGCCGCTAATGCCAACCGGTCAGCACCCACTTCCTCAGGTTTGCCTACGGTCACCTTAAACGGCAATCTCGTCTCATGCGACAGACGATGAAAACGTGAACGGGTGGCAAGAAAGTCTTCCAATCCATTGTCATGATCGACGACCGATGAGAGGATCGATAGGTCGGGGCCGAATTCCTTCAGGATCGGCTCCAGATCCTGCTTGCTATGATCCTGCAGGACCCCGGATGTGAAAATGGTGTCCCCATGAAATACAACATACTTCAGTCGGGTGTTGCCGAAATCCAGACAAAGTGTTACGGGCATGTTTTCTCTAATATGTGTCGAAATTCGATAAAATAAGGAAAACAGGAGATGATCATTTTGCCCTTCAGATCAGTTGAAGTTCAATCCTTGCTGAAGTCGAAACCCGTGAGGTTGCGGAAATGGCCGTTCAGTTTGACCTTTTCGCGAAGGTTTTCTAAACCTGCGGCCATCGGCAATACCTTTTTCAGGTGGCGACGCAGGTATTCGAGACGTTGAAGTTCCAGATGCAGACCTAGGAGCTCATATTCCTCCTCCAGGGACAATCCAGCGAGATGAGCCAGATCATAACTGTTGAGCTCGTCCTCCCTGCGGGGGAATTCCTTTGAAATCTGCATAAGTCTATGTAATTCCTTCAAACCCCCGATAACCTTTTGCCTCAACATTCCATTACCCTGGGGATCATCCTCAGGATAGCTGACGATCGCGCCACTGTACAATTTATCGGGGACCAAGGCGATCGTCTCCAGGATCCTGAAGACACGAATCCCCGATACCCTTATGTCCATTTCACCATTCTCATACTGCTTGACTACCTCATCCACCCGAACCAAGGTCCCCAATTCAGCAACCCGATTCCGAATGACAGACGGAATTCCAAAGGGTTTGGTCCCTGCATGACATTCCGCAATGAGTTGTTTGTACCGGGGCTCAAAGATGTGCAGATTAAGGCGCTCACCCGGATAAACGACGATGGCCAAGGGGAATATGGGTATGAAGTTCGTCACGATGTAATGTTATGAAATTTTCGAGGAAGGGTTTACATATCCGCTATGGAAAGCGTTCATTTTATACCTTCGGACCAAAGAAATGTCGCCATGACCCCGCTTTCCGTCTCCATCATCACCCTCAATGAGGAGAAGAACATAGAGCGGTGTCTGCATTCCCTGAAAGGGGTGGCCGACGAGATCGTTGTTGTGGACTCCATGTCCACGGACCGAACCAAAGAGATCTGTTTGCAGTTCGGTACTACTTTCATAGAACAATCTTTTCTGGGTCATATCGAACAGAAAAATTCAGCGATAGAACGAACCACCCATGAACATGTTCTCTCTTTGGATGCGGATGAAGCGCTGAGTCCCGAACTTGCCGCAGCCATACTGCGCGCCAAAGAGAAAGGTTTCCCCGCCGATGGATATTCCATGAATCGACTCAGCTGGTATTGCGATGACTTCATTCGCCATGGAACCTGGTATCCAGATCGCAAGATCAGATTGATCCGAAAAGGGAAGGGAAGTTTCGGCGGACTGAACCCACATGACAAGATCATCATGCAACCAGGTTCAAAACTATTGCACTTGGAAGGGGATCTGCTCCACTACACTTATTATACGATCGAAGAACATGTCATTCAGGGGAACAAATTCAGCACCATCTCCGCAAAGAGCATGTCCGAGAAAGGCAGGAAGGCAAGACCACACAACCTCATCTTCAACCCTATGATGGCCTTTCTTCAACATTACATCATCAAAGCGGGATTCCTCGACGGATTCAATGGGCTGGTCATCGCACACCAACAAGCTTACCAGACATTTCTGAAATATGCCAAGTTGATGCAAATGCAGCGCGAGGCCGCCAAGATACGGCCGTAGCCCACCAGCCAGTATGGGATCTGATGGCTTTAATGATATACCTTCAATCACCTGAAAGGAACTGAAATGATCATGATCACCAAAAAGTGGAATCGCTACCTGACATTGTTCCGAACGATCATCAATTTTCCTGGATATTTTTGGTTCAAGGCTTTTGCCGACCGCGATGATGAGTTCATTTTGAGATTCAGGAATGGAAGGAAAATGACCATCAGCAAACGTAGTTTAGGCCCATTCAAAGAATGCTTTCTTGACCATGTATATCTGAAGTGGATCGACACGACGGGGTTTGACGAACCCGGATTCACGGTGGTGGACATCGGGGCTAATGCAGGTTTCTTCTCCCTCGATTTTCTATTCCAACATCCCAAGGCTGCAGTTCACTCTTTTGAACCCGTAGCTGTATGCCAGAGAATCATTCAAGGATATCAGAAGGATTTTCAAGGTTTCAACTGGCGTCTGCATCCTTATGGCGTCTGGAAGGAATCCGGGAACATTGATCTATTCCTGTCTGAAGAGGGCACTTATTCTTCGGAAGCAGGAATCTTCAGGGATGACCGGGATATCAGGACGAATTCGATCTCTGTGCCAGTCAAAAGTCTGGATGATTTTTTCCGAGAGAACAATATCGACCACATCGGTCTATTGAAGATGGATTGCGAAGGATCAGAGTACTCCATACTTTATGATCTTGATGCGAGTTTGTTCAAAAAGATCCACCGCATCGTCATGGAAACACATCAGGGTAAGGCAGGAAATGAGAATACTGCCTCGATGGTTGCTTTCCTCGAGTCCAAAGGCTACAAAATTATAACGGAAGGAGAATATATTTGGGCTGCGCGTTTTTGAAGATGCTTTGCCTGCATCAATCAATGAATTGCCTGAATGGAGGAATGGCTCGCCCTACCGGCAGCCAACCAGCAACCGAAAAAGCCATACAACATCACACCGTATTGTGTCTCCAGCCCTACCTCATACAGAAACCCCAAAATCGCCACCAGATGGAATCCCACCCACAACAACTTGTTTTTTCGACGACAATTGAATAGTGGGTATATGATGCAGATGCATGCGAGTATACCCAAAATCACCCCGCCTGCAACGGCATGGAGAAGGAATTCGTTGCTGGGTAAAAGTCTTTCATATCCCTTCAGGTAAGGGGCATTTCCCCCATACCACGCCTCGATATCGTGAGCAAGGTCACCGAAGCCAGTACCGATGAGCGGGTGACTATGGAGGATACTGATACCACCGCGAAGCGAAACCATACGAGGTGCATCGGAAAGCCCTTCCACGTAACCACTTCTGGAATAATTTTGATAATCCCATCGCATGAAACGCATGCGGTTCTGGAAAGTTGGCATCAGCAACCAGGCCAAGATGGCGCAGAAGATCAATACACCCAACCAGACCACCCACATCTTTCTCCTCGCATGGATGAGGATAGCTATAGAGTTGACCACATAAAAGCCCAACAGTCCAGTGCGTGAAGACAGCAGATGAAAATAGAATGTAAGGAAGATGATGATAAGGATCGCTGAACCACGCTCCCATCGTTTCAGGTCTTTTCCTGAAGACAGGAGCACATGAAGCATGAAGAGATGAACGAGCACTAATAGCCATGCGAAACGAACATGATCATCATCCATCGGAACATGCAACAAAGAAGCTTTCAGGTATGATGCGTTCGACAAATCCCGATGTTGCAGATATGCTATCACACTCGGAAGGCAAGCGACCAATGCGAGTAAGATCATTACGCGTAAAAGATGTCGGAGCTTTTCAGCCGGAATGTCCAGGAGTGAGGCAGCGCAGAAAGGGAATACAAGAAGAGGGAGTTTCCCGATCATTATGTTCTGCCAGGCCGATCTGTCCTCACTCCACAGGCCAGTGAACAAAGGAATGGCGAACAACAAGGATATCATCCTTAGTTCCCGGTGTGCCTTGAAAAAAATCCACTTTGCCTTTAATGGGCCATCCACAAGCGTTACACCCACGAAGATCATGGTGCCTATGGACAGGGCAGCACGGGACCACAGCATTCCTGCCCAGATCATCAGAATGGAAAATGGAATGATGATCCCGTGTATGATCGTCTTGTTGATCTTCATGTCACCTACGGCAAAGTAATCAATAATGGCCGCTCCCCCATCTGCCCATGCACATGGCATCCCATAACAATACCCTATTTTTGTATCCATCGCAACGGATGACCGCAGCCAACCCGAAATTTACGCCAGCCTCCATTAGGGAACTCACCCGGAATATCAGTCTGGTGGAGAACAACATGCCCGGGATCGATGCACTGCTGCAAAACCTGCCCCCAGAGCATTCAAGCAATATCATTGGTGTGACCGGCCCTCCGGGTGCAGGAAAGAGCACATTAGTTGATGCCTTGATCGGTCAATTCACAAATGATGGCGAAACGGTGGCCGTACTTTGCGTGGATCCGACATCCTCATTCTCACGAGGAGCCTTGTTGGGAGACCGTATCCGCATGAACCGATGGCACGACCATCCGAACGTATTCATCCGATCGCTCGCCACAAGAGGATCCATGGGCGGGCTTCACCCCATGATCATTGAGATCACAGCCATCCTCCAGGCTTTTGGATTCGACAAGATCATCATCGAGACAGTAGGGGTGGGACAAACTGAGGTGGAGATCGCCGGACTTGCGGATGTGACCCTCGTTGTTCTTGTCCCGGAGTCCGGAGATGACATTCAGGCCATGAAAGCCGGCATCATGGAGATCGCTGATATCTTCGTGGTCAACAAAGGTGATCGTCCCGATGCCGATGCCTTCCTTTCAAACCTTCGCACGCGGCTTCGGCCGGAAAGCGAAATGGAGGTCCCGGTTTTCAAGTCGACTGCGACCACGGGTGATGGAATAATGCCCATTGCAGAAGAGATAAATAGGCTTATCGCTACGGGGGGAACGAAGAACAGGAAGATCGACATGCTCACAGAAAAAGTATGGCAACTGGTCCGACACGAACGCATGCGTGGGTTGGACAAAGAAGATATCGCTCAAAAGATCGGCAAAGCCATGGAAAAAGGTGAATTTCAACTGTTCCGTTTCGCCAGGACTTTTTGAACTTCGGACCAATCCGATCCTGTTGATTCCATTTTGCTTTTTACCTTTGAATATTGAATTTTTCAGAAGAAACGACTACAAAAAAGACCCATGGAACAAATTCCTGATACCGGCAAGCCACAGAGTTCAGAATGCCATCCCATCGCCATCAATGTGGTGCCTGGAAAGGTATATGCCTGGTGCACCTGTGGATTGACAGACAAACAACCCTTCTGCGACAGCAGGCATAAATACATCGAGGGGTCGCCTTACAGAAGTCTCAAGGTGAGCTTTGACAAGGAAGAAGAGGTCTGGTTCTGCCAATGCAAGCAGACCTCAACGCCGCCATTTTGTGACAACACCCACCTCAAGATCAAAAAAGGATGACTTTCGCTGCTGAACCACTTCAACAGATCGGATGAGCATCAAAGTATTTGGGTATCACGGTTTCTCACTCTTCCACCAGCGGTATCCGACAACCCCCATGATGGCAAAAGGAGCAAGCATCAGGTAGACGATACCCTGATTAAGGCCTTTTGCGGGTTTATGACCGAGTTGCTGTGCGGTCTTGGTGCAGATGGAACATTGTCCATTCCCTTCAATAGAAGGCCCGGTCAACAGGATGAAAAGGAACAAGACCGGCACTATCTTCATTTACACTTATATTTAGAAGGTAAAATTAGACCATTCCCTCCAGAAACAAAACATGCTTATGCGCTCATTTTACTTCACCATTGCCCTGATCCTATCTGTTTTTTCCTCCATTGCCCAACGGACGCTAATCCACTGTGGGAACCTCATCGATCCCGCAGCAGGCAAAGTGTTGCGCGAAATGACCATACTGGTGGAAGGAAACAAGATCATTTCCGTGAACACAGGTTTCACCAAACCAGAGAAGGACGATAAAGTGGTGGACCTGAGGAGTAAAACCGTAATGCCCGGACTGATCGACATGCATGTGCATTTGGAGGAAGAGATCAGCAAGTCCCGATACTCGGACATGACCCAACTCAATCCTGCAGACTTCGCTTTTCATTCCACCGTCTTCGCACAGCGGACACTGATGCAGGGGTTCACCACGGTACGTGACCTGGGTGGTACCGGAGTGAACATATCTCTGCGCAAGGCCATTGCAAGCGGATATGTCATCGGTCCACGAGTATTCACTTGCGGCAAGATCATTTCCACTACGGGGGGTCACGGGGATCCGACAAATGGACTGAACAAAATATTCATGGGGGATCCCGGGCCTAACGATGGCGTGGTGAATGGACCTGATGAAGCCCGAAAAGCTGTACGCCAGCGTTACAAAGAAGGTTCGGACCTCATCAAGATCACCGCCACCGGTGGTGTGCTCAGTAATGCCAAGGATGGCTCCGGACCGCAATTCACCGAAGAGGAAATAAGGGCGATTGTTTCCACGGCGAAAGATTATGGATTCCGCGTAGCGGCACACGCACATGGCGCCGAAGGTATCAAGCGTGCGGCACGTGCCGGTGTGAATTCGATCGAACACGGATCATACATAGACGACGAAGCCATTGCCATCATGAAAGAGCAGGGCACCTGGCTGGTGCCTACGCTGACAGCCGGCCGCTCCGTCGCTGATTCCGCAAAGATCCCCGGGTTTTTTCCGCCACTGGTGGTACCCAAAGCCATTGCAGTGAGTTCACGCATTCAGGAAAGTTTCTCCCGTGCTTACAAAGCGGGTGTGAAGATCGCATTTGGCACGGATGCGGCAGTTTATGCTCATGGCAAGAACTACCTCGAATTCCAGTATATGGTCGAAGGCGGTATGAGCCCGATGGAAACGATAAAGGCCGCAACTACAAGCGCCGCCGACCTGCTGGACCAGAAAGAAAATTTAGGCGCCATTGAAAAAGGGAAACTGGCCGATATCATCGCGGTGGACGGGGACCCAATAAAGGATGTCAGATCCATGAAGGATGTCGTATTCGTCATGAAGGATGGGAAAATATATAAACAATAGTAAACAGATCCATGCAGCACAGACTATTTGAATTCCTTGACCAGGCCGTTTCAGCACTGAAGGTTGTAACGCCCGCCACGATCGACCACGAACATCTTTCCTCCTCTATTTCAATTCTTGAGGGCATACCGATCAATGAACTGATCGAAGAATTCCAGCAAACATTACCTGTTCACGCCGATGATGAAAAAGGAAAACATCAACTCAGGAAGGAACTTGACCTTATTGCCACCGAACTGAACAAAAGACTGGACGGTGTCAACGACGAACTCAAAAGGATCAAATCCATCAGGCAAACGCTCAACCTCGATGCATTGGATCCTTTGATCCGGTCGGCGCAACGGATCGTCAGACCCTTGTATAATCTATCTGCCGACTGGCGAGAATAAATAAATTTAGTGCGCCCAAGCTCCATATCTTAAAAGAAAAAGGGGACCCCCAGAGTCCCCTTTGATTGAATCTGTTGGATCGGATCAGACGGCTACCGCTTTCATTTGCTTGGCAACACGCAACCTTTCATTCTCATCTAAGATGGCCTTACGCATCCGGATGAAATTCGGAGTGACCTCGATACACTCATCCTGTTGAATATATTCCATGCATTCTTCCAGTGTCATCTGCACTTTGGGGGCGATGCTGGTGGCTGCATCGCTACCGCTGGCACGCATGTTCGTCAATTTCTTTCCTTCATTCGGATTGATGACCAAATCACCGGGTTTGTTATTCTCACCGACGATCATCCCTTTATAGACCTCTTCACCCGGATCAACGAAGAAGAAGCCACGGTCCTGGAGTTTATCTAGAGAGTACGCAGTGGTATTCCCATGGTCTTTGGAAAGAAGGACACCATTGTTCCTTCCGGGGATGGGTCCTTTCCAAGGCTTGTATTCACTAAAACGATGGGCCATGACAGCTTCACCGGCAGTGGCGGTCAGCATATTTGTACGCAGGCCGATCAGTCCGCGGCTGGGTATCTCGAATTCCAGGTGTTGCATGTCACCTTTGGTCTCCATCACCTGCATCTCTCCCTTGCGCCTGCTGACCAGGTCGATCACCTTGGAAGCGAACTGTTCGGGCACATCCACCACAAGAACCTCATAGGGCTCAGATTTGACGCCATTGATCTCCTTAACCAAAACCTGAGGTTGGCCCACGGTCAATTCAAAGCCCTCACGACGCATCGTCTCGATGAGAATGCCAAGGTGAAGGATGCCGCGACCGTAGACCAGAAAGCTATCAGCACTATCGGTCTCCTTGACACGGAGCGCGAGATTCTTTTCCGTCTCCTTCATCAGGCGGTCCCTCAGGTGGCGGGAAGTGACGAACTTGCCATCCTTGCCGAAGAAAGGCGAATTATTGATGCCGAAAAGCATGCTCATAGTGGGTTCATCCACACTGATTATGGGAAGGGCTTCAGGATTTTCGAAATCCGCGATGGTATCCCCGATATTGAAATCCTCTATACCAACCACGGCGCAAAGATCACCGGGTTGCACCTCTGTCACCTTTCTTTTTCCCATGCCTTCAAAAACATAAAGTTCCTTGATACGCTGCTTCTTTATTCCACCACCTGCCTGTACAAGACAAATGGGTTGGTTCTCCCGGATCGAACCCCGAGCTACCTTTCCAATGGCGATCCGCCCGAGGAAAGTGGAATAGTCCAATGAGGTGATCTGCATCTGCAGGTTACCTTCCGGGATTTTGGGTGCAGGTACATATTTGAGTATACCGTCTAGCAGGGGTGTTATCCCCTCGATCTGGGTCAGGCTGTCGTTGAACCAGCCATTCTTTCCTGAACCATAGAAAGTAGGGAAATTCAATTGCTCTTCGGTGGCATCGAGATTAAAGAAGAGTTCAAATACGGCTTCATGCACTTCGTCGGGTCGGCAGTTGGGTTTATCCACTTTGTTAATGACCACGATGGGATGCAAGTTGAGATGAAGCGCTTTCTGCAATACGAAACGGGTTTGGGGCATTGGGCCCTCGAAAGCATCCACCAAAAGGATCACACCATCGGCCATTTTGAGAACACGCTCTACCTCACCCCCAAAATCAGAGTGGCCGGGGGTATCTATGACATTGATCTTGGCATCCTTGTAGGTTACGGAGGCATTTTTGGAAAATATGGTGATGCCGCGCTCTTTTTCCAATTCGTTACTATCCATGATAAGTTCCCCGGTTTCCTGATTATCCCTGAAAACCTTGGTGGCATGGAGGATCTTGTCCACAAGCGTTGTCTTGCCGTGATCTACGTGGGCGATGATGGCTATATTCCTGATGTCCATAAAATGTTGTCCGAACCGTTGGACCCCGAGCAAACAGATTTGAATACAAATATTTGCAATTCAATGCGTTATGACTGCCGGGGCGCGGAATCAGGGTGCAAAGTTACGACGAATGCCCTGCCTTTGCAAATGAATATTATATGAAGAAAACAATCCCTTCATCATCCTTTCATGCGGCGGATGAGCCAAAGCAGAGCACTGGCAGCCATGCTGAGAAGTATCATGGTCGTCACGGGGAAATAGAATCGGAATCCTTCTCTTTGCACTCGAATGTCGCCGGGAAGCCGTCCCAGCCAACGGAATTTCTCGCCAAAAAAGTAGATTAATACACCTACTGCAGTGAGGGCAAGCCCGAAGAATATTATAGCTTTGGCGGTGGAAGTTGACATGATTAGGCAGAACGACTATGAAAAGTATCCAATTTCAATTATTTTGAGCAAATTGTTTTTCCATGAAATTCCTCCGAATATTGATCGTGCTCGCCATTCTGCTGTCCATTGCCTACCTGCTAGGCCCCCAGCCAGACAGGCCAGTTTTCAAAAAAAACATGCCTCAGGTTAAAGATACCGGCTCTGTGTTGCAGGAATGGGTCAGTCACAAAGAAGCTCGCTATAAACTCAAGCCAGACAATCAAGCCCGGATCGTTTGGGCAAATGACTCGATGAAGATCAGGACCCCCGTCGCTGTCGTATATCTCCACGGGTTCTCTGCAAGCCAGAAAGAAGGGGATCCGGTGCATCTTGACTTTGCCAAACGCTACGGCTGCAACATGTATCTGTCCAGACTTGATGGGCATGGTGTGGACACAACGGAAGCTCTTTCCACCATGACAGCACAGTCGCTTTGGGAGTCCACCAAAGAAGCATATGCCATAGGAAAACAATTGGGCGAAAAAGTCATCATCATGGGAACCTCCACCGGTGGTACTTTGGCTCTCATGCTGGCCGCTGAATATCCCGAAATATCAGGTATCATCCTCATGAGCCCCAACATAGCCATCAACGACCCCAATGCTTTTCTCCTCAATAATCATTGGGGGCTTCAGTTGGCACGCATGGTCAAAAAGAGTAACTACATAGAACCCGTGGATAAACGTCCGGATGCATTGCAATATTGGTCGGCACCATACCGGCTTGAAGCAGCTGTTCAGGTCGAGGAACTGGTTGAGGAAACCATGCTGCCTGCTACTTTCTCCCGGGTTAAACAACCTGTGCTGATGCTCTATTACTACAAAGACGAGCAACATCAGGATCCTGTGGTGAAGGTCAGCGCCATGAAAGAGATGTTCTCCGAACTGGGCACGCCATCAGAAAAGAAAAGATCCATCCCCGTCCCCAATACAGGTGATCATGTCATCGGTTCATCGATCAAGTCGAAGGATATCCCTGGCGTGGAAACCGAGATCTATAGGTTCGCGGAGAATGTGCTCGGACTGAACCCGGTCCCAATGTCTGCACTGAATACCGATTCTACCAGGACTCCCCTGCGCTGAAAAATTGGCTAACTTACCTACAAAGTGTGATTATGATCAGATCTAAGATCGCCGGCATAGGCATGTATGTACCCGAAAACGTCGTGACCAATCAGGATCTGACCCGGTTGATGGAAACCAGCGATGAATGGATACAAGAACGTACGGGTATCCAGGAAAGAAGGTATGCCGATCGCAAAAATGAAACCACCACCACCATGGCGGTGGAAGCAGCGAAAGTTGCGCTGGAAAGAGCTGGTATCTCCGCACAAGAAGTGGACTTTATCGTATTCGCCACCCTGAGTCCCGATTATTATTTCCCCGGTTGTGGCGTTCTAGTGCAGCGTGCGCTCAAGATGAAAGAGATCGGCGCCCTCGATGTACGTAACCAGTGTAGCGGCTTCGTCTATGCGATCAGCGTTGCCGACCAATTCATCCGAAGTGGCATGTACAAGAACATCCTGGTGATCGGTAGCGAGAAACACTCCTTCGGACTGGACTTTTCGACACGTGGACGCAATGTCAGTGTCATCTTCGGCGACGGGGCGGGGGCAGTTGTCCTTCAAGCTACGGAAGAGGATGGAAGGGGCATTCTGAGCACCCACCTGCATTCAGATGGTGAAAGTGCGGAGATGCTGGCCATGTACAACCCCGGCACGCATGCGAATCACTGGACCCCTGCATCACTTGCAGACTTCGACGAAGTGGAGATTGGCCAGATGTTCATGAGTCATGCCATGATCGATAAGAATCAACTTTACCCATACATGGATGGACCTTCCGTGTTCAAAAAAGCCGTGGTGAAATTTCCTGAAGTCATCATAGAAGCACTGAACAAAAATGGCCTGCAGCCCTCAGACCTCGATCTTTTGATCCCACATCAAGCCAACCTCCGCATCTCTCAATTCGTGGCGCATGCCCTAAAACTGCGAGAAGATCAGGTGTACAATAACATTCAAAAATATGGGAACACCACCGCCGCATCCGTTCCCATCGCACTTTGCGAAGCTTGGGAAAAAGGTCTGGTGAAAAACGGAGACCTGGTATGCCTTGCCGCTTTTGGATCCGGCTTCACTTGGGCATCTGCTTTATTGCGTTGGTAAGTCGATCAATCCCGATACGATGAGCAGAAAAATGATCTTCCTCTGGAATCCCAAGTCAGGGACAGCCGACAAGGAGCGGGTGAAGAGTCTCATCGAAAAAAAATGCATTGCGACGCTAAACCTACCCGAATTTCACCCCACGAATGCAGAAGGCGTATATCCAGAACTGGAAAAATTGATCCAGCAAGAAAAGATCAAGGATATCATTGCTGTAGGTGGCGATGGCACCATCAGACAGGTGGTGGCGGCATTCCGGCATTTGCCTGTCCGATTCGGCATCATCCCCATGGGAAGCGGAAATGGACTTGCACTCGCTGCAGGCATCCCGAGGAATACCCATCAGGCCATAGATATCGTGATCACCGGGAATTATTCACCTGTGGATGCCTTTCTCATCAATGACCATTTTTCCCTCATGTTGAGCGGTATCGGCTTTGATGCGAAAGTGGCACATGATTTCGCAAAGCAGAAAAAACGGGGCCTCCTGACTTATGCCAAAGTAAGCCTTATCCATTTTTTCGCGGCAAGGCCGTATCCTTTCCGTATCCACCTGGAGGGGAATACCGTGGAAACCGAGGCTTTTTTCCTGAGCATTGCGAACAGCAATCAATTCGGCAATCAATTCACGATTGCCCCAAAGGCCAGTTTGAGCGACGGACTCCTGGATATAGTGGCTGTAAAAAGAATGAATCGTTTGCGAATAGTGCCCGCCGTATTGCACCAACTCCGCTTCGGGAAACCACAGCAGGATCTGTTCCATAAAAACAAGATCCTCTACTATCAAGTATCCAGATTGGTGGTGGAGAATCCCGAGCTTGCACCGTTGCATATTGATGGAGACCCATTTGAAACATCCGAGACATTCACGATCCAATGCATACCCTCGGCATTTCAACTGATACAGCCTTGATCTGGTCTCTCACTTTCACCTGTCTCAATCCCGCGGTGCACGCTCTCCTGAAATGACCACCCTGAATGCACTGTCATTTGAGGGCAGATCCAAAGACTCCCGGATATCATATTTCTCTTTCGTGGTCAGATGGAAGTTGAGAGCCGCCGCCACGCTTTTCCGGGATGGCTCATAGGAGAAATTGATCCTGCGGAAGGGAAAACCGATGAATCGCTCGGCAAACCGCACATATTCATCCTGATAATAATCCTGGACCTTCATCCAATTGTATTGGATGACCGTGATCGGCTTGATGAATAGCCCTGTTAATCCTTCAGACCCTGCAATACCCTCCCACTCGCCGATCTTACGGTCGCGGATCTGAATGAGGACCACACCGGATGTATTCGCTTTCAACCAATCGCGGAATACCTGCAGAAAACGTATCATGCTTTCCTGTCCGAAGTTGTCGCGGATGCCTGCATCCATGACATCGACAACAGGCTCTGATGGGAGCCAGACATTTGGTAGTACATAAGGGAAGGTCGCATTAATCCGAAGGGCCGATAGCATACGCAGATTATAAGCACCCTGCCTTTTGAAAAAAGCACCGAAATCTATTGCATCGGGTTCCGGCATGGACATTGTCCCGCTATCAGGCTGGCCCCGCATCATGAAACTGATCGGCTGGCTGCTGATCATCATTTTCCGGCCGTCACGGGTGATGGTCGAACTGAAGAACATCAAGGGAATCCTTGCCTGCTGCTCATCATCCACATAATCCTTCAATTGATGATCCAGTATCCCATAGGTGTTTTTATCGAGTTGCCTTTCGAAAGCGAACCCCCTGTCTTTGACGTAAATATTGGAGTCTATCCTGAATTTTTGAGCCGGGGCGAAAAGGTCACGCATGACCATGGAAGAGAACAAAGGATTGAGCAGGTCACGGGATATGGCATCTTCAGGAGAGCTGATGGAAAGATCTGGAGAACGGCCATGAATCTTCTGACGATAAAGCTCACGGTACCAGGCAGCACCGAGCATACCTCCTGACGCCCCTGACATCAGGAATGTCTTTTTCATGAGCTGCCCTCCCAAGAGGCTGTCTAGCCGATGCATCACATCAACGCTGAAAGTAGCTGAGCGGTTGCCACCACCACTCAAACTGATCAGATAAAGAAGTGGCTTATCCCCTTCCTGTTTTTTCTTCCAGCTATTGAGTATTCCCACCATATTCAAACTATCATCCCTGACCCTGTCGGGCGAACAGAGCGCACGTATACTATCCCGTGAGTATTCAGGTTTCTTAACCGCCGTCGAATAATCCAGACCATAGGCTTTGTTCCTGGGATCGATCAGGTTGAATCGCAAGAGTAGTTCAAAAACAAGGAAGATGAGGACCAGGGCCGGGAACGACCAACTCTGCAGCCAGAATACCAATGCGCCGGATCCGGCTATGAGAATCGAAAAAAGCAAGAGTATCGCAGCGGCAGCGGGTATCACGAACGCATCCACATCCTGAAAAAGACCGATGATGGCCAGAAAAAGAAAGGCCAGAATGATGGCCATTACGGCCGAAAAGTGATGCCTCTTGAAAATGGTGTCGATGAAGGAGACCGGGTAATGCGCGATATTCCTGGGTTGCTTGGCCTTCAGGCGTGTATTGAGGAACCATTCGATCCGGATGAGGCCGGGTTCATGATGATGCTTATCTCCTAATCCGAATCGTCCCATGTATTTGTGAGGCTCATCGATCACAGGCTGCATCTTCCGCATCATTGTTCTCTCCGCGCCGAAGAACCAGAATAAGGAAACAAAAATAAGAAGGATCATGCCCGACAAGAACCCGATGATAAGCATCAATATGTCGCCCAGGGCCAGCAATTCATGTCTGTTGTCGAACTGAACGGATTTGATACAATAGTAGATCAGGAAGACCAGTGGAAGGATGGAATTGTTGATGAAGTATTTCAGGAATGGTTTTGATGTTGTGGCCAGAAACTTGAAATGGCGACTGTGCAGGATGAAAGTAGTGATATGCCAACTCATGATGAAGATACCCGTTGCCACGCCTACGATGGCAGCGCTGAGTGCATTGACCTTGCCCAGATATTCAGGCGACAGGAAAAGAGAATCCGCGCCGAAGTTTCCCATGAAATTACCCCGAATGGTGCTGAACAATATAGCCCAGAAAAGGAGCAATATCTGGTACTTCCGGAGGTGGAGCACCAGCAACTGAACGGGAAAGGAATAATAAATGCCCTTGAAGATTTTTTTCGTGTCCATCAGACGGAATAGTTCACCCTACCTCGGGATGATCCATCTTAAGTTACGCATAAAAAAGATGGTTGTCAATGAGTATGCAGGAATGTACCTTGTTATACTTAATGGGAAACCCTCTTTTGTCGGGGAGACATGATCAGGATCATCCAGATGATGGACAGAAGGAGCATCATCCCTGTGAACTGGTGACCGACACCCAATGCCAAAAGAAGCCGCCTATCTGGAGAGTAGAGTACGGTAAAAATGCCCAGAATGACCTGAATGATGATCAGCAACATGGGAATGAATCGGCTGGCTCGGAATAATGTACCTCCCGTTCTCAGCCCACGTGCCTGTTGGTCCCATACCAGAAGAAGTATGAACAATACATAAGCCAGATTGCGGTGGATGAATTGTACTGTGATGGGGTTATTGAATATATCCGCCAATCCCTTCCCGGATCGGATTCCTGCTGGCCAGAGGGAACCGTTTATCAGTGGCCAGGTGGGAGCGAAAACAGCGGCTTTCAGCCCGGCCATGAATGCACCATATATGAGCTGTACTACCAGTATGGCAAGAAGTACCCAGGTGAAACGTCGGAATCGGGGCACATCGATGTATTCTTTTTCCGGCACCATCAACCTCAATGCAAACCACCATGCATAAACGACCAGCACCATAGCGGCGATGAAATGAACTGCAAGCCGAATATGGTTGACATACAGATTCTCCTCATTCAAACCGCTCTTCACCATGAGCCAGCCGATCGCACCCTGCATGCCCCCCAATAGGAACAGGATGACCATAGGGATCACCATGTTCGCCCGGAATCTCTTTTGGATGATAAAGATCACAAAGGGTATGATGAATGCCAAAGCAATAAGACGTGCCCACACCCGATGGAACCACTCCCAGAAGTAAATGAATTTGAAATCAGAAAGGGAAAAATCGAAATTGATACGTTTGAATTGTCCGATCTGCTTGTACTGATCAAATGCGAATTGCCAGTCTTTATCATTCAAGGGTGGAACGGCTCCCAGAATAGGTTTCCACTCCGTTATCGAAAGACCTGAACCAGTGAGTCGGGTGATACCGCCGAGCAAGACTTGAATGATGAGCATGGCCACGCCGATCAAGAGCCAAATGGCGATCGGGCGGGTGGAAGGGATTTGTCTTTCCATTACCGTGCGAAGGTAACAAGAGTTTTCCCTTACCCCAACCTGCTGTTTACCGTTTTATCCTATTTTGCAAGTGATGTTGAAGACTTATTACAGGGAAGGTGCCTTGGAAGCTGGATGCGACGAAGCAGGCAGGGGATGTCTTGCCGGACCCGTATTCGCAGCAGCGGTCATATTACCTCCGGATTTCAATCATCCCTTACTGAATGATTCCAAAAAAGTCAAGCCCAAGCATAGGCTTACCCTTCGCGAAGCCATACAATCATCAGCGATAGCTTGGGCAGTTGCGGAAGTGGACAATGAAGAGATCGACCAGATCAATATTTTAAGGGCATCCTTCAAAGCCATGCACCTTGCAATCGATAAACTACTCGTCAAACCATCCCTGCTGCTGATCGACGGCAATCGTTTTGTCGGCTACAAGAATATACCTCACCATTGTATCATCGGTGGGGATGGAAAATACACTGCGATCGCCGCTGCCAGCATATTGGCTAAAACCTATAGGGATGAATGCATGGAAACCTGCCATAAGAAGCACCCTATTTATTGTTGGGACCAGAACAAAGGGTATGGTACGGAGATACATCGGAACGCCATCGCAGCTCACGGGCTTTCCCCGCTGCATAGGCGAAGCTTTCACTCCGCTCCGTCCACTCCTTCATTGGGAATATGAGTAACTGTGATCCCGTACTGGTGAGCAGTCTACCATTCCGCATCTGATCGCAGCAGATAACCCGATCAAGATCGATCAGATCTCCCCACCCCAATCACCGGCGCCCTGCCTGATGATCACCGGCACCTGTTCCGTGAGATCAATAATTGTGGAATAATACATGCCGCCCACGCCTCCATCCACCACCATGTCTACCTGCTTTCCAAACTTCTCCAGGATGAGTTCCGGATCTGTATACTCTTCAACCATTTCACCGGGGAGTGATGAACTCAGGATGGGATTTCCAAGTTCACGAATGATCGCTTGTGCTATTCGACTGTCAGGTACCCGGAGACCGATGGTCTTTTTTTTGTTCTGAAGAATCCTTGGAACTTCTTTACTGGCCGGTAGAATAAATGTGAATGGACCGGGAATATGACTCTTGATCATTCGATATACCGGAGTGCTGATGCTTCGGGCATATCTACTGAGATCACTTAGATCGGCGCAAACGAAAGAAAGGTTGGCCTTTTGCGGATCGATATGTTTCAGTTGACAGATCCTTTCCACCGCCTTCTGGTTAAAAATGTCGCATCCGAATCCATACACGGTATCCGTGGGATATATGACGACACCTCCTTTCCTCAGGCTATCCGCCACCATGGTCACCTGCCTCTGTGGAGGATCAACGGGATGTACGTGGATAAGCATATGCAATAGTAATCCAATGACTTTACTTGAACAGCATATTTGAATATGAAAAACGGGGAATCACAGTAAATGAGGGTTATGCGAAAATGCACTGAATATTCTGCATCCCATTGCAGGGTGTTTTCCATACCATTTATCAAGAAAAACCCATGCCATTCAAAACCCACTGCATATCAGGCAAATACACGAATTTCGTTACCATTTGAAACAACCACTTGCATGAAAACCTATGATGGCCCTTTGAATTACAAAATGTGCACCCTACTTTTACTCTTGTCAATGCGACACACTCCAAGTGCCTTCAAATGGCACGATTCCTGAGAACCATCCAATTTCCCCCTTACTCCAATTTCCGTTCATTAATTAGCATTCATCAAGGTGCGACAAAGGTCGTCACATCACTATAAAAATTTGCTTAACCCCTCGAAACCCGAGCCTGTTAGCTGGGATTCAATAAAACTTTAAGCCTGAGAGAATAGTATACAGGCAACCTTTCTTTTTGTGGTTTCAGAGGTAAGCACAGGCCGGCGATTTCTATCGCTGGCTCTATTTTTTTAAGCCGGTCATGAAAAAAGGAGGTGTCAGGGGAATACCGGATTCCGAATTGTAGTTCTTGTGAACAAGGAGATTTTGCCCACGACATTATAAAAGTGAAAATTGAATCCGGAATCCGGAATTCTTACACTATCGTCCAGGTTTCATTCCCACGGATCAACTTGTCCAGATTCCCGTTGCCCTTGGAAGCGATCAACTGCTGGATCTGTTCAGCCATCACGTCTTCATAGCAGGGACGATCCACCTGATAGAAAACTCCGAATGGACGTGGAAGGTGTTCATCCTTACGAGGGTCATCGAACATACGGACAAGGATCTGAGCTTTATAGAAGTCCCGATCGTCGTGCACCCAGAGGTCATCCGTTGATGCACCCTCTGTCAGGTTGACCACAACAGGACGGAATCCATCGAGTTTGATGCCTTTATCCCGGTTTGTGCCGAATACCAGTGGTTTCCCCTGCTCCAGGAACAGGGTCTGTTCGGCCTTTGAACTTTTCTCCGTGAAGATCTCGAAAGCGCCGTCGTTGAATATGTTGCAATTCTGATAGATCTCTAGGAAGGAAGTGCCTTTATGCGTCTGACTGCGCAGCAGCATCTCCTGCAGATGCTTGGGGTCGCGGTCCATGGTACGGGCCAGGAAAGTAGCGTCGGCACCCATGGCAAGCGCCAGGGGATTGAATGGATGGTCGATGCTTCCGAAAGGGGTCGACTTGGTCACCTTGTGCTCCTCCGATGTGGGGGAATATTGCCCCTTGGTCAGACCATAGATCTGGTTATTGAAGAGCATCACATTGATGTTCAGATTCCGGCGTAGCAGGTGAATGGTGTGGTTGCCACCGATGCTCAGTCCGTCACCATCGCCTGTTACTACCCAAACACTCAGTTCAGGTCGGGATGCTTTGAGCCCAGTTGCAATGGCAGTGGCGCGACCATGGATGGAATGCATGCCATAGGTGTTCATATAATAAGGGAATCGGCTGCTGCAGCCGATTCCCGAAATGATGACTATATTCTCCCGGGGGATACCTAAACCCGGCATGATCTTCTGAACCTGCGCGAGGATGGAATAATCTCCGCACCCGGGACACCAGCGTACTTCCTGGTCGGTTTGAAAATCCTTGCTCGTCAATGGGGCGGATACATTTGCAGTGTCGGTCATATTCAATAAGATTGAGGACAAATTTATTGATTTATGGTCAATGGTGGAAGAATTTCGTGGGGTGAGTTTTACCTCTTTTTACACGTTTTCCATGCGGAGTGGATCAGGTTCAAAACCACCCGCTTGAAGAGCGGTATATAAAGAGTGCAGCCCACAAATCGGGGATTGATCAATTTCGCGACTTTCATGGATAAAGTGGCGCGGTCCATGAACATGCTTATGAGAAAGTGACTGAGTCGAGATATCCCTTCCCGATCTATGAAGCCACGTTTTTTAACCCCTACATTTGTAGGTCAAATAGACCTGTAGATAGCGTCGGTGAGCAAGGAGAAGATATAGGGCTGATGCACTGGATCGATGCAATTTATGGGCTGTTTGGATGAATTATTGATTTGGGGTATAGGTGATGAGGCTACTATTTTCCTGCGCTAAGGGATGTCAAGATCATATCTGCAAAAATTCAAGTTGCTTACAGGTCATGTACAAAATTTTTTAAGAATCTCAACCTTTCCTCCCATGGCTACAACACGTCGAAAGTTCATCGGTCACACCGCATTCAGCCTCTCCGCCTGGGGATTGTCCCCGGCAGCCAAAGCGATGGACGGAAACGTTCCTCAAAGACTTCGGGCGGTGTGTGTAGGCGGTCACCCGGATGATCCGGAAACAGGATGCGGAGGTACGCTCGCTCGTCTGGCCAATGAGGGACATTCCGTGACCATCATTTACCTGACCAGTGGCGAAGCCGGAATTGTGGGGAAGAATGCTGCCGAAGCAGCAGAAATAAGAATGGCGGAGGCAAGAGCCGCCGCAAAAATAATTGGAGCTAAACCCGTATTCGCAGGTCAGATAGACGGGGCCGGAATGGTCAACAATGAATGGGTGGATAAACTGCACGAACTTATCTCCCGAGAAAAGCCGGACATCGTTTTCACACACTGGCCTGTGGATTCACATAAAGACCACCAATGCGCATCCCTACTCACCATTCAAAGCTGGATCCGTCATTCCCGAAAGTTCGATCTCTACTTCTTTGAAGTATGTACGGGAAACCAGTCCATGATATTCAGGCCTACGGATCATGTAGATATCACTACAACAAGAGAGCAGAAAAAAAACGCTGTTTTCTGCCACCAGAGTCAGGATCCGCAGGGGATCTACGCCTCAGGCAGTTGCAATCACGCACTGATGGAAAATTTCAGGGGGCTCGAGGCCGATGTGCCTGCAGCTGAGGCATTCATCCGTGCCGGGCAAACGCTACATTTCGGCTGAATACCCTATTTTCTGCTTACGGTACAGTCTTTGTAATCGCATCCTGTTCTGAGGACTTGACCAAGAAATGAGAGAAATTTCACAAATCGCTTGTAATTCAACAGATATCCCATACCTTTGCAAGGTCATTTTGAGTAGAGTACAGTTAAGTAAGTGAACGATTTCCACTGCTAAGCATTCCCTGCTAATAGAGCCGGTCTTCTTTACCCCCTGTGTTTTTCTCAAGTTTTTCATCATTTATCTTTTTTCAGTTATGAACATTTATGTTTCCAACTTAAGCTTCAACGTACAGGATGAAGACTTAAGGGAATTCTTCGCCGAGTATGGTGAAGTGACTTCAGCAAAGGTTATCATGGACAAATTCACCAACCGTAGCCGTGGTTTCGGTTTCGTTGAAATGTCTGACGACGCAGCAGCGCAGAAAGCCATCCAAGAACTGGACGGCGCAACCGTGGAAGGCCGTGCCATCCGCGTAAGCGAAGCCAAACCTCGTGAACAGCGCCCCAGCAATGGCGGCGGTGGTGGCGGTGGCCAAAGGCGTTCTTTCTCTGGCGGCGGCGGTGGCGGTGGTAACCGTTGGTAATCGGAGTTCCGAACAAATTGAAAGGGCTTCCTTCGGGAAGCCCTTTTTTTATACTTTACTCTGGATCTCAGTTCACCTCGAGGAGATTACGCTCGGGAAGCTTGGGAAATGGCGTATGTGGATCACGCTGGTACCAGAATGAAACACTGGCGATATCGTCCTGAAGAGGAAGGTAGGTCCCATTGCCTCTCCAACCCAAAGCTTGTATCGTCACCTTGAGGTCCTTTTCGAAACGGATGGGATCGGTGAGGTGCCAGCGATACATGCCAAATCGCTGCTGTACGCTATAATGACCATCGCCACGGATCACCTGATGAAGCCCGGCATATGGAGTACAGAATTCCGTGTATTCAGAGGTTTCCATTCCGTTAGATCCTTTTTGACGAGTGTCGAAATCATATGAACCACAGAAGTAATCCTCGGTTCCAGTTCCGCAGATCGTGGGGAATTCACCATCACCATCCATGAAAAATTTGATTTCCCCCTCACCCCACCATCCATTCGAGTGTGCACCATAGGCGATGTATGTACCTACATACTGCCCCTTGCCCTTTATGCCATCCACGATCGTGAAATCCTGCTTGTAGGGTAAAGGATTGGTACGACGGAACTGGGCATGAAAATATGCCGCATCATCAGGGATCTCCGTCTGTATATAGTCCACCTGATAATACAGCACCATGTTTTCGTCAGCGATATTTTCCATCGTGATCCGGCATTTCTTCCGGAATGGCATGGGCCAATAACAGTTGAAAGCACTGCCAGGATTGACGGTCACCGCCATGGAATTGAGTTTGGCATATTGCCCCCAACCCATTCCAAAAAAATCACCTACTGGACATTCCACAGAGGGCTCCGTCTCATTGTCCCAATAAATCCGAAGTATGGAATATCGCCAGTTGCCGGTCGGGGTCATCCAAATGTGTTGTACGGAACCGCCCCCATCTATCTCTGCCAAGGTAAAGGTGGTCTTGGATTTGATCACCACGCTAGGACTGATCTTCCATTTTTGTCCCATTCCCCCCGATGCATTCAGCCCCGTCCCGGTTGTCGCCATTCCTCCCTTACCTTTTTCCCCGGTGAAATTCTCCGGACTGATGGAACGACTTTTCGCATTGGACAGACGATAAATATTGCCCAAATTGACATCAACACCGTTGAAAGTCTGTTGTGCGAACGAGGAAAGGGAAAAACTCAATGATAGAAGCAAGGCAAGCAGTCGTTTCATGTTGGTCATTTTTAAGGTGAATCGTTGGAGTTGATTAAATTTACGGATACGCGGGGAAAATCCAACAGGGTTTACCGGAAGAAGTGCTTTCGGAACTCATGAAATTCCTCCCCCGTATCCGTCACCCATGTTATTTTATCACCCGTGTCGATACAACTGTATCCCCACTTCTGTTTCTCTCGAGAATACCATTGATGAAACCCCTGCTCATATATTGTTATGATGCCTACTGCGGCTGGTGTTTCGGCTTCAGCCCTGTCATCTCCAGAATCGCCGAGGAATACAAGGGAAAGCTGGACACCGAGACCATTTCGGGCGGTATGATCCCGGAATCCTCGAGGCAACACATCGGAAAGATCGCATCCTTCATACAAGCGGCTTACCAGGAAGTTGAAGAACGTACAGGGATCACCTTCGGACAGGATTTTCTTTGGCATATCAACCATCCGGACCTCTCAGATTGGTACCTGAATTCCGAGATTCCTGCACGGGCCATGTGCGTCTTCAAGGAATATCAGCCGGAAGATTCCGTCCTTTTCGCCGCAGATTTACAACACGCGCTTCATGTTGAAGGGCGTGACCTGACCGATGACGAAGCTTACCGACACCTGCTTGAACGTTGGGGTATCCCAGCAGACGAATTCTATACCAAATTGCACGATCCGGAATATGCGGAGAAGGCACGTTATGAGTTCAACCTCTGCCGTCAACTTCAGGTCAACGGCTTCCCTGCGGTACTCTTGCAGGCCGGCGAACTGAAATTCTATCAGTTAGCAAAAGGATATACCGACCATGACACCCTGAAAGAAAGATTAGATAATGTACTGAAGGAGATCGAAAGGGATATCCAAAAGGAATCATTCACCTCTCCGGGAACAGTCTCCTGAAACCGTACTGACAAAATATTTACGCTGAACATATGACCAGAAATCACTGCCTCATTTTCGCCATCTTCATGACAACGAGTTGCCAAGCACAGCACGGCACCATGGATTTTGAAAAATATGACCCTGTATCCACATTGGTGGTACCGGAGCATAAGCTATCAAAGGCAAAGTTTCCATTCATCGATGTCCATAATCATCAATTCAATATGCCAACCATGGATCTGGGAAGGCTGATCACGGAGATGGACAAACTGAACATGGCCGTCATGGTCAACTTGAGCGGCGACAATGGTGATGCGCTCAAAAAAGCCATAGCTAATGTTCGCGGTCATTACCCTAACCGATTCATTGTTTTTGCCAACGTGGACTTCGAAGGCGTGGGTGAACCCGGATGGTCTGAAAAAGCGGCGAAACAATTGGAAGAGGACGTCCGTAATGGAGCCAATGGTCTTAAGATCTACAAGGACCTCGGCTTCTCCGTGAAAGACAATTCAGGTAAAAGAGTATCGGTCGATGACCCAAGACTGGATCCGATATGGGAAATGGCCGGGAAGATGCGTATTCCCGTACTCATCCATACGGCAGATCCTGTGATGTTCTGGGAACCGATGGACGAACACAATGAACGTTGGCTCGAATTGGCCACACATCCTAATCGCAAAAGGGGCAACGACAACCCGGAGCCTTTCGAGGACCTGCTTGCAGAACAGCATCGCATGTTCGCCAAACATCCTTCCACCACTTTCATCGCTGCACATTTTGGATGGTATCCCAACAATCTGGACAAACTGGGTCACCTACTCGATAGCCTGCCTAATGTGAATGTGGAATTCGGGGCAGTGATAGCTGAACTGGGACGACAGCCGCGAATGGCCAGGAAATTCTTCGAAAAATACCAGGACAGGATACTTTTCGGCAAAGATTCCTGGGTGCCGCAGGAATACTCCACCTATTTCCGTGTTCTGGAAACCGAGGATGAATATTTTCCCTACCACAAAAAATACCATGCCTTCTGGCCCATGTACGGCATGGGCCTCCCCGACTCCATCCTGAAAAAAGTGTACTACAAGAATGCTCTTCGCATTGTTCCGAACATCAATAAATCGGCCTTCCCCGAATGAGCTGCCGCATAACTGTCTTCCACATGGAGATTCAGTCTATTTGAGTCGAAATGGAGGAAACGGGTTATCTTGCAGCCGTACAATTCAATCCCGCATATGGAATATAACAAGATCATTTCCGTTACAGGCCTTCCCGGACTGTTTGAATTAGTGAGCAGCAAGAATGACGGTGCGCTGGTTCGCTCCCTGGAAGACAAAACCACCAAATTCATATCCAACCGTGTTCATAATTTCTCCCATCTCGAAAGCATAGAGGTTTTCACTCATGGCGATAACGTCAACTTGGTGGATGTCTTCCAGTCGATGGAAAAAGAAAGCGATAAACTTCCCGAAGAAAAGGATGCTGCAGGCATCAAGGCATATTTCCAGAAAGTATTCCCCGAACTGGACTTCGATCGTGTTTATAATAGCGACATGAAGAAGATGATCCGCTGGTTCTCCATCCTCAAAAGCAACAATATCGAGATCAAGTTGACCGAAGTGGAGGAAGAAGTGGAAGAAATGGAAGAAGTGGCCCCTCCGGTTGAAGAGGTAAAGCCTGCCCAGGAAGCCAAAGCGAAAGCCCCCAAACCCGCAAAGGCGGAAGCGAAAGAAGAAAAACCGGCAACGAAGAAAGCAACTCCCCAAAAAAAGGCTGATGGCGAAGAATCCAAGCCGGCCTCGAAAAAAAATAAATGATCCATTCACTTCGGACCGGAGGTTGAACCCGACGACAAGTCAGGTACAGCCGCCGGTTTTTTAATGCCACCCCATGCCATATAGTGCAGACATCAAGAAGATCGAAAGAAGATTCGTGCCGGAGGATTTCAGCGTCACCACCTGGGATAACCTAGAACCCTTTTTCAGCGATCTCGCAGATCGCCCGCTATCCAGCGGTCCAGACTTGGAAAAATGGATGAAGGACATGAGTGAGTTGGAGGCCGTGATCAGTGAAGACGCTTGCTGGAGACAGGTACGCATGACCTGTGATACTCAAAACAAAAAACTGGAAGAGGCATTCAACTATTTCTACCTGGAGATCCAGCCCAAGATCCAACCCTTTGCAGATCTACTCAACCGGAAATTGATCGACTGCACTTTCACAAAGGACTTAGATCAAAAAAAATATTTCACCTACTTGAGGTCGGTACGCAAGAACATAGAACTGTTCCGCACGGAGAACATTCCCATCCAAGCGGAAATAAGCGTACTTCAACAGCACTATGGTGCCATCGCAGGGAAGATGACCGTTGAGGTGGGCGGTCAGGAATACACGCTGCAACAAGCCACGCGTTTCCTGGAAAGTGAGGATCGCGAACTGAGAAGGTCCGTTTACATGAAGATCCAGCAAAGGCGAAAGGATGATGAGGATGCCTTGCAGGAGCTTTTCAGCAAGCTTGTTTCGAAACGGAATCAGGTTGCAAAGAATGCAGGCTTCGCAAGTTATCGGGACTACAAATTCACGGAAATGGGTCGGTTCGATTACAAACCAGCCGATTGCTTCCAGTTCCATGAAGCGGTCCGTCAGCACGTGGTTCCCTTGGTGAATGAGATATATCGTCATCAGATGGACCGACTTTCACTCAGCGATTTCCGCCCATGGGACACAGAAGCAGAACCCGCCGGCACGCAACCACTACGCCCTTTCCAAAATGGGCAGCAATTACTGGAAAAAACCATTGCCTGTTTCGATGAACTGGATCCATTTTTTGGGGATTGCCTCAGAAAGATGGAAAGCCTTGAACATCTTGATCTGGATAGTAGAAAAGGCAAAGCCCCCGGTGGTTACAACATGCCTCTGGCGGAAAGTGGCGCCCCATTCATTTTCATGAATGCTGCGGGACAGATGTCCGATGTCACCACCATGGTCCATGAAGGCGGACATGCCATACATTCTTTCCTTTCACACGCACTCGAACTCAGTGCCTTCAAGGAATATCCCACGGAAATGGCGGAGGTCGCCAGCATGGCCATGGAACTCTTCAGCATGGATCACTGGCATAGCTTCTTCGACAACGAAGAGGAATTGAGAAGAGCGAAAAGACATCAGTTGGAGCGCGTCATCACCATCTTCCCCTGGATCGCCATCATTGATAAATTCCAACATTGGGTTTACGAACAACCTGATCATTCCGTGGCCGAAAGAACTTCAGCTTGGAAACGGATTCTTGATGAATTCGCGACCACCACAATGGACCAAAGTGGACTTGATGCCTTCAGGGCCATTCAATGGCAGAAACAACTGCATCTTTTTGAAGTTCCTTTCTATTACATAGAATACGGTATCGCACAATTAGGCGCATTAGGTCTCTGGAAACAATACAAGGAAGATCCCCGATCTGCACTTGCTAATTACACCAAAGCACTCAGTTTGGGGGGCACCCGAACTCTGCCAGAATTATATGCGGCCGCAGGCTTAAGCTTCGATTTCAGTCCGGAATATATCCGCGATCTCATGATATTGGTCAGGAAAGAGCTTGAGCAAGTAGGCTGATACCACGAAGTGGTAGTAAGAATCTTGAGCGTTACGGTTCAAAAGGCCCATATATTTGTCATTGACGGCAAGTACACGGATCCAAAAAAATCAATATAGCTACTAATCAGAGCCTTAACTGAAGTCCCGGTGTTTCCACATCGGGGCTCTTTTTTTGGAAGATCGGATCCGTGAATCTAACAACATGACGTGGTCGTTACCAGATATTTCGTCTACCGACAAACTCGATCTCGTACGTGTTGATCAGAAGTAGGATGGAATGGGATCTTATAATAGATATGGATCACTAAAAAAAATCAATGCTTTCTGGATAAGGAACACTAATCGATCATCCAAGCGTATACTTCATATCTTGACTCACCTGGCTAGTTGCATATTGAATTCTATTGCAGAAATAAAAAAGTCCCGGGGATTCAATCCGGGACTTAGCATTTTTTGTCAGAAGCCTGTGAATATCTTGATGTTCGCAGGTGTATGAGGTATTCGGGGGTAGAGGCCGGGAATACGTTCTCAAAGGGTTCCTTCAAAAAGGAATGGATCGGGTGGTTTCTCAGGGTCTGGATCGGGTTTCTTAGGATCTTCGGATTTTAGGGCTTCTCAGGGTTTGGATCGGTTTTCTTTAGGGTCTTGGATCTTGGGGCTTCTCAGGGTTTGGATCGGTTTTCTTTAGGGTCTTGGATCTTAGTGGTTTCTCAAGGTTTGGATCGGTTTTCTTTAGGGTCTTGGATCTTAGTGGTTTCTCAAGGTTTGGATCGGTTTTCTTTAGGGTCTTGGATCTTAGGGCTTCTCAGGGTTTGGATAGGTTTTCTTTAGGGTCTTTGGATCTAAGTGGTTTCTCAAGATTTGGATCGGTTTTCTAAGGGTCTTTGGTTTTTCAGGGTTCGGTCTTTATATTTTTTCAGTCCAGGACTGAAGATTTTACGAAGTGAAAGTTGACTGATACGGATCGTTCTTTCTTAGGATTGGATTTGAATGTGGTTTCGGACGGTTTCAGGATATTGGTGGTCTTCATTTCCTATCAATCAACTTCTATGTAAAAGTATAACGGAGAGGATACCTGTACAAGAGCAGTACTACTACATTTCACGTCTTCCTGAAATACTGTAATCCTAGTAGATCTACGTGAATTTGGGCACGTAACCTACCTCAGCAGACTGATTCCTTTGGTCAGAGAAAAACAATTAACTTATTGAAATTCATATTATTATACAAAATTTGGAAATTGCTCTCCCTTCCAGGTTCGGATCATAGCGAATCGAATGGATCCAAATAGCTGCGGAAAATGCGGTGCCCGAACCTGTGGTGAATAGGCCTTTCAGGGGGCTTTTTGAGAAATTAATTGGTTGAAAAAAAGATGTGCTTTGATTAGAGCTTTCCGAGTGGATACTACTAACGGATACGATTAATCGCAATTTGGGCAGACGCCATGCACTACCATGCTCACTTCCTGCATCCGATATCCGCGGGGCAATCGAACGGATGGTACATCCAGTTGATTGATGCATGTGGCCTTGCCACAATGATGGCAGATGAAATGAACATGCCGGTCATGATGATGTCCATCCACGCATGCATCACGGCATAGGGCATACCTGAGAGAATTATCCGAAGTCGGAATGACATGGATGATCCCCTTGCCGACAAAAGCCTGCAGGGTACGGTATACTGTTACCCGATCCAGTTGACCGGAAGCCTGACCTTCCAGGTCGGAATGTGAGAGTGCTTGTCCTGTTTTCAGAAACACATCCAGTATCCCTTTTCGAACCGTAGTTACACTAAGGCCATGATCCCGGAGTATGGATAATGCTTGTTCTTCCATGTGCAATCGTTTCAGGATCCCTTCATCAAAATCCTTATGTCTTTCCGCAACTGATCCAATTCTTCTTGTTTCAGTCCGTCATAGATGCCGCGGACTTGGCCATGATCGTCCACCAGGGCCAAAAATTGGGTGTGCAAGAATTGTTCCTTGATGTTCTTACTACTGTTTTGTGGGTCATCCAGCAGGTAGCTCTCCCTCGCCGACTTATATAGATCTTCCTTACTTCCGGTGAGGAACCACCAGACCGCTGGATCCGCCCCCAATGAATCGGCGTAATGACGTAGCCGCGGTACAGAATCCGTTTCAGGATCCACGGTATGGGATAAGATCAGGAATCCCTTCTGCCCTTTCCATTCCTCATAAATTTTCTTAACGTTATTGTTCATCCTCGGGCAGATGCCCTTACAAGTCGTGAAGAAATATTCGGCCACATATACTTTCCCTGAAACATGACTCTCACTGATCTCCTGCCCATCCTGTCTGGTGAAATGGAAGGGGTGCACGGTATTCAAGATAGGAAGTGATACTTTGCCCAGACCGGCCAGGGAGATCATTACGGCATAAAATATGGCCAGCAAGATGACGAAAAATCCGAGGTAAAACCAGGTCTTCTTACTCATGGGCGATCTATTTAAGCTCATCCTGCGAATAGGGGAGTTTATGATTCTGCAACTCTGTTGCAAATTTAGTACATTTGGCCGACCCATACATGAGCAGGATCAATTTAGACGCATTAGGGATCATTACCTCCATTGCCTGTGCCATACATTGCGCAGTGTTGCCATTACTCCTGTCAACGTTACCCCTCTTCGGCATAAATATCATCAATAACTCCTGGTTCGAAACAGGGATGATCTTGCTGGCACTGATTATAGGGGTATATTCACTTTGGAAGGGCTACAGCAGGGATCACAAAAGCCCTTGGCCGTTAAGGTTATTCATCGCCGGCATCCTACTGCTGTTCGCCAAGCAATATTTCCATGAGTATTTACTGCTATTCCTGATCCCTGCGGTCATGCTGATCATCACCGCTCACCTGCTCAATCACAGATACTGTTCAGCTGCACATATAAACCAGGACGGAAAGCCCCACAAGCACTGATCAGGGTGTGTTTCGCAACTTATTGAGGATGCTCTCGGCCACTTTTTTTCCTTGCGCATTTCCATTTTCGCAACCTGACCGAAAATGTATCCCCCCATATACACGACTTATCGATGCTTCCTGAGCAGCTTCGCGAAAGGATTTGAAAGATCTGACCGGTAGTTTGTATTCCAATTCAGAGGAATCGGTGAAGGCGATATGGTCACCGAAAAGATGGGTGAGCATTTCCGCTGCAGCGGCTGAAACGGTGCTGTGACCAGATGTATACTCAGGGAATTGGGGAGTCTGAAGATAAGAGATCCAATGTTCTTCCTTGAGCCTTTGAATGGCCGTCTGGGGTCTGATCCGGATATCTTTGTACTTCACATACCAACAGGAGATGAAGGCATCATATAGAGCAGTAGCGGTATATGCATACGCCTTTGAAGAGGTGACCGGATCCGCATTTTTCAACTTGCATGCCTGATGGGCGATCGCCATCCAATGTCCACCAGGTGTCATCTTCTTATCCTGGAACATGACGTGGCCCTTATGCTTCGATACGAAAGGATTGTCATCCCAAAAAAGGGCAATATCGATCTGCTCGTCGGTCATGCTTTTGGAAATAGCATACACCTCCATCATTTCCCTGTAAAATGCAGAGGTCGTATCTTCCTCATATTTCGGGAAAGGAAGACCTTGAACCTCTGAAGCGGAGTCCAAGGCCAGGGTCATCATCTTAGGCCAATGTGGCTCCAAGGCATCGCCATAATCAGGTGCGGTAGGCACCCATCTCGCCTGCTCATCGGTCTTGACCTCGAAGCGCTCCATACCTCGTGTCTCCTTGTAGTTGTCCTTTCCCAGTCGCTTGCCCACTACGGAAGCAACTGCATCTCCGAAGGATATAGAACTGTCCAACACCGCCTTGTCCAAACCTTCTGCGTACAAGTTGATCAGGGAATCCTCATATTGCGCGATCTCCGGAGCGGAGAATGTCACCTTTTTTGCCGTCTCACAGAATGCTCTTATGGCGGCGATGGTGAAATCATAATTTCTGCCTGAAACAGGGAGGGGCATGGGATCGAATCCTTTCAACATTGCTGAGATAGATGGGGACTCCTTACTCTGAAAACGGATGGCCTCGTACATGGCAATCGAACAGTTGGCATAAATCCTGCTGGCAACAGGCGGGGAAAAAATATCGACGACAATGATGTCCGTCAATTTCTTGATCAACTGATGAGGGATCTCCTGAATATTCTTGGCCTTTCTGCTTCCCGGCCTGCAACCCACTGCTAAAAGGAAGAAAGCCGTTGCAGAGAAGAAAATCCATTTTTTCATGAGGATGGTTATTTAGTATTGTTAATGGTCCTCGTCACCATGCCCTTTGCATTCATGAAGGTTATCCGCTGAAAACCACGGGGAGGATCCCAGGACCTTGAATCCTGCGAGATAAACGTTGATCCCATACTGAATTCAAACTTTTGCTTTCGGTCATCTTTCCAGATAACCATGGCCGATACTTCATCGGGATTCAATTTCACGATGACACTGTCCAAAGTAGGTAATTTGAACAGAGTCAAGGGTTTCCTGTTCTGGGTAGCAATCAGGTACATGGCTCCGCCAATACGAACCCTGGTGAGTCCGCGGGCATCACCGGGCACTAGCAACCCCGATCTTTCAAAACCAATCGGACGAAAATCCTTTCCTCCCTTATTCAACAATACCAGGCCATTCAGAGCATCTGCCCTACCCTCGCCTGTCTCCATCCCGAAATCATTTCCAACCAGCATCATATCCGGAAAATCATCGCCATTGACATCCATGCATTGCATGCCGTACAAAGGTGCCAATTGCGCTTCGTTGGGCAATACATGCATGCTGAATTGACCACCACCAAGATTCTCTATCCATACGCTTTTCATGAAATTGGCGGTCAGCACGGAGACCCCTTTCATTTCCTCAGGAGTGAATACATCCTTGACCGTGGCATTACCATAATCTGAATAATGTTCGAATTTTTTCCGGATCATGATCAACTGCTTTTGCATGTCATCCTTTCCGAAAAAGAAATATTCCTTCCTCACACCTGCAGAGTCCGGGAAATAGCAAGATATGAAGGAATCATACAATCCGTTGTTGTCGAAATCCTTGGAGTATATATGCAGGGGTTCTTCCGTAGAGCACTTGAAATAAATGTTCAGTCCGAAATTACCTGCAACATAGTCCATGTCTCCATCAAGGTCCAGGTCTGCAGCGCTGAGGCTGTTCCACCATCCTAGGGATTTATCTATTCCGCCTCCCGGATCGATGCGCACAAGACTGTTTCCCGTATTCCGAAGGAAGGTTAGGGGCATCCATTCCCCTGCGATGATCAGGTCAGGCTTATTGTCGTTATCGAAATCCGTCCATAATGCATCGCTGACCAAACCGATACTGTCGAGTGTGGGATTCCACTGCTTGGTGACATCGGTGAAACGGATCTGGCCGGGCTTTGAATCGTTACGTAGCAGGTAGGACCGGGCAGGCTTGGGATATTCCTTGGGCGCAACCCTACCTCCTACGAAAAGATCCAGATCTCCATCCGAATCAATATCCGCGGCCTTTACATTCTGGCCTGATGCGGTGATCACCGGCAATGCATCAGATACAATCTTGAAGTTGCCTTTCCCATCATTTTCGCAGAGCACATCCTGATAAAGTGCTGAACCCGGGTCGTGCTGTCCGCTTCCCCTGACCACATAGAGGTCGTTATCGCCATCACCGTCGGCATCAAACAGCAGTAATCCCATGTCCTCTTCCTTAAGCAGATCTGAAGTTTTGAGGGGGATGGACTTTTTCAGAAATTTTCCATTTGCCTGTTGGAGTAAAAGTACAGGGCCCTGGAAGCGACTTGAGCTACCGAGGGCGATATCATCGAGCCCGTCGCCATTGACATCTGCTACGGCTATTCCGGGACCATATTGTGAGAATTTATGCGGAAGCGTCTTCTGGATGTTGAAATCGATATAGTCATTCTCTTCATGCACATAATCGATTCCAAGCGTTTTGGGATCCACTTCCTTCAAGTATGGTTCTGGCGCAGGAGCTTTGAACACCTGCTGAGGTTTCGCATTCTGGTAGTTAATCTCAAGTATTTGGTTGACTTTGGTCTTTCCCAATTTCTGCGTCATGCCTTCCTTCCAGACGACAAGGATTGAATCCACTGTACTATCCGCACCGAGTCCGAAATGCAGGAAGTTCTCTGAACGGGAGAGATAACCCCGTACACATTCACTCTCTGCGATCCCGCTTTTGCCTCCATGCCAAATGGTGACCTTAGCCCCATAGGCTTCCGTATTACCTACCGGCCCATTCAGTTTGACCCGCAGGTAATTCACCGCCTGAGGCTTCTTGGCTGAATTGGGCCCGTAAAGGGTATTCTCATATAGGAAGGCCGGATCGTTGATATTATTGGTAACGATATCGAGATCGCCATCGTTGTCCAGATCGGCAAGTGCAGTGCCGTTAGTGAAGCTGGGGATGCTGATACCCCATTCTTTAGAACGGTCAGAGAAGGTAAGGTCACCATTATTATGGAATACATAGTTTGGGATCTTAACCTCAGGGATCATGTCGTTCAACTGCTGGCGGGTGACCAGGCTGCTGCTGATACTTTTTCTGAAAGCGCCGAAATCATGATCGATGATGTCTTTCGGGAAACCATTCGTGATAAGGAGGTCCCGGTAGCCGTCGTTATCGAGGTCTGCCAGTAACGGGCACCAACTCCAGTCCGTAGCTTCAACACCGGCCAGGAAAGCGATATCGCTGTACAAGGGCAATTGCGTATGTGGATCAACGCCTTGATAAACCTGGAAGACATTCCTGACGAACTGATACTGGTATTTGTATTGCTCAGTGAAAAGATAATGATTGTAGTTATTGGCGTTCATGTTCACCTTCTTCCGTTTGTTGTCTGCGGGTAGCATCTCCACGGTGAAGAGGTCCGCATGTCCATCGTTATTTATGTCTGCAACATCGCTGCCCATGGAGGAATAGGACTGATGCTTCATCATATCTGCGATGCGGTTGGTGAAAGTTCCGTTGCGATTATTAATATAGAGCAGATCATTGGTGAGGTAATCGTTCGCGACATAGATATCGGGATATCCATCTTCATTGAAATCGTGGATGAGGCAGGAATGACTGTAGCCACCCCAGATTATCCCTGCCTGCATGGAAACATCATGGAAAACAGCATGTCCGAGGGAGGAATCATAATCATTCCTAAAGAGCAGATCGCGGGTGGGAGATTTCCCATCAGGGACCAAGGTCACGAATTGGTTGGGATATTGGGTATCGACGAAATTGACGGCAACGAAAAGGTCGAGATCCCCATCATTGTCATAATCGAAGAATGTGGAAATGGAGTTTTGCGTATCATCTTTGATCCCATATTCTTCTCCCATCTCCTTGAACTGGGGTACCCCTGCCTTGTTATTACCTTGGTTGATGAAAAGCAGGTCCCGGAGAAGAAGGCTATCATGGATCATCGTGTTGCATACATAGATGTCCAATTTGCCATCTGAATTGATGTCCACGAAAGTCACCCCGGAGGACCATTGACCTTTTTTCTTTTGAACCTTGGCTTCTTCAGTGACATCGATGAAGTTCAATCCCCCCTTGTTCAGATATAGTTTGTTGGCAACCTGACTGCCGCAGAAATAAATATCTTGAAGTCCATCACCATTAAGATCTCCGACGGCAACGCCACTGCCATTATAAGTGAACTCATTCTCCAGGATGTTCAGGGTGTCATTCAGGGTGATGGTGTTGGCAAAACCAAGTCCGGATTTATTCGTATCCACTAACCGGAACAGGGGATCTGCCCTTTTACAACCGGTTGTGAGAAAACACGGCAGAAGGAACAAAAGGAGTATTCTGTTTAACATGAGTTGGAGAGCCTGTACGGCAATTACAAAAATATAGAAATCGCAGTTTCCTATTCAAGTATATGACAATGAAAAAGGCCGTACAGGTGTACGGCCTTTTCATATGGCTAAATAGATTGATCAATATTAGTAGCCAGGATTCTGAACGAGTGTTGCCTTACCAGATAAGGCGCTCTGAGTGATGGCTTTCTGGGGAATGGGGAATATCTCATTCTTGCCCGCGGTGAAATTACCAGATTTCAGGTAAGGCCTCAATTTGCCTTCATTGGCATAATAGGCATTCTTAACCTCAGCGGCTACACCCCAACGTACGAGATCGAAGAAACGCTGACCTTCCATACCCAACTCGATCCTGCGTTCGAAACGAACGGCGGCACGAGCGGCAGCTGCATCGGTCCAAGCATCTTTGTACTCTTTAACTTGGTAATTGGCAGCAAGGGTTCCATCAGGCATTCTAACGAAATCATCAGGATTAGCGGCACGGCGACGGATCATATTCACCAGCTCCTGAGCCCTGCCCAGATTACCCAATTCAACTTCAGCTTCTGCCAGTTGGAGCATGACGTCTGAAAGACGGATCAACTTGGTGTTATTGGCATTGTAACCTGAGGTCCAGCCAGAGGAGGTGACCAAGCCACCATCGCCTTTGTTATGGGTATTCTTGATCGGAGCATAGGGGCCTGAGTATGATTGGTCCCTGATCCATAATTTACCAGGATGCAGACCCCAATCACGGTAAGGAACACCGCGACGGCCAACGGTATGGTCGAGTCTGGGATCGACAGGAGTTACCATGTCAGGAGAGTAAGGATCGGAACTGGAGATCCCGTCATCACTCTTGAAATTATTGTCATTGGAGTGACCGATTAATGGGAGTCCGTTTGCATCAACCTGGAAACAGTTCACCAGATCCTGTGAAGGCTGGTGGAAACCGCAACAGCCTGCAGGGCCTCCGTTATATGGGAAGTTCAACACATCACCGTTGTTGCCATTATCGGTGGTACCGTCGTTGACGGACTGTTGGACTTCAAGGATACCCTCTTTACTATTCCGTGTAGCGGACTCGAAATTGTCGTCAAACTTGGCATTGAGTGCATATTTTCCTGAGTTCACCACGGCGTCAAACTCGGTTTTAGCTGAAGAGTAGTTCTTCTGCCACATATAGGTCATCCCGAGAACGGAATGAGCGACACCCGATGTAACACGACCCACTTCAGGCTGGTTTACCGGAAGGCCTGCAACGGCATCCTGAAGATCTTTCTGGATCAAGGGAAGAATATCCGTACCATTTCCGATACGAACATCAGCAAGATCCTCGGTGATGTAAGGGATATTCTTGAAAATCCTCCAAAGGTCGTAATGGAACCAAGCACGAAGGAATTTAGCTTCAGCCAAACGGGTCTTCTTCTCATCTTCAGTGATCGCTGTCAGGTTAGTGAAAGCAGTGATCGCCTGATTCACCCTGGAGATACCATCATAGTAGTTCCTCCATTTCCCTTCCATGTAAGGGTTGTTGGCATTGACTGAACCCACTTCGAGTGGAGTGATGTCGGGCTGGTCACCAGCCTCTGATCCTTTGTAAGCGTCACCGCCACAAACGCTACCGAATGTCCAGTTGGATGCAGCCCCACCCCAAGGTGTGCCGTTGTCCCAGCCGGAGAAACCGTCCATATTGGAATAGGCCGCGATAAGCAGGGCGTTAGCACCTTTGGCAGAGGTAGCCAAAAGCTGGTTGTTCACACTGCCGTACGGCGAAGTTTCCAGAAAATCCTTGCCGCAACTAACGGCTAAGACGACTAGGACCAGAGATCCCGCCAGAAGTCGCATGATATTCTTTCTCATACTCGTATTGTATTTAGATTTTTTGTTCAGTTGTTCGCTTAGAATTCCAGATTAACACCGAAGATGAAAGTCCTGGAGATCGGATAACGTCCATTATCCAGACCGATGGACAAGTCACGCTGAGCGGCATAGCCATCGGTGATATTGCTGATGGTTACGTCCGGATCAAGACCAGTGTACTTGGTGAAGGTCAGCAGATTCTGGCCGGAGACGTAGAAACGGAGTCTGTTGAGTCCGATCCTGCGCAGGGTTTCGGGGCTCAGTGAGTATCCGATCTGCAGGTTCTTCAAGCGAGTGAATGAACCATCTTCCACATAGAAACTGCTCTTCTGGGAGCTATAGTTGTCACCACCATCAAGTACAGGTAGGGATTTACCAGCCTCATACAGGAAGTTCTTGTCACGGCTACGCTGGAAGGCGTTCATCTCGGTGAAATATTTCACAAAGTTGAAAAGCTTCTGTCCATAGCTTCCAGACCAGTACATGGTGAAGTCGAAGTTCTTCCAATTGGCAGTCAAGTTCAAGCCCATGAAGAAGGTAGGAAGTGGGCTGCCGAGGAAAGTCTCATCGGCGTTATCGATCTTGCCATCACCATTGATGTCTTTGAAGCGGAAGCGACCCACTTTGGCATCACCTTTATCGGCATAAAGTTCTTTGGCGATTTGTGCATCGGAGGTCCAGAGACCCTGTTGAACATAACCGCGGAACTGGGAGATCGGAAGGCCAGCCTGAGTGCGGGTAACGTCACCGATACGCGTGCCACCAGAACTGATGAAAGTGTTTTGGTTAGCTTCCAACAGAAGAACCGTGTTCTTGTTGGTTGAACCAGTGAACTGAACATTGAAGTTGAAATCCTTATTGAACCTGTGGTTCCAGCCAGCGGAGAAGTCGAAACCGGTATTCCTCATGGAACCGATATTCTGGGCCTGACGACCAACTGCACCGAGTTCGAGGGGAAGTTCAACATTATAGATCATGTCGCGGGTATCACGCTTGTACCACTCTACCATGAAAGTGAAATCACGGGCGATCACGGCATCAATACCGATATTGGTGACTGCTGTGGTCTCCCATTTCAACTTGGGGTTGCCTGTAGAGACCTGCTCGAAGCCGGTGGTGTTGGAGTTGGGCGAACCATTGATGGAGTAGTTGGCTGTACCCAAACCTGTGGCGAAATTGGAATATCCGGGATAATCGCTGCCCACCTCATTGTTACCGAGGATACCATAAGAGGCCCTGAGTTTGAGGTCGGTGATCCAGTTCACATTGTTCATGAAGCTCTCCTTGGAAATCCTCCAACCAACACTACCTGCGGGGAAGATACCATACTTGTTCTCCAAGAAGCGGGAAGAACCATCACGGCGGACCGTGGCAGAAGCAAAGAACCTGTCCTGATATGACCAGTTAGCCTGAGCGAACTGGGAGACCACATTGTGCTCGCCCCTGTAACTGTTCATATAGAATGTAGCAGGGTCCACGTTCTGGAGAAGGCGATAGTTGTAGTTGTCGAATGCGAGTTTAGAACCGCCGGCAGTAAAGCCTTCATAATACTGTTGCTTGGCTTCATAACCTACCAGGACGTTGACCCTGTGGTCACCAAAGCTCTTCTTGAAATTGAGTGTGGAATAGAACACCCAGTTCTTGTTCAGGAAGTAGCCATTCTGCAGGGAGTTAGGGTTTGTATTACCCTCTGTCGCGTCATAACGGCGGGTGCCATAATACTGACTGGGACCACTGTTATAGTCCATGCCATAGGATGTCTTGGAAGTCAACCAAGGCATGATGTCGATCTCTGCATAGGCAGACCCTGTGAAGCGCATGCTATGACCTGCAGCGTTATCGTGGTTGCGAGTTTGGTCCGCGATCGGATTGCTCACGTTGGAGTTGAAGTTGGCCGCAGAAGCAAAATTGCCTTGGATATCATACACGCTACAGAGAGCGGGGATAGTCAGCGCGTTGATCAGGGGAGAACTTTCATTGGGGTTACCAACTGATGCGCGGGTGGTCTGGAAGGCGATGTTCATCGTCTCACCAACGCGGAGCCATTTGCGGATGTTGAAGTTGGTATTCACACGGGTTTGATAACGCTTGTAGTCATTACCATACATGATACCCGCGAAATCGTAAACGTTGCCCGAGAAATAGTAATTCCCTTTTTCAGATCCACCAGAGGCTGCGATCTGAATGTTTTTCTGTGCTGCGGGCCTGAAGACCTGATGGTACCAGTCCGTACCAGTCTTGTTCGTCTTTTGGATCAGGTAGTCGCCAACGCCACCGCCAGTGGGGTCGGTGTTGAGGAAATATTTGGAGGGGTCAACCGCAGGGTCTCCCGCTTTGAAACCACCGATACCACGAACGGCATAATCCGGAAGGGAATAGGTGCCGTCAGGATTCTTTATATAAATACTGGTAGTGAAGGGGATATTTTGACCAGCCGCCAGTTTCTGTTGTACTTCCAAGAATTCATTCGGGTTAAGCAGGCTGGGAGCGGATGCAGGTGAAGACGCACCATAGTACATGTCCACGGCCAGCTTTGCGGAGCCTGACTTGCCCTTCTTGGTAGTGATTACGATAACGCCGTTGGCAGCCCTGGAACCGTAGATGGAGGCGGAAGCCGCATCCTTCAGTACCTGAATGGATTCGATATCTGAGGGGTTGATGAAGTTCACGTTCGATTCGTTCTGAACCGGCACACCGTCGATCACATACAACGGTTCGTTGTTGTTAATCGTACCGATACCGCGGATACGAATGAATGCCGAAGAACCGGGATCACCTGAGGTGGACATCTGTACACCCGGCACTTTGCCCTGAAGCTGGTCGGCGAAGTTGGTAGCAGCCGTTTTGGTCATTTCCTTGGTGTCAACGACAGCCACGGAACCGGTGATGCTCCTTTTCTCCTGAGTACCATAACCGGTCACAACCACGGTCTGCAGTGCCGCATTCGAGTTCTGTAACCCGACGAACACATTACCCTGTGTGCCCACGGCCACATCTTGGGTTTCATAGCCTACGAAGGTGACCTCAAGGGTGGACCTGTCGTTGGGGACAGTGATAGAGAAAGTACCATCGGCACCAGTGGAGACGGAATTGGAAGTTCCCTTGACTTTTACCGTGGCTCCTGAAAGACCTCCGCCGGTGTCGCCACCAGTGATCTTACCAGTTACCTTCCTTTGCGCAAAAGCAAAAGAAACAAGGAATCCCAAGAAGACAGTGAGTAATCCTGCCTTGACTGAAAAGGGCAACAGTCGTTTCATGCAATGTTAAGTTTTGGGTTATGATTTGGACTTACTAAATCGTTAAAATCAATGCTTGTTAAATAGTTTTCCACAACAAGAGCAAACAAAGAAAGTAATTTTATTATTAATTTTTAACAATTCCATTAAAAATATTTCTCAAGTATGTGTACTATATACACATAAACACCTCTGAACTTAACCCCACATAAGCCTTACAGACCGTTCATCCCTCAAAGGCGCTGCATGAATTTAACAAAAATTTCAAACGTTTTCGAAAAAACCTGGGAACCGGCAGCCCTGATAACAGAATTCCCGCAAATGCACTACTTTTTGCCCTCAATTGCCCCCATGCCCAAAATCATTTCTCTAGTAATTGCCCTCTGCCTATCCGTATCCTTTTTACTGGCCCAGGTCAGGTCGATCCCGGAATTTACCTTCCAAAAAATGTCGGACGGCAGCAATTACAGCCATAAAGACATCACTACAGGGAAGAAAACCCTTTTCCTGTTCTTCGACACCGAATGCCCCCATTGCATGCGCGCCACCTCGGCATACAATGATGCCTATAAAAAACTAGCCGCCCTGAATTTCATCATGGTCACCATGGATTCCAAGGATGACGTCAAAGGCTTTCTGAAAACCTTTGGAAATAACCTGCAGACCATGAAGAACCTGACCCTCCTCTCCGACCCCAACAAACAATTCATAGCCCGATTCCTCCCTAAAAAATACCCGTCCATGTTCCTTTTTGACTCCAAGGGACAATTGGTTCTATACAGTGATGAGGAAAAGGATGTGGCACAATTCATTCAAAAGATCAGGTAACCCAAAAACAAAAACATGACAACTAGAAGATCACTGCTCAAGCAAATGGCCTTATTGACCACTGGATCCCTACTCGCCGGTGATGCGTTCTCCCTTGCAGGCCGCCGGGAAAGAAAAGTAGGCGTACAACTGTATACGGTCCGTAATGAGATCGGTAAGGATCCCGCCGGAACCATTGCCAAAGTGGCCGCCCTCGGATTCCAGGAGGTCGAGAGCTTTGGCTACAATGGTAAATTCTTCGGGATGGATGCTTCCTCGTATAAAGCCTTATTGAACCAGCACAACCTCACCGCTCCCAGCGGACATTACATGTATGGTAACTTCGGGAACAAACAAGTACCCGGCACCATCCTATTTGGTTGGGACAAAGCCATCGAAGATGCCAAAGCCATAGGTCAGGAATACATGGTGGTGGCCTACCTCATGCCCGACGAACGTAAGACCCTGGACGATTACAAGCAGATAGCGGCAGACCTGAACAAAGCAGGAGCTGCCTGCCGAAATGCCGGCATCCAACTCTGCTATCATAACCATGATTTCGAATTCCAGGCCATCAATGGCACATTGCCTTATTCGATCTTACTGGAAAGGACGGACCCCGCATTAGTCAAACTGGAAATGGACCTATACTGGACCGTCAAGGCCGGGCAGGACCCGGTCGCCCTATTCCAGCAGAATCCCGGCCGTTTCCCACTATGGCATGTCAAGGACATGGACAGGACGGACAAGAAATTCTTCACTGAGGTGGGCAACGGTTCTATAGACTTCGCCAACATCTTCAAACAGGCCAAACTCGCTGGCATGACGCATTTCTTCGTGGAGCAGGATGCCTGTCCGGGTTCACCTTTCGACAGCATCAAGCAAAGCATAGGCTACATCAAAAAGAACCTCGTTAAATACGTCTGATATCATGCGAATAGCCAACATCACATTTGCTGTACTTTTCGTTCTGTTTTCAGTTGTCCAGTACAACGACCCCGACCCATATATCTGGATCCCGATTTATATGTATGCAGCGGTGCTCTGCTGGATGGCATCCCGTGGAAATTATTTCCCGAAGCTATACCTCTACGGTCTCCTAGTTTACGGGATATATGCGGCATACCTGTTCTTCGACAAGGATGGTGTCTGGTCATGGGCGACCCGGCATCAGGCCGAAAACCTGGTGCAGACCATGAAAGCGGAAAAACCCTGGGTGGAAGAGACCCGAGAGTTCGGAGGTTTATTGATTGCAGGCGCAGCATTGGGGATGAACCTGTACCGAGCAAGGAAAAAATAGTAGCTGGCTGTTCAAGCAAGAACCCCGGTCACCTGCATGCAGGGCCGGGGTTCTTTCATTAAATCATATGATCTTACTACTTGGCCATGAACTGAATGCTCCCCATGCCCATCATCTTGGTCTCCGCGGGATCGGCCTTCTTCACGACAAGATATATCTTTCTGTTACGTTCACCTGCAGATTTGAGCGGGAAAGCAACCTTATTCATTTGCACTGCCTTACCCCCGGCCGGGATCTTTCCCTGGCCCAGCAATTCACCATCCGGTGTATCCGCATGCACTTCGATTAAATACCCTTTTAGCAAAGGTTCCTGTATACCATAGGCCAATTCGACACCGGTGACATATTTCAGGTTCAGGTCGTCGAAGAGCATCCACCCGGCATCACCAGATCCAAGCACTGCATAATCCTTATCATTGAACTCGACCACACTGATCTTTTCCGTGCCATTGTTGTCGGACATCGGTACCAGAGGATTACGCAGGGTGATCAGATCGGCCCCTGTCAGCGGTTTGGCGCCTGCACCTCCCTTATCTGTGTAGGATGCAGAGATCTGCATGGTCTTTCCACCCGCTGCATCATTTGCTGAAGCAACCAACTTGCCCTCGGAAGCAAGGCTCTTGGCCGTTGGAGGAGTGGACAGGGAAAGAACCCAATCCACGATCCTTCCTGCATCTTCAGGCTTCAGGTTGGGATGGGCCGCCATGGCCGTCTCACCCCATACACCACCGCCACCGAGAATGATCTTTCTCACCAGGTAATCCCGTGCGTTGTTCTTGCCTTTGTATTTCACCGCCACCTGCGAGAAAGCAGGGCCGATGGATTTCTCATCCTGCTTGTGACAGGTCTTGCAATCCATCGACATGGCCATATTCTTTCCTTGAGTGAGTGCGGATACGATCTGATGCCCAACTATCTGTGCCTTATCCTTTCCGGTCACCAGATCCATCTTCACATCCACCGTTTTTTTATCGACCCCTCCGCTTTCGGTGGTGCCATCTTCCTTGTCGGTTACAGATACTTTGTAATCGATGGGCTTGCCCGGGAAAAAGAAGGTCGCCGGGCTGGCGAGACTGATCTTGACCACCGGTGTTTCGTTACCTGCATAGATCGGGATCGCATTGCTTCTGGTGACTGCGCCCTTGTCGTCTTTCACTTCCACGAAGATGTCATTGTCACCTGCCGTAGTGAACGTGAAACTGGCCTCAGGTGTTTTGGTCTCCTTAGTTTCCTTTCCGAAATGCCAGACATAGGTCAACGGATCCTTGTCCGAATCGCGTGATCCGGCAGCGCTGGCTTTCACTTCAAAAGGCAAAGCGCCGGTTGTCCTGTCCACGGATAGCTTGGCGACAGGTGCACGGTTCCCTCCATTGTATTCTACGCGGGACAGCATGGCATCTGGATTCTTGGAGAACCAACCCGAACCATACTCTAGAAGATAAAGTCTTCCGTCTGGTCCCATCTCCATGTCGATGTTGGAATGCAACTCCGTATGAGGCATGAAGGGTTCCATCTTGAGTAGATTACCCTGATCGTCCATTGTCACGATCTTTATCCAGCCACGGATCCATTCGTAGAAGAATAGTTTGTTCGCGAAATAATCAGGGAAACGTGTGTCCGCAGGATAGAATTCAGGATGGTAGATCGGCCCGGCCATTGCATTACGTCCACCAGTACCTAACTCTGGAAAATCGGGGGAGGCTGCATAGGGATACCAGATGAAGGCAGGACTTACCGGGGGAAGTTCCCTGAGTCCCGTATTGTTCTTGGAGTCATTGATGGGATGCTGTGGGTCGTAATTCGGGCCCGTCGTACCGGTTGAGTAATCGTACTGGTGATAAGGGTAGTTATTCCCGACGAAAAGCGGCCATCCAAAGTAACCTGCCTTGCGGGCCTGATTCAATTCATCGTAGCCACGTGGACCTCGGGTTGCCAGACTGTCTTCGCCTGCATCGGGTCCTACTTCGCCCCAATAGAGGAAACCTGTCTTCTTATCCACAGAGATGCGATAGGGATTTCTGTCACCCATGACAAAGATCTCCGGTCTGGTTTTTTCCGTGCCCGGCTTGAAAAGATTCCCTTCAGGGATGGAATAGCTGCCATCAGAATTGATCTTGATGCGCAGGATCTTTCCGCGCAGGTCGTTCGTATTGCTTGAACTCCGCCGTGCATCATATTGTTCAAATCCGGTTCGGTTATCCTGAGGCGCATAGCCATTATTCTGGAATACCGATTTCGGTTGATTGAACGGAGTTGAATTGTCGCCAGTGGATAGGAATAGGTTTCCGTTGGGGCCGAAAGTCAGTGAGCCTCCGGTATGACAACAGATCTCACGCTGTGAATAGAATTGAAGTACTATCTTCTCTGATGCAGAATCCAGTTTCCCATTATCGAAGCGGAATCGGGAAAGCCTGTTCACCGAGGTGTCCCCCGGAGAGTAGAACATATAGATGAACTTGTTATTCGCGTAATCAGGATCTGCACAAACTCCAAGTAGCCCTTCCTCCGCATTCGCATTGGTCGTCTTGGTATGGTAATAAACATCCAGTTTAGCCACCTGACTCAACTGCTTGCTGTCATGGTTGTAGAACATGACCTCTCCTTTGCGTTGGACGATCACGATATCAAGATTGGGAAGTATGGCCATCTCTGTTGGCTCATCAAAACCTGTTGCCAATAAATTTTTCGTGAATCGATCCTCATCGGGCACCCTCATGGATGTAGCCTTGGAATAATCCAGTTCCCGATTGTCCCCGATGGCATATTGTATCCCGCCCAAGATATGCTTGATGTAGTTTTCTTCAGTATATGATTCCTCGGTATGGCCGAGTTCAGTATAAAATGCGCGTCCGCCGTCGTAATCATGGTACCAAGCCATGGGATGTCGATCACCATTCTCCCCGCCTTCGTAAGATTTTTCGTCGATCGTCAGAAGAACTTTCACATCGGAATCAGATGGTGCCTTACGGAAATTGTAGAGTTCATCCTTCCTTTCCCAAACATCCGGCAGGTGTTTGGTGGCAGGGTTCGTTTTGTCCTTCACCATGAATTTCGCTGTTTGCTGACGGGGATGACTTTTGAAATAAGCTCCCACCAGTTTGCCATACCAGGGCCACTGATATTCACAGTCTGCCGCAGCATGAATGCCCATGTATCCGCCACCGGCCTGGATGTACCTTTCAAAATCAGCTTGCTGATATGCATCCAGAATATCGCCGGTGGTATGCAGGAATACAACGGCACTGTAATGCTTCAGGGAGTCTTCATTGAAGATGGTCGCATCTTCCGTACTGTCCACTTCAAACCCGTTCTCCTTTCCCAGTTTCTGTATGGCGGCGATGCCATTGGGGATGGAACTGTGGCGGAAACCCATGGTCTTTGTGAAAACGAGTACACGGGGTTTACCTGAGCGCTTGCCGGGATGGCAGGAGAAAAGGAAAATGGCCACTGCGGAAATGATGACTGCAAATCTGATCGATCTCATGTTGGGCTACTTTTAAGGAATTATTGGTATGGTCAAAGTTTTCTGATCCTGATATTCTTCACCCAGACCTCACCGCCGTGTTCCTGAATGGCAATGCGTCCGGATTGAACCTTGGCAAAATCGGCCATGTTCGCAAATTTACTTCCTGCAACGGCCTTGGTCCAGTCCGCACTGCCCATGGTGATGTCCACGGTTTGCGTACCATTCAGACCAAGTCTAATACGTCCATGATCCACGGAGATGGTGCTTTCATTCCACTGTCCCGCCGGCTTGCAGATCTCCAGAGGGCATCCCACGAGATCGAAGAGTGATCCCGAATACTGATCGGGCTCTAGCTTACTAGGATATCCGAAGTTATCCATCATCTGGTATTCCGGACCACTGAACCAGCTTGCATAGATCCGAGGGAGTTCCTGGATCATGAAGATCATCCCGCTATTTCCTTTTGGTGCGACCTTCCAGGTGAATCGGAGTTCGAAATCATCGTAAACACCGTCCGTCACGAGATCGCCACGGTCGTCCTTTACGGAGGGATCCTGATGGATCGATCCATCCTGGACATCCCAGCACCGCAGCATCCTGTCTTTGTTATATCCATGCCATCCGTTGGTGGTCTGGCCATCGAACAGCAATGTCCAGCCCGCTCTTTTTTCTTTTTTGGTGAGTCGATTATCCTGTGCTTGCGTATGCGGAAAGATGAAAAAGATACCAGCGAAGAGCAGGATGGATGACCGCATATGGCAATATCGTTTAAAGGAAAACAATCTACATAAAATTGCGGAGAAGAAGTAGCGCATTCACAAAAAACAACCGGGACCTTAACAGATCCCGGTTGTCCTATTCCATGCCTGACCTAGCTGTTTAATCAGGAAAGTTTTTTGATCTTGATATTCCGGTACCAGACCGTATTTCCATGGTCCTGCAGTGCTATGCGCCCGTTTCTGAACGTGGAAAAATCGGGCCATTGTTTGAACTTGCTTGCGGCCAACATCTTCTTCCAATTTTCATCGCCCACGGTAGTGGACACCACATTCACCCCGTTTAGAAACAACTTCAGCGATCCCTTGTTGTATATGATCTCCGCTTTGTTCCATTGTCCGGCAGGCTTAACGGTACTCTGCGTTACGGGGATCAAATCGTACAGGCAACCTGCTCGGTGGGAGATATAAGCTCTGTCGGGATGCCCATTGTCATCGAGGACCTGCATCTCCATACCGGTGTGGTAGGTGCGTTCATATTTAGGATCTTCCTTCACGCCGAAGATGATGCCACTATTCCCACTATCAGATATCTTCCATTCCATACTCAGGTGGTAGTTCTCGAATTCCCCATCCGTGACCAGATCGCCGCCGCCGGGAGTATCCCATTGCCGGGGATGACTGGCATCTAGATAGAGTTCACCATCGGAAACTTTCCAGGAAGAACCATCGCTCGTATTCAGGTAGATGTGCCAACCTTTTTTCGACTTTCCGTCGAATAGCGATTGCCAGCCATCTTTTTTCTCTTCCTTACTGAGTTTATTCACCTGCGCATTCACATCGATCGTTATAATGAAAAGCAAAACGGTTACAAGCACAATAATGCTGGAGAAAGTCTTCTTCATATGGATTGTTGTGGGGATCCTCACTTTTTAAGGGATAATACATACTTCACCATGGCTTCGGCATCATCTTGGGAAAGATTGGGATGAGCCGCCATGGGAATCTGTCCCCAAACCCCAGTGCCCCCTTTCATGACCTTCTCAGCAAGCATCTTGATGGTTTTGTCATCGTTTGTATATTTATTGGCCACTTCCTGGTATGCAGGTCCGATGAGTTTGGCGTCGTCCTTATGGCAGGTGCGGCAGTCCGAACCCGCGATCAATGCGGCTCCGTCTTTACCAGCGGAAGCAGTTGCGGTAGCTGCCGAATCTCCTGACTTTGCATCTTTTCCATCCATCTGCGAGTTGCCATTTGCGTCATTGGTACTTACGGGCTTGGAATCTGAGCCTGCTGGACCGTTACAAGCAAAAAAGGCAGTTGAAATGGCCAAGACGAAAAACATTTTTTTCATGTTATTGATCTTTATGTTTGAATTGAGAGTTCCTTACAGGGGGCCTAAATTAATCAAATGATTGAATGATTTATAGTCCACTTCTGAAATACGTGTATCAAAGTCCCAATATTTTCCGGTTGAATGCCTCATCCGATCCGGTATTGGCAAAATCGTCAAAAGCTTTTTCCGTGACATGAATGATATGGTCGCGGATGAAGACAGCGCCTTCGCGAGCACCATCCTCGGGATGCTTGATGGCACATTCCCATTCCAGGACGGCCCATCCTTCATAGTCATATGCTGCAAGCTTGCTGAAGATGGACTTGAAATCGACCTGACCATCCCCTAGGGAACGGAACCTTCCTGCACGATCGATCCAGTTCTGATATCCTCCATACACTCCCTGCTTCCCGGTCGGATTGAATTCGGCATCCTTTACATGGAACATTCGGATCCGCTCATGATAATGATCGATATAGGTCAGATAATCAAGACACTGCAGCACGAAGTGGCTGGGATCGAACAAAAGGCACGCACGGGCATGCTTGCCCGTCTTTTCCCAGAACATCTCATAGGTGATGCCATCATGAAGATCCTCACCAGGATGGACCTCATAGCACAGGTCCACACCCTGTTCCTCATAGGTATCTAGTATGGGCATCCACCTTTTTGCGAGTTCGGTGAATCCGGTATCCACGAGACCGGCAGGACGTTGAGGCCAAGGATAGAGCGTTGGCCAAAGCAGAGCGCCACTGAAAGTTGCGGAAGCCTGCAGGCCCAGATTTCGGGACGCCTTGGCAGCATACTTCAATTGCTGAACTGCCCATTCGGTGCGCGCCTTCGCATTGCCATGCACGGATTGCGGAGCAAAGCCATCGAATTGCGCATCGTAGGCAGGATGTACGGCAACCAATTGACCTTGAAGGTGAGTGGAAAGTTCGGTGATCTTCAAGCCACAATCCTCAACGATCCCCCTCACCTCATCTGCATAGGTCTTGCTTTCCGCTGCTTTCTGAAGGTCGATGCATCGGGGATCCCAGGTGGGAATCTGAACACCTTTGAATCCGATGGATTCCGCCCACAGGCAGATGGATTTCAAGTTGTTGAAAGGAGCCTGATCACCCATGAACTGGGCAAGAAAAATACCGGGGCCTTTTAATGTTTTCATAAAAAAAAATGATTAATGAATTAGCGGATTAGTGGATTAACGGATTAACGGATTAGTGGATTAGTGGATTAGTGGATTTTCTATTAGAGTCCAAAATCCATTAATTCACCAATTCGTCAAATGGTATACTCCGTCCACTTCTCATCGCTCTGCGAACTCTTCACGACATTATCTATGAAAGCCATGCCGCGTATACCTTCATCCACACGGGGAAAGTCGAGCATTTCTGGCGTTGGCGTTGTCCCGTCGATACGTGCAGAAACGGTGAGCGCGAAATTGTGATAGATGTTGGCGAAGGCCTCGAGGTATCCTTCCGGATGGCCACCGGGGGTTCGGCTGTTATGGATGGCGTAGCTGCTGAGGCGGTCGCCGTAATTGCCTCCGGCGCGCAGGATCTGCGTGGGCTGGTCCAGCCATTTCACCAACATGGTGTTGGGTTCATGTTGGGCCCATTCGATGCCGCCCTTCTCGCCATAGACGCGGATCTTGAGCGCGTTCTCTTCTCCCGCCGCTACCTGGGACGCCATCAGAACGCCTGCGGCGCCGTTGTCGTAGCGTAACAGTACGTTGCCATCGTCGTCCAGGGCGCGGCCCTCAACCATGATGTTCAGGTCGGCACAAAGTTTAGTGATCTTGAGGCCAGTTATGTATTCGGAAAGATGAGCCGCATGTGTACCGATGTCTCCCATGGCACCACTCTTGCCTGACTTTTTGGGGTCTGTGCGCCACGCTGCTTGAGCATTACCTTCCCTTTCACTCAGCTTGCTTAGCCATCCTTGAGGATATTCCACCCATACCTTGCGGATCTTGCCCAAAGTGCCATCAGCGATCATTTTTTTAGCGTGCTTGACCAGTGGGTAGCCGGAATAGGTATGCGTGAGGCAGAGCAGCAATCCGGTCTCTTCGACTTTTTTCTTGAGTTGCTTGGCCTCTTCGAGTGTGAACGTGATGGGCTTCTCTATCACCACATGAAACCCCTTTTCCAGCGCCATCATGGCTGGTGCGAAGTGCGCGAAGTTGGGCGTGACGATGGTCACGAAATCGATTCGGCGATCCGCAGGAAGTGCGGCTTCCTTGTTCAGCATCTCCTCATAACTCATGTAAATACGGTCCTCGGCAAAGAATAGCGCTTTCCCGGATTCCTTAGCTACTTCCGGGTGGATGCTGAGCGCACCGGCAACGACTTCGATCAATCCGTCCATGTTGGCTGCATAGCGGTGGATGGCACCAATGAAGGCATCCTTGCCTCCTCCGACCATGCCCATTCTGAGTTTCCTGTTCATAATGTGGGGTTGAGATTTACTTTGAAAATGGGTCATCAAAGTACAAAAAAAGAGGGGACAAATGTCCCCTCGTTGAAAATAAGACTTAATTGATCATGCAGCTTGCTTTCTCTTTTGCATGAAGAAATAGAGTATGGCAAAAGCAACGATCAGAATGCCTGGGAAGATCAACATGTTCGAAAGTGTCGCTTGTCCAGCAGCGAGGTCGGCGGCATCACCGCTCAGTCCACCCGCCTCAGCAACAGCCTTATTCCCCTTGATCCAGCCACCGATGATGGGCTGAAAAATGGAGGAAGAGAACATTCCGATTCCACCCAGTATGGATAGGCCAAGAGCTCCAGTTTGGGGTAGGTTCTCACCGATGAATCCCAACATATTGGGCCAGAAATAACAGATGCCCAGTGCATATATGATGGCTGCGAAATAAAGTGTGGAGCCGCTCGTCGTACTCAGCAAGTATATGCCGATCACACCGAAGATCGCGGATCCCAGCAGCACACCAACGGTGTTCAGCTTTTTGATCAACGGCCCTGCAAAGTACCTGCCAACTGCCATCAAACCGGTCACCAGAGCCAAAATCAGCATGGGACTCGCACCAGCCTTCGAAAGGATGGGGCCGACCCATTGCTGGGGTCCGAACTCAGAAATGGCAGTGAGGGCCATACAGCAAGCCATGAAGAGGTAGAGTGGATTCAACATCGCCTTGAAGTTGTCCAGAGTGGAACTCTGTGCATTCCGGGGCTTGGGAAATGTCTGCCCGAAAAACAGGAAGGCATACAAAATAGTTGGTATCATCAAAATCCAGATCTGAGCCTGCCAAGATGTGCCTGCATCGGTCATGAATTTGGAGATCAGAGAACCTATTACGATACCACCAGGGAACCAAGTGTGAAACCTGTTGAGCTTTTTGTTGAACTCGATTCCGCTGTATGAATCAGCGATCATCGGATTACAAGCAGCTTCGGTACAACCGTTGCCGACACCGATCAACAGGGTGGAAAACAACAAGACCCCGTAACTAGTGGCGAAGATCGTGGTCAGGATACCGATCGTGTGCGCCACAAAAGCCACTTGCATGATCAGCTTGGGTCCGATCTTATGGTAGAATATGCCTCCGAGGATCATGGAAATGGGAAAACCAAGGAACCACATCTGGTTGATGAAACCCAATTGCACAGTGTCTAAGTTCAATTCGGTACCCAGTTGGTTCAGGATGCCCGCCCTGATGCTGAAGGAAAAGGCAGTGGTGATTAGCGCGAAACAACTAGCCAAAAAAAGGCGGTTCGCATTGATGGGTTGACTCATTTAAGTTGGTTTTGGTTATTGTTCTTGGCAGTTTGAAGCTATACAATCTTGCCTTTGTCACCAAATTTTAAATGGATGAAACCGATGACCTTTTTCTATTATCTTCATGGCACAACTTGCAATCATGGCCAAAAATTCCAGAAGAAAAGCGATCAAAAACCTCATGTTGGGCTCCGTAGGCGCCACAGTACTATCTTCATTCGACATGGAAAAGAACAAGCCCTCCGAATTGAAAGGAAACATCAACCATGCCGTATGCCGTTGGTGTTACGGCTCTATACCGCTTGACCAGTTGTGCAAGTCCGCAAAGGATATCGGCATCAAAGGAATAGATCTGGTGGGGCCAAAAGAGTGGCCCACACTCCAGCAATATGGACTGTACTCCTCGATGTGCAACGGGGCGGAGATCAATCTGGTCGATGGATTCAACGATACACAGTTCCATACCAAACTGATTCAGAACTATACGGAAATGATCCCCCTGGTGGCCAAAGCAGGTTACAAGAATTTGATCTGTTTCAGCGGCTCCCGCAGGGGCAAGGATGACGAAACGGGATGGAAGAACTGTGTGGAAGGATTGAAGAAGATATTACCCATTGCCGAAAAGAATAACATCATTCTCGTCATGGAACTCCTGAACAGCAAGGTGGACCACAAAGACTATCAGTGCGACCGTACCGCCTGGGGCGTGGAACTGTGCAAACGACTTGGCTCACAGAACTTCAAACTCCTCTATGATATTTACCACATGCAGATCGACGAGGGGGATGTCATTCGCACGATCAATGATAATCATCAGTACATCGCACATTATCATACTGGCGGAGTGCCCGGGAGGAACGAGATCGACCAGACTCAGGAACTGTATTACCCGGCCATCATGGAAGCGATCGTCAAGACCGGCCATAAAGGCTTTGTTGCCCAGGAATTCATACCCACCTGGCCAGACAAGATCGCTGCACTGCGTAAAGGAGTGGAGATATGCGATGTTTGATTAAAGGATTAACGGATTAATGGATTAGTGGATTAGTGGATTAGTGGATTAGTGGATTAATGAATTAATGAATTAATGAATTAATTGAATTAATTGAATTTATTGAAGATTGCTTTCGCATAAGGTCATATTCATTAATTAGCAA
>CAIKEH010000014.1 GCA_903826405.1 uncultured bacterium
CAGACAGGGAACCAGCACAAAAAAAATGCCCTCAACTTTTATTGATGGCAAGTACCCAGGACTGGATTCCCTGCCTGTCGGCAGACAGGGAACCAGCAGAAAAAAAAAGCCCTCAACTTTTATTGAGGGCAAGTGCCCAGGACTGGATTCCCTGCCTGTCGGCAGACAGGGAACCAGCACAAAAAAAATTGCCCTCAACTTTTATTGAGGGCAAGTGCCCAGGACTGGATTCGAACCAGCACACCCTTGCGAGCGCTGCGACCTGAACACAGTGCGTCTACCAATTTCGCCACCTGGGCAAACCTCGATCTTTTTTATCTCTAAAAAAGAGCTGTTCAGGGGGAGCAAATATATGGATTTTCAGTGTTCTCGGATGCTTAAATTATCTTGATTTTCTGAATCGTATTTCTACGGTGAAGATGCATTCAGGATTTCGACAGATTGAATAATTCACCTTTACTGTTGATATTGAGTTTCCTGTACACATTTTTGACATTCATGCGTACCGTGTCTATGGAGATATTGAATTTTACAGCTATCATTTTATAAGATAACCCATCCAGGATGGCCGTTGTGACATCTCTCTCTCTGGGGGTGAGGTTCTCAAATTGTTTCCCCGCTTTTTTTACTTGAAAACTATTGAAAATTTTTCGTGCAATCTTCGGGGTCATATATGCCCCTCCGCTGGCCACAGTGCGTAGTATCTCCTCCAAACTGATGTCATAACTTTGTTTATCCACATAGCCGAGAGCACCCTTCTTCAACGCTTCAAAGATGGTTTCTACATCATCCTTAATGGTGTTCATGATGATAGATGTTTTCGGATATTTTGCCAGTATGGGTTCAATAGCTTCCAGGCCGGTCATCTCCGGCATAACGATGTCCAACAGGATGATATCGGCTGGAGTTCCTTTGGAAAGGTATTCGACCGGATTGGAATATATTGACATGCAACTGAAATCCTGTATGGCATTGATACGTTCCTTCAGCAATTTTGCCAAATAAAAATCATCCTCCAGAATGATTATTTGATATTTTTTAGTGGCTTCCATCAGGTATCCTTCATGTTTTTCCGATCGGTAAATTCATCTTTACTACAAGGCCTGTGCCCTGTGCCGGCACATCAAAAGTGATACTACCCTGATGTCTTTTGACCCGTTTGTTCAAGTTGCTGATCCCGTTCCCTTTCTTTGCAAGCTGACTGATATTTTTTAGTATCCCATTATCTTGGGTATAAATATACAAGCTTCCGTCTTTGGCTTGGAGATCAAGTTTGAATTTATCGCCATTTGCATGTCGTATCGTGTTATTCAGGAGCTCATAGAGGCATAATTTTATGTCTCTGTAGAGTTCCGTGTCCACTTTGTATACATTGTCGATATCCGTATTCGACTCTACGTGATACCCTGCAGAGCTCAATGTGCTTTGTGCCAGGTCAATTAATTCATCTCTGAGTTGGGTGAGCGGAAACTCCTGACGGTTCATGGTGTGGATGTAGGCGCGTAGACTATACAATGCTTCATTGAGGGATTGATCCAGTCTTTTTCGATTTTGAGTGGTTGTTTCGGACCTGCTCAAATACAGGGAGCGCGTAAGGATTGTTCCTACCTCATCATGCAAGTCCATGGAAATCTTTTCTTTCAACTCTTTCTCTCTTTTTCGACGTGTCAGCAGCAGAGTTATGTATAAAGCGAGGAAAAGTCCTGCCGTACTTAGTATCGCCCAAATGAACGTAGTTGATTTGAAAAAGGTTTCGCTGGCGTTGATCAGTAATGGAGAGAATTGGATGAGGCTGCCATATTCATTGAATGCCCTGATGATCAGGGTGTAATTCCTGGGTGCAAGATTGAAGATATTGATGAAAGATTCACCCTTTATCTTTATCCAGTTCTCACCATCAAGACTGTATTCGTAGTTGTATAATGCTGCATTCGCTGTGTTCTTGGCGGAAAGATAGATCCGTAAGATTTCATTATTTATATCAAATGTGATTTTATTCTCTAGATCTGAAGTAAAGGGGTGGAATGTCGTATCGGTTGAGGTAATCTTGGCATATCCGGTGATTCGTCCTTCTTCCTTGATCTTACTGAAATCAAAAGCATTCGGTTCAATAATGTCATATCCATTCAAGCCACCGAAAATGATTCTGCCATCTTGAATTTCAGCTGCCGATTTATAGTTGAATTCACTGTTCACCAAGCCATTCTCCTTTCCTATTCTAACGAATGCACGGGTTACAGGATCGTATCCGACTATGCCTCCATAAGTGGCCATCCAGACTCTATTGTTGCGGTCCTGTTTCAAAGTGACTACCCTGGAGTTGGTAAATAGTGATGAGGGTAAGTGTTCCACTTCAAAATGACTGTGGATATTCATTATGTCAACTCCTTGATCATGAGCGATCCAGAGTTTACCTGTTCTTTTTTCAAAGAGCAGGTCGCCTATGATGCGACCGTTCAATTCATTTGGCTGACGATCCCAATGTCGGATCTCTTTGAAATCAGGATCAAAAAAGTAAAGACCATTTTCCGTTCCTGCCCAGAAATTGCCGGTCAAACTGTCACGGGTAATAACCCTGATATAGCCTGACAAAGGCTTGGCCCACAAAGTTTTTGCACTTTTTTCGTGGATGACATACCGGATTATGGAATCCTTGCTGGCTACAAAAAGGGTATCGGATTCCTTCAGATGGTAGATCCCATAATAACCTCCTGTTCTATCTAATGGCCGATTGTCAATTTTTTCATAATGTCTCTTAAGCATGTTGATCTTTGCTAATCCGTCCCCTTCAGTGGTGATGTAAAGATCATCACCCACCAGGGTGCCGTCGTACGAAGCGATCTGGTTGCTGACCACTTTAGTGAAGGAATCTAAATGCTCATTCAAATAGCTAAAGGGGAAGCCAAGTAGGATCAATTTGTCTTCTTTCCATGGGATCACACGACGCCGTATTCGAATATCTTCCTCTCTAACTCTTTCGGGTTCTTCCAGATGGCTCAATCCCGATCCTTGATTTCTGACCTGAAATAGTCCCTGATTAGTGGTAATGAGTAAATGTGTGCTATCCTGTAATATCATTTTCCGCAGTTCGACGTTCCCCAATCCTTCAAGTGTTATCTGTCTCGTAACGCCTTTTTTGACTTCGTAGAGTCGTTTGTTTGCTTGAATGTAATAGTACAGTTGGGGGGAATATCGAGCCAGAAAACTAACGGACAATGGTTCTTTCCTGTTTTCGTCCAAAATAATATGGGTGGAAAAAGTGCTGTCTATTTGATATGCCGTTTTGGAATTGAAAAAGTAGAGTTCTTTCCCGTAGACTGAAAATTTGATCTGGGAACTCCTCATGTCCATGTCGACTATACCTAAAATGCGCATTTTTTCAGGGTCTACCTGATAGGTTTTGTTGCCATATGCCGAGACCAATATCCGCTCGTGCCAGTATTGAAGAAGGATCGTCGGTGCCCTGTTTTCAATTTTTGTTTTGGCAGCTTCTTTGTCATGGACATATTTAACCAGCCAGCCGTCCCTCTGTTGTATGAAAACGGTCGTGTCTGATGTTTGAAGGATGTTCATCGCCAATGGGCTTGAAACATCGGACAGCACATTTCTTTTCAAGTCGAGTCGCTGTATAATGCCGCTGCCATAGACAATATAGAGAAGGTCTTTGTAAACATGCAGGTAAATGATCTCTCCAGGATATGGTTTTCCGGAGATGGGGGAGATTTCTGTAAAGTTTGCTCCATCAAAACGAACGACACCATTTTCTGTGGCTAGCCAGTAATACCCTGTGCTGTCCACTGCAATGTCGTTTATGTAGCTCCTGTTCAATCCGAACTTCTCATTATAAGAGAAATACGTGAACCCTTGTCCGATCGTATGGCTTCTCCCACATAGTAAAAGCAAGAGGACGCAGATAATCGACCGGTAATATTTACCAGAAAAGTTGGTGATGATCGTTATATCGGTTCCTATTTTTTGCAGAGTCCTGATTTTCACAGGAAAAATACAAGTCTTTTTCTAAAGACAATGCTCCATTTTGATCCGGAACGAAACCATGTTCACTTTCTTTAGGAGGCTTGATCAGTTGCGCATTTCTGTTTTGCTGAAATCGTAATCAAAGGTGTTACGCTTGCCGGGATCAGCGGAGATCAGTCGGGAGAAGTAAGAAGAGGGACTTTCACCAGTACATTTCTTGAAGGCTTTGATGAGTGTGTTCCTGGAGTTGAATCCAGCTTTTTTGCCGAGTGCTTCCATGGTGAACAGGTTCCATTTGGGTTCGATGGCTGGAATATTTTTCAGAAACTGCACTCGAAAATGGTTGATAAGGGCATTGAAGTTCATCCCGTATTGTTGATTGATCATGCGGGAAAGAACATGTCGAGGGATCCCCAGATCGCGGGTCATGTGTATCAATGTATATCCTTGTTTCAGGAAAGGGCGTTCTTTTTCAAAGAATTCAGCAAGAAGCAGATGCTCATCGTTATCGGTTCCCTCCGCAATGGATACGGAGAGTTGGCCATTGGAATCATTCTGCTGAGAGGAAGTTTGCCTTAAAGCCGTTTTACGACTGTTTGACGAAGGACGGGAAATAACACGCGTGTTGAAAGTGTGCATCTTGTACAATTTAAAGATGTGGGAACTACCTTCTTCACGGGTTGGATAAGACAACAAAGAAAATACCTATTTACGGCAAATGCAAGGGGCTTGTTAACAAAAAAGAAAATTTCTGGTTTTTAACCCTTTCTGAGTTTGGAACTCGTTATTCCGAGAAAGGGGAGGGTTAAAATAAATGGTCCATGGTATAGTCCTGATCCGCACTCTCGCAGCCGGCTTCATATTTCGGATTTAGGGCATTCCCTTTATAATCTGTACATTATCAATCTTTTATTTGATAATTTCGACCTTCTGCACCCATGCGCTCAATGTATTATTTTTGTGAGGAATGTATATCAATTGCACTCCACATGAAACCTACTTGATTGACAAAATCTCTCAGGCGGCCCAAGAATCGGGTGTCAAAGCTTGGATAGTAGGGGGCTTTGTCAGGGATAAGATCATAGGCAGACCAACTTCTGATGCAGATATCGTAACGCTCGGAGATGGGATTGTACTTGCTCAATCTGTTTCCCGATTGTTCCGGCCTCATCCGCCGGTTTCATTTTTTCGGAATTTCGGTACTGCACATATCTGTGTTGATGGCATTGATATCGAGTTCGTAGGTGCCCGGAAAGAGAGTTATCGGACGGATTCCAGGAATCCGGAGGTTGAGCCCGGTACTCTGGAGGATGACCAGCTACGTCGTGATTTCACAATCAACGCGTTGGCCATAAGTCTGAATCCGGAAGATTACGGGCAGCTTGTAGATCCATTTTCTGGTATCCAGGATATTGATAACCAGATTATCCGAACACCTGCTGATCCGGATCGAACCTTTAGCGACGATCCCCTCCGCATGCTCAGGGGCATCCGGTTTTCCTCGCAGTTGGGTTTCGACATTGATGATGTCACCTGGGAGGGTATCGTTCGTAACCGGGAACGTATACGAATCGTATCACAGGAAAGAGTTACCGAGGAGTTCAATAAGATAGTACAGTCCCCTCTACCCTCGGTAGGCTTGGATGCTCTCTACCGCACTGGACTTCTAGAGATCCTCTTCCCACAACTGACTGACCTTTCTGGAGCGGAGTATATTGATGGTATGGGCCATAAAGATAATTTTCACCATACTCTACAGGTGGTAGACAACATTTCCAGACATACGGAAGATCTCTGGGTCCGTTGGGCAGCCTTGCTTCATGATATCGGCAAACCTGCCACCAAGAGGTTCGAAGAGGGCCATGGTTGGACATTTCATGGTCATGAAGTCGTGGGAGGTCGAATGGTCCCACGAATATTTCAAAAGTTCAAACTCCCTCAGGGAGATAACCTGCGCATGGTCAGAAAACTGGTAGAACTCCATCTTCGTCCCATCAGCCTCACCAAGGAGAATATCACGGATTCCGCTATCCGAAGGTTGCTATTTGATGCTGGTGATGATCTGGAGTCGTTGATGATGTTGTGCGAGGCGGATATCACTTCAAAAAACAAAGCCAAAGTGAAGCGATACCTGTCAAACTTCGAGATGGTACGCAGCCGATTGGCCGCAGTGGAGGAAAATGATCGTGTGCGTAACTGGCAGCCACCTATAACCGGTGAATTGATCATGGAGGTATTCGGCATTGGACCCTGTCGTCAGGTAGGAGATATCAAGAATGCCATCCGTGAGGCGATCCTGGACGGGATCATCCCCAATGACTATGAAGCTGCATTCAAACTTATGATGGATACTGCAGTAGGCATGGGACTCAGCCCCCGCCCGGACAGATGAAAGAATTTCACTATCTTGCCTTTAGAAAATAATTGAGGAATTTGTTCAACTGTAGAGGAACGATACCATGGCTATCCTGAAATTCCGTGCATATTTGGAAGAGGACGACAGCGTGTACCGAGACATTGCGATCAGGCACACGCAACACTTCGATGAGCTTCGATTGGCCATCCTCAAAGCATTTGAGTTCGATACCAAACATCAATCCACTTTTTATCGCAGTAATGATAGTTGGTTGAAGGGCAGGGAGATCACTTTGGAGCTTTATGAGAAGGAATACAAGGCGGCACCTCTGATCATGTCCGAGACAAGTATAGGCTCCGAAATACATGATCCCAGTCAGAAATTCGTATTCGTTTATGATTTCACCAGACTCTGGTCTTTCCTGATCGAATTGATCAATGTTTCCAAAGAAGAGAATCCCAAATTGACATATCCCTGTACGATAAGGTCTGAGGGAATCGCACCGAGCCAATATGGCACAAAAAGTCTTTTAGGCGATCGATTCATGGATGTGGAGGAGAAATATGATCTCACGGCCGGAATAGATGGTTTCGGTGAAGAAGGCGAGGAGGGCGAAAGCAAAGAAGAGGAGTCTGATGAGGATGCTGGCGCGGACACAGAACAAGAATTCTGATCGGATGTTGTTTTACGATTAAGCTTCTTCAATAGTATAATTTCATCATGGCCGGTTCTTAATAAACCAGCACAACGATGGATCTTAAATTCTGCATCATCATTGCCGGACCTACCGGGGTGGGCAAGACAGCCTTGGCGGTTGAACTCGCTCGTTATTGGGGAGCGGAGGTCCTGTCAGCGGATTCCAGACAGTGCTATCGGGAATTGGAAATCGGTGTCGCCCGCCCTTCCCCAGAGGAACAAAAAGGTATTCCGCATCATTTCATTGCTTCCCATTCCATTATCAATCCCGTTAATGCAGCGGATTTTGAAGCATATGCGCTAGACAAAGCGGCTGAAACTTTCCGTGCCCGAAATGTCTTGATCGTTGCCGGAGGGACAGGTCTTTATCTGCAGGCCTTCCTTGAAGGCATGGATGAGATGCCCGTTGTCCCTGATTATTTACGGTCTCAAGTACGGGAACTGTTCCTTGCTGAAGGATTGCCGGGTTTGCTGGCAGGATTGCCATATGATGATCCTTTTCTTACAGGAGGAGAACTCTCCAATCCACATCGTCTCATGCGAGCCTTGGAAGTATATTTGGCTACAGGCCGATCCATCCGGTCCTATCAAAATGGTCCAAAGGTCAAAAGGGATTTCATACCTATTTTCATTGGACTTGATCTTCCACGGGAAACACTCTATGATCGTATAAACAACAGGGTGGAACAGATGATGGAACGGGGATTGTTGGAGGAAGCCATTCCATTGATGCCTTATCGGGCCAGCCCACCCTTGCAAACAGTGGGGTATCGTGAACTTTTTGAATTTAAAGATGGCCTGGTGCCCTTGGCGAAAGCGGTGGAAAAGATCAAGCAGCATTCTCGGCAATATGCAAAACGGCAACTGACCTGGTTCAGGTCAAGAGTTGGCATGCAGTGGTTCTATCCAGACAGTATAGAGGATGTCATGGCTTATGTGAAAGTCGAAATGCTCCGACATCAGACGTCCTTTGAAGGGATTGAGCGATAAGTTTAGAATTTCACTCCAAGTGTCAGGAGAAGATTACCATATGTGCCACGAAAATTTGCAGGCTGATATACATTGTCTGCAAGCCTGTAAGGGTAATAGTTGTCCTTGCTGATTTGATGCACATAAGTAAGGTCCACGAAATATCCTTTGTTCCGGTATCCGAGTCCGCCGCTGATGGTCATTCGGCTTCCCTTGTCCGGTATTACCGATGAGTATGGATTTCCATAGATGCCGACTCCTGCTCTAACCATGATCGTGTTGAATTTCAACTCGCCGCCAATACGGTAATTGAGTGCCTTCTTGTACTGGCTTTTGATCGTGTTGTTCAAGTTATTGAAGTAGTCGTTTGTGGTCGTATTGTTATCGATGGAGGAGAATCCGGAGGAGGCGTAATTGATGTATTCAATATCCGCCGTGATGAATCCCTTTTGCATCTTGACATCATCCATGCCATTCAGGACGTATGCGACTCCGAATGCAGCTTTGCTGGGCGAATGGTAGGTATATTGAAAATTACCGGGTTCATTGCCGGTGAAGTCAAGAGATGACTGTGTGAGTTTTCCTGATCCGGCATAGCCTTCGAGGTCCGTTGTCACCGTGGTCGTATAGAGGTCCTTCATGTTGTACTGTGTCGGTGTCTGGTAGGACAGTCCTATTCGAAGATTTTCCACGGGCTTGAAGATGAGTCCGAGTTTGAGGTTGATACCCTGTCCAACCGTATGTAATGTTTCATTAACTGTGAAATGGTCGAAATTGTTGATCGCTTTAGTGGCATCGGTCTCGGTATATTCTGTGGTACGGTCGTACTTTAAACCGCTAAGTCCAAGCGATGCACCGATGTATAGTTTGTCCATCAGGCTAGCGCCAACACCAATGCCATAATCAACGATCCCTCCCTTGGTATTTGTCCGTTGTTCCTGGATAAGCCCGTTTTGCGGATTGGCGAGGCTTTTATATCCAGAAACAGATCCCCCTGGCCCCTGTATTGTATCTATCAAAAAGGTGTTGAATGCCAGACTACTTCCATAAGGGTAGTTTTTGGCAGCTGAATTGGGATCGGTGACATTGTCCTTGATGAGTTCCTCCAAATATTTCTCGGAGTAAGAACTCTGATTATTAATCCCTTTGAAATAGGTGCTATTATTGAAATTGGCTACCCTGTTTAGGCCCAATCCAAGCGTGAATGACCATTTCCCATTTCGAGAGCCGTTCAGGTTGGTGACGAGCCCCATGGCTCCATAGTTGATGGCACTTTTGCCTTGCTTTTCTTCATTGTTCAGATACCCGGCCTTCGTGTTGTTGAAGGCGAATCCCGGAGTTATGGAGAATTCACCGGTTTTATAGAGTCCCAGGCCAGCTGGATTATTGAATAAGCTGCTGAAATCTCCACCTAGAGCGGTGGTGGCGGACCCAACAGCCTGCCCACGAGCCGAGCCTCCTGGAGTAAGCCAGGAATATCGGAGTGCGTCAGTTGGTTCCTGTGCCCATGTCGCTGAAAAGGAGAGTGTCAAAAGTGCGGCAAGGATCTTATTCTTCATCTTCCAGTAGAGTCAAAAGGTGATGGAGTATGCCTATGGAAAGAGCGGTATGTCGGTACCGCTCTTCTATTTATACAATTTCGGTTTTATTAGTTGCCGCTACCTCTGAATGATCGGGTAGGGGCGCTGCTTCCTCCGCTGTGTGAGGCTCCACCTGATGAAGATCCCCCGGAAAAGCCACTATTAAATGAGCGGGATGAACCGGAGGAGCCGGAATTGTTATTATAATTCCCTCTAGGGGCATTGTAACTGCCGCCGTCCGAGCCTCGGTAGCTACCAGGGTAGCGACTGCCACCTATTGAAGGAGAACTGAAAACTCTAACTGGGGCCGAGCCTGAACCATAATAAGCGCTACCACCATGAGTGCCGGTCCTGTTGTATGTATTTCCGCCCGAAGTTGAATAGGTGCCCAAATTGTATGTACGGGGCCCATAGGATGCAGGGTTATAATGGGATGGTTTACCAATGATGACTACGGGAGGATAGAAAAGTGAACTCATGCCAAACGGGTTGCCGTAGTAACCTGAATAACCGAATCCCATTCCTGCATACATTCCATTGCCGAATCCATATCCAAAGCCACTGCCATATCCATAGCCCATGAAAGGACTCGTGAACATACCCAGATGAGAGGGTGAATAGAAGGAATTATACACATTGGCATTGTTCCACATCGGGTTGTTCCAATAGGAATAGTCCTCATCGAAGGCTGACCAGCGTGATCTGTTCATGGCCTTCATACGAAGATACCTGTCACTCATGTCAACGTAATCACCACCTGATTCCTGATCGTACCTGCTCTTGTCCATCTCAGCATATACGGGTACCCGTCCTTTTGAAGAATAGACATCATCCGGCGTCTGGCCTGAACGGTAAGTGGAACAACTGCTGAAAGCGATTGCTGCAGTGGCTACGAGTATAAGTCTGGTTTTCATAATCAACACTTTAAGTTTCTACTATGAAGTTAGTACATTTGCGGATTCGCATTTGTTAAAACTCTACTCTATATAAGTAGCGAAAATCAGGCCGGCGATTGCATGGGTTTTGTTAATGATTCATTAAACTATGGGAAAGGAACTGACTTCACGATCAACGGATTACGCACAATGGTACAACGATCTGGTACTTAAAGGGGGGCTTGCCGATTACTCCGCGGTGAGGGGATGTATGGTGATCAAGCCATATGGATTTGCTCTGTGGGAGAACATGCGTGATCAGCTGGACAGGATGTTCAAGGATACGGGGCATGTAAATGCCTATTTCCCACTCTTTGTTCCTCGCTCTTTCCTCGAAAAGGAAGAGGGGCATGCTGAAGGATTTGCAAAGGAGTGCGCCGTTGTCACCCATTACAGGCTGAAGAATGATCCGAACAAGAAAGGTGCGCTCATGGTTGATCCCGATTCCAAACTGGAAGAGGAATTGGTCATCCGGCCTACCAGTGAAGCCATCATTTGGAATGCGTACCGCGACTGGATCCAATCATACCGGGATCTTCCCTTGCTCATCAATCAATGGGCCAATGTTGTTCGTTGGGAAATGCGTACTCGTCTTTTCCTGCGTACGGCTGAATTTCTTTGGCAAGAAGGGCATACCGCGCATGCCACTTCCGAGGAGGCTATCGCTGAAACAGAGAAGATGTTGGGCGTTTATGCTGATTTCGTGGAGAACTGGATGGCCCTTCCGGTCATCAAAGGCGTGAAAACAGCCAATGAACGATTCGCCGGTGCAGTGGAAACCTATTGCATAGAAGCTTTGATGCAGGATGGAAAGGCATTGCAAGCGGGTACTTCCCATTTCCTGGGGCAAAACTTTGCCAAAGCATTTGATGTGAAATTCCTCAGCAAATCCAATCAACAGGAATATGTCTGGGCTACTTCCTGGGGAATGTCAACACGCCTGATCGGAGCCTTGGTCATGGCTCATAGTGACGATGAAGGTCTGGTGATGCCTCCGAAGATTGCTCCCTTGCAAGTGGTGATCGTGCCCATATACCGGGGTGATGCGGAAAAAGGCCTTATCGACAACAAGGTCGCAGAAATCGTCAAACAACTCAAGGAGCTCAATATTTCGGTCAAGTACGATGATTCGGACAACCAGCGCCCTGGGTGGAAATTCGCCGAATATGAACTCAAAGGCGTTCCGGTCAGAATGGCCATCGGCCCAAAGGACCTTGCCAATAATGTTGTTGAGATAGCGCGTCGCGATACCAAGACCAAAGAGAGCGTAAGCATGGAAGGCATTTCTTTTTATGTGAAGACCTTACTCGACGAGATCCAACTCAATCTCTACACTAGGGCAAAAGCGTATCGGGATAGTCATATCACTTCCGTGGACACTTGGGAGGATTTCAAGAAAGTGCTCGTTGAAAAAGGTGGCTTCCTTTCCGCACATTGGGATGGTACCGGAGAAACGGAGGACCGGATAAAAGAAGAAACAAAAGCCACCATCCGGTGCATCCCATTGGATTCTTTGGAAGAGTCAGGAGTTTGCGTATTCAGCGGAAAGCCAAGTCGCAGGAGGGTGCTCTTTGCGCAAGCCTATTGAAAACACTTGGCCATGTAGAGTTGACGATTGGCAATACGATTTGATTCAAGCCTGATGTGAAGGTTAAGTGTCTATTCAATCAACCTCCGAACTGCAAACCCCCACTTCAAAATCATGCTTTGATCAGGTAGTAAACACAGGTGGTGACGAAATTTCTCATATAAGGTATAGCAGAGACCAGCCTGAATTGTTTCCGGGGTTTTACCCCGAATTTATATTGGTAAATAGGATTGATGAGGAAAAAGGACTTGTTTGAAATGGTGAACCCAGATGATTTCACGATTTTTTCAAAACGCTCAATGGAAATGCCTGTGGATTTTATCTCCAGCAATTCTTTGATTACTGGCTCACTTTCACCGGACATACGAAGGATGCCCGTATAGATTGGGTTGGGTAAAAGATGCAGCCAGGGTATCATCGATATGATCTTGTTCTGACAAATTTGCTGATGACCTCCATGAGGCATCTGCCAGGGTGGGAAGCCGAAGTAGATATTTCCTTCAGGCTTCAGGAATTTCCTAAGATATGGAATCAGGCTTTCCTGATCAGGGATATGTTCAATGACATCTTTCAGGATGATCAGGTCGAAGCGACCCTGAAAGCGTTTGATCGCCAATTCCTCATAAATGTTCTGGTTGACGATATCGGCCTGTCCTTTCAGGATGAATGGGGCCAATAATTCTCTGGCATAACCTGATTTGATTTCGTCAAGTTCTATTCCTACGCAATCGCATCCCCTTTCAAGCAGTGGAATCAGTACTCCTCCCTCACCACATCCGATATCCAGAATTTGCATTCCTCTTGTGATCGGTAGTTTCTTTTCGATGAAAGGCATCACAAATTCCCGTGAATTATCCACTTGTTGCTGGTATCTAACCTGGTAATCAGTATGCTGGGTCAATGTCATGCAAGGCTATTGAACTCAAATTAATCTGCAATTTGAGCAAAAAGGGATTCTGCCCCTACATTTGCCGAAATATTTTTTCATGGATTCAGGATGGAGGCAGGGGTTTTTGGAAGGGAAGATGCTGCTTATGGACAAACCTTTGAGGTGGACTTCATTCGATGTGGTCAAGAAAGTACGTATACTAACGGGCGTGAGTAAAGTCGGGCATGCGGGCACGCTGGACCCCCTGGCCACCGGCCTGCTGATTGTTTGTACAGGCAAATTCACGAAGCGGATCAATGAATTCATGGCACGTGAGAAAGAATATACAGGGACTTTCACGCTGGGTTCCACAACTCCCACCTATGATCTTGAGTCTGCACCGGAACACGTGGGGGACTGGAGTGTGATAGATCCAGAGGCCATGCGGTTGGCGGTAGGGTCTTTCGTTGGGGATATTGAACAACTTCCACCAGCGCATTCTGCGGTCAAGGTCGGGGGTAAAAAGTTGTATGAAATGGCACGAAAGGGCTTGGAAGTCAAAAGGGAGCCCCGAAAAGTGAACATAAGCATATTCGAGATAGGACTTAACGAACTTCCGGTTGTGCATTTCAGAGTGGTCTGCACGACCGGAACTTATATTCGAAGTCTTGCAGACGATTTTGGGCGGGCCCTGGGATGTGGTGCTTACCTTTCTTCTTTGCAACGGACCCGGATCGGGGAATTTTCGGTCCAGGATGCTTATTCCATTTCCAGTTTCGAAGAGGAGCTGAAAGCTTTGAAGTGGGCAGATCAGAACTCTTAGGAGGACAATTATCCAACCAAATTGTGATGGATTTGATGAGTTTTTCAACAGGATAATTTATAGCTAGTATTAAAAAAAGTAGAAGAGGCTTCAAAAGTTGAAAACCAACCTCTGAAGCCTCTTGAACTTAAGAAACCTATTTAAACCTAATACTTAACAATCCTGATTGTCTTAACCTTATCTCCCTCTCTTACCTCAACCATATACACTCCTGCTTTCAAATCATTTCCAAAATCCATGGTTTCATTCGAGTTAAATGTAAAGGTTTTGATTTGTCTACCCTGTACATCCATGATACGAACCTTAACGATTTGTGATGGCTTTGATGATTTTATAATGATATGAAAATCACTCGTACTTGGATTTGGATAAACCTCATAGTTGAAGGTTTCCTGTTCTGTTGCAACATATTTAACTTTATTTGCTGTATTTCTCAACATAGTTGTTGAATTTACTATAGTGATCCCAGTTGCATCTGAATTGGTTGGAGACGAATTCAATAATGTGAATTCGCTGCTTGCATTCAAATTACCACTTGCAGAGAATAATGATGATAAAGAATAGGAATAAGTCTTGTCGTTAATTCGATCTGTAACCCAAACCCTTCCTGTTGCATCAATCACAGCTCCCGTTCCATTACCTAATGCCAGACCCGAAACTGTCTTCATGATTTTTGATCTTTTGCTGGTAGAGCCTGATTTATTGTAACGATACAATGAACGATCCTTATCATCATCCAGCACGAATAGGTTACCGCTATCTGCACACAAGCTCTCTCCTTTTGCGTTTGAAATATTGATTTTCGCAAGTGCATTAATCGAACCGGTACCACTAAAGGCTTCTGACAATGAATATCTGTAAATTGCCTTACCTGACTGATCCAGCACCCAAAGCGAATCTCCATTGATGGTCAAACCTTTTAAGCTGCTGATGTTTGATCCTGTTTGAGTTCTCAGTGTTTTAGAAACCAAAGAAACCGAAGCCGGCGCATTGCTTCTATACAATCTCATATTATCAGCATCGGATACATAAACATATCCGCCATTTGTATTCACATCAGAGGCATTGGTTACACCATATAATGTTCCATTTGACATGGCATTGCTTGAAATAAAATTGAAACTCGAATCATAATAATAACCTCTGTTTTGTGTAACATCCACCACGAGGAATTTTGGAGCTGATACATTCGAAACCGACAAACTGATTGAATTGGAAGTAGCCGAGGCAATTGTTGCACATGGATAATTGCTGGTTAATACACATGTTACCACGTCACCATTAGACCAAACATTATTAGTGTACGTAGAAATATTGCTACCTACATTTACTCCATTTTTCTTCCATTGGTAAACAGGACTGGTACCTCCTCCCGTTAAGGCTGAAGTAAAAGTTACAGAACTATTACCTGAAATGATTCCTGATGTATTGCTACTAATCACAATGGTTGGTGTCAATGGAGGATTGACTGTTACTGTGAGATTTGTGGATGTTGCAGAACAACCTCCTGCATTATATACTTTCACAAAATAAATGCCTCCTGTATTTACTGTGATAGATTGAGTAGTAGCACCCGTGCTCCATAGGTAATTAGCAGCAGTACTCGAAGTTAAAGTAACTGAACCACCCTGACAGAATGTAGTAGAACTGCCAGCAGTAATTGCTGGTACTACTGGAGCTGCATTAACTGTTACTATTGTTGCAGCCGAAGTAGCACTGCATCCTGTAGGATTTGTTACTCTTACATTATAACTTCCCGCAGTACTTACTGTGATGGATTGTGTGGTTTGGCCTGAACTCCAAAGATAAGTGTAACCTGAAGGAGCAGTTAATACTACTGAACCTCCAGTACACAAACTTGTAGAACCACTTACAGTAACAACAGGTGTTGCTAATGAAGCAAGTGAAACGGATGCATTGCCAATAGTATAACATCCATTCTTTGAAGTAACTCTTACTGATAGCGCCACAGTTCCTGAAGCGCCAGCAGTAAATTTAATGCTGTATTTGCCGCTACCGGATGTGATGGTCCCATTGGTAATAGACCATACATACGTAGCGCCAGATTCGGAAGAAGTTACAGAAGCTGTTACAGCTGTAGCTAATGGACACACACTTGAAGGAGCTGTTATTGTAGCATTAGGCGCAGCCAATATACTTACAGTTTTAGGTGTTGCAGAAGTAAAACATCCAGCTGATGTAGTTGCAGTGACACCTAATGTTACCGATCCACTTGCCCCGGCAGTATAAACAATTGCAGCAGTTCCATTTCCTGAAGTGATTGTACCGTTGGTAATTGTCCATGTATACGTTAAACCAGTTCCTATTGCACTTGTAGTAGCCTGGTTGCCTGTAGTATTTCCACAAACTGAAGTTGATGCGGTAATGACAACATTTGTTGGTTTGGCATTATTAATTGTAAGTACAAGTGTATCTTTTTTGCATCCTAAAGTATAATAATAGGTTCCAGATTGCGTGTACACTGTATTGTTAGACGACCATGTATAAGTTCCACAGGCAGCTGTTGTAGTTTTTGTACCTGTAATTGAAGTTACTGTCAAATTTAATGTTGCCGTTGAATCACATCCTGCTGCATTGATAAACTTCTCAGTGTATGAACCAGTTGAGGTATAAGTCGTACCGTTCCATGTATATGAACCACAATTTGAAACGGTTGATGTACTTGCTGTTGGTTGTTTGATCGTTAAATGCAACGTCACTACTGAATCACAACCAGATGCGTTGGTGCCAGTCCATGTTGCTGTGTTATTAGATGCGGTGAATAAAGTGGTGTGCCAGGTATAACTATCACAAGAACTGATCGTTTCTGTAGAAGATGTAGGAGTACATGCAGGGGTTGCCAAAAACGCTGAGCTGGCACAAGAGGTTCCTGCTGCATTAGTAGCCCTTATTTTGATATTATAATCTGTTCCATTGGTTAGACCACTAATGGTTATTGGGCTAGTAGAAGATGCTTGAGCAGCCCAGATGTTGCCATTATCTGTGGAATACTCGTAATTTAATACTGGAGAAGCATTAACTGAGTTGGCTTGTGTAAAACTAACTATTAAGCCATTATTTCTTGGTGTGATGGCAGTAATAACAGGAGCATCTGGCGCCGAAGCAAAACTACTTGTCATCACCCCAGAAGAAGACACCGACACAAATAGATTATTGCCGTAGGTGACACTAGTCCATGAATTAGCCGCAGCTGAAGTCCTGGAAGTCCATGTTATACCATCATAACTTGTCATCACTCGGTTATTATTTCCATATGCTGCAACAGCAACAAATGAGCCATTGCCATACGTAACGCTTCTCCAGCCATTATTCACATCGGAAGTCCTCGTCGTCCACACTATCCCATCTGGACTTGTCATCACTCTATTTGTACCATCCGTTGCAACTGCAACAAATAGGCCATTGCCATAGGTAACGCTATTCCAGCTATTATCCGCAGCTGAAGTCCTGGCCGTCCATGTTATCCCATCAGGACTGGTCATCACTCGGTTTCCTGTACCATCTTTAGCAACAGCAACAAATAATCCATTGCCATAGGTAACACTAGTCCAGCTATTATTCGCAGCTGAAGTCCTGGAAGTCCAGGTTATCCCATCCAGACTCGTCATCACTCTGTTACCGGAACCAGTTCTAGACACTGCTACAAATAGACCATTGCCGTAAGTGACGCTAATCCATTGATTACTAATCGCAGGAGTTGTTCCTAATGTCCAGTCAATTCCATTAGCGCTGTACATCGCTTTTGGCGAACCATTGGCGGAAACAGCAACAAATTTTCCATTGCCGTAAGTAACACCAAACCAATTGTTATCCGCAGGAGGGGTTCTTACTGTCCAATCAATTCCATTAGCGCTCGTCATTATTCGGTTGTTTGTACCTGTATTGGCAACAGCAACAAAAAGACCATTACCATACGTAACACTCTGCCAGTCGTTATTTGCAGCCGAAGTTCTTGTTGTCCAGCTAGCTCCCAAAACATCTACCGCTGCTGGAATCAATTGAACTGCAGCCGATTCAGTTCCAATACCCACACTATTTACTGCCCTTATTTTAATTTGATAGGATGTACAATTGGTTAACCCACTGTTGATGATAAGTTGATTTGTTCTAATAGCAGGAGATGGAGTTATCCAAGTACTTCCATTATCGGTAGAATATTCATAATTGGTGATATCTGAACCTCCATCATTTACAGGTGGTGTGATCTCTATTATGCCACCTGTATTGATCGGCGTAACCACCAAATTGGTAGGTGCATCTGCAACTGTACCCAGTGTAGGGGTTGCCAAAAACGCTGAGCTGGCACATGAGGTTCCGGCTGCATTAATAGCCCTTATTTTGATAGTATATGCTGTTCCATTGGTTAGGCCGCTAATCGTTATTGGGCTAGTAGAAGATGCAGAAGCTGCCCAGGTGTTGCCATTATCTGTTGAATACTCGTAATTTAATATTGGAGAAACATTCACTGAGTTGGCTTGTGTAAAACTAACGCTTAAGCCATTGTTCCTTGGAGTAATGGCAGTAATTACCGGTGCATCCGCCACTTTATCACTTGTAATCACCTTGGTGCCGGCGCCCCTATTTGAAACCACGACAAATATGCCATTGCCATACGTAACACTACTCCACAAAGATGTTACAGGAAAAGCACCATTACTCCAATTTATTCCATCGGGACTTATAATCGCTGTGTTACCGAAAAGATCGCTTGAAACAGCAACAAATAATCCATTGCTATAAGTAACACTAACCCAATATCCTCTGTTAGCAACTTTCTGGGCAGTCCACGTTATACCATCCGGACTGGTCATCACTTGGTTACCGGTTTCACTGGATGAAACAGCAACAAATAAACCATTACCATACGTAACGCTATTCCAATTGTAATCGTCAACAGAAGAACTGGACGTCCAATTTATACCATCAGGACTGGTCATCACTAGGCCACCGTTACCAGATTGTGCAACAGCAACAAATAAACCATTGCCATAGGTAACACTACTCCAGTAATTATCCGCAGCTGAAGACCTGGCTGTCCAATTTATCCCATCAGGACTGGTCATCACTAGGTTACCGTTACCAGTCAAGGCAACAGCAACAAATAAACCATTGCCATAGGTAACACTCCTCCATCCATTATCTGCAGCTGAAGTTTGTGCCGTCCAATTTATCCCATCAGGACTGGTCATCACTCGGTTACCGTTACCAGATTGTGCAACAGCAACAAATTTGCCATTACCATAAGTAACACTATTCCATTCGTTATCCGCAGCTGAAATTTGTGCCGTCCAAGTTATCCCATCAGGACTTGTCATCAC
>CAIKEH010000015.1 GCA_903826405.1 uncultured bacterium
CAACGCTCAAAACGCCCCCCCCTTAAGTCAATTGATTTCAAGTGGTTCTGGCGTTTTAGAGCAGTCAAATAAGTTCGGAAAGGCTCAGAAAAAAGGGCTTTGAGGGGCCAAATTCGGGGGTGGTAGCGAAGTGAACCCTTGGTGCTCCTAAATTATCAGCAACGCCCAGTTACTTTGGGCTTTCCGGTTATAGTTGACACATCCTGAGATTTAAGTTATTTGAAAGCATGGCGGTCAAGTCAGTGTCTTAAAACACTGGGAACCTCCCACTTTCCTATGAACAATTGCAGCGATACCAATATACTCCGCCGGTGGATCACATCAGCGCCTGACATCATTGACTTGCTTCAGGGAAAACCTCAGTGTTTATCTGCTAGGTAGCGCTCCGGAGATTTCAAAAACTCCTCCTTGCACTCCTTTGAGCAGAATCCATAGGCTTTTCCCTTGTATTGGCAGGTGTCCTCCAAGCCGGCAGAGACAGGCATACCGCAGGAGAAATCTTTTTTGTTCACGACCATATTCACGGTGTATTTCACCAATGAGCTGTCCTTCTTAGTGGTCATATGTTCCAAGGCCGTTTTCTTGTCTTCTTTTTGGGGTCCTGTGCAGGAGAAGATGAAGATGGTCGCGGTGATGGTCAAGTACTTTTTCATGTATTTCATTTTGAATCCATGTGTTGCTGATGGATGAACCATGCGTCAGTTTTTATCATATTTCTTGAAGAGGGGCTGCATCCCCATGTCGTACATTTCCGTCATCATATCCTTCACCAAGGGTTGGGTATTCTTTAGCGAACCACCTTTGATCGGGGGATGAGGATCGTATTCCAGGTTGAGCATGACGCTTTGGGTGTATTTTTCACCCATCAGGTCGTTGATGATGGCCAGACTCATGTCAATGCCTGCGGTCACGCCCGCTGAGGTCCAATACTTGCCATCCTGCACCCAGCGCGATTCCTGGAAGGTGGCACCATATGTTTTCAATCTTTCCTCGGCGCGATACCAATTGGTCGTGGCATTCTTTCCCTGCAGCAATCCTGTGGCTCCCAGGATCCAGGCTCCGGTACAAACACTGGTCGTATAGGTGGTGGTCTTGTCGATCCGTTTGATCCAGTTGACTACCGCGGTATCCTGAGTCTGCATATAGGTTTCCGCAGCTCCTCCGGGAATGACCAGGATGTCCAGGCTGGATACTTTATCAATTGATGTGTCTACCTGGACGGTCATGCCACGTTGGTTGCGGACGCCGCCTTTGTGTTTGGCTATGAAAAAGACCTTTACGCCCGAGAGTCCGGCCAGGGTTTCATAGGGTCCCATGGCGTCGAGGGTCTGGTAACCGTCGTACAGGTAGACGCCGATGGTCTTGATGGGGTACTTGGGTTTGGTCATGATGATGTCCATCATCTGTTGGTGCTTTTTGGCCAGGCTGTCTGATGACGGGGCTTGTGCCAACCCTTTGATGTTCGCTAAAAGGAAGATGATCGTGATGATGCTTGTTGCTTTGCGCATAGTCTTGTTTTTAGTGATGTATTGCTGATTAGTGCCTAGCGCCCCGACATTTTTCTCTTCTCCGGTACCACAAGCCACTGACAAGCCCCTGGATGCTATGCAGGCTAAAGACTGTTCGCATGTATTTGGGATGCATGTCACAGCAATGAGGTAATGGAATTTTCTGTTGTCAACTTTGGGACTTTTCTGAAATCAGAGGGTGAAGGTCACATGCACCATACCCCTGATCTTCGAGACGGTCTGCCCATTTGCGAAATTCTGTGCCAACGGGGTCTGCAGGTTGCCGCCAACGGTCACCTTCCCTAGGTTTACTTCCACTCCACCGGCGAGGTTCAGCATGTATCCTCCGGTCTGGTCCAATATGGCTCCATCCAGCTTGTTCTGAACCGAATGCTCATACATCAGCCCAATGTTGGGTGTGAATGCGGTTTGTCCGGCAGACACGGTGTAATAAGCGAAGCTGTTCAGGGCCAACTTGTTCCCAAACCGGTATTTGTCTCCATTCACCGTGTTGATCTTGTAGCTGGCATTGGTATTGACTCCGAAATTCCCAGCCTGGATGTTATGGGTCAGGGTCAGGAAGAAATCGGTGCTGCCTGAGCCGATCTGTGTGTTCGCTGCTGCGGCCACGTCAGGGTCGGTCGGGTCGATCTCGAATTTGCCTGTAGGGAGTTTGATTCCTCCTCCCAGCCAGAGTTGTTGGGTGACCAATTTGTTGCCAGAGCTTGTTGACCGGATGTCCAGCAATTTGTAATTGGCCATGAGGGCGATATCGCCCATGCCGGTACGATGGGAAGTGCCTTCGTCAGACACCTGATGGCTGATGTTGTAGGGGATGAATCCCATCACCTGCCAGCGTTTGCCGATATTGAATCCACCCCAGGCTTCGATGGTTTGGTAATGGTCATTGCTGAATTGGGTGGGGTCGGCTGTCAGCCGGGTTTTGAAGTCCCTGAATTGATAGCGGATCCCGAAGAAGGAATGCTTGAAATGGGGGAGTAGGCCGATATAGTAGTTGCCGACTCCGCAGCCGCAGATCTCGCAGGCTTCCGTGGATAGTATGCATAGCGGGAACAGAATGGTCAAAATGAACTTTTTCATGCTCTTGGTTTGGAGAATGCAGAAATGATCCGATGCCTGTTCGGATGGAAATAAGTCATGGATGGAGGAAGGGATCAGGCCGCGGGAGGACGGAGCTGGCCGGGAACATGGCCGTTGGAAGGCCTGGAGATAAGTTGCAGCGTATGTGGGTTGTCAGCAGCTCGGAACGTCAAGGCACCAAGGTCGGCGAAAAAATGCCGGGAGCTGAGTGGACCGGTATCGAATTTCTCAGAGAGGCGTTGTTGGTTTTCGGCATCTTTCTGTTCTTCGGCCGGGATTTTTTTCATCATTTGGCACTTGCCGTTGCAGTGCAGTTCCGGACGGGTTTTGTTCTCGCAATGTGCGGCGTAGTATCCCGTATTGAGCCAATAGTCCGCCACGATCCAGGTTCTGCTGAAAGACTGGGCCATGAAAGCCAAAAGTATGAGGAAACTGAGGCAAAGTTGATATAGTCTACGAAGCGCCATTCTGGCAACGAATATAGTTCATATGGGTCAATCGGTATCCTGCCGAGGGCTGGTGGGTGAAAACTTTGTAAAAATCCAGCCAATCGGCATGGAATGAAACTGAGCTTGTCGAAGCATTTTCGCTATTTCATGATGCCTTGAAAATCACTCATTTGCCCCGAATGATGACGGCTTCGGTTTTTGGATCTGACATTGCCCTGGCAGTTCCCCCGAATAATTCTTATATTCACTATGGACGATTTCACCCACAATTCATGCAGATGTTGCGGTCACTCTTCTTCCTGCTTGTTCTGTCACTGGTCTTTTCATGCAGCAAGGGACCATCTCAAGTTGATCCCATGATCGCGGAGGCCGGGGGGCATGTGGGGGCTTATTCCTCCGTCAAGTTTTCCAGCGATTTTGATCCGGTATGTAAGATGTCACTTCTTCAGGGTATAGCGGACACTTTGGTGCTCGACGGCAAAGTCTTGGGCTTCTGCACCGATAATTGCCGAAAGCGATTTCGGGCCCAACCTTCTCTATACGGTTTCTGATCGCCGGATTCCCCTGCTTGAGTTTTCATATCCTGTGCTTGTTCGGATTGGTCATCTTCAACCAGATTCCCTTTTCTCTCCGCTGCATTCAGCTATGTCTCCAGGGCAGTGGCCTCCTCCCTAAATATCGAAGAGTCAAAAAGAGGGGGAGTAGAAAGGTATGTGAAATGGTGTCTGCCATTGAGGAAATGGAATATGCTCTAAGCCTCGGCCGATAGTGAGATGCCCTATTCGCAATAAGTCAGTCCTTTATTTGATTTCAATGATTCCAGGTGGCAACTGTGGAGCGGCTAAGTAGGCATCTATTTTCGGCACCAATATCTTCAATGCTTCATATGTGTTTATGGAACCTGTCAGGACAAAAACTGCAATTGCGTATTTTGAGAAATTTTGTTGATGCTGCATATTTTTATCAAAAGTCAGAAGCGCATCGAATTTGTTATTCAGCATCAAAGAAAGGAGTTGTCCGTTCTTGATGCCGTTCCATTGTTTTTCGCGGACGGTAAACACCTGGTGATTCGGGAAGAGGGACTTTAACCGTTTCGGAAGATTCTCATCAAGCAGCAGTTTCATAGAGCTTCTCGAGATCTTTAGAATTCAAAATTTTATTGGCTATCTCAAGAAGTGCAACTGCCTGTTCCCTTGTAACAGTTGGGAAATCGTCCAGAAATTCGTCGAGGGGAATACCAGCTTCGAGGTGGTCAAAAAGTGTTTCAATCGGCACTCTTGTACCTGTAAATACGGGAGTACCGCCTAAAACATCCGGATCTTTTGATATGAGGGTTTTGATATCCACAGTGTAAAGCTACCAAATCGGACAAAAAGAGCAAAATGCCTTGTCACCGTCGTATATATTAAGGAGTTGCCAACCCAGGTTCCTTCCGAAACAGAACTCGTGGCGTTGCCGGGTCGAATTTCAGGCTGAATCAGATTGTCGGTGTGGAAATGCAAGAGACTGGATTTTAGGGTTGAAACACAATTGGGCGCTGTTAATGCCGACTATTCCGGTGGATTTCCCCATATGTTTGTTTATTGGTCAGGTCGCGATCAAAAATGGTTTGTTTTTGTAGCTTTATATCTACCAAAGAGTATTTCCTCGGGGCCATATTCGGGGCTACATAAAATTTACGAGTTATAAGTAATTGATATTAGGCTGGTTATAGGGCAAGTTCCTTTCCCTCCCCCACCGCAACCCACTCCATGAACCCCAGCGCACAGCGCTGGGGTTTTTGTTTGCCTTCAAGCAAAGCCGAAGGCTGAACGCCGCCGGTCAA